>CALOBG010000044.1:0-92016 GCA_942490995.1 uncultured Gammaproteobacteria bacterium
GCGTCCTGTACACATACAACTACACCGGTATCCCGCCGGCGGTAGACATCGAAATGGTGGGCATCGGCTCGCAGTACGTGATGGCGACCACCGACGCCAAGGGCAGGCCGCTGGACGGTGCCAAGACCTACAAGATCCAGCTGCCGCTGAACATCCCGGCCAAGGACTTCCTGGGTCCTGCGTCGCGTATCCGACAACGAGTCCCGCTCGATGCTGCAGACGGACCAGCAGCTTCCCAAGGGTAGGCAGCAAAACAAAGACATCGTCATCAATGCCACAGATGGATTTCGGTGGATGTCTGGTTCGGTTCGCGACGGCCCCCAAGGGGGCATGAAACCAATTCGGAGTTCAGACAGTTCCAACAGGGGCTAGGAGTGCGCTGCTGCGCCTGTATGGTTCCGGAGAAGAGCTGGTTCGACAAGACCTGGAAGCCGGGTGAGTTCGAACTGCGGAAAAAATGCTCTTTCTCCCGGTTTTGAAGGACATTTCAAGCCTATGATTCACCCAGCCCGATTACTAGCACTCATCACGAAGGGCGCGGTGTGCCGAGCGTCGGGTTACGGACTCAGCTCAAGGCCCTTTCCGGGGTTTGGCGATCCCTCGGTCAGTAAACGACACTTGTAGTCACCAGAAGCCACCGGGCCGATGAGGCGTCTGTGGCTTTGCTACGGTTGATATATGGCACGGGCGAGGCGAGCGAACGCCGAAAGCGGCCAAGCGTCCGATGTCGAGGGGAGGGACCCACAAAGGCACAGCGCTATCTTGATAAGAAGACCCATCGTTTCTATTTCACCAACGAGGCCGGTATCCGATCCAGCTACGTGTTGATCTTCGGCGACGAGGTCAACACTCTTTCCGGCACAGCGCCAAGCGGTGGCGACTACCGGCGCGTCCGATATCGAGGCCGCACGGGGGAGCGGAAGCCGCCGGCGCTGTCGAGCGTGCGTCCGGTTGAGATGTACCTTCTGGACGTTGGTCAGGGTGACGCGGCGTTCATCGTCACACCGAACGGCACCACCACACTGATCGATGGTGGCCTCGAGGCGCGCGCCCTCGGCTTTCTGATCTGGAAGTATCGACTGGACCTGCCAGGCAACGAGGTGACGATCAATCACATGTTCTTGAGTCATGCCGACAAGGACCATGTCGAGGGGGCTGCTGACCTGTGAAGTAGATTTGAGAACTGAAGGTAATGCCAAGCCCTTGATAAGCGGGATGGGGGATTCAGTGCTTTCGTCCTGGAGGTTGGGCGAGCTTCGTTATCTGCGGCGGGCTGCGTCTGAGTACTGGTCGAGCAAAATCGAGTACTGGCGTTCGGGCCAGCTGGAACGCGCACGCGCCCAGCAAGTCGAACAGGCGAATGGTATGCGGGAGAGCTCCCGGAACAGGGCCAACTAACATATAGTCAAAATCAGCTACAATTGAGCAGGACTTCGGCCTAGTGCAGTCGATGCTGGCGACGATACTCGCGCGGGCTGATGCCCGCGGTGCGTTTGAAAGCCCGGCTGAAGTGTGACGGATCTTCGTAGCCGACTTCCAGGGCAATCTCCAGTGCCGTTGCGTCGGTTTCCCTTAACAGCCGGGCAGCGGCCTCGAATCGAAGCTCACTGATCAAGCCGGAGTAAGACAGGGCACCTTCCTTCAGGCGCCTCTGCAGTGTGCGGACGCTGGTCCCGGCCATTTCGGCAGCAAGCCCTAAATCTGGCAGTTGCTCAGGCAGATAGGCGGACAACACAGCCCTCAGCGAATTGCTGCCATCGGTTCCTAAAACAGCAGCGATTGGGGGCGCGGCGGGCAGGCTGGCGTGTGATCGACTGACATCGGATGTGACGCGAGGCGGCAAGCTCAACAGCTCGTACGGCACGGTAATCCGGGGTAAACTTCTGCCCGGTGATGAAATGTGTGTTCGGGAACTGTTCCGCGGCATACCGACCGGGTATAACGGTTGAACGAAATTCCATTTCGGGTGGTTGCCAGGCGCGTTCGGCGAACGCACGGACGACGGCCACCATTACCAGTAGGTCACCCCAGTCGTCGAAGTACTGGTCCTGTGCGTTCAGGAGAGTCGGAGGCGACACGCGCAGTTTGAAGCCGCCGTTTCCCGTACCTGCTGGTGGGGCGCAACACCGAGCAGATCCGCCAGCTCACCCGGGTCTTCAATCGCGCCATGCTGATCGCACTGGGCCTGACCCTGGTGCTGGCGGCGGTCGGTGGGATCTTCATGAGTACCCGCGTGCTGAACCGCATTTCGGCCTTCACCGCGACCACCGCCGAAATCATCTCCGGCCGTCTCGATCGACGCCTTGCGACCTGTGGCGGTGGCGATGAATTCGACGTCCCCTCGCCCGGCACGTCAACGCTCATGGTCGAGCGGCTGGAGTCGTTGGTCGCGGCAGTACGCCATGTATCGGACGTTATCGCCCACGATCTGCGTACGCCGCTGACCCGCCTGCGCAACCGTATCGAACTCGCCGCGCGTTCAGCGCCGGACGAGCTGCGTGCGGAACTCGAAGGCGGGGTCGCCGAGGCCGACGAACTGCTGGCGACGTTTTCTTCACTGCTGCGCATCGCGCGCATCGAATCGGGCAGCTACAGTCCGCACCTGGAAAGTGTCGATCTGCCGACCATGGTCGCCGACGCGGTAGAGCTGTATCAGGACATCGACGCCGACAAGAACCTGGTCGTGGTCAGCGACTGCGATCCGGACCTGCGTCTGACCGGCGATCGCCACCTGCTGTTCCAGGCCCTCGCCAACCTGCTCGACAATGCGGTCAAGTATGCACCGCCCGGCACTTCGATCGCAGTCGATGCGCACCGCGTCGGTAACGTCGCGCGGCTGGTGGTGGCCGATTCGGGCCCCGGAATCTCAGCCGCCGATCACGAGCGCGTGACCCAGCGTTTCGCGCGTCTAGACGACAGCCGCTCGCTGCCCGGCAGCGGACTGGGTCTGAGCCTGGTCCAGGCGGTGGTCGACATGCACGGCGGCACGCTGAGCTTCCTCGATAACGCGCCGGGACTGCGCGTGTGCATAGAGCTGCCGCTGCCCGCAGGTCCGAGCCCTAAGTAGTGCCGGCGCCGAACGCATGTCGGCGCCAGTTGTTGTAGAGCAGGCGCGCGAGGCGGTTGAAGTCGGCCATATTGCGTCGTGCGTCGTCGCGGAACTGTTGGGCGCCGTCGTCGCCGAGGGTGGCATGCAAGGAATCCCGGTAGGCCGGGATCGCGTACCAATCGTCGACCGTGGTCGGGATCACCTCAACATGAAACTGAAAACTGAACGCATGCCGGCCGACGGCCAGGGCCTGCACCGCGCACAACGATGAGTTCGCCAGTACCGTTGCTTCGCGTGGCGCCGTGACCACTTCTGCGCCGTGCCATTGCAGGCAACTGAAGCTTGCCGGCGCGCCGGCAAAAAACGCGTGCGCCGCGCCTTCCGCGGTCAGCACGACCGGCATCACGCCGACTTCGGCGCGCGCCGCTTTGGCGACTTCGCCGCCGAGCGCAGCGCCGAGCAGTTGATGGCCGAGGCAGGCGCCGAGAAACGGGCGCCGGTCGTGCAGCACCGAGTGCCGAATAAGCGCTTTTTCCGTTACCAGCCACGGATGCTGATCTTCTTCCCAGACGTCCATCGGGCCACCCATCACGATCATCGCGGCATAGTCGTCCAGCGCCGGGATCGATTCGCCGGCATCGAGTTCGACGGTATCGAAAGCGATCCCTTCCTCGTGCATGAAATCCCGGAAGATACCCGGGTGCTCGACGTCGAGGTGCTGCAATACCAGGAAGCGCATGCTATTCGGGATCCCGTGCGGGAATACCGAGGAAACGCAGGATCCAGGTTTTTACCGTCGCGTTATCGTGCCGGCGATCGAGCGATTTGCGTGCCGCGGCGTACGTCTGTGCCGGCAAGGAGTCGTGCCGCCACTCGACGAGTTCGGCAATGAATGCGCGTTCGAATTCCGGATGACCCTGGATCCCGAGCGTGGTCGGGTTGTACTCGACAATAAAGTTTTCGCAATGCGCGCTGCTCGCCAGGCGGCACGCGCCGGGTGGCAGACTCAAGACCTGGTCCTGGTGGCAGACCGGCACCGTGAATGTTTCGCGCGGCGGTTGCATCCATGCGGTCGGTCGGTCGACGTGATAGGCATGGATGCCGATGCCCCAGCCCTGGTCAGCCTTGCGCACTTCGGCGCCGAGGGCATGCGCGATGATCTGATGACCGAAGCACAATCCCACCAGCGGGCGCCCGCCGTCGGCCAAGCGGCGAATAAACTCAGCCAGCGGCGCGATCCACGTCAGCGCATCGTAGGCGCCGTGGCGACTGCCGGAAATCAGGTAACCGTCGCATTCGTCTACAGCGTTCGGTAACTCGCCGGCGGTGGCATCGTATACCCGCCAGTCGATACGGTCGGTCACTTCGGCGAACGCGCGGGCAAACATCTCCGGGTAATCCCCGTAGCGTTCAGCGAGGTGGCCGAGGGCATGATCGCAGCGCAGAAATCCGAGACGATAGCGACTGTCGGGTTGGTCCATGGTGGCGCGCGGATTGGTTTGGATCATCTTAATCGGACCGCGCGGGAATGCCCATAGATCACGGGATTGATCCGAGCGCGCGGGCATGGTCTAGTGCCGCGGTCACGAGCGCAGAGATCGTTTATGAAATTTGGTGTCTTTTTGCCCAACGGCAGCAACGGCTATATTCCCTCCGCCGGTAGCCCGGTGTACGCGCCGACGTTCGAACACAACAAGGCGATTTCGATCGAAGCCGAGGCCCAGGGCCTCGATTTTGTCCTGTCGATGATGAAATACCGCGGTTTCGGTGGCGAGACCGGCTACTGGGACGCCTGCCTGGAGTCCTTTACGCTGATGGCGGCGCTGGCCAGCGTGACCGAGCGGGTCGGGCTGTTTCCGTCGATTTCGATCCTGAGCCAGCACCCCGCCGTCGTCGCGCGCATGGTCGCGACCATCGATGACATTTCCAACGGCCGCTGCGGACTCAATATCGTTACCGGCTGGAACCGCGCGGAATACGCGCAGATGGGTATGTGGCCCGGCGATTCACACTACGAGCGGCGTTACGAATACGCCGCCGAATACCTCGAGATCGTCAAGACCCTGTGGCGCACCGGACGCTGCACGTTCAAAGGCGAGTTTTTTGAACTCGACGATTGCGCGATGTACCCGCAGCCGAAAAGCGAGATCCCGATCGTATGCGCGGGACAGTCACCGCGCGGTCGACAGTTCGTGGCCGACAACGCCGACCACCAGTTTGTGCTGACCGGCAAGTCGAACCTCGAGTCCGGGGTGGCCGACATCAAGGCGCGCGCGGCATCCAGTGGCCGCAAGGTGGGCATCTATGCGCTGTACCATATGATCGTGGCCGACAGCGACGACGAAGCGCTGCGTATCGCCGAAGACATCGTCGCCCGCGCCGACCACGGCGCGATCGGCAATATCCTGGCCAGTGCCAGTCTCGATACCAACGCGGCCGGCACCAGCGCGCAGCTCAAGTCGGCGCTCGAACAGGGCCTCGAGGAGGGCAACATGGCGTTTATGGGTATTCCCGTGGTGTACGGTTCGCCGGCCACGGTGGCCGCCCAGATCGATGCGATTGGACAGCAGACCGGTATCGACGGGATGTTATTCAGCTGGCCGGATTTCGTGCCCGGGATCCGGTGCTTTGGCGAACAGGTGATGCCGCTGCTGAAATCGGCATCCGGCGATGACTAGCGCTGCCGGGAACGCGCTTGCGACGCGGTGATCGGCGCGGCTGCAAGTCAGCCGAGCATTCGATAAGTTGGTCCGCGCCGACGGTGACAACACAACCCTACTGATCAACGAAGGAGACGATTATGCTGGTAATGATGACTGCGGATCTGCGCAAGCCGGAAGCGCTTTCGAGCAAGGAATTTTTCGAGGTCTGGTATCAGGAATCGCTGGCGGCGCTCGAGGCCGTGGAAGCGGGCGCGATGAAAGCCATTTGGAAAGTTGCGGGTGAGTATCAGGTTATCGCCGTGATCGATGTTCCGGAAGGGGATGATATTGACGAGATCGTCCATAACCTGCCTATCTGGCGTCTGGGCTATGCCCATATCGTGCCGAAAATTACCTGGAAGCCACTGCGTTCCTATGCAAACTGGTCAACCCAGCTGAAAAAGCTTTCCGGCGCCTGAGCCGTCTGTTCGCCCGTCGCGCGCCTGCGGGTCGCGGCGGGCGACAGCGCAAAAAAAACCCGGCACCTGGCCGGGTTTTTCCAGATACGCTGAGCGTATCCGCGATGGTCAGGCGGCTTTCAGGTTGCCGGCTGCCAGTTTGCCGCGCTCGGTAACAACCTCGAAGCTGACGCGCTGACCTTCGGTCAGGGTATCCATGCCCGCGTTCTGTACCGCGCTGACGTGCACAAAAACGTCTTTTTCACCGCTTTCCGGCTGGATAAATCCAAAGCCCTTGACCGCATCGAAGAATTTAACAGTTCCAATAGCCATTGTTTGGCCTCCATAACATAAATGCCACGCGCTAATCGGACGTGGGAACGAACAATCTGGGTATTGTGGGTGACTTGAACTGAGCGTCCGGAAAACGGGCGGGTAGCTGAAAGACAGGCCAAAACGAAGATCGCGCCGGTATCCTGCGCGATATCCCGGCCGAACGCAAGTCATTGTTTATCGAGGCACGATTCGGACCGGGAAACGGGGACAGAAAATGGGGACATTCCCTGAAGAATCCCCACGATTTCTGGAGGAAATATTTTTAATAACAATAAGTTAGATTTGGGGAACATTCACGGTGCGCGGCGATCTGATCGGATTACAACAAACGGTCCTATCGCAGGTGCGCACCATGAATGCAATTTCGATCCTACAACAACAGTTACATCAATTGTGTCCGACGGTTATTAAAACCCGCCTCGCTGCGCTGATGACCAGCGTCGAAGCGTTAGTCGCTGGACAAACGTTAACGGTAACCGCCTTAGGGGGCGGCATTCGCCGCGTGACAGCAAAACCAAACACGCTATCAAACAAGCCGACCGCCTCATTGGTAACCCTCATCTTTATGCACAACGAGACGAGTTTTATCGAGCGCTAACGCATCAGTTACTCAAGCATCAATCACGGCCTGTGATCTTGATTGATTGGTCCGATTGTCCTGACAATCGAACGTTGGTCTTACTTCGTGCCTCAGTCCCAGTCGGCGGCAGAGCTTTCACGCTGTATGAAGAAGTTCATCCGATAGCGTGTTTGGGAAACCCGAAGATCCAACGCCAGTTCTTGTCGACCTTTGCGACGGTTCTGCCGACAACGTCACGTCCAATCATCATTACTGATGCGGGTTTCTTGGTGCCTTGGTTTCGGAGATCACCGCCTTAGGTTGGGACTTCATCGTACCGTATCCCCACTAGCCCGCATTTCTCACCGCGTCGGAGATTAACGCAGTCGTCTGGTAGCGATGTGGAAGCGAGCCGCGCATCGCTGGCGTGAACCCGGCAGATCACGCGGCTTGCCTATCTGCGGGCGAGCGAACCCACCCGACGGTGTCGGTGGTGGGGTTCGATGGCGAAGGCAGCAGTCTGGTTCGTAGGGGGCGGCTTAACGCGCCGCGACGTCCAGGGCATGGCAGGCGGCGATGAACTCCCGCTGATGCGGGCAGCCGCTACTCATCGCGAGCTTGACCCTGCGCACGCTGACCGTGACCACCGCGCCGATCTTCAACAGGCGCAGGCGGATGGTCGTCGCACAAGCACGCGCGAGCGTGGTGCCGGCCAGTCCGATGCGGCGCACGGCGTGCATCAGCACATAAGCCGCCGACGCCCACCACAGGCGCAGCTGGTTACCGCGCAGGGTCTCGGTCGAGAGCCGGTCGGCGAACAGGTCGAGCTGGCATTCCTTGATGCGGTTCTCGGCCTCACCGCGCGCGCAATAGAAGTCCTCGTACAGCGCCCGTGCCGCCCAGCGTCGCTTCGACAACGAGGTCACGATGAAGCGCGGATTCGATTTGTCACCGGTATGCTCAGCCTTGGCCACCACACGGCGTGACCGGCTCCAGCTCTTGCGCGTCCGATACGCGAGCTCGCGGAAACAGCGCGCCGGGCTCTGCGTGGCTGCCGACGTCTCCGCCACCGTCTGCAGTTCACTGCCTATCGCCCGTACCAGACGGGCGTTACGCGCCAGCCCGAACACGTATTCCACGCCATTTTCCTCGCACCAGCCCATCAACGCCTCGCGGCAGAAGCCCGAGTCCGCTCGCAGCACGATGCGCGTCTTCGGCCACCGCACACGCACCTGGGCGACGATGCGTTCGACCTCCTCCACCGCCCCCGCCGCACCGTCGATGTTCGCCGGCCGCAGCTTCGCGGCCAACAGATGCTCGCCGCAGTAGATGTACAACGGCAGGTAGCAGTAGTGATCGTAATAGCCGTGAAAGAACCGTGCTTCCTGATGGCCGTGCAACGCCACGTCGGTCGCATCCAGATCCAGCACGATCTCCGCCGGCGGCTCGCGGTAAGCCTCCAGGAACAGCGCCACGAACAACCGTTCGATCGCTGATTCGTCCGGGCGGATCTTGTGATAGCGATGCGCCCCGCTCGCCGGATAGCATTCCAGACGGCTCAGCGTGCTCTTGCCCGCCAGTGCTGCACAGTCCTCGCGTAACCGCGGCGACAGCTTGCCCAGCAGCGCACCCATCACCGGGTCATGGCGTAGCTCGTCGTGGTCGTTCAGGTCTTCGTATCCCAGCGCCAGCGCGAACACCCGTTGACCGACCAGCGTGCGCAACGAGTGCTCGACCAAGTCAGCCTGCCGCTCGTCGATGAAGCAGCGCGACAGCCGGTCGATCAGACCGACCGCCGCGTCCGCCTTACCCAGCAGTAGCGCGCCGCCATCCGAGCTCACCGTTCCGCCATCGAACGCCGCCACCACGCGGCGGCGTCCAGCCCATGAAAACGTCAGTTGTTCAGCGGTACACTGTGTCGGCATCGGGAACCTCCTCTGAGGGGTCGTAACTCGTTCACGCAAAACAAGTTTGATCCTCTCGGAGGCCCGATGCACTAACTACGTGTGAGAAATCCGGGCTAGCATTAACGTGTCATTTGATGATGGCGAAACCTGGGAGAAAGGCGCCACCGCTATATCAGCGACCTTACGGCCCCGCTATCATGGCGTGCTACACATCGCCAAATCGAACCCCTGTCGCGTTCATCTTTACGCCTTTAAAGAAAAGCCTAAAGGACGAAAACAACGCACTCGCTTCGGACTAAACGCCCGCAGTGAACATCACCGTAAATACTCGCATCGCGCACAACGCCCCTGGATCATCGCCAGCTCTCTAGACGATGGCTTGACCTCAAAACGGGCCATCGCTTTGTATCGCACGCGGATGCAAATTGAAGAAAGTTTTCGAGACGTTAAGAGCACACGCACCGGCTTCGCCTGGACTCAGACCCGTTGCCGATCTGTACGACGAACCGCCAACTTGTTACTCATTGCCCTGATTGCCAGTTGGCTGATCATGCTGATCGGGCGCCTGGCTGAGCAGCAAGGAAAACACGTCGCTTACCAAGCCAATACGCAACGCAAACGACGCGTACTCTCTATCGCATTCCTCGGGCTGGCTGTCCTTAGACGCGAGCGACTGCAGATCAAACGCACTGATTTACTCACAGCGTTGGACTTCATTCGTTTCGACAGCGATCAGCAGGCCGCGCTCAATTGAACCCTATTTCGTGGGGATCCCTCAGGGACATTCCTGGTTTCTGATAATCGCTGGAAAACAGGGACATTCCTGGTGTAGCGGCGCATCGGCTGGCTCTCGGCTGAATTGGTGCGGGTTCAGCGTGGTTTTGGACTCGCGCGCGGTTCGCTGGGGGCCGGTTACGCCGCCCTGAGGGGGCCAGGTTGCATCGGATGGCGCCAGGCAAGTACCGCCGTTAAGGCAAGGGCGATGACATTCATGCCTGCAGACAACGCAAACGCGGTGTTGTAGTTGCCGGACACGTCATAGAGCCAGCCCGCCACATAGGGCCCAATCGCGGCAGATGAACCGGTCAGTGCGAAGATCATGCCGACGATGCTGGCGACGTGTGCGCGCCCGAAAAGATCGCCACAGAGCGCCGGCAGCAACGTGACCCCGCCCCCATAAGAGAATCCGAACACGGTTGCGGCCAACCACAGCAGATGCAGCGAATGGCCGTAGGCAAACAACACGAACGCGACAGTCTGCAGAGCGCACACTGCGAGCAGGGCCGGCAGGCGCCCAACCCAGTCGGATAAGATCCCCGATGAGAGTCGTCCAAAAATCCCGCCGACGCCGATCGCACTGATCACCGATGCGGCAATGACCTTGCTGAATCCAAGATCTTCCGCGTAAGCGACCGCGTGCACAAACGGCACAAAAACGGGCACCCATGTCATAAAGTAGATTGCGACCAGGAGTAGGAAGGGTTCGGTCCAGCAAACCTCGGCCAATGTCCGGCCGGGACCGAGGACGGAACTGGGTGGCGGGCTGAGGTCACCGTCTGGCCATAACCCGACAGACTCCGGGTCACGTCGCATGAAGCGGGCGGCAACCAGCATCATGCTGGCACTCGCTATCGCAATGGTTCCAAGACTCCAACGCCAACCCCACGCCGCAACCAGGGCCGCGGCGAGTGCAGGAACGACCAGGTTGCCGAGGCTAGCGCCACTCGAGGCAAGTGCAACCGCGGTGCCCCGTTTACGCGTGAACCAGCGCGACACGGTGGCATTGCAGGGCACCCAGGCTACGCTCATCCCTAACGCGGCAACAAAACCGAGGGTTATGCCCAGCTGCCATGGTTCATGGACCAGTGCGCTCATGCCCCATCCCAGGCCGAGCAGGACCGCGCCGACGGTGATCACAGGTCGAGGACCGAAGCGATCAGTCGCTCGCCCGGTTATCGCACTGAGTGCGCCATACAGGAATACGTAAATGGAATATGGCGCCGCCGTGTCGGCGCGACTCCAACCCAGTTCGTCGGTCATGCCGCTGACAAAAACACCAAAGCTGAACTGCAGTCCATAAGCCAGAAACAGCACGCTGAATGCGGCCGCGACAACCAGCCAGCCATGGAACAGGTGCGGCGGCGAGGGTTTAATTGCAGCGATCATGTCACTCGGTAATTTCACTCGTCGCAGTAGGGAATAAGCAGGCACAGGGTGACTGGATATGTCCCGCAACGTTCATTTACTGCAGACTAGCCCAGATTACTGCAAGCGGAGAAAAATAATGCCCGATCCAGCTACCAGCGAAGACAGGCTCTCGATTACCCACACCATTCAGGAGGTGGCGAGAGCGTTTGACGAAAAGCTGCACCACGAACTTTTGCCGCAGGTGTTCACAGACGCCGCGAGCGTCCTGTATCGTCTACGCGGACAACGTATCGACTTTTCGATGCCGGATGGCCCCGGTAAGGTAAAGTACTTTCACGATCTCTGCTATTGGACGCAACACCTGGTGTCGCCGCAGATCATTTCAATCGACGGCGACAAGGCGGTCGCAAGGACTCCCGTCCATGCGCTGCATTTGCAGATCCGAAACGACGGTACGCACAACCAATGGGTTATTGGCGCCGTTTACCACGACGAACTCGTCCGCCAGGACAAGCAGTGGCGAATAGCCAGGCGTGTCGCGCTGTGTCCGTATGTCGAAGGTGATTTTCTCACCGACGGCGTGAAATCGTTTCCGAGTTTGCCGGATCTCGATCGTGATTTGACTTAAGGCAGGCGAGGCCGCGAGGCGAGGAGGCTCACTTGCGAGGACATTCCTGGCTATCAGAAACCAGGAATGTCCCGGTTTTCGGTTTTGTCCCGAGGCCTGCCAGACCGATGTGGCCTGGCAGGCAAGCTGCTCGAAAAGTCAGAATGTCCCCATCAACCTGCTGCTACAGTCCGGCCCACGGTGTGCGGTCCGAAATCCGCTCGAGACCCTCTGGCGAGAACAGCCAATCGTGGCCTGCCTCCTCATAGCGCAGGCTTTCGATAACCAGATTCGAGCGACTTCCGGTCTGGATGTCATCGAGCGAAATCGACGTGATCGTGGGGTGGCCATCGATCACCAGACTCTGGTAGCGCCCGATTTTCCACAGTCGGCCCGCTCGGTCGTAGTATTCACGCTGTACTGGCAACCAGGTATCGGCAGCGACCCACGTGACGATGCGTGAGAAATACGCAGAATCCATCGGCCTGGCCTCAATCTGAAACGTCTTGCGATTCCCGATTTCGGCCACGCCGACGAGATCGAAGGTGTGTTCGCCGCGTGGCACCAGCCCCAGGTCTGCACGCGTGAAATCCGTGCGCAGAAACTTCTGTTCCGGATTCACCGGTACGATTTCGCGTACCCGGTTCTCGTGCGGCAGATAAACCGCTTCGGTCATTTCGCCGTTGTCGCGTCGGGTTCCCCACAACATCGCAATATCTTCGAAAGTACTACCGTCACTGAACTTGATCGCGGTGCGTACCGTATCGTCAAGGGTGCGGCGTGCGACCAGCGTTTCGTAGACGACGATGTTATCGTCGCGCGTCTCGGTCGCAACGCGGGCCCGCGCGAAGAGCGTCTCGTCGGGTGCTACGGCCTCACGCATGTTGGCAACGATCTGGTCGGCCGTCGGCGTCGCAGCGGCCGGCGCGGCTTCGCGCGCCGCGTAAACGCTGGTACAGGCGAACAGGAGTCCGAGCGCAAGGAGCGCTGTACGGCTCGTTGTCGTTGGTGTTGTGTGCATATTCAGGGTCCTCCATGTTGCGGCGTCGAAAGCGACGCCAGTGTGGGTGGCTTGCCGCGCCCCGCTAAGACGGAATACGGCGCAGCTCATCGTTCGCGCGTTAGCGTGCTGCACAGTGCTAATGCGAATCACACGTAAACGGGGTTTCCGGGCCTGGTTGAGCTACTCGCCAACCGTCGGATCGGCTGTCGGCAGCGGCATCACAGCACCATCGGTTGCGGTTCGTTCGCGCGGCGCAGTGCCATCGGTGCCGTGACGCTCGGGTTGAACCAGGGAGCGGTCGTACAGCACCGCGGCGCGATGCTCCATGTAGGCGGCATACTCGGCGTGGCTCAGCACGCCGTCGCGGTCGAGATCGGCGGCTTCGAAGCCACGCAGCACGCTGTCCTGATGTGCCGTTGCGGGGATGCCGGACGTCATGCTGGACGCCGCTGCGCGCCTGGGTTCGACGGCTTTGACGACTTCAGCCTGATGTGCGGTAGCCGGTAATTGCTCGGTTGCAACAGTCGTGCCGCAGGCGGCCGCAAGAAAAACAACAGCGCTGACGTTGACGATTCGATGTTTATAACTCAAGGAACTCTCCTGGTGTGGGTCTGACGGGAGAGCTGCAAATACCATGCCGGCAGGCTGCCGTTGCGCCGAGCGGTGTGTGGTCTCAGGCGGGTCGATTGCACTGTCAGCCGCGCCGCGTCAAGCGCTGTAATCTTTACAGAAATTGCAAAATTTTCTCAGTCAGCAGCTGCGGCGGCCGGCTTGCGCGTAGGTGAGTGCGCGCGCGGGAGCCACGTATCGAAAGTATTCCGTGCCGTTCGAGTCGACATCTTATGTTCGATCACGTTGCTGTTGTGCGTTTAACATGATGCGGGTTCGTGGCGATTGTAGGCAACGAATACACGCGGCAGAATCGGTATATGCAAAATCGAAGGCACCTGCTTTACCGGCATTGCCAATCGCGACAATGCCGGTACCCTGCGCGACGGAACGATAAGACCGCGCAATCGGTCGAGAAATGACTGCACTAATCCTGTATATCGCCCTGGCGATCGGCGTGTCGTTCGTGTGCTCGCTACTGGAGGCGGTCCTGTTAAGCCTGACCCCCAGTTACGTTGAGGTGTACCGCAGGTCGCACCCTAAACTGGGGCAGACGCTTGCCGAGCTGCATCAGAATGTCGAGCGGCCTTTGGCCGCAATCCTCAGTCTGAACACGGTCGCGCATACCATCGGTGCCGCGGGCGCGGGTGCACAGGCGGCGAGTGTTTTCGGCAACGTATGGGTCGGCCTGTTTTCCGCGGCCTTGACCCTGGCAATCCTCGTTTTGAGCGAGATCATTCCCAAAACGATCGGCGCCAACTACTGGCGAGCGTTGACGCCCTCGCTTGCCATCGTGCTGCCGTGGATGATTCGACTTTTACTGCCCCTGGTGTGGTTGTCGGGGTGGTTGACGCACCTGCTCAGAAACGAATCTCTGGTGCGCGTGAGCCGCGATGAGATCCTGGCAATCGCGCGGATCGGGGCTGAGGACGGAGCCATTGCCCCAGG
Source organism: uncultured Gammaproteobacteria bacterium (assembly GCA_942490995.1). GTDB lineage: Bacteria > Pseudomonadota > Gammaproteobacteria > UBA981. The sequence continues at coordinate 14,267 of CALOBG010000044.1, forward strand.
TGAGTCCGATTTGCTCGAGAACCTGTTGTATTTCCGGGACATCCAGATCGCCGATGTCATGACCCCGAAAAGCGTGGTCGGTATGCTGGACGAAAATCAGACCATCGCATTCGCCGTACAACAGGAGCTACCCTTCTCGCGCATCCCGGTGGTGAACGGTTCGAGCGGTGCGATCAGCGGATACGTGTTGCGCGATGAGCTGCTCGAACATGCCCGAAGTTCGAATCACGTTCGGGATCTGAGGCGTGACATTCTCGAAATGCGCACATCGACGGCGCTGCCGTGGGCTCTGAACCGGTTTATTGGCAACCGCCAGCAGATCGCCGTTGTCAAAAACGAGCACAGCGAGATGCTGGGGGTGATCACTTTGGAAGACATCATCGAGACACTTATCGGAATGGAGATAGTGGACGAGGCCGATCCGGTCGTCGACATGCGTGCACTGGCGCGCCGCTATGCCAGAACCAGGAGGCACCTGCCGGACCTGCCAACCAACAGGATAGATTCTTAAAAAATCGATTGCCCTTTTTACTTCTCTAATCAGCGCTGCCGCCGCCACGCGCGCGCCGCAATCACCAGTAAAGTGACGACAGTCAGCGGTAACACGAAGAACAGCATGGCCTGCTGCATGGCGCCCAGCCATGGTGTACCGCTGCTGTGCATGATCAGATATCCGGTATAAATGGCGTAGTACGCCACGAATAACCCGCCCTCCCAGCGTTCGATCAAGTACCCGGTAAAAAAAATCGGCAGGCAGGCGATGGTTACCGCGATCATTACCGGGAAATCGAACTGCAGCGCATTTCGCGCCACCTGGATGGGGTCCGGGGATACCAGTGCCGAAAGACCTAATACGCAAAGCAGGTTGAAAATGTTGCTGCCAACGATATTGCCAACGGCAATGTCCCGTTCACCCTTGAATGCCGCGGTCATGGAAGTGGCCAGTTCCGGCAGTGAGGTACCGATGGCCACCACGGTCAGACCGATTACGAGTTCGGTCAGACCCAGGGCGCGGGCCAGGCTGACAGCGCCTTCGACCAGAAGATTCGAGCCGCCGACCAGCAAGGCCAGACCGGCGATGAAAAAGCCCGAATTCACGCTCCGCGCATAGCGCTTTGAGACGGTCTGTAAACCAAACTCTTTATTGAACTCGTCATCGGCAGCAGCGGATTGTTGCCGCTGGCCATTGGCAATCAGAAATGCTGTATAAGCGAGGACGCTCGCGAACAGGATCGCGCCGTCGCCGCGAGAGAGCTGGCCATCCCATGCCAGCGCCAGGGTCAGCAGGCTCGCGCCGATCATGATCGGCACGTCGAGGCGGATCAACTGACGGGAAACGATGATCGGTGCTACCAGCGCGGTCAGACCAAGAATGAGCAATACGTTCGCGATGTTGCTACCGATCACGTTGCCGATGGCAAGATCACCGCTGCCATTGATAGCCGCCTGCACGCTGACGGCGGTCTCCGGTGCGCTGGTACCAAAAGCGACCACGGTCAGTCCGATGATCAACGGTGGGATGCCGAATTGCGCTGCGAGCCTGCTGGCGCCACGTACTAACAATTCCGCGCCGGCAACCAGCAGTACCAGGCCGGCGGTCAAATAAAAAAATACGCTAAGTGTCATAACAGGGTTCACTGCAGGGCCGGCGGTGTTTGCTCATTTCGAGTGCCGGGCGCGCTCGCGCCCGACAGACGCCGAGGAGGTCGGTTCCTGACCCGCCTGATGCCCCTGGAACGTGGAAAAACGTTCCTCAACAAGTGCGCGGTCGGCCTGCGAATACTCAGGCCTCAAGTTTTACGTCGCCTGCATTCGAGACCAGGATCACGTCACCGAGTCCTTCAAGATAGCGCTGCAGGTCACGATGCCAGCGTGCGACGTCGTCCGACGGTGGCGGATCCAGCCCCACAAACACCAGCGCCGCATCACGCGAGGTTTGTTGGACCGACGCCGCAACATCGTCGGTGACGATGACTTCGGGTGTCGCGTTGATGCGCGCCAGGGCGAGCAGCTTCTCGAGTTCCTGCGCGGCCTTGTCGTGCTGGTCGCTGGCGGACACGGCGTGCAGCAGGCGCACCGTGCGGTCGCGCCAGCCGTAGGTACAGATCAGCAGGTGAGCGAAGATCAGCATCAGAGCGCCGTTCTTCGGTCCCCCCCACCACACGTCGATCGTCCCTGCCTTCGTCGCCCACCGCGGGACGCCCTGCAGCGCGCGCACGGCAACCACGCTACGGCCGAACGCGCGCGCGAGTTTCACGGTCAGCGCAAGCTCCGATGCCCTGTCTTCGCGTTCGTCCCACGCGATCAGCAGCGTGTTCGGGGTAAACCCGCCGATGCCGTAACTCTGCAGCAATGACTTCATACCCTCGACGAGGTCCTGCTCGACCACGACCGCGCTGAACGCATCGAGCTCTTCCGCCTGGATGAACGCGCGCAGGCGACGTTCTTCCTTGCGCCGCGCCGCAATGCGGTCTTCGGCTTCACCGTCGAGAACCTCGGCTAAGGTCAGCACCCCGCGGCCGCCTTCGAGCCAGAAACCGTATTCCGCGACGCGATAGTCTTCTTCCCAGCGGCCCCGGCGCAGCGCCAGTAGTGTCGGCCGCCAGTTCTTTGGGTGGTAAGCCTCCTCTTCCAGACGCAGCAGCGCCTTGCGTGCGCGTTCAAACGCATAGCCGCTCTGCACGTCGCCCCACCGGGACTCTATCTCCTTGCGCGAGGTGTACCAGTGCAGCGCTCCCATGCAGGCGATGGCAAGTATCGCCCATACCGGCTCCATGAACAGCATCACCGCGAGACACCCGAGTGCGCCGGCCAGCGACAGGGACCAGTGGCTGAAGCGAAACCTCGGCCTGAAGCTCGGATTGCCGGTGAACGCCTCGTAGAAACAGGCAAGGTTCAAGGTTCCATACGTGATCATGAAAAACATCGTGATTATCGGTGCGATCAGGTCGAGGTCGCCGATCATCACTCCCGCCTGGGCAAACACCACGGTCAGCAGGATCGCGCGGCGCGGTTCATTGGTTTCCCCTGCGCCGCGCCGGAACGGCTTGAGGCGCCGGAATATCCCGTCTTTTGCCAGCGCCTGCAGAATGCGCGGCGCGCCCATCATGCTGCCCAGGGCGGAGGACAAGGTCGCCGCAAACACACCGACGGTAATCAACGCCGGCCAGCGCGCAACGCTTTCGACAACATAGACGTCGGAGATGAGTTGAGCCTGCGTCTGACTCGCCGCGAGCAGCAGCGCCATCGCGACGTAGACGACGGCGGTCGCCGCGATCGCAGCCAGCGTGCCGCCCGGGATCGAGCGCCCGGGGTCCTTCAGATCGCCGGACATGTTCGCACCCGCCATGATCCCCGTCACCGCCGGAAAGAACAAGGCAAACATCACGAAGAAACTCGAGTTTTCCGGGTATGCCGGCTGCAGGTTCGCGGCCAGGGTGTTCATTGATGCCAGCGACAGCGCCCCGAGAACGAATGACGCTATCGCGAGCACCAGCAGCGCAAGAATTCCGTACTGCACCTTGATGGTCCAGCCGGCGCCGATGTAAACACAGGCGAACACGACCAGGTTCACAACTGTCGCGATTTCCCGCGCACTGAGCCCGACCCCGGGGAAGGCGGCCATGAACGCTTCGGTAAAACCCACGACGTACATCGCGACCGATACGGCCTGTGCGACGAAAAACACGAGACCGATCGCGCCACCGTATTCCACGCCCAGACTGCGGCTGATCAGATAATACGCACCGCCGCCTTTGACGCGGGTATTCGTCGCGGTTGCCGACAGTGAAAATGCCGTCAGCACGGTGATCGTTTTCGCGATGAGGATGATCACAAGACACTGGAACACGCCCGACTGGCCCACGACCTGGCCGAAACGCAGAAACATGATGACACCGAGGATGGTCAGGACGCAGGGTGTGAACACACCGCCAAACGTGCCAAACCCCGTCGCTTCCTGCGCATCTGCCGAGGTCTTGCTCATGGTCAGTCGGATCCTTATCGAATTCAGATATTTCGGCGCGCCAGTGCCGCAGCGATGCTTGCACTGTCGTCCGGGAGGAATCTCTGTTCAAACGCGCCGGGCGCGGGCGGGGCGATCATAGCCGACAGTGACGGCACACCTATAGCGCTGTGGCTACGCGCGGCAGGCGGGAGCTGCTCCCCGCACGTCATGCTGGATTCGGTAGAATGACGCGCGCAGGCTGTTGTCCTCGGCGGGCCAGCCGCCGCAGCGTTGCCACGAACCGCCACATCCACTTTCAGGAGTCGCCTGTGCGCCATTTTCCAGCAGATCTGCTTGCACTGGTGCTGCTGCTCGCGTCCTGGTCGCCGCTCGTTGTCGCGCAGGGGACGGAGCCAGGTGTGCAGACTCCGGCGCCGTCGATCGAGCAGCGGCAGCGGGATGTGCGGCAGGCACTGGAGGAAATCGGCGCGCTCGAATCTGCCGCCGACCCGCAGACCGCTGCCGGGCTGCAGGCACAGGCCGACATGCTGCGCGCGATCGAAGTGCTGCTCGAGCTTCAGGTTTCGGCGGTTGCCGATCGCGAAGAGTTGTCGCGGCAGCTACAGACTGTCACCGACGACGTCGAACGGCAGCGCGCCGCCGGCCTTGCGCAGGCACCCCCGTATACGCTCGCCGACCTCGATGCAGCACTGGACCTGCGCGATCAGATCCGTGCCCGGCTGGAGGCAAACGAGGTCGATATCAAGGAATCCGAGGCCGATAGCGAGCGTGCAGTCGAGGCGCTCGACGCGGCGCAGCGTGCTCGCCGGCGCGCTCGTGAAGCGCTCGATGCCAGCTCCGATCCGGCCGCGGCCGGTGCCCTTTCGCGCGACCTGCGTACGCTGCAGATCGAACAACAGATGGCCGCTGAACAGGTCGAACTCCGAGGTCTGGAACGCGCGATGGCCGGATTGACCGCGGCAATCGCGGAGCAGCAGCTTGTGCTCGTCGAGGAGCGTATTGCCCTGATCGAGCCCGGCGTCGTGTTCAGTCAGGATGAACTGGCTGCGGTGCTGCAGAACGTCGACGCGCGTCGCCAGAGTATCGAAACGGAGCTGCAGAAAATCGACCAGCTGCGGGCCGAGGTCGAACGCAACAGTCGCATCGGCGCGGTCGAAACCGCGGATGCCCTCACTCGGCTGAGACAGGCGCGAGGCGTACTCGGCAAGCAGCTCGAACGCAACGCGGTGTTTGCACAGATCTGGTCCCGCCGTTACGCAGTTCGCGCCGGCACCGCTGAACGCACCGACCTGCGGGGGTGGCTGAACGAGGCGACGCAGGCGTCCGCGGCGCTGTCCCGAGAACGGACGCGCTCGGCGACCCGCCTGGCCGAGCTCCAGAGTATCGCCGCGCCGGAAACGGCCATGGCGAAGCGCATCACCGACGCGCTGCAGCAGGCACTGCAAGCGGAGATAGCGGCCAACGATGCGCTACGTCGACATAACGACCGTCTCGCCGGCGAACTGACCGCACACATCGACGGCGTGGACTGGGGGGGGAGGCTCGACGACCTCGGCGCCGCGGCCAGCAATGTGTGGCGCTACGAGCTGGCGGTGGTCGAGGACCAGCCGATCACTGTCGCCACCGCCGTCAGCGCGCTAGCCGTACTCGTGATCGGGGTAATGCTCTCCCGCCGCCTGAGCCGCCTGTTCGGCCTGCGCCTGCTCAAACGGCTCGGACTCGAAGAAGGTACCGCGGCCGCCTACCAGATGCTGTTGTTCTACTTTCTGGTTTCGCTGTTCCTGCTGTTTGCGCTGCGCGCGTTGAACATGCCGTTGACGATATTCACGGTCGCCGGCGGGGCGCTGGCCATCGGCGTCGGTTTCGGCAGCCAGAACATCCTGAATAATTTCATCAGCGGCCTGATCCTGCTGGCGGAGCGACCGATCCGGCTGGGCGACATGGTCGACGTGGAGGGGACTTACGGCGCGGTCAAGCACATCGGCCTCAGGAGTACCCGCGTCCGCTCGTTCAACAACGTCGACATCATCGTACCGAACAGCACCTTCCTTGAGAAAAACGTCGTCAACTGGACGCTGTCCGACGATCGCATTCGCGTCAACGTCAATGTCGGCGTGATGTACGGGTCGGATACCGCGCAGGTCGACGAACTGATCCGGCAGGCCGTCAACGCCCATACCAAGGTGTTGACCGATCCGCCGCCTATCGTCCTTTTCGCGGACTTCGGCGACGATGCGTTGATGTTCGAGGTGCATTTCTGGATCCGCATGCGCAAGCTGATGGATCGACGGATCGTAGAGAGTGACATTCGTTATGAAATCGACAAGCTGTTCCGCGCGGCCGCGATCGTGATCGCCTACCCGCAGCGCGACGTGCATCTCGATACGCTGAAACCGCTCGACGTGCGCCTCGTTGTCGCGGACGGGGAGCGCAGCGGTAGCGCGACGGACCCGCAATGAATTTCGACCGGCGCACGGCGACGCGCTATCGCGTAGGGCTCCTTAATCTATTTTTGAGCGTTTCCCGCCGATCACTTGCCGCGACGTACCATGAATCCATTAAAGAATGTCGCCAATGCTTCCCGCGCGGTGAGGGGAAGAGCAGCGGCAACAAATTGATCGGGGCGCACTATGATCAGCGCCCCGGTTACGCGATTGATCTGGCGCAGTTCGAAGATGTCCGCACCCGCACGCAGATCCGAGCAGAAAACTTTTTCATAGTCGGTCAGACCGTAGCAGCCTTTTGATGGTCGTAGCAGAGGCGGCATCGAGCCGAGCTCAAGGCTGCGGAAGTCAGCCTGGAACACCGCGCGCACATCGATACGCGCGTCGAGGTCGGCGTTCGCGGGCGTAAAACGGCGTAGCGGGCTGGCGCTGTCGTTGGTCAGGTAGTCACACAGTGCCGCAATCTCGCCGCCAGGGTGCCCTTCGTCAGCCGCCGGGGCGAAAGCGATGAGCCGCCATCGACCATCGGCCTTTACGACATGCCCCAGGTGCATCGGCCTGGCGTCGGCGAGCCTGATCACGGGCGCCGAATGAAAACGCATACCCGTCGTCAGGCCCGCCGCCAGTGCCTGGTAACGCTGGTCGGCGACGATCAGCGACTCCTCGTAGCGGGTCTCGACCCCAGCCGTGTAGCGACTGTGCTTTTTGAAATAGCGCTGAAATTGTTCAGCCTTGGCTGCATCCGTTGCTTTTTCACTGAATAGTCGTGCCATATCGCGATCAAAATCGATCAGTTCCTTGGCCTTCGCACGGCGTTCTGCGGAATAGGTATGCAACAGGCGCGCCTCGGCTTCGCCCTGAACGACGGCGGCCAATTTCCAGCCCAGATTGAATGAGTCGGCCATGGAAACATTCATGCCCTGACCGGCTTTGGGGCTGTGGGTATGGCAGGCGTCACCGGCGATCATGATGCGTGGGGTCCGGTTATCCGACGAACCATCCGGGACATCATCGAAGGCGTCGCAAAGCCGCTGGCCGATTTCATAGGCTGACCACCACGCGACTTCCTTTATCGCCAGCGAGTGTGGGCTGAAGATTGCCCTCGCCTTTTGTATGAGTGCATCAACCGTCAGGTTGCGGTCGGCAACGCGTTCGTCGCTCGCTAGTTCGTCCAGTTCGATATACAGACGCACCATGTATCCGCCTTCACGGGGGATAACCAGCAGGCTGCCCTGCGCTGCCGACTGGATCGCGCATTTCCTGCGGATATCGGGGAAGTCCGTCACCGCCAGCACATCCATTACGCCCCACAGCTGGCGAGCGGTTTCACCTTTGAGTTCGCGCCCGAGATATCGACGCACTGTGCTCCGTGCGCCATCGCAGCCAATGGCAAAACGTGCGCGGATGGTTGTTGTTGCGTTCTGTCGGCGCGAGTCGAGGCAATCGAATGTGGCCAGGACGGGGTGGTGCTCGTCGTCTACGAGATCGATTCGATTCAGCTGCAGGTTGTAATCCGGTACCAGCCGCCGTGGCGAGTCCCGCATCACCTGCAGGAAAAAATCGTGCACGCGCGCCTGGTTGATAATCGTATGTGGAAACTCGGACAGGCCGTCTTCTACATCCTGGATGCGATCGGCCCTGTGTAGTCTGGTGCCGTCACTGCCTGACCGCCAGAATGTCGTCTCGTTGACCCAATAGGCTTCGCGGGCGACTTTGCCGGCAAATCCGAACGCATCAAACATCTCCATCGACCGGCAGGCGATACCGTCGGCCTGTCCAATTTCAAGCGCGCCGGGCTTACGATCCACGATCCGGGTGTTGATGTGCTTGAACTGCGAAAGCTGTGCGGCCAGGGTCAGTCCCGCCGGGCCGCAGCCGACGATCAAGACATCGACCTGGTCCGGGTTTTGCAGCTTCTCGTCGGCAGCCTGCACGATGTCCGGACTGCCGGGTCGAAAACCATTGAGATGGTATTGCATGGGCCGATGCTCACTGGCGAGTTTTTGCCCGCGGCGCGGCGCCAGCGCGTAAACCCCGGCGGTTCTCGATCACTCAGCTGAATGCTGGGCCATTACATCTGCCACAGTGGAAGCCGCGGCTACTTTTTTGCCGCCGATTTTCTGCGTCGCGCCGGTTTCTTTTTTGCCGCAGGTTTGCGATCGGTCTGCACTGCGTTGATCGCTTCCTCGTACGGCGCTGTGTCGCCGCTGGCGGCGCCTTCGAGCTCGCTTTCGACAATGCGCAGGATCTCGCTGAGGTAGTTTTCCCGCCACGCGGCGCGCTGTTCGATCACCGCCGGGCCGGGCTGATAGCTCTCGATTTCGCCGCGCTTGAGCAGGCCTTTGGTTTCGAGCAGGCGCTCAATGGTGTCGAGGCGGTCGCGCATGACCGCGGTCTCGCCGGCCAGACCCATGATCATGGCGACCAGCTTGTCGACACTGGGATCGTCAAAAAAATACGGGCGCTCGCCGCGAGCCTTGCGTTGCAGCCGTTTACTCATCGAGCGTGCGGCCTACTTCTGGTTGCCATAGATGAACCACAGACCGCCGCCGCCGAAATCACCACCCTGAAACACTTTCGAGCGGTTGGTGTCGGCGACCTGGAAAGCGCTCGGGATCAGGCCTTCAAAATTATTCTTCGGGTCGAAGCCGCCGTGCGCGGAAAGTTTTTCCAGATCGATTTCATGGGAGCGTGCCCAGAACGGTTCGTTGTTGTTGCGCGTGTCCCAGTCGAGCATGAATGCGTCAAACGGTTCCATGCCTTTGTAAGGCGGGGTTTCGGCGTGGATCATCATGCCGCCCGGTGTGAGCAGGCGGTGGCATTCCCTGACGATATTGTGGATCGCTTTCTCGGAAGTCTCGTGCAGCAGAATGTGTGAGACGATGAGGTCGAAGTAACCGTCCTTGAAATTGGTTTTTTCGGCGTTCTGCTGCGAGAAATGAATTTTTGCTTCGAGGTCCTCGGCGCGTCGGTGGGCGTAGCGCAGCATCGGTGCGGCGACGTCGATGGCATGGACCTCGGCGTCAGGAAATGCGCGCGTGTAGGGCACCGTGCTGTGGCCGACCGAGCAGCCCATATCGAGGATACGTCGCGGGCGGAAGTCGGGTCGCTGGTTCTCCAGCCACATGACGATGCTCGCACCCATGTCGTCGTTGAAGGGCCCCATCTGCCCCATCGCATAGATGTGTACGGCGCGGTCGTAGACCATGCCCGGCGAGCCGTCCTGGTCGGTGAATTCACTGTGGTAACCGCCGGGCTGGCAGTGGATATCGACGGCGGTGTGGTAGCGCGGGGTTTTCAGCGACGGGTCGAGCACCAGGGTGCCGCCGATGCTGTTTTTGCCGGGCTTGCCGAGGGTGGCGTTGAGTCCCTCTAGATCGCGTTCGACCGGCGCCTGGCACGACGACCACATCATTTCCTGGCTGGTGCGCAGCAGGGTGCTGAACATGCGGTAGTAGGGATCGCGGGTCATCTCGTCGCGGACTTCGAAGCGATCCCTGGGCGCGCGCTGATGTTTGCGCTGGAAGGCTGGCTTGACCGCTTTTTCGTAGCGTTCACGATTGCCGGCATGGACATGTTTGACGAGGAATTCCTTGTAAGAGCGAACAAACTCCTGGCGCGCGTATTCGTCGTGGGTGGTCGGCGGCAGGGCCGCGTGACGGACCTGGGTGTGGATTCTGGCGTTGGCGGTCATGTGCTCGGGTCCTCCTCGTCGACGGTGACGTCACCGACTATTGTGGTCAAAATCCTAGCATGTCGATAGTCCCCTATACCACGTCCGCCGGATACCAGTGTGCGGCCGGATCCAGTACGCTTGGGCTGCGACGGTGGCGCGGGGATTCCGCGTTGCCGACAAAAAAAAGACTTATGAACCCGCAATCACGGACCCGGGAGTAAACCTTGGCTGACAGTTATCGACTCGGCGTTGATGTGGGCGGTACGTTTACCGACGTACTGCTGATCAACGAATCCAACGGCCAGATCCACACCGCCAAAGTCCCTTCTACCCCGGCCGACTCGTCGCTCGGGGTGCTGGCCGGCATCGAGCGTGTCTGCGAACGGGCAGGCGTGGACGCAACCGCGATCACCCACGTCATGCACGGAACGACGGTCGCGACGAATACCGTGCTGACCGGCTCGGGTGCGCGGGTGGGGCTGGTCACGACACGTGGTTATCGGCAGGTGCTGCAGATCGCACGCTCGTTCGTGCCCGGCGGGCTGGGCGCCTGGGTGATCTACAACAAGTCCGAGCCGATGGCGCCGCTGGAACTGACCATCGAAGCCGATGAGCGTATCGGCGCGGACGGCAGCGTGGTCCGCGCCCTCGACGAAGATGCGCTCAGGATCTCGCTCGCGACCCTCGCCGATGCCGGTATCGAGGCGCTGACGGTCAGTCTCATCAACAGCTTTACCAATCCCGTGCACGAACACCGCGTACGCGAGGTGGCCACCGAGATCATGCCTGCCATACCGGTTTCGCTGTCCTCGGATGTGATCCCGGAGATGCAGGAGTACGAGCGCACCGTAACGACGGTGGCGAATTCCTACGTGCGCCCGCGTGTCGAAACCTACGTCAATAATCTCGAACGCGAACTTTCGCGCCGTATGCACGACGTCAAGCTCAATATTCTGCGTTCCGATGGCGGACTGGCCTCGGCCAGCGCGGCGGCGACGTATCCGGTCAACCTGCTGATGAGCGGCCCGGCCGGCGGTGTCGCGGGCGCCATCTGGGTCGCCCGCAACGCCGGCTTCGAGGATCTGCTGACCCTGGACATGGGTGGCACCTCGACCGACGTGGCGCTGGTCCAGAACGGTGCGGCACAGTTGCGCCGGGAAACTACCGTTGGTGATGTCACCGTGCGCGCGTCCTCAGTCGATGTGCGCACCGTCGGTGCCGGCGGTGGTTCGATTGCGCATGTCCCCGAACTGACCCGCGCACTGCGCGTGGGTCCGCAGAGCGCCGGCGCCGAACCGGGACCGGCGGCTTATGGCAAAGGCGGCAGCGAGGCGACCGTGACCGACGCCAACGTGGTGCTCGGTTACCTGCCAGCAGTAGCGCGCCTCGGCGGTGACATGCACATCGACGTCGACCGCGCGCGCGCTGCGGTCCAGCAGGTTGCCGATGCCCTGGGCCTCGGCCTCGAAGCCGCGGTCGAAGGGATCTACAACATCGTTAACGAAAACATGTTCGGCGCGCTGCGCCTGGTCTCGGTCGAGCAGGGTTATGACCCGCGCGACTTTGCCCTGATCGCGTTCGGCGGCGCCGGCCCGCTGCACGCCAATGCGCTTGGGCGCCTGATGGGCGCCTGGCCGGTGATTATTCCGCCGGGTCCGGGCGTGCTGTGTGCTTACGGCGACGCCACTACGCGCCTGCGCGACGAAGCCTCGCGCACGTTTATCCGCCGCTTCAGCAATACCAGCGCCAGTGAACTCGCAAGCGTGCTGACCGAGCTTGCAGCCAACGCCGGCGCGGCGCTGGCGGAGGATGGTGTCACCGCCGCCGAACAGGAGATTTCCTACCAGGTCGATTTGCGTTATCACGGCCAGGGCCTGCTGCTGACCGTCAATCTCACGCTCGAAGACATCAGCACAAGTCTCGATGCGATTGCCGCGCGTTTCGATGCCATGCACGAACAACTGTTCACCTTCGCGCTGCCGGCGGAAAAGGAAATCGTCAACCTGCGCGCCGTGGCGATGGGGCAGGCGAGCAGTGTCAGCGCCCAGGCGGTAGCGCCGAACCCGTCGCTCGATCAGGCGCGATACGCGACCCAGGCGGTGTTCGTCGATGGGGCTGCGCGTGAGACCAGCATCTATGACCGCGCTCTGCTTGGCGCCGGTGCCTGTATCCCGGGTCCGGCCATTGTGACCGAAATGGACTCCACCACGCTGATCCTGCCCGGGCACAGCGGCCGTGTAGACGACTACGGCAATATCCTCATTACCCCGGATTCGGAGACTGACTGATGCCCGCCACCCTGATCGAAACCAACACCACGGCGCTGCAGCACGTCGCGGTCGACCCCGTGACCCTCGACATCATCGAGAACGCGCTCAAGAACGCGCGTTTCGAAATGGATGCGGTGTTGTTCCGGACCGCGATGTCACCGGGGATCCGCGAACAGCACGACGAGTTTCCGCTGATTGCCAACCGCGACGGCAAGATGGTGGTCGGCCAGTTCGGTTCGTTCATCCATGGATTCATGAGCCTCTACGATGGCACCATCGAAGAGGGCGATATTTTTCTCACCACCGATCCCTACGCCTGCAATGGCGCCATCAGCCACGCCAATGACTGGCTGGTGCTGATGCCGATATACAAGGGCGGGCGGCATATCGCGTGGGCGGCGATGTTCGGTCACATGACCGATATCGGCGGCAAGGTCCCGGGCAGCCTGCCGACCGATGCGCGCCAGATTTACGAAGAAGGGATCGTGGTGCCGCCGATCAAGATTTACCGTGGTGGGGAACTGCAGGCCGACCTGCTCAAGCTGATCCTGCACAATTGCCGGCTGCCGCACTGGAACCACAGCGATTTCAACGCCATCGTCGCGGCCTGCCGCACGGCGGCCAGGCGCTGTGCCGAGCTCAGCGAGCGTTTCGGCGACGATGTGCTGTTCTCGGCGATGGACGAACTGCTCGAACGCAACAAGCGCGCCATGGCGCATCTGATCGAAAACGCCATCCCCACCGAGAAACGTTATTTCGAGGACTATATCTGCGACGACGGCATGGGCATGGGGCCCTACAAACTGGCGTGCACGATGTGGCGCGAAGGCGACAAGGTCATCTTCGATTTCGCCGGTACCGATCCGCAGTCCATCGGTTCGATCAATTTCTATCTCAACGAAGAGATGTTCAAGATGTTCTGCGGGGTATTCATGATCATGGTCTTCGACCCGCAGATCATGTTCAACGACGGATTCTACGATTTGATGGAAGTGCGGATCCCGCAAGGGACCCTGCTGAAACCGCGCCACCCGGCAGCGTTATCGTGTCGCACCCACGCGCTCGGACGCGTATTTGACATCATCAGCGGCCTGCTCGGGCAGGGCGCGCCGGATCTGATGTGCGCAGCGGGATTTTCCGACAGCCCGCATTTCATGTACTCCGGCTACGACCGCCGCGGCGAGTGGTACCAGTTGTATCAGATCGGCTTTGGCGGCATTCCCGGGCGGCCGATGGGCGACGGCGCAGACGGTCATTCGCTGTGGCCGAGTTTTACCAACGTGCCGAACGAATTCCTGGAAAGTTATTTCCCCCTGCGTATCGATATCTACGAGACCATCGCTGACTCCGGCGGCGCCGGCCTGCACCGCGGCGGCAACGGCGTGCGGGTCGGCTATCGCTTTCTCGAGCCGGGCGAGATCTCGGTCCACGACGATCGCTGGCTGACTTATCCATGGGGGGTCAACGGCGGTGCGCCGGGCGCGCGCAGCCGCAAGCTGCTCAAGCGCGCGGACGGCAGCGAGGAGCTGATCGCCTCGAAATGCGACCGCGTCAAAGTCGAGGAAAACGACTTGCTGCTGTTCGAAACCTGGGGCGGCGGCGGTTGGGGCGATCCCCTGGCGCGTGACCCCGACAAGGTTGCTCTCGACGTGCGGCGCGGTCTGCTGACCCCGAGCGGGGCGGAAAACTACGGCGTGGTGGTCGACGCACTCGGGACGGTGGACACTGAGGCCAGCCAACAACTGCGCAGCCGCCTGGGCGCGGCGCGCGGCGAGCTTGCGCTGGTTAACAAGGGCGGTAGCATCGAGGAACTGAAAGCGCGCTGCCAGGCCGAGACCGGCTTTGCCCCGCCGCAGACCCCGCGCTTCAATCAGCAGCGGCGCTGAACAACGGAGGACCCGGCCATGAGTTCCAAGCCTGTTATCAGTTCCGACCACTCGACCGCGGCGGCCCTGGCGGCCGTCGTTGGCGCCGAACACGTCCTCACCGGCGAAAGCGATCGGCGCTTCTATTCAACTGATCTCAGCTACACCAGCGGTGCGGTTGCGGCGGTCGTGGTCCAACCGGGCAACGCCGACGAACTGGCGGCCTGCGTCGGCATCGCGAGCGCGGCGGGTCTGGCCACCGTGCCGCGTGGTGGCGGCATGTCGTATACCCGTGGCTACCAGCCGGAACGCGCCGAATCGATGCTGGTCGATATGCGACGCATGGACCGCATTCTCGATCTCAATACCGAGGACATGTACGTCACCGTCGAGGCCGGCTGCACCTGGAAAACCCTCTACGAGGCGCTCGCCGAACACGAGGTCAGGACACCCTATTTCGGCCCCCTGTCGGGGATGTACGCCACCATCGGCGGCGCCGTATCGCAGAACAGCCTGTTCCTCGGTTCCGGCACCTATAACACCACCGCCGAAAGCGTGCTCGGACTGAAGGTTGCCCTGGCCGACGGCAGTCTGCTGCAGACCGGTTCGGCCGCGCACAAGCACGGCTCGCCGTTCTGGAGACATTTTGGCCCCGATCTGACCGGGATCTTTACCGCCGATACCGGCGCCTTCGGGGTCAAGGCCGAGGTCACGCTGCGCCTCATCGAGGCGCCCGCGGTGACCCTGTTCATGTCGTTCGGTTTCGACACCATCGAGGCCATGCTCGCAACCCAGACCGTGCTCGCGCGCAAACGCATCTGCGCGGAATGTTACGGCTTCGATCCGTATTACAACGCCGGTTTCGAAAAGCAGGGTTTCACGTTCGGCGAGGGCCTCGCGGTGCTGCGCGACGTGGTCGCGTCGGAAGGTGGCATCAAAGGCCTGTGGTCCTCGTTCAAGGTTGCGGCGAGCGGCAAATCGTTTCTCAACAAGGTCAAATATTCCCTGCATATGACCTTCGACAGTTACGATCGCGACGTCGCACACAAGGGATTGGAGACCGCCCGCAGGATCTGCCAGGAACACGGCGGGCGCGAAATCGACAACACCCTGCCGACCGTGTTCCGGGCGCATCCGTTCGGCGGGGTGCGTACGGTACTGCTCGGCGCCGAAGGCGAGATCTGGCTGCCGGTGCACGGTTTCATGCCGCTGTCGAAAACCGTCGCCATGGGTACCGCGACCGAGGCCTATTTCGCCGAACACCGCGCACTGATGGAGCGATACGATATTCACAGCTCCTACCTGACCTGCTTCTCAGGGACCGAGTTTGTCATCGAACCGAGTATTTACTGGGCCGACGAACTCGGCGAATTCCGCTTGAGTCTGATCGAGGACGAATTCGCGAATAAATGGCGTTCGATCCCGGCCGACGAGGAGAAACGCGCGGTAGCGCTGAAACTGCGCGACGGCCTGCGCGATCTCTACGATAAAAACGGCTGTTGCCACCTGCAGCTCGGCAAGTACTACCCTTACCAGGACATGATGAACAACGACGCTCTGAAAAAACTCCTGCACGGCGTCAAGGACGTGCTCGACCCCGAACGCCTGGTCAATCCCGGTTCGCTCGGCCTGCGCTGAGCGCCGGCCGTTCCTGATCACGAAGGTGGACGCAATGGAACTGGGATTTCTGGGCGCAGGCCTGATGAGCGCGCCGATGATTGAAAACCTGCTGGCCGATGGTCACGCCGTCAGGGTCTGGAACCGCACCGCGGCAAAAGCGCAGGCGCTGGTCGCAGCCGGTGCGGTGGCGGTCGAACGCCCGGCCGATACCTGCACCCCGGGCGGGGTGGTATTCAGTTGCCTGGCGGACGATGCCGCGCTGGATGCCGTGTTTGCCGACGGCCGAGTGGTGGCGGCGCTGGGTGAGGGTGGCGTGCACGTTTCGATGAGCACGATTTCCGCGGCCTGCGCGGAACGTCTGGAAGCCGGTCATCGCGCCGCCGGGGTTGCCTACCTGGCCGCGCCGGTGCTCGGCCGTCCGGACGCGGTCAAGGCACGCCTGCAGTCCTTCCTGCTGGCTGGCGACGCGCAGGCGGCGGCGCGGGTCGACGATGTGCTCGGCGCCCTGGGCCGTAAGGTTTTTGCGTTTGGTCCCGACGCTGCCGCCGCCAATATCGCCAAAATCAACTTCAATTTCCTGATCGCCGCCGCGGTCGAAGCCATGGCCGAGGCGTTTGCGGTGGTCGAAAAATCCGGGCTCGATCCGCGCGCGTTCTACGAACTGGTCACCGGCACCGCGTTTGCCTGCCCCCTGTATTCGACCTACGGCGCGATCCTGGTCGATAAGGGGTGGGACAGTGCAGCTTTCAAGCTCGCGCTGGGCCTCAAGGACGTGCGCCTGGCGCAGCATACGGCGGCCGCGGCCGGGGCGCGCATGCAGCTCGGAGAACTGCTCGAGCAGCGCTTCGAAGCTGCCATCGCCCATGGCCACGGTGACAAGGACTGGACCGCTATCGCGCTCGATATTCGCGCTGAGGCCGGTCTTGAGGATCAGGTTTCGAAACCATAGGCAATGAAGGAAATCGCATGCAGCAGCTCGGTGTGGTAAAGGAAATCTGGCGTTATCCGGTGAAATCCATGCAGGGTGACACGATCGCGGCCGCGGCGGTGTCGGCGCATGGCGTGCTCGGCGACCGGGTGTGGGCGATGCGCGATGAAACGCGCAAGGAAGTGCAGTGGGGTAAACGCTTTCCGCAGCTCATGCAATGCCGTGCGCGCTACCGGGAAGAACCCGACGGGCGCGGCATCAAGGCCGTCGAGATCGAGTTTCCCGATGGCGAAACGCTGTCCAGTGACGACCCCGCGGTCCACCGAAAACTGTCCGACCTGGTCGGCACGCGGGCGCAGCTGTGGCCGTTGCAGCCGGCTGAAAATCTTGAATTCTACAAACGCTACAAACCCGACGAAGAACAATTCATGCGTGAACTGACCGACGTGTTTGCTCGTGAACCCGGCGAACCGCTGCCGGACTTCAGCAAGTTCCCGGAAATAATCATCGATCACGTGGCCGTGCCGGGGACGTTTTTTGACAACGAAGAACTGCACCTGATCACCAGCGCATCGATCCGTTACATGCAGAGCAAAAACGCGACAGCAAACTGGGATATACGGCGTTTCCGTCCGAATTTTTTTATCGAGACCCCGGCTGGCGTCGATGGCCTGGCGGAAAACGAGTGGGTTGGTCGGCGTCTGCGTATCGGCGAAGTGGTGCTCGAAATCACCATGCCGACGCCGCGCTGCGGCATGACGGTACAGCCGCAGGGCCGCATCGAGTACGACAAAACCATTCTGCGCACCATCGTCCGTGAGGCCGATCAGAATCTCGGGGTCGGCGCGCATTGCCGACAGGCCGGGACCATCCGCCAGGGTGATGCCGTGGAACTGCTGGATTGACGAGGTGGTGAGATGGCGCTATTCGAAGGCTTTCCGAAAACCTGCGTGCCGTATCTGAAGAAGCTGGCGAAAAACAATAACCGGCCCTGGTTCAATGACAACAAGCAGCGCTACGAAGACGCCGTCCGCACACCGGCGCTGGCATTCATTGAGGCGATGGGGCCGCCGCTGAAAAAACAGCTGTCGCCACATTTTCTGGCGCAGCCGAAAAAGGTCGGCGGTTCACTGATGCGCGTTTATCGCGACACCCGTTTTGCCAACGACAAAACGCCGTTCAAGACCAACGTCGGGATCCAGTTCCGGCACGAGCTTGGCAAAGACGTGCACGCCCCGGGATTTTACCTCCATATCGAGCCTGGCAACTGTTTCCTCGGCGCCGGGATCTGCGCCCCGAAGCCAGGGTCCTCGCCGCGATCCGCGAGTTCATCGCCGATAATCCGAACGCCTGGAAACAGGCGACCCGGGCGCGCGCGTTCAAAAATAACTGGGCGCTGATCGGCGATACCCTGGTGCGACCGCCGCGCGGGTTCGATGCCGAACACGAGCTGATCGTCGATCTGAAGCGCAAGGATTTTATTGCCTGCATGAATTTCGCCGACGACGAGATCACGAAACCGAAATTCATCGATTTCGCGATCAAACACTACAAGCAGAGCACGGATCTGATGGCGTATCTGTGTATGGCGACAGAAATAGACTTCTGAACGGGGCGTCAGCACCGATCTGACCCGCGCAGGCGGCGTTGCGGTGGCGACTGCGGTGCTCACCTACTTATGTAGGCTGCGCTCCTCGTCCACCCCCGCGCCTTGCCTGCACGACCCAGCTCGGCACTGACACCCCGTCCAGGTTGGGGCGGCAGAAGGACTGACCCGCGCAGGCGGCGTTGCGGTGGCGACTGCGGCTTAAACCTCGCGACAGAATTGCGCGATACTCGCCGCTGTTTCGCGGCTGATATCGGGGCAGGCGATCGCGAACAGCTCCGTGCCGTGAACGGTGCCCATAACCTGCCGGCAGCGTGCGGGAACGCCAGCGCTGAGCAACAGACGGTAGAACGCGATGCCCTCGTCGCGCAGCGGATCACATTCGTTGACACTGATCACGGTCGGCACCAGCCCTTTGACGTCATCCTCGCCGGCCAGCCCCGGCCACGCCAGCGGGTTGCCGTTTTCGAGTTCCTGGATGCCGTAGGCCATCGCGCCGCGGTTGCCGTGGATGTCGATCAACAGGCCGTTGTTTTCGATACTCGATGGATAGCGGTCCTGCGGCCATTGACCCGCAATGTACGGACACAGTGCGTAGAGGCCGCGGATCAGTCCGAGGTCGCCGTCCTGCTTAAGCTTGAGGCCGGTGGCGAGGGTAAGATTGCCGCCACCGCTTTCGCCGGCAACGATCACATGCTGTTTATCGATGCCCAGCGTGTCGGCCTGCTCAACCAGCCATTTCAGGCCGGCGACGCAGTCGTTCAGGCCAGCTGGGAAAGGCTTCACTTCCGGTGCGGACGAAGGCGTCAGGCAGTTGCGGAAATCGACCATCGCCACCGCCACGCCCTGCTGCGCGATGATCCGGGCCCAGGCCCGGTAAACCCCATCGTAGGCGGACATCATCTGCATGCCGCCGCCATGAATGTAGTACACGCACGGCAGCGGTTCGGACGATTGTGGGCGGATAAACCGGAGCTTGACGGTGTTGCCATCCGGTGCCGAGACAAACGATTTCTCGCTGACCTCGAGGCCGGCCGACGGTGCGACCGTTTCGTTGTCGAACGCTTCGAGCATGGCGGTAAAGCGTTCGCGCATCGCAATCGCTTCCGGTTGATTAACTTCGGCGATGAGTTCATCGCGATTCGCGACGTCTTCGCGCCTGATCACGGGAATGTCGCCGAGGACTTTTTTGACCCGCGGGTCGATGCGGGGGTCGTCATGCATAATGCTCAAGGCTGTGTACTCCAGGGTTGCAATAAAAAGAGCCGGGGCGCATCCGCGGTACTCGCGGCGCCTGCGCCCGTCCGCCATGGGTTGCCTGCGCGAGCCAGCACTCCACGGCTGCGGCCGTTCCGAGTGACCTTACTCGATGTGGCGCGCGTAATCGTCGAGCGCTTTCAACACCAGCGTATCGTCACCGATCGGCAGACGCAGGATGATGCGATTTGCGCCCGTGTCGCGCGCCTTGGCGATGGCCGCGGCGGACTGGGTTTCGTCGGCGAGGAAAAACAGGGAAACGTCGAGTTTACCCGGATCGCGACCGTGCGCTTTCATACGGGTATGAATATCAGCCAGGCTGCGACGCGTTTCATCGACGTCGAAGGTCAGCGGCAGCCAGCCGTCGCCGTGGCGGGCAACCTGTTCGCGTCCGAACGGTGTATCCATGGTGCCGAGCACCACCGGCGGTCCGCCCTGCTGGACCGGTTTGGGATACTGCCAGCTCGCGCCGAAGCGGACGAATTCCCCTTCGAAAGCGGCACGTTCCTCGCCCCACAGGCAGCGCAGGGCCTGCAGACGCTCGCGCAGTTCGCGCCAGCGGGTCGAGAATGCCACGCCGTGGTGTCCCATCTCGGCAACGTTCCAACCGGCGCCGATGCCGAAGATCACGCGTCCGTCGCTCAAGTGGTCGAGGGTGGCAAGGTGCTTGGCCAGGTTGATGGGATGGTGCTGGTTGATCAGGCACACGCAGGTGCCGAGGCGCAGTTTGTTGGTCACCGCCGCCGCAGCGGCCAGCGCGGTGAAGGGGTCGGACATGTGCCGGTATTCTTCGGGCAGAAAGAAATCGGCCGGGCTCATCGGCATGCCGGTTTCAGGATCGGCCTGCTCACCTGGCCCCGGCACCGGGATGTGGGTGTGTTCAGGCACCCACAGCGACTCAAAGCCGCGTTCCTCCGCCGCGCGCGCGAGCCGGTCGGTGCGCATCATGTATTCGGTGTTGAAGGTGAAAACGCCAATCTGCATGTCGGTTACTCCGTAACGGTGCTGAACGCGAAACCGATCAGACGCCATTCATTAAACGAATTTCTACTGCGCGGCCCCGTGACGGGTTGAACGCCGCACGGCCGTTCAGACAATCGTTTCGCCGCGTACTCGAATACTGCGCAGCTCCCGCACCGCCACCGACAGCATGGCAAACTCCGGTCGACCGGCTTCCTGCAGCTCGGCGAGTACTTCGTGCCAGTGCTCGAGCGGTCGCGCCACCGCCTCGCGCCAGGCCGGGATGGCGGCCTCGTCGGGCGTAGTGGCGGTGGCGACGAGGTTGGCGGTAATCGCCCGGCCCTGCGCGTAGAGGTCTTCACGCAAGGCGGCCCGGGCGAGCAGCTGCCAATGGGTGTCCTGGGGCAATGCGGCAATCCCGTCGCGCACCCATTCGAGGTCCAGCAGCGCGCCGAGTTCGAAGTACAGTCGCGCCACGTCGGTGACCGGCAGGCTTGCCGCGGCCGCGACCTCGGCGATATCGAATACGGCGAACAGGGCGTCGAACGAGGCC
The DNA here is from genome assembly GCA_942490995.1 of uncultured Gammaproteobacteria bacterium. Taxonomy (GTDB): domain Bacteria; phylum Pseudomonadota; class Gammaproteobacteria; genus UBA981. The sequence goes on from CALOBG010000044.1 coordinate 35,413, forward strand.
AGGCGCTCGGCCATGCCGCGCGGCAGGCCAAGCGCCACGCGCTGCTCGACGAGGGCGTCGAGTCTGGCCGTCAATGTGGCCGGTATCACCGTGGTGAGCTGCTCGGCGAGCAGCCGCGCATCGGGACCGAAGAAGGCGACATTGGCGGCGACATCGAGCGGTTGCGGGCGATTGCGCAACAACCATTGCGCGGCACGTTCGGTGAGTTTCTGGGTTTCGATCAAAGCCTGGGTCTGGGCCGCGGCCGGCACGACATTGTCGAGCGCCTCGATGTCGGCCCACAGCGCGGGCAGCTCAAAAACATCGCGAGCGATCAGGTAAGCCCGTGCGATCCCTTCGCTGGCCGCGCCGCTGACTTCGGCGAGTCGGAACGTGAAGGTGATGCCACAGCGATTGACGATTTCGTTGGCCAGCAGGGTGCTGACGATTTCACGCGCCAGCCGATGGCGCGGTATCCGAGCAGCGTAGCGCTCGACCAGCGGCGCGGGAAAATAGCGCAGCAGATCCTGCTCGAGATAGGCATCCCCCGGCAGCTCGGAGTCGAGCAATTCCGGGTACAGGCCGATCTTGGCGTAGGCCAGCAGCACGGCGAGTTCGGGCGCGGTATAACCCGCCTCGTTGACGTCACGCTGCTTGATTTCCTCGGCATCGGGCAGGAACTCCAGGGCCTGGTCGAGCTCGCCGTCCTGCTCCATGTGTTCGGCGAAGTGGGCGTGCTGTTCGAGCATGGCGACCGCATCGAATTCGGCAATGCTCAGGGCCTGGGTCTGCAGGTAGTTATTGCGCAGGACCAGCGTACCGACTTCGTCGGTCATGGCCGCCAGCAGGGCGTTGCGGGCATCCTTGTCGAGCGTGCCGTCGAGACTCAATTCGGTCAGCAGGATTTTGATGTTGACTTCATGATCGGAACAATCGACGCCGGCGGAATTATCGATCGCGTCGCTGTTCACTCGCCCACCCAGGGCGGCGAACTCGATGCGTGCGCGCTGCGTGAGGCCGAGGTTGCCGCCTTCGCCGATCACTCGGCAGCGTAACTCGTCGGCGTCGATACGCAGGGCATCGTTGCTGCGATCGCCGACCTCGGCGTGGTCTTCTTCGGAACTTTTTACGTAGGTGCCGATGCCGCCATTCCAGAGCAGGTCGACCGGTGCGCGCAGCAGCGCCTGGATGAGTTCGTTGGGTGACAGGGCGCTGCGTTCGATGCCGAGCAGCGAGCGCGCTTCGGCCGCCAGCGGGATCGATTTCGCGGACCGCGACCAGATGCCTCCGCCGGCGGAGATCAGGCTGCGGTCGTAGTCATCCCACGACGAACGCGGCAGGTCGAACAGGCGCTTGCGCTCGCTGTGGCTGCGCGCGGGATCCGGCGCCGGGTCAAGGAATATGTGCTGGTGATTGAACGCGCCGACCAGGCAGATGTGTTGCGACAGCAGCATGCCGTTGCCGAACACGTCGCCAGCCATATCGCCGATGCCGACGACGGTGAAATCGGTGGTCTGGGTGTCGCTGCCGAGTTCGCGAAAATGGCGCTTGACCGATTCCCACGCGCCGCGCGCGGTAATGCCCATGGCCTTGTGGTCGTAGCCGTTCGAGCCGCCGGAGGCGAACGCGTCGCCAAGCCAGAAGCCGTATTCGATGGCGATGCCGTTGGCAATGTCGGAGAAACTCGCCGTGCCCTTGTCGGCGGCGACGACCAGATAGGTATCGTCATCGTCGTAGCGGACCGTGCGCGGCGCGGCCACGACTTCGCCATCGACCAGGTTATCGGTGATATCGAGCAGGCCGCGGATAAAAACTTCGTAGCAGGCGATGCCCTCGGCCTGGATCGCCTGGCGATCGCCATCCGGAAGGCGTTTCGGGTAGAAGCCGCCTTTTGAACCCATCGGCACGATGACCGCATTTTTGACCATCTGGGCTTTGACCAGCCCGAGGATCTCGGTGCGGAAATCCTCGCGCCGATCGGACCAGCGCAGGCCACCGCGTGCGATCCTGCCGCCGCGCAGATGTACGCCTTCGACACGCGGCGAGTAGACAAAAATTTCGTACATCGGTCGCGGCTCGGGCAATTCCGCAATGCGACGCGGGTCGAATTTGAACGAAACGTGGTTCTTCAGCGCGCCGTTGCCATCGAACTGGTAATAGTTGGTACGCAGCATGGCCATGATGAGGCCGCGCAAACTGCGCAGGATGCGGTCTTCGTCGAGATTGGGAACGGCGTCGAGGCCGCTGTCGAAAGCGGCGTCCAGGTCGCTGATGTCGCGCGAGGAAGGATCGCGATCGGGATCGAAACGGCGCTCGAACATCGCGAACAGCAGGCGCGCCAGGGTCGGGTTGCTGAGCAACGCGCGTGCGATGTAACCCTGGCTGAACTTGCTGCCGGCCTGGCGCAGGTATTTCGCGCACGCGCGCAGGACCACGATCTCGCGCCAGGCGAGTCCGGCACGCAGGACCAGGCCATTGAAGCGGTCGTTCTCGACCTCACCGCGCCAGATCTGGCGGAACGCATCGATGAACTTGGTCCGGTTCGGCTCGATGTCGAAATCCGCGCCCTCACTGTGGTCCATGCCGAAGTCGTGCAGCCACACCTGCGAGGCATCGGCCCGGTCGATGCGGCTGGGGTGTTCGTCTTCGGTGCGCAGGCCCATGCTTTCCAGCATCGGCAGGGTCTCGAACAACGGGATCGGATAGTCGGCGTGAAACAGCTTGAAACGCAGCGGGTTGTCGTTTTCATCGCGCGGCTGGTACAGGCTCATGGCGATCTCACCGGACCCCTGGTCGAGCGTTTCCATGGTCTCGATATCATGCACCGCGGTCTGTGTCGAATAGGTCTGACGATAATCGGCGCGAAAGGCGTTGCCGTAGCGGCCCATCAGCGCGAGGCCACGCGTTTCGCCGAAACGTTCGATCAGAGCGCCCTGCAACTGGTCGGTCCAGGATGCCGACAGCTCCTCGAGCTGGGCCTGCAGGGTGGGGATGTCGTAGACCGGCAGGCCGGTATCCTGAACCCGGTACACGTAATACAGACGCGCCAGGCTGGACTCCGAAACGTTGACGTTGAAGTCCGCCAGCGAAGCGTTGAGCGCGTCGCCCAGGAAGCGCTGGATATTTTTGCGAATATTGGTATTAAAGCGGTCGCGCGGGACGTACACGATGCACGAAACGAAGCGCCGGTAGCGGTCGGGGTGCACGAACAGTCGCACCCGTCGACGTTCCGGCAGTTTGAGCGTGCCGAGCGCGGTATCGAACAGCGCTTCGTCACCGATCTGGACCAGCAGATCGCGCGGAAACGATTCCAGGATATTGAGCAGATTCTTGCCATCGTGACTGTTGCCGCGAAAGCCGGAGCGATCCATGACCCGGGAAATTTTCTGGCGTAGCACCGGGATAGTGCGCGGGTTCTGGGTGTACGCGGCGGAAGTATAAAGTCCCAGAAAGCGGTATTCGCCGATCGCATTACCGTCCGCGTCGAAGCGCTTCACGCCGATGTAATCGAGATGCCCGGGCCGGTGCACGGTCGAGCGGGTATTGGCCTTGGTCAGGATCAATACATGGGGTTCGCGCGCCAGGCGGCGCAGATCACTCGGCAGGCTGGCAAAACTCTGCGACACGCCGCCGACCTTGCCGCGGAACAGTCCCAGCGCGGTACCGTCGATCGCGCTCAGAATATCGCCTTCCGGGCCCGCGTCTAAAGCATATTCGCAGTAGCCGAGGAAGGTGAAATGGTGTTCCCCGATCCATTTCAGGAACGCCACTGCTTCATTGAGTTCGGCGTCGCTGAGGGGCGGCGGTGCACCCTCGAATTGGGCGATGACGGCTGCCAGCCGCTCACGCATGGCCTGCCAGTCCTGCACCGCCGCGCGTACGTCGTCGAGCACGGCGCGAATAGCCGTGGCCAGTGCGTCGCGATCGCCGGGTTCGCTCAGACGCGCGATTTCGACATGCAACAGCGATTCCGCCGCGGCGCCGTCCGGCGCACCGCAGTGCAGTTCAAGCAGGGCGCCATCGGCGGCGCGACGCGCCGCGACCTGGGGATGGATGATCAGGTAAGTGGTCAGGCCACGTTCGTCGCACAACATGCGCACGGAATCGACCAGAAACGGCATGTCGTCATTGACGATCTCGATAACGGTCCGCGACGACTGCCAGCCGTCGGTGGCGCGCTCAGGATTGTAGACACGCAGCGCAGGTCGCCCGGCCGCGCGGTTCTCAGCGAAGTTCAGGTGGGCGCGCGCGGCGCCGCACAGTTCGGTCGGCTCGCGCTCGAGCAGATCTTCGTCCGAGACGCCCGCGTAATAATGGCGCACGAAGTGCTCGAAACCTTCGGCGAGCACGTCACCGGGCTGGGACGATGCCAGCGCGGCGGCGGCGTCGATACGTTCAGTGGCGGAAATTTCGGGTTGTGAACTCATGGGACCATCGATGGCGCGGGGCCCCGATTATACGGCCTGCGCGCGCAGCCGTGCGGACACAGGCGAGCGCCCGGCGGTGTTTGGATCAGTCGGCGAGGGTCTGACCGTAACCGCGGATATCGAGCAGCGTGGCGCTGACATGGCCGTTGTTGAGGGTAATGTCGTCGGTATCGGCCGCGCTGTCGATGGTCGCCCTGGTCAGCCCGAAATGGTACTGGTCGCCGCGCTGCTGAAAACACTGGCCGTAAAAGGTGTGGCCGAGACGGGTACGCACGATATCCGGGGTGGTCGCGACGGTGAACGGGAAATTGATGTTCCAGGTCGTGGCCTGATCGAGGTGGCCCTCGATAAAGCGGTGCCAGACCATCGGCACCAGCTCGCGCACCCGGGTCGCCAGGATCGCGCTGGTTTCGTCACGAAAGCCGCGGTTTTCGTCCCAGTACATGAAATCTTCGCGGGTCAGTTCCTGGGACAGCGCGAGTCCGGGAATACCGGCGATGTTGGCCTCGATGCACGCGCCGACGGTTCCCGACGCAAAAACGAAACCGAGGCCGATATTTTTGCCGATGTTGATGCCGGAAACGACGATGTCCGGGGCCTCGTCCATCAGGTTGTGCACGGCCAGGTTGACGCAATCGGCGGGGGTGCCGGTGATCGACCAGGCCGCTCGGCCGTGAATGTCGATGGTTTCGACATACAGCGCGCCGTAACGGGTCATCGATTTGCCTTTCCAGCTCTGTTCCGTGGCCGGGACAGCGACGTGGACCTCGCCGAGTTCGCTCAGCGCATCGATGGCGAGGTGAAACAGCGGCGAGTCGTGGCTGTCGTCGTTGGTCAGCAGTATGCGTGGGCGTTTGGCGCTCAAGAGGACTCCCTGGAATGTAGCGTGCAGGCGCGCACTATCCCAGTTGCATGCTTTCTGAGCAAGGCGGGCGCGCCTCGCGCGGAATACTCAGGACAAATGCGACTTCCAGCTGGCGAAGCAGGCCGCCTGGCCGAGCAGGGTGCCGTGCGCGTCGCTGACATTCCACACCGTGGCGTCCTCGATCGTAAAGCGCCTGCCGCTGGCCGAGATGCGCACGCCGCTGTAGTGCTCGACACAGCCGCGCGCCTGCACTTCGTGCATGAACCGTTCGCGCGCTTCCTGGCGGGCCGGTTCGGCGGACACGCGTGACGGCGTTTGCAGCAGGGTGGCCCAGTCGAGTTCGAACAGATTGAGCGCGGTGGCGTTGGCATAGTTGAACAGGGGATCGGTCTGACGGCCGTGTGAAAGCAGCGCGTAGTCCGCCTCGTAGACGGCGCGCGCTCGTGAGCGTGGATCCAGATCGGGGTTTTCGAGGTGACGGCCGGTGAGTCGGTAAAAACTTTCCAGCAGCGTCGTCACATGCACGGCGAGCCAGTCATTCGCCGCCGTCGGCGCGGCGCCGCCCGCCAGTGCCACCCCTACAGGCCTTTTTCGTAGGCGCGTTTGATCGCGAGCGCAATCGTTTCCGGCGACTGCGCGCCGGAAAACAGTACCCGTCCGTTGTAGATAAACGCCGGCACGCCGTGCACGCCGAGGTCGCTGGCCGCGCGCTCGCGCGCCTCGATATCGGCGCCGGCAGCGGGGTCATCGAGGGCTTGTTCGACGGTGGCGGTGTCCAGGCCGGCAGCTACCCCTATCGCGACCAGCGTGGCCCGATCGCCGATGTCCTGACCGTCGACAAAATAGGCGGCAAACAAACCGTCCACCACCGCATTCTGGCAACCGTGGCGGCCGGCCACATCGATGAGGCGGTGCGCGGCGCGCGTGTTCGGCGTGCGCGTGATGCGTTCGACGGCCATCGGCAAGCCGTCGGCGTGCGCATTCGCCGCGACGTTGGCGTAGAGCTGGTTGGCATGCTCGAGCGAGCCGAACTTCGCTTCGCAATAAGCGCGCCGATCCATGCCGGCGGCGGGCAGGGTCGGGTTGAGTTCGAACGGCCGCCACTCGACGTCGATATCTATTTCACCGGCGAGCATGGCGAGGCCCTGCTCGAGCCGGTGTTTGCCGATGTAGCACCAGGGACAGACCACATCGGAGACGATTTCCAGGCGCGGGCGGGGGCTTTGGGTGTGGTGGTCGGCGGTGTCCATAGGGAGATCGTCCTGCGGGTTCGGCGGCATTTTCCAGTGGCGCCGCGGCAGGCGTCAATCCGCGCCCCAGGCGGTCAGCGCTCTTCGGCATCGGGTAGACTGCGCAGCATTGCTGATTCGGGGTTACGAATGATGACGGTACACAAACTCAAACTGGGTGCGCTGAATTTCGCAGTGACCGAGCAGGGCCGCGGCGAGACGGTGCTGATGCTGCACGGCTTTCCGGATTCCGCGCGCCTGTGGCGGCATCAGATCCCGGCGCTGGTCGAGGCCGGTTTTCGCGTCATCGCGCCGGATCAGCGCGGTTTCGGTAATTCCGACAAGCCGGCCGAGCGCAGTGCCTATGCGTTGCCGGAAGTGGTCGGCGATGTGCTTGCGCTGCTCGATCACTTCGAACTCGAGCGGGTGCGGCTGGTCAGCCACGACTGGGGCGCGGCGGTGGGCTGGGCGCTGGCGGCCTGGCATCCGCAGCGTATCGAGCGCCACGTCGCGCTGTCGGTCGGACACCTGAGCGCGCTGTGGCATGCCGGCATCGCGCAGCGGCGCCTGGCCTGGTACATGCTGTTGTTCATGCGCGAGGGTTTCGCCGAGGATTACCTGAAACGCAACGACTGGGCGTTTTTTCGTGATCTGTGGGGGCATCACTCGGAAATGGCGACGTGGCTGGCCGATCTCGGCCGACCCGGCGCGCTGACCGCGGGTTTGAACTGGTACCGCGCCAACGTCGACGTCGATACCTGGACCGACGAAGGCTGGGTGCTGCCGCGCGTCTCGGTGCCGACCTTAGGGGTGTGGAGCAGTGGTGATGCCTACCTGACCGAAGCGCAGATGGTCGGCTCGGGCGCCTATGTCGACGCAGCGTGGCGCTACCAGCGGGTCGAAGGCGCCAGCCACTGGTTGATGCTCGACCGGCCGGACCACATCGCGCAATTGCTGGTGGACTATATGACGGCGAAGCTTGCTGGCGCCTGAATAAGCGAGAGGGTTTCGAACGCTGTTCGTGGCGTGCGGGTCGCCCGTCAGGCACTGGCTCGTCACCACTATCATTCAATGCCGCAGATCGGTTCAGCGCGGGGCGGGCACGTCGCGTACGGTGCGGGTGAGCTGGTCCAGCCACACGAAACGCACATCGGGGAGGGCCACGCTGGCATCGAGTTCGAGGTGGCTGTAGCGCTGTTGCCGCGCCCCGGGACTGGTTTCGGTCAGGACCAGGCCGGAGTAGCCGCGGTAATAGGTGTAACCGGTATGCGCCAGGGTCAGTTCACCGCCGTCGGGGTTGCTCAAACGCGCGGTCACCGAGCCGGCCGGCACGGCCTCCTCGAAGGCATTGCCGCGGTCGGGCCGCTGGCCGGTCAGGGTCGAGTGGTCGCGCACGAACAACACCAGCCGCGCACCGGCGGTGCGCGCGATCAGCGGGCCGCGCAGCTCGACAACCTGGTGCCCGGGCAAAATGTCGACCGGCGCGATCGGCGGACCATCGATCTGCAGCAGCGGCACGCCGCCGACGACGAATGCAAGCAACCAGCTCATCATGGCAGTCTCCCTGGTACTCAAGGCTTAGTGCCCACGGGTGCCGTAGTAGTTCCGCCGCCGCTGCCGGCGGCCGCGGGTAGTACCTCTAACCCAGTATACTGTCGGCCTGTTGCCGGGGCCTGATTGAGGGATAAAACTTGGACAAAGCGACTCGATTCGACCTGCCAGAAAGCGAACTGCCGCGGGCCTGGTACAACATCAACGCGGACCTGCCGACACCGCTGGCTGCGCCATTGCACCCCGGCACGTTCGAACCGGTGACCCTGGATTTCCTTTCGGTACTGAGCCCGCGCAAGATCCTCGAGCAGGACATGTCACCGCACGCCGAGATCGAGATCCCCGACCCGGTCCGCGAAATCTATAAATTGTGGCGGCCCACGCCGTTGCTGCGCGCGCATCGGCTCGAGCAGCAACTCGAGACCCCGGCGCATATCTACTACAAGTACGAAGGCGTTTCGCCGGTCGGTTCACACAAGCCCAACACCGCGGTAGCGCAGGCGTTTTACCTCAAGGACGAAGGCGGCAAGGCGTTCGCGACCGAGACCGGCGCCGGCCAGTGGGGTTCGGCGCTGGCCATGGCGTGCAATTTTTTCGACCTCGCCTGCGAGGTCTACATGGTGCGCGTGTCCTACGATCAGAAACCGTTCCGGCGCTTCGTCATGGAGTCCTACGGCGGTTCGGTGTTTGCCAGTCCGTCCGACCGTACCGCGGCCGGGCGCGGCCTGCTCGCCGACGATCCCGAACACCCGGGTTCGCTCGGCATCGCGATTTCCGAGGCGGTCGAGGTTGCTGCCACGTCCGGCGGGGCAAAAAAATATTCGCCCGGTTCGTTTCTGCCGCATGTGCTGTTGCACCAGACCGTGATCGGCGAGGAGTGTCTGAAACAGATGGACATGGCCGGGGAGTACCCGGATATCGTCATCGGCTGCGCGGGCGGCGGCTCGAATTTCGGCGGCATCGCCTTTCCGTTCGTGCGCGAGAACCTGCGTCACGGCAAACGCACGCGGATCATCGCCGCGGAGCCGAGCGCCTGTCCGACCCTGACGCGCGGTACCTACACCTGGGATTTCGCCGACGGCACCGGGATGGCGCCGGTGATCAAAATGCATACCCTCGGCCACACTTTCGTGCCGCCGGGGATCCACGCCGGCGGCCTGCGCTACCACGGCATGGCGCCTCAGGTTTCCGCGCTGCTCGAGGCCGGATTGATCGAAGCGGTGTCGATCGACCAGGTTGATTGTTTCGAGTCCGGGGTGTTGTTCGGACGTGCGGAAGGCATCCTGCCGGCGCCGGAGTCGAACCACGCCGTGCGCGCCGCGATCAACGAGGCGCTGGCGTGCAAGGCCAGCGGCGAAGCCAGGGTGATCCTGTTCAATCTTTCCGGCCACGGCAATTTCGACATGGCCGCCTACGGGCGCTATATGAGTGGTGAGCTGGAACGTTACGCCTACCCGGAAGCGGCGGTCAGCGAAGCGATGACGCATCTGCCCCAGGTCGGCGCGGGCCGATAGACCCCGCGCCCGGCAACATTTGCCGCGGCGGGGGGAAGATCGCGGCAAGGGCTGTCCGTTGCGAACGCTGTACGCGGTTGCCAGCGTGACAAACCGCGATGGCACGCGGATTGCTCAGTCTGCAAACCCAGCATTCAGTCGAGGCGGTCCCGGTGGACGCGGTCAATGTCATACAACCCGGCGCAAGCCCGGCCGGTCCGGCAACCGGCGGCTTCAGCCTGTTCGGCGCCGATGGACCGAGCTTTCGCGATGTGCTCGATATCATCAATCCGCTCCACCACATTCCGGTGGTCGGCAATCTTTATCGGAAAATCACCGGCGATGTCATCGCGCCGGCCATTCGCGTGGCCGGCGGGGCCTTGTTTGGCGGGCCGCTGGGGGCCGCCTTTGCGGCGGCCAGTGTGGTCATGCAGGCGGTGGTCGGCGACGATGTTGAAAGCGCGACCAGCACCGCGCCGGCACCGGTCCGTGCGGTGCCACAGACCGCGCCGGGCGGCTGGATGGTCGCGACCACACGCAGTTTCGACCGTGTCAGCGAACCGCCAGCAGAAAACATTGCGCAGGTCGCCGCGCGCGCGGCGCCGACTACGCGGCGCGGCGGCTGGATGGTGCAGGCCGCCTATGCCATGGCCGATGCGCGCAGCGCAGAACGCGAGCGCGCGGGCATCGATACCCTGGCCTGAAGACGCCGCCGCTATCTGAAGTGCGGCATGATCTCGGCGGCAACCTGCTGCACCACTTCGCGGGCCGGCCGGATCGGCTGGATCGCGACCTGGTGGACGCCGGCGTCGCGCATGGCCTCGATCATGCCGAGGACTTCGGCCTTGGTTCCGGTCAGGGTGGTCGCCTGAATAATTTTTTTCGTCATCAGCGCTTCGTGTTCGTCCTTGAGGTGCTGCAGGTAGCCTTCGTAGAGTTTGAGATGACGGGTTTCGACCGGTGCGTCGGGTTCGCGATAGACGTCGGTAAAGGCCACCAGTTCATCACGCAGCCCGGCGGGCAATACGCTCGGGTCCTTATGGCACGACAGCGCAAAAATATTGCTGCTCGAGGCCACCATCGGGCCGACCGCTTCGCGCACTTCGCGGGTTTCAATCTGTTCGTCCGAATCGGTCAGGTAGAAAGCGGTCATCGACAGCACATAAAGCTTGTCGGGATCGCGGCCGGCTTCCTCGGCGCCTTTGCGCATATTGCCGACCATCCACCTGACCAGGTCCGGGTGCACCGCGCCGAACAGGATGATGCCGTCCGCGATCTGTCCGGCCAGGCGAGCCACGCGCGGACCGCTGGCCGAAATATAAATCGGGATGCGGGTTTTGATATCGATGAAGCCCATGTCCGGGTTCAGGAACTTGATTTTGCGCGTGCGCTTGCCTTCGGTGTAGTCGGTGATTTTGCCGTCGAACAGGTCGCGGCAGACGCGTACGTGCTCTTCGAGTTCGGCGACCCTGGCGGCCGGCATACCCATCGTGCGGCGGGTGGTGTTGCCGGTGCCGATGCCCATGATCGCGCGTCCTGGCGCCAGTTCGTTGATGGTCGCCATGCCGCAGGCCGACAGCGGCGCGATGCGCGAAGCCGGGTTGGTCACGCCGGGTCCGATCTTGATGGTCGAGGTGCGATCCGCGCACAGCGCCATCGCCGCGTACACCTCGCTGCCGAGCATCTGCGTGTCATACAGCCAGGCATGGGAAAAACCGTGGTCTTCCGCGAATTTTACGTCGCCGTGAATATGGCAGTCGCCCATGAATACGAAACCAAAATCCATTGCTGAGTCTCCTCGTCGTTATGCGGCGGTGTTCGATGTCAGAAAATTTATCAGATGCGGCCTCAGCGCGCCTGCGGCGCGGACAGGCGCGCGTTGATCCAGGCACCGATGGCCTTGATTTCGTCGAGATCGACGCCGTGCTCGACGTTATAGACGTGGTACTCGACCGGGTAGCCGAGCGCGCTGAGGGCGTCGTGGCTGGCCTGGCCGAAGCTTTCGGCAACCACCGGATCGTGGCGGCCATGACCGATCATGATCGGCAGATCGGCGTTCGCGGCATGCAGCTTGATCGAATCGCGGGTCGCGAAGTAGGTCGACAGGGCGACCAGTCCGCCGAGCCGTTCCGGGTAGCTCAGCGCCAGTTCGTAGGCAACCGCGCCACCCTGTGAGAAGCCGGCGATGATGATCCGCCGGCTGTCGATGCCGCGGGCGTTTTCGCGCGCCACCAGGCGCGCGACCGCGGCCGCCGATGCGCGCAGCTGGGTTTCGTCGACGCGGCGTTCGAGGTTCATCTCGAGGATGTCGTACCACGCCGGCATGACAAAACCGTTATTGATGGTGACCGGGATCGCCGGTGCATGCGGAAATACGAAGCGCACGGCGTGGTCGGCGGCGAGACCGAGATGCGGCACGATGGGTTCGAAATCATGGCCATCGGCGCCGAGGCCGTGCAGCCAGATCACACTCGCCGTCGCGCTCGCGCTCGGTTCGACTTCTACGCAGGGCAGGTCTTCCATGACTGGTTCAGAGGCTGCTTAGTTTGAGGTCGACGGCAACCGGGGTGGTGAGCATGTCCAGCACCGGGCAGTGGGCATCGACGGTCTGCTTGAGGCGTTCGAGGTCGGCGCGCGGGGCGTCGGAATCGATCTCGATTTCACCGCGGATGGTGTTGAACCCGGCGCGAGCCTGATCGTTGACGCCAAAAAAGGCGCCGAGATCGATGTCACCCTCGAGGCGGATCGCGACCCGCTTGATGTCGATGCCGAGCGCGGTGGCGTACCCCTTGTAGGTAATTTCCTGGCAGGCGGCCAGTGCCGCAAGCAGCATTTCGACCGGTGTGGGTCCGCTGTCACCGCCACCGATCTGGGTCGGTTCGTCGATCACCACGGCGTGGCTGCGAATGGTGACGTCGGAACGGAACGGCTGCCTGAGTTCCGAGGCGGTGCGAAAAGTAACGCGCGCGTCGGCGGGATTGAGTCGAAACTTTTCCTGCGTGGCGGCGATGGTGGTGGCCAGCGTGCTGCTCATGATGGTTGCCCGATCGACGATAAACGGCCATTTAAACCGATCCGGGGGGATTTTGGCATCGCACACCGATGATGCGAAGCGGGCGCATCCGCCGCGGGCGCGAAAAATTCCAGGATAGGTTCTATCATACGGCCTGCTCAGTTGGCGGGCCGATGCGAGGGGTTTTATGCGTTTCACCGACCAGGTGTGTGTCATTACCGGCGCTGGCTCCGGGATCGGGCGCGGCCTCGCCGACGCCCTCGGCGCCGAGGGCGCGATCCTGGCGCTGTCGGATATCGACCTGGCGGCCGTCGAGCAGACCGCCGCGGCCGTCAACGCGGCAGGCCCGGGTCGCGCCAGCGCGGTGGCGCTGGACGTGACCGATGCGGCCGCGGTGCAGGCGCATGTTGACGCGGTTGCCGCCGAGTATGGACGGCTGGACCTGATCTTCAATAATGCCGGGATCGCGGTGGCCGGCGATGCGCGCGACCTCACCGTGGCGCACTGGCGACGGGTTGTCGAGGTTAACCTGATGGGGGTGATCCACGGCGCGGACGCGGCCTACAAAATCATGGCCCGACAGGGTTCCGGGCATATCGTCAACATCTCGTCGCTGTCCGGGCTGATCCCGTTTCCAAGCAATATTCCTTACGGCACCACCAAGCACGCCGTGGTCGGGCTGTCGCTCGGCCTGCGCGCGGAAGGTGAGGATCTCGGCGTGCGCGTCAGTGCCGTGTGTCCGGGTTTCATCGAATCGAATATCTACACCGCCAGCGAAGCCGTCAACGTGCCGGCGGCAGACCGCAGCGACGAGCTGCCGTTCAAAAAAGTGCCAACCGCGGTGGCAGCGCAGAAAATCCTGCGCGGCGTCGAGCGTAACCAGGCGCTAATCGTGTTTCCCGCTTATGCCAGGATCATCTGGTGGCTGTATCGACTCAATGCGCGTCTCGTCAACCGCACCGGCGCACAGCTCATCCGCGAATTCCGCAAACTCCGACAGGTGGACTGAAACGTGAGTAACGACACCGCGGCGCCGGTTCTGAGCACCGATCTGATCGGCTATCGGACGCCGGAGTTCACCGTCGAGGTCGAAAAAGGCCGGCTGCGCCTGTTCGCCAAGGCGATCGGCCAGGACGACCCGATTTACCGCGACGAGCAGGCCGCGCGGGCCGCCGGCTACCGCTCGCTGCCGGTGCCGCCGACCTTTCTGTTCTGCCTCGAGATGGAGCGCGACGATCCCTACGACTGGTTCGCGGCCCTCAAGCTGCCGCTCGGCAAGGTTCTGCACGGGGAACAGGCTTTCCGCTACCACGCCACCGCCTGCGCAGGTGACGTATTGCGATTCAGCGGCGAAGTCATCGACATTTATCACAAGAAGGGCGGCGCCCTGGAATTTCTTGTGCAGCGTAATTTTGTCACGCTCGACGACGGTACCGCGATCGCGGAATTCGATCGCAGCATTGTGATCCGGCACGGCTAGCGGGGTGTTGGTGATGGAAACGACCATGAAGACACCCAGCTACGACGCAATCGAAATCGGCGACGTGCTGCCGCCGGTAGTCATGGCGCCGCTGACGCGGCGCACGCTGGCGATTTACTGCGGCGCTTCCGGTGATCACAATCCGGTCCACGTCGACAGCGATTTTGCGCGTGAGGCGGGTCTGGGCGATGTCATCGCGCACGGCATGCTGATCATGGCCTATACCGGTCGAGTGCTGACGAACTGGGTACCGCAGACGCAGATCCTGAGTTTCGATACGCGTTTCCTGGCCATGACGCGCATCGGCGATGCCATCACCGCCAGCGCGCGGGTGAGCGAAAAGTTTATCGACGGCGACCAGCGCTGCGTGCGGGTAGACGTGCAGGCTGCCGACCACAAGGGCGAACTCAAAACGACGGGTGTCGCCGTTATTGCGCTGAAATGAGTGTGGCCGTGCTCGCGCCCGGCGCGCGTCGCGAGCGCGCGATCGGTGATTTCCTGTTTGTCACCCAGGTTCTGTGCGCCCTGGGCTTCGGCATTGCGCAGTTTCAGGTCATGCGTACCACCATCGCCGGGGTCTCGATAACCTGGATTGCGCTGTGGATGGCGTTTCTGATCGTCAACCTGGTGCTGGCCCTGAACGCCAGGGCGGCCTACGCCGACCGTGCCATTCACCAGGCCGTGGTCGTGTATGCGGTGTGGACGGCGGTCAGCGCGGTGGTGCTCGTCGGGCTCCTGCTCGCGGGCGGGCAATGGAATTTTGTCGATACAGTCACCGCTTGGATCACGCTTGGCGGCGTGGCCGGCGCGATCACGGTCGGACGCAGCCGAGGCCTCAGTATTTCGGACCCGATGGTACGCGCCGCTTTTGCGGTATTCTTCAAATGCGTACCGCAGCTGACTCTGGCCTGGAATATCGCCCGCGATGGCGGTGAGGGGGTCGCCGCGTTCGCGATTTTTACCGGGCATGTGATGATCATGATGCGCCTGCTGCAGGTCTGGTACTCGGCCCGGACGGCGGGCTGGGACCGCAACCGGCGCGGCATCGTCATCGGCGAAGCGGCCAACGAAGGCAGTTGGCTGGTGACGACCGCGGTGTGGCTGGCGGTAGTGTGAGGGCGAGGGAGGAGTACGGTGATCGAAGTCAACGGCATGGCGCATGTGATCCTGAGCGTCAGCGAATGGGATGCGTGCCGCGCGTTCTACCGGCGGCTGATGCCGTTTCTGGGCATGACCCAGACCTTTGACGGCGAGGAAATGAATTATTACGTTGGCGGACGGACCGCTATCGGCATCAGCCGTTGTGCGCCGGAGTTCGAGCAGCAGCGTTTCAGGCAAACCGGCGTTGGCCTGCACCATCTGTGTCTGCGCGCGCGCAGCCGCGCGGATGTCGACGCCGTGTACCGCGAACTCCTCGAACTCGAGGCGACCATCGTGCACCCGCCGCAGGTCGAGCCGTGGGCGCCCGGCTACTACTCGGTGCTGTTCGAGGATCCGGCCGGGATCCGCCTGGAGATCAATTTTGTTCCTGGCAAGGGACTGCTCGCCGAGGACGTCAGTTTCTCGCCCGGAGAAGATTATCGCTGAACGCCAACAACGCTTCTCGAGTACGCGACCCATCGCGTCGCGCGATTGTTCAAGGCTTCCTCTAGACGCAGGAGAATTATGATGAGTACGAAACAGATACTGTCGCCGCTGCCGGGGACGTTTTACCGTCGCCCGTCACCCGACAGTCCGCCGTTCAAGGAAGACGGCGACGCGGTCAGTACCGGCGACGTGATCGGCCTGGTCGAAGTCATGAAAAATTTTCAGGAAGTGGCGGCGGAAGTCGACGGCAAAGCGATCTGTTACGTCATCGAAGACGGCGAGGCGATCATGGCTGGCGCGGTCATTGCCGAGGTCGAGGGATGAGTCTCGGTTCGGTAATGATCGCCAATCGTGGCGAAATCGCGGTGCGCATCATTCAGGCCTGCCGCGCGCTCGGGATCCGAACCGTACAGGCGCACAGCAGCGCTGACGCTGACTCGCTGGCCGTGCGCATGGCCGACGAGGCGATTGAAATCGGCCCGCCGCCGGCGGCCAAGTCCTACCTGAATATCGAGGCGTTGATCGACGCGGCACGCAGCAGCGGGGTCGATGCCGTCCACCCCGGTTACGGCTTTCTCGCCGAAAACGCCGACTTCGCCGACGCGGTGGTCGCGGCCGGCCTCAGGTTCGTCGGCCCTGACGGCGATTCCATACGCCTGCTCGGCGACAAGGTCGAAGCGCGCAAGGTCGCGGCGCGTGCCGGCGTGCCGACGGTACCGGGCAGCGATGGCCGGGTCGACGATATCGACACCGCGCGCGAGATCGTCGAGCGTATCGGGTTCCCGGTCATGATCAAGGCCGCCGCCGGCGGTGGCGGGCGCGGTATCCGTATTGCCGATGATTTCGCCGCGTTTGAACGCTTTTTCCCGCAGGCCTCGACCGAAGCGGCCTCGGCGTTCGGCGACGGCGGGCTGTATATCGAAAAAGTGATCGATCCGGCGCGCCATATCGAGGTCCAGATCCTCGGTGACGGTAAACGCTTCGTGCATTGTTTCGAGCGCGAGTGCTCGCTGCAACGGCGGCGCCAGAAAGTCTGGGAAGAGGCGCCGGCATTCGGCCTGTCATCGGCCGTGCGCAGTGCGATGTGCGACAGCGCGGTGGCACTGGCGCGCGAGGTCGGCTATCGCGGCGCGGGCACGGTCGAGTACCTCTACGATGCGGCGAGCGAGTCGTATTACTTCATCGAGGTCAATACCCGCATCCAGGTCGAACACCCGGTAACGGAAATGATCACCGGCATCGATCTGGTACAGACCATGCTGCGCATTGCCGGTGGCGAGGCGCTGGACCTGAAACAGGATGAAATCCGGGTCGCCGGCCACGCTATCGAATGCCGCATCAATGCCGAGGATCCGGCCAGGAACTTCATGCCCTGGCCGGGTACGGTCGACGCGCTCAGCGTGCCGGATGGTGCTGACGTGCGCTTCGATACCATGCTGTATTCCGGTTACACCGTGCCGCCGTTCTACGATTCGCTGTTGGGCAAACTGATCGTGCGCGGCGAGGACCGCGAACGTTGCCTGGCGGCGTTGGGCAAGGCGCTGGCGGCGCTCGAGATCGGCGGGCTGCCAACGACGGTGCCACTGCATGTCGCGCTGGCGGCGGACGCCGACGTTGCTGCCGGCAACTTCGATACCAAGTTCCTGGAACGCTGGCTGACGCACAGCTTCCAACCCAAAGAGGAGGCATGAGCCATGCAAACCCGCTTCAGCTTCGGCGGCGATGAGCACCTGTTGTGCGAGGTGTCCGAAGACATGTCAATGACGGCTTTTTTCAAGAGCCTGACCGTGACGCGGACGATTCGCGAAAACAATATCAAGGGTGTGACCGAGGTCTGCGGCGGCAACGCCTCCTACCTGGTGCGCTTCGATCCCGATCTGATCCATCCCAACGATCTGCGCGCCGAAATCGAAGCCCTCGATCGCGCCGCCGAACAAAGCGTGCCGGTGCTCGAAACGCGCATTTTTGAACTGCCGATTTACTATCAGGACCCCTGGACCGCGGCGACCATGACCCAGTTTCGCGAACGCCGTCAGGATCCGGACGTGACGGATCTGGAGTATTGCGCGCGTATCAATGGCCACGACTCGGTGGCATCGTTCATCGCCGCGCATCATGGTTCGCCGTGGTTCGTGTCGCAGGTCGGGTTTGTCTGCGGTGTGCCGTGGTTTTACCAGATGGTCGAACGCGAGCGTCAGATCGAGGCGCCGAAATACGTGCGGCCACGTACCGATACGCCGCGACACACGATCGGACATGGCGGCGCCTTTACCTGTATTTACGCCGTGCGCGGCGCCGGTGGCTACCAGATGTTCGGCATGACACCGATGCCGATCTACGATCCCGAGCAGTCGGTGAGCTGGATGCGCGACTCGATGGCGATGTGCCGGCCCGGTGACATCGCCAAGTTCCGGCCTATCGACCGCGAGGAATACGACGCCACGCTGGCCGCCATCGAGGCCGGCAGTTTCGAGCCGATCATCCGCGAAGTGCGTTTCGACCTGCGCGAGTTCGAGGCTGACATCGATGGCTATAACGCGCGCCTGACGGGGGTGCTGTATGACCATTAAAATCATCAAGCCGGGCCTGGCAACCACGGTCCAGGATCTCGGACGCCCGGGGCACTATCAGCTCGGGATCCCGATGGGCGGTGCGATGGACCGACTGGCGCTGCGTGCGGCCAATCTGCTGGTCGGCAATGACGAGGGCGCGGCCGCTCTCGAAGCGGCTTTCCTGGGACCGGAGATCGCGTTCGAGCGCGATGCGCTCATCGCCGTCACCGGCGCCGAGTTGCCGGTCAAAATCGACGGCGAGGAACAACCCGGCTGGACCGCGCTCGAGGTGCGGGCCGGCCAGACGCTCAGCTTCGGCTTTCTGAAACGCGGTGCGCGGATCTATTTCGCGATCGCCGGCGGCATCGACGTGCCGCTGGTGCTCGGCAGCCGCTCGACTTACGTGATCGGCCAGTTCGGTGGTTTCCAGGGCCGCGCAATCCTGGCCGGCGACATCCTGCCGGTCGGGCCGAGGGGCAGCGCCGCGGCGGGGCGCAGCGTACCGGAAACATTGCGTCGACTGCCCGGTAACCCGGCCGAGATCCGCGCCCTGCCGGGACTCTACTGGCATCGCCTGACCGAGGCCGCCGGCGAACATTTTTTTGCTGACACCTGGCAGGTCGCGACCGAAGCCGATCGCATGGGCTATCGTTTTCGCGGCGGTCGGCCGATGGAGTTCGTGCCGCGTAAGCCGCCGTTCGGCGCCGGCGCGGATCCATCGAATATCACCGACAGCGCTTACCCGTATGGTTCGATCCAGATCCCCGGCGGCCTGGAACCGATCGTGCTGCACCGTGACGCGGTTTCGGCCGGCGGCTATTTCCAGATCGGCGCGGTCATTTCCGCCGATATGGATCTGATCGGCCAGATGCAGCCGAACCTGCCGACGCGATTTGTCAGAGTCGACATGGAACAGGCGCTGGCCGCGCGCGCCGAGCGCCATGCGCTGATCGATCGGATCCGCGCGAGCCTGACCTAGGGCGCCGCCCTGGCGCAGGTAAAGTGGGACGCAAGGCGAAGGAGAATACGCAATGAAAGTTGGATTGATGCCATTGTTTGGCGGCGCTACCGCCGCGCCCGATTATGTGGCGCGCATTGCCGGCGGCCTCGAACAACGCGGTTTCCACTCGGTGTGGGCGGTGGACCACATCCTGATCCCGAAGGAAATCAAATCCGACTACCCTTACGCCGCGGACGGCTCGTTTCCGGTCGATCCCAAACTGCTCGGTCTCGAACCCTTCGGCCTGCTGTGTTTCATCGCCGCGCACACCAGCAGAATCCGCCTCGGTACCGGTGTGGTTGTGCTGCCGCAGCGCAACCCCGCGCTGACCGCCAAGCAGGCGGCCGATCTCGACGTGCTCAGCGGCGGACGCTTCGATTTCGGCATCGGTGTCGGCTGGCTGGCCGAGGAGTTCACCGCCCTCGGTGAATCGTTCGAACGCCGCGGCGCGCGCAGCGACGACTATATCCGCCTCATGAGAGCGCTGTGGCGCGACGGCGTGTCCAGTTACGACGGCGAATTTTTTACCCTGCCGGAAAGCTGGCAGTACCCGCTGCCGGTGCAGCAGCCCCACCCGCCGCTATGGTTCGGTGGCGAAAGCGAGGCCGCGCTGCGCCGCGTGGCGCGCTTCGGTCACTGGTACGGGGTCGACGTGATGCCGGAGCAGGTTGCGGAGAAACTCGCCACGCTGAAAGTGCACTGTGACCGCGAAGGCCGCGATATCGCCGACGTCAAGGTTGCGCTGTGTCCGTATGCTAATCCCTGCGACCGCGACACTCTGAAACGTTACGAGGACACCGGCATCGACCAGGTGATCATGGCCGCCTTCGTGCCCGGTCAGGATGCGATGGAGAAAGCCATCGACGATATCGCCGAGTCGCTGCTGTGATCGCGCGCCGGTAGCGGCAGGCCTCGTCTCCGCCCGCGCTCAGAAACGAAATTCGAAATTCACCACACCGAGCAGTTGGGCGTCGTGTTGCGCCTCGCCGTTGGCGTCGGGTGCAAATAAATGACCGCCGCCGTCATAGCTGTCGAACTTGAGTTCGGGGCGGATGAGCAACTGCGGCAGCGGTTCCCAACCCAGCGACAGGGTCAGCGCGGTGACCTTACCGCCGCGCGCACCGACGCCGCCCCACAGGACATTCGCGGCGTTTTCGTCGGCGAACCACTCCAGCCGCGCGGCGGCGTGAAGGGCGGGCGCGAGGCGGTAGCGAAAGCCGAGGTTGGCGCCGTAGAACGCCGAATCGCGGGTGATGGCAAATGGCAGGGGGGCAACATCGCCGCCTTCCTGGTAGCCGTACAGCGATTCGAAAACGAAGCCCAGCCGTTCGGTGGCCTGGTGGGTGCCGGTCAGGTAGGCGAGGAAACGCTCCAGTCGCTCGTGGGTGGCACTCAAGGCCAGGTACTGGCTGCCGCCGCCTCGCGGGCGCGGCACCCCGTCGACCGCGGTGGTGTCGCCGAAGTCGTCCTCGCCGTCGCCGAGCACGGTTTCGATGTCGACCCAGGTACGCATGTCGGGGCTGCGCCAGCGCCCGACAAACATGAACGAGGGGCCGCCGCCAGAGCCGAAATCAAGGCTGTTCCAGTCGCTGACCACGCCGAGGCCGACGCTCGCGTGGCCGTAGCGCGGATCGAGCGGCAGTTTGAATTGGCCGAGTGCGCCGATATGTTTCGAGGGCCCGGCCGCGAACGCATAGGAGCGGCTGGCGAACGAATTCGGCGGGGTGAAGGCGTAACCGATTTCGGCCGCCAGCGGTGAATGCCAGCTGCCGAGCAACAGCGACGCACCGGCTCCGATCGGCAGGTAGACATCGAGGTACCACTGGGTAACGCGCAGCCGGTGGGCATCGTCGGCATTCCAGGCCCAGTCGTCAAAACCCTTGGTTGACCAGAACACACCGTCCTCGCCGACCAGGGCGGAGACCGCCCAATCGATGATCACCTGTTCGCCGCGCGGTCCCGGCAGCGGCGTCACGCGGCTGAGGACATTGCGGTTGTTGTCGAACACCGTCCCCGGCGGGCAGCCCGCGCCTTTGCAGACGATCAACCCGACGTGCTGCAGATTGAGGCCTTCGTCCTGGATCAGACCACCCTGGGGCTGAACGTTGCGCCCGCGCCCCTGCGGCAGCAGCGTGGTGGCGATGTCGTGATTACTGTGCGAAACCGTGACGTGCGCGAATCCAAGTACCGCGACGTTGTAGTCGTGCTCCAGGGTGTCCCCGGCAAGCGCGCGAAACAGGCTGCCGTAGGGCCCCGGGGCTTCCTCGGCGGGCCCCGCGGGGCGTACAGGGTCGCCATCAGCAGCAGGACGCGTTTACGCATAATTCATCTAAAGGATTAAATGGCTTGTTATTATTGTGTAATTTCAGTTGGTTGTCTATTATTTCTAGAATTTTTCTAGGAATGGGTGGCGCACAACCGAGACCTCGAAACGGTCACCACGCCAGTCCTGTCTATGACCTGCCGATGACCTGAACGTAATCACCGAGGATGCGCGAGCGGCGACATGCTGACGGAATACAACGACACCTACAGCCGTGCCCGGCGCGAATTGTGGGACGCGGTTGCCGCGCGTCACGAACGTGCCGACAGCCTGGGTAACTATTACCGCCGCTGGCTGGCGCGGGTCTATGCCTTCACGGTGCCGCGTGGACAGCGCGTGCTTGAACTCGGCTGCGCCGAGGGTGATCTGCTCGCCGCGGTTCAGCCGCGCGACGGGCTGGGTATCGACTTTTCCGCCACCATGGTCGAAACCGCACGCCGCAGACATCCCGCTCTCGAGTTCGTGGTCGGCGACGCCCATGACTTCGAACTCGAGGGTCGCCAGTTCGACTACATCATCCTCTCGGACCTGCTCAACGACGTGCGCGACGTCCAGCAGGTGTTTGAGCGGCTGCATCCGCTCATGCACGCCGGTACCCGCGTGATCACGAATTCGATCAGCCATTCCTGGGAGTTCCCCGTGCGCCTCGCGCGCCGCGCCGGCCTGGCCACACCGCTGCTCGGCCAGAACTGGCTGACCGCGGGCGACATCAAGGGCCTCATGCGGCTGTCCGATCTGGAACCGGTGCGGGCCTTCGACGAGATTGTGTGGCCGCTGGCGACACCGCTGGTGGCCGATGTCCTGAATCGCTACGTGGCCCGCATCTGGCCGTTTTCGCTGTTGACCTTCTGCCATTTCATCGTCGCCCGCCCGCGCCGGGCGCCGCCGCGCGCGGCGCCGAAAGTGTCGGTGGTGGTTGCCGCGCGCAACGAAGCCGGGCATATCGACGAAATCATGCGCCGCGTGCCGGATCTCGGCAGCGGCACGGAACTGATTTTTGTCGAAGGCGGTTCGAGTGACGATACTTACGCCGTCATCGAGCGCGCCATCGATAACGCCCGCCTGCCGGCCACCCTGCTGCGCCAGGACGGGCGCGGCAAGGGCGATGCCGTGCGCAAGGGTTTTGAGCACGCCAGCGGCGAGGTGCTGATGATCCTCGACGCCGATCTGACCGTCGCGCCGGAAGAACTGCCGCGCTTTGTCGAGGCGCTGGTCAGCGGCAAGGGCGAGTTCATCAACGGCGTGCGCCTGGTTTACCCGATGGACGACGATGCCATGCAGTTCTTCAACCTCATCGGCAACAAGTTTTTCAGTCTGGCGTTCAGCTGGCTGCTCGGCCAGCCGATCAAGGACACCCTGTGCGGCACCAAGGTGCTGTGGCGCGAGGATTATCTCGACATCGCGCGCAATCGCGAATATTTCGGTACTTTCGATCCGTTCGGCGACTTCGACCTGCTGTTCGGTGCGGCCCGGCAGAATCGCAAAATTATCGATCTGCCGGTGCGTTACCACTCGCGGCGTTATGGCGAAACCAATATCGACCGCTGGTCACACGGCTGGCTGCTGCTGCGGATGGTGGTATTTGCCGCGCGCAAGCTGAAATTCGTCTGAGTCGTCGAGCGAAACTATGCGACAGTACGCTGCCGGCGGCAGGCGCGCGATGTGTCCGGCGTGGTTTTGAATTCTGACGGCAACCCGGCGCAGCGTATCTGGCATGTTGAAGCGGCTCCTCGCCCATCCTCAGTACCGCGACCTGGATATTGATTCCGCCGCGGCGGCCGACGCGCGGGCGCGTATCGTTCAGGCCAAGTCGCTGCTGAAGCAGATTTATCGCGAATGGTATACAAGCATTCGCGATGCCGTGCCGGAAGGCGACGGCGCGGTGGTCGAAATCGGTGCCGCCGGCGGCTTTATGCGCCAGGTCGTGCCCGGGATCCTGGCCACCGATCTGGTCGCCGGGGGCGAACTCGATGCCATCCTCGACTGCCAGCGGCTGCCGTTCGCGGCTGGCTCGGTGAAAGCGCTGGCGATGACCAACGTGTTCCACCATATTCCGGATGTCGAACGTTTTCTCGCCGAATGCAGCCGCTGCCTGCGGCCCGGCGGCCGGTTGCTGCTGTGGGAACCCTGGGTCAGCGCCTGGTCGCGGCTGATTTATCGCTACCTGCACCGCGAACCGTTCGCGCCCGATGCCGAGCGCTGGGATTTTCCCGCCGCCGGGCCGCTGTCCGGCGCCAACGAAGCGCTGGCCTGGATGGTGTTCGCGCGCGACCGCGAATTATTCGCGCGCCGCTACCCCGATCTCGTCGTCAGCCACCTGCAGCCGGGCATGCCGGTGTGTTACCTGGCTTCGGGCGGCATCGCCTACCGCAGTTTTCTGCCCGGCTGCTGCTACGCGGGACTGCGCCGCGCCGAGAAACTGCTGTCACGCTGGGATCCGGCGCTGGCCATGTTTGCCTTCATCGTGGTCGAGAAACGGGGTGGCTGACTGATGCGTGATGTCCTGCCCGTGGCGGTATCGGTGCTGGTGCTGGTCGCGCTGGTGATGGGTGTCTACGTCTCCGCCGGCGATGCCGGGTTTATCAACTGGGACGACGACAGCTACGTCCGCGACAACCCCAATGTGCTCGGTGGCTTAAGCGCGGACGGCTGGCGCGCGGCCTGGGCGCTGTACACGCCTCCGTATTACATTCCGGTGACGTGGCTGTCGTTCATGCTCAATGCCGAGTACGCCGGCGCGGATGCCGGCGCCTACCATCTGACCAATGTCGTGCTGCACGCCGCGAATGTGCTGTTGTTGTTCGGCCTGTTTCGCGCCATGACCGGGGCCCCTGCGCGGGCGCTGCTGCTGGCGGCGCTGTTCGCGGTCCATCCGCTGCACGTCGAAGGGGTGATGTGGATTGCCCAGCGCAAGGAGGTGCTGAGTACGTTTTTCGGCCTGCTCGCCATAGTCGCCTATCTCGGCTACGTCGAGCGCGCCGCCCGCGGGCAGCGCGCCGCTGCGCGCGCGGCGTATCTGGCGCTGCTGCTGGCGACGCTGCTGAGTCTGCTGTCCAAACCGATGTGGCTGACGCTGCCGGCGTTGCTGCTGGTCCTCGATGGCTGGCCGCTCGGTCGCCTCGGGCGCGGCTGGTGGCCACTGCTGCGCGAAAAAATTCCGCTCGGCCTGCTCTGTGCAGGGGTGCTGGCGCTGAACGTGATCGCCTTCGACTGGGACGCCCCGCAGCTTGCGGAAAGCATCGACGTCAACCCGTTCGCGGCCGGCTGGGGCACGATCCCGGTGTCGTATGCGCTGTTTGTGTGGAAAACCGCGCTGCCTTTCCCGCTTGCGGTGCCGTATACGATATTTGACCAGGCGCCCGCGTGGTGGGCGGTTTGTCTCGCGCTGGCGGTTTTGTTCAGCCTGAGCATGCTCGCCTGGTGGCGGCGTGCGCAACAGCCGTGGCTGTTGGCGGGCTGGGCCTGGTTTGTGATCGCGGCGGCGACCGTGTTGTTCTCTTTCGGCAGTGGCAAGGTCACCCCGCTCGCCGATCACTGGACCTATGTGCCGCATATCGGCCTGTTCGCGGCGCTGGTGTGGACGCTGCCATTGACCGCGCCGGCGTCACCGCGCCGGCGCCGCCTGGCCTGGACCGCGAGCGTGGTGGTGGTGCTGGGCTTTGCCCTGATCGCTCACCTCCAGACCCGCCACTGGCGCGATGCGCCGGCACTGTGGGCACATAGCATTGCGGTGACCGAGGGCAATCACGTCGCGCATTGGCTGTGGGGTGTGTATGCCTGGGAACAGGGCGATCACCAACAGGGCGAGAGGCTGATGCGGACCGCTCAGCAGCTGAACCCGGGCGAATCCTTCTACGTGCACCGCCTGGGCAATCTGCTGCTGCAGGTTGAGCGCGGCGATGACGCCGTCGCGGAATACCGCCGCCTGCTCAAGCCACCGCTGGCCAGCGCGCGGGTCCTGACCGCGGTGGGGCTGTCCCTGCTGCGTAAACGCGACGCTGCGACCGCGCTGCCGTTTCTGCGCCGCGCACTGGCGCTCGCAACCGATCCGCCAGCGCGGGCGACAGCGCGGTTCTACCTGTGGCTGGGCCTGACGGCGGTCGACCTCGATGCCGAGGCCGCCGCGCTGCTCGAGTCGATGGTGCAGGCCGAGGCGACCGATCATGCGGCATTTTGTGACGCGACCCTGGCATTGCTGGGGCGGCTCGGCACGATTGACCCGGCCTGGCTGCGCTACCTGCCGAGCGCCGGACAGGCGTGCCAGGCTAACCTTTCGAACCAGGGTCAGACTCCGACGCGCGCCTTTGAGGGGGCATAAAAAATACCCCGAAATTCAAATTTCTAGAAAACTTTTATTCAGTAACTTCTTGCAGTTGCGCAGTGGTCATTGGCGCCCATCGAAGGCATTGCCAGCCGCAGCGGTGCGCGGCACCATGGATGGATGACAACGGCGAAATCGAAGCCGGCGGTGATTGATGCGCAGGTGCACGCCTACGAACACGATCATCGCGAGCGACCCTGGATCGGCAGCCTGGCCGGCCCGCCGGCGGTGACCGGCGATGACATGGTTGCCGCCATGGACGCGGTCGGCGTGGACGGGGCGCTGCTGGTGTCGCCGTGGAGCATGTATCGCTATGACGCCAGTTATGCCCTTGAAGTGTATGCCCGCCATGCGTCCCGTTTCGCGCTGATCAAACCGTTCGATTTTTCCCTGCCGACGATCGGCGACGACATTGCGGCGTGGGCGGCCACCCCGGGCGCGGTGGGGGCGCGGGTTGTCCTGATGGGCGACATGCGCGCGGCTGCTGACGACACCGGTCTTGCCCGCATGCTGGCCGCGGCCGCCGATCACGCGCTGCCGGTCAATATCCTGTGCTGGGGGCAGCTCGATCTGTTCGATGCCCTGGCCGTCCGCCACTCGAACACGCGCCTGGTGCTCGACCACCTCGGGCTTGCGCAACCCCTGCACGGACCGCGGCCGGCCGCTCCGTTCGCCGATCTGCCGGCGGTGCTGGCACTGGCCCGCCACGACAATGTCGCGATCAAGATCACGGGCGCCTGTACGCTGTCCCACCAACCGTTCCCGTTTGCGGATATCTGGCCGGCGCTGGAGGCCATTTTTGCCGCTTACAGTCTTTCGCGCTGCCTGTGGGGCACGGACTGGACCCGTGCGCTGGATTACGTCGATTACGCCGCAGGGGTCGAGGCGTTCCGCGGTTCAGAGCGCTTGTCCGAATCCGAGCGCGCCGCCCTGATGGGCGGCAGTCTCGCCGCGCTGTACGGCTGGACGCCGACGCCGGGCTAGCGGGGTGACGCGGGCGTCCGCAGCTACTAGTATTCCAGGGACATGGTGACATTAAGCAACTGACCGAATAGCGCGTCGCCAGTGCAAAAATAAGATCCAGGAGAGGCCCGTGATGACACCTGAACACCCGCAGTCGGAACCTACCGTTGATCGTCCCGCGCCATGGCTGGCGGCAATGTTTGTCCTGATTTTCATCATTGGCATGCCGCTGAGCGCGAATGCCGCACTGGCGGGTAGCGATTTCGAGGCCGGCATAGACGGTTGGCTGGGCTACAGTTGCCCAAATCCCGGCAACTGTACCGCTATCGCCGCAGGCGGCAATCTGGGCATAGACCACGTCGTGGGCGGCGGGTCCGCGCCAGGTGGCGGCGCGCCAGTCGGCGGCAGCAACTTCATCCAGACCGTTGATCCGGGCGCTACCAATGCTGCGCGTGTTGAGCCGAATCCCGGCGTCTACGGCTCGCTGTATGCACCCGGGCTGATCCTGTCCTTCGACGCGCTGGTACGCGCCAATGGCGGTGGCGGGAACTATGATCTGGATATTTTCCCTGGCGCGCCGCTGGTTGCTATCGAAACCCCGCTCGGGATCCTGGTCTACCTGACTGCCGACCTGCCAGTCATCGATGGAGACTGGAAACATTACGAGGTGCCGCTGATCAATAGTTCGGCGTGGTGGCTGGCGACTCTGGTCAGCGCAGGGCCGACCTCGGACGCTAATTTCGCGCTTGCGCTTGCCAATATGACCCGCCTTACACTGATCAGCGAATGGCTTAAGGAAGGTGCAGAGGTCGATACCGGCGGCATCGATAATTTTGCCGTGGTGCCGCTTCCTGCGGCGCTACCGCTACTGGCAGCCGGGCTGCTCGGGGTACGCCTGGGGCGCATCCGCGGGCGCTGCAAGAGGTTGCGGAATAACCCCTGAGCATGTCCCTGGGGATCCGATTAAATTTTTATTGATCAGTTATATAAGATAGTTTTACAGGATTCGCATCAGATCCTGCGGCGCGCAGTCAGTCGCCGAACAATCGCTTGAACGTGCCTTTAACGGCGCTGCCCGCCTGTTCCAGGGCCGACGAGGTTGAGTCCGCCGCGCGACTCAGGATCGAAGTTTCCTTGTCCTCACTGCCGGGCAGTTCGGCGCTGCCGGCGGCCACGGCGCACACGTCGACATCGCTGCCGGCGCGATCGAGCAGACCTTCGGCCAGCAGCGACAGCCCACCGGTCGCAAACGCCGCGCCGACCTTGACCCCGGCGCTGGCCATGCCGGCGCCGTCGGTGGTCGGGACCGGCTCGCGCAGGGTGCCACCGATGCGAATGAAATCGGCGAAGCCGGCCAGGTTCAGGCCGAGACCTTCGCGTGGCTTGGGATTAACCCCGATATCGAGGCGTTCGCTGGCGAGGTCGATGGTGCCCCCGCCGAGGATGCTCAAACGCCGTGTACGGATGCCGATGCCGGTCGCCGCGGCGGCGCGGCCGTCGGTGATGGGGAAATTGAAAACCGCGCATTCGACCAGTTCGTGGTCGTTGCTGCGGGCGAGCGGATTAAGCAGGGAAAAAGCGTTCAGCATCAGGTCGGTGCTGGCCAGGCTGGCGCCGCGACTGGCGATGTCGACCTCGTGGACACTGACCACGGCGCTGCCGTTGCTGGCAGCGGCCAGTTCGGCCATCGACTGGCCTTTGCTGTCGACCTCGAGCGCGAGTCGGACACGGCCGCCGCGGAAGCGGTTGGCCGCGGCCTTGCTGACCAGCGGCGTCATCGACACATTGTCCAGCTTGAGGGTGTGACGAACACGCGGCACATCGCGCGCGGCGTCGATGTCGAGGCTCGCGACCAGGGTGCCCTTGTCGATCAGCGCGCTGAACTGGCTGACCCTGAGACGGCGGTCATCAAGCGTCGCCGCGAGGCGCACGGTTTCCAGTTCCGACTCCGCCAGTTTCAGCTCACCGACCGTCGCACCGAGCTTGAAGTCGAGCGCGTCGAGCAGCGCGAACGGCAGCGGTGCGGTCGAAAACACGCGCCCGTCGGCCGGCGCGTCCGCTGCGGTCCGGCCGAACATCGACAGATCGATATGTTCGGCGTTGAACTCCAGAGCGAGCTCCGGCCGCTCGCCGTCGAGATCGAGAGCGATGCTGCCGTCGAGCGCCGAAGGTCCGAAACTCAGGCGAAACGCTTCGATACGGTAGGCACCATCATCGTGGCGCAGCGTGCCGCTGCTGCGAAACATCTCGTCGGCAGGCAGGCTGGCGGAAGATTTGCCCGGGAACAGGCTCACAAACGGCGCGCTCATCTCGAAGCCGAGTTCGACGCCGTCGGCATCGAGAGGCCTGGCGATATTGCCACTCGCTTCAAAACGTATCTCGTTGGCACTGAAGCGCACTTCGACGGCGTAAGGTTCGTTATTGAACAGGTGCGTCAGGGGTGCCAGGCGCGCGCCGAGATCGACCGTCCGCTCGTCGTAGAGCAGGCTGGCGCGCAGGCGCAGCGGCTGGCCGACGCCTTCCGGCAGCAGGGTCATATGGGTGATTGCCAGCACCGTACCGGTCCCGTCCCGGCGCCGATATTCGAGTCGGCTGTCCTTGATGGTAACGTCATCGAGGTCAAAAACCGGCGCGGCAGCCGCAGGTGAGGACACCGTGGCGGGAGCGCCGGGCTCGCCATCGAACGCCCAGTTGCCGCGTCCCTCGCCGTCGCGCTCCAGCACGATATGCAGGCCGTGCAGGACCAGGCGCTTGATCTCGACGCGATGCTGCAGCAGCGGCAGCAGCCGAACCTGGCCTTCGAAACGACCGATCTCGAGCATGTTCGCGTGTTGACCCCACGCCGCGTTGCCGAGCGTCACACCCGACGCGACCAGGGTCGGGGTCAGGGCCGGCTTGAGCGAAATCTCACCGCGAATGTCGAACTCGCGGCCGCTGAGCTCGCGGCCGAGCGCGATGAGTTCCGGCTTGTAACGGTTGGCATCAAAACTGAGTAACAGCAGCAGCACGGCAAGCAACGGCGTTGCCACCACGGCGACCACGATCAGGACAAATTTTTTCATAACGGCTTCGGCCCGCGCCTGGCGTTGACAGGGCCGGCTTGTACCGCGGTGGGCGGTGGCGGCGTGCCGGCAATCAGGGCCGCCGCGACCAGGCACATCACCGCAGCGCCGGCCAGTGCCATTGTATAGCTGCCGTAAGTGTCAAAAATGTAGCCCGCCGCGATCGGCCCGAGCAGACTGCCGACCGCCGCCGAGGTGTATTGCAGCCCGATGATCGAGGCCAGGCGCGGGCCGGCGAAATGATCCGCAAGCAGCGCCGGCATGAGGGCGATAAAGCCGCCGTAGACGGTCCCGTAGCCGAGTGCAAACGCGGCCAGCAGGGTGAAACTCGTGGCGCCGGCCCACAGCGCGTAGGCCGCCCCGGCGGCGGCGAACAGCGCCGATAGCGTCCGTTGCCGGCCGAGACGATCGGCGATGCCGCCGATCATGATGCGGCCGACGGTGCTGCCGATGCCGACCAGGCTGAGCAGGGCGACCGCGCTGGTCGGCGCGATGCCCTGGTCTTCGGCATGCGGTACGAGGTGTACAAACGGCAGCAGGACCACGAACGACATCGCCATCTGCGCGGCATAAAGCTGGACAAAAGCACGCGAAAGCAGCACAGCCCGGTAACCGCCGGCGGCGCTCGGCGCGGGCGCCGATGGCGCCCCCGGCTCACCGTCGGGGCGCATGCCGCGGCGCGCCGGATCGGGACTCAGGAACCCGATCGCAGGCAGGCACAGGACTGTCACCATGACGGCCAGCGCCAGGAAAGTCTGCCGCCAGCTGAGCGTGGCGAGCAGGTGGCCGGCGAGCAGCGGCATGGCCAGGGTCCCGAGCCCGATGCCGGTAACGGCAATGCCCGAGGCCAGCGCGCGGCGCCGGGTAAACCAGCGCTGCACGGTACCAATACTCGGCACGTAAACGAAACCGACGCCCATGCCGACCCCGAGGGTGAACCAGGCGGTAACCGCGGTCAGGCTGGCGGCGGCGGCGCTGCCGGCCAGGCCGGCGACGATCGCAGCGGTCCCGAACAGCACGACGCGCCGCGGTCCGAAGCGATCGGCGAGGTGGCCGCTGAGCGCGCCGGTAATAAATATCAGCGATGCCGCGTAGGCAAACACCGCCGAGACCTCGGCCCGCGAGGCGCGGAAGGTTTCGGCCAGGGGCAGAAAAAACGCGCCGAACGAATAGGCCACACCAAAACCGGAGAACAGCACGACAAACGCGGCGCCGACCACGTACCAACCGGCAAAAACCCGGCCTTCAGCCGGTCGCGAGAATGACACTCAGGGGCCGGCGAGCAGCAGCGGCACGATTTGTTCGGCGCGTGAGATGCCGCCGTGCACACCGAGCAGGGCGAAATCGTGTTCGCCGACGACCACATCGCGGAGCGTGTACTGATCGCGCATACACAGCACGTAGTCGCCGATACGGGCGGCCAGTTCCGGGTGTGGCGGGCCGTGTCCGAACCAGCCCTGATCGATCAGGGCCTCGCTGCGATGCATCTCCACGGCGTGGGTAAGTTCGCTGCTGACATAGTCCTCAAACGCGTCGAGACAACTCGCGCGTACGTAGGCGTAGGCGCTGCGCGGTTCGCCGCACAGCGGCAGGCTGAGCATGGCGGCAAGTTCGGGATGGTCGTGCATGTCGATGCGCTGATCGGGGCCGCTGTCAATGAAACCATGGTCAGCGGTGACGATGAGCAGGGTACCGTGCTGTTCGGCAATGTCCCTGAGTGGCGCGAGGGCGAGGTCAAGGGCAGCAAAATGTTCGCCCACGGTCGGCGCGGACGGTCCGTGCAGGTGCGACAGGGTATCCAGCTTCGGCCAGTAGGCGTAAAGGTATTCGGCCGCATCGCCGCCGCGGCAGAACACCGCGATGCGTGCAGCGAAATCGTCGAGATCACGGTAACCGTCACGCCTGGCCCCGGCGCCGAGCAGCGCCGAAAATTCCGAATCGACGAGGTCGTTTGGCAGCAGCGCGGCCGCGGTCACGTCGATGCCGGCGGCGAAACTCGCAGCGTCGATCAAATCGGCCGCCCTGATGCCGGCCGCGACCAGCGGCGCGCGCGCGTAGCGCGGCATGAACGGCAGTACGGCGGTGACCGCGCCGAGCTTGCGAAAGTGCATGAACCAGCCGGTCAGGCCATGTTGCTGGGGCGCCTGGCCGCTCATGAAAGTGGTGATCGCGCTGGCCGTGGTGGGCGGATAGACCGAGGTCATGGTGGTGCTGAGCCAGCCGTTCAGGTTGCTGCGCGCGCCGTGATGGGCGAGCAGTTCCGCGCCCAGTCCGTCGATGACCACCAGCGCTACCCGTCGCGCTTCGCGCAGGCGCTGCTGATCGAGGCCGCCAAGCGCCGGGTACAGTTCCGACGCGGCGCCGAAGCGCGCGCCCAGCGAACTCATGAGATTGACGATCGAGCCGCCCGCGTAGTCGGGGCGGGCGACGCTGAGATCATGTTTGATCATCGTGGTCGACTACAGTCAACAAGCGAACGCTGCGTACGCTATCCGTGACGAGCGGGTTGCGGGTCCGGCTAGCGTTCGACCGTGCATCCGTGCACGGTCTCACTGCCCTCGCGCTGCGCTGAACCATCCATGGCCCGCTTGCGCTCGGGGCCGCCTGACCCGCAACCCGCACGTCACTGGCGCCAGCGTAACCTGCTATTTCAAGCATTTGTTCCGGACCGCCTCAGTCACGAACTGCATGACAGCATCGAACAGCCGGCGCGATGGCGCGCCCACTCCGGGCGGCGCCGCTCGTAGCGTTCGGCCCCGCTCTGGTCGGCGTACGGCCGGCGCAGCACTTCGAGCAGTTCGTCGACCGCCGCGAAGTTGCCTTTTTCGACCTCGTCGACGGCGAGCTGGGCGAGATAATTACGCAGCACGTAGCGCGGATTGACCGCATGCATGCGCGCCCGGCGCACGTCCGGATCGCTGCCGTCGGCAAGCGTACGGGTGCGGTAGCGCGCCAGCCACGCGGCGAGCGTGTCGCGGTAGTCCTGGTCGAGGGTGTCGATCGCGTAGTAAGCCGGTGCGAGGGCCTCCGGTACCGATGCTGCGCTGTCAGCGCCGGCGTGGATATCCAGTTCGCCGAGACGCCGGAAAAAAATTGTCATGTCGGTTTCGACCGCGGCCAGCAGGGTGAACAGGTCCTCGGCCAGGGCCTGGTCGGTGGCGGGTTCAAAGGCGCGCAACCCGAGTTTGGCCGCGATCATGGCGCGCCAGCGCTGCTCATAGGTGCTGCGATAGCCGTCGAGTGCGCTCTCCAGCGGTTTGACGTCCTCGATCAGCGGGTACAGCGCATTGGCGAGCTGGACCAGGTTCCACAGTGCGATCTGCGGTTGCTGGCCGTAGCGATAGCGACGCCCGCCGGCATCGGTGGTATTCGGGGTCCAGTCCGGATCGTAATTTTCCAGCCATCCGTAAGGCCCGTAGTCGATCGTCAGGCCGAGGATCGACATGTTGTCGGTGTTCATCACGCCATGCACGAAACCGACCCGCATCCACTCGACGATCATCGCGGCGGTGCGCGTACAGACCTCGCTGAACCAGGCGCTGTAAACCTGGCGCGCGCTGGCCGCGTCGGCGTCCCGGGGGACCGTGTAGCCGCTGAAATCGGTATTGATGGTGTAGTCGACCAGGCGCCGCAGGAGCTCGGTTTCGCCGCGCGCCGCGAACAGCTGGAAATTGCCGAAGCGGGTGAAGGTCGGCGCAACGCGGCAGACCACGGCGCCCGGCTCGTGTTGTGGATTGCCGTCGTAGAACATGTCGCGCAAAACCTGCTCACCGGTCAGGATCAGCGACAGGGCGCGGGTGGTCGGCACGCCGAGGTGGAACATCGCCTCGCTGCACAGGAATTCGCGCAGCGAAGAGCGCAGCACGGCGAGGCCGTCGGCGCTGCGCGAGTACGGCGTCGGCCCGGCACCCTTGAGTTGCAGCGCCCAGCGTTCGCCGCGGCGGTTGAGGACTTCGCCGAGATTGATCGCGCGCCCGTCACCGAGCTGCCCGGCCCAGTTGCCGAACTGGTGACCGCCGTAGCAGGTCGCGTAAGGGAACATGTCCGGCAGCTGGCGGTTGCCGACGAAGATCTCGGTGAACTCGTGACTCGCGCAATCGGCGGCGTCGAGGTCGAGCAGGGCCGCCACTTCGCGGGCGTGAGCGACCAGTTGCGGCGCGGCCACCGGGGTTGGCAGGACTTTCGAATAACACGCGCCGCTGACCTGGCGGCGGTGATTGCCGGCGATGGGATCGCCTGGCAGCGAGGCCACGAAGCGGTTGTCAAAGGCGAGCGCGGCGAGACCGGAACGCTGAGGCAGGCTGTTCATGGTGCCTATTCTACCGAATGCCGACGCGACGGTGCCGCGGGGTCGGGATCGCGCGCCAGAGCGTTATCATGGCGCGCTCACAGGCAGGGGAGAAAGCTGGTGCCCAGAATTACCGAAATTACCGATGACGGCGGCGATCCGATTTTGCAGGCGGCCTTTGCCGCCGAGCGCAAATTGTACGGCGAGGTGCTCAATCCGACCCGCATGCTGGCCCACCGCCCGCCGATCCTGGCCGCGGCCAAGCAGCTCTACGCCGCTTTCGAGGTTGACGCCGTATTGCCCGGCGCGCTGCTCGCGCTGGTGTATGTCAGGGTCGCCACGCTCAACGGTTGTCCGTTCTGAGCTGACATCAATTCGGTCCGTGCGATCGAAGCGGATGGCGGCCTGCAGAAAGTCTCTGACCTCGGCGACTGGCGTGACAGCGACGTGTATTCCGAAGCGGAGCGGCTGGCGCTCGAGTACGGCGAACGCATGACCATCACCGGTCAAAGCGTTGACGAGGCGTTTTTCGCGCGCCTGCGCGAGCATTTTGATGAACGGCAGATTGTCGAGCTGACCGCCGGCATTGCGATGGAAAACTTTCGCAGCAAGTTCAACGCGCCGCTGAAGGTTGCTGCGCAGGGGTTTTGTGTGCTGCCGGCGCGGTGATCGTTTTAAGCGGTCGTCGCCGGACTGCCGGCGCTGTGTACCCGCTGCAGCAGGACATCGAAGCCCGGATAATCGCTTTGACGGATCAGCGTGCGGCGGCCGGCGGCGCCCAGGCGCTCACCGCCGGACAGCGCCGTGAAGGCCCGTTCGCCGTCAAGGATCTCAGTCCCGGCCACGCACGCCACGCCGAGTTCGAAACAGTCGTCGGGGAAAAAACCGACGCTCGGTCCAACCAGCGCTACGCTCGCGGCGTGGCGGCAATAACCGAGCATGTCTTCGAGTGAGTCGTTCAGCAGCGTGGCGCCGGTGCAGATGATCTTGTTACACGGCGCGAGCACGTTCGGGTCCAGCGAAATCACCACGTCATCGGTGCTGCCCAGCATGTGCGTCTTGCGTTCGACGATCCGCACCGGCACCCCGAGTCTGCGTGCGTGGCGGACCAGGGGCGGGAAATTGCCGACCATGCCGAGACAGTCGCCGGCTTCGAGCTCGAGTCCGGCGAGCGAGTCGGGGGCGTCGTCGGGTCGCCAGCCGGCGTGTCGAAAGAACGCCGTAGTGAGGGCATTGATCGCCGCCACCGCCAGCGAACGGGCGCTGTCCGAGGGTACTCGATACAGGGCCGCGACCTCGAGGACATCGCGGCCTTCGAGCTCAGTACTCGTAAAGCGCGCGGGCAATTCAGCCTGTTCACCGCCGAGCCAGGCGTAATACTGTCCGGCCGAGCCGTCTTCCAGCACCAGCAGGCCGAACTCCGCATCGCGTTCGGGTGACGGCTCGGGGCTGACCAGCAGCGCGCGGGCGACCCTGACCCCGCCCATCGCCGCCGCGGCGCGACTGCAGCGCGCGAGCAGCTTGTCGCCGAGGCCGCTCACACCTGCACCTCCGGTTGCCAGCAGATTGTCGTCGCGGTCGCTAGTCGCCGGCGTTTTTGCCAAGGGTGAAGCCGAGTTTGACGGTCACCTGCCAG
Organism: uncultured Gammaproteobacteria bacterium; assembly: GCA_942490995.1. GTDB lineage: Bacteria > Pseudomonadota > Gammaproteobacteria > UBA981. The sequence continues at coordinate 71,182 of CALOBG010000044.1, forward strand.
TGCTCGACCTTGCCTTTGTCGACGTTACCGCGGACCTCGCCGACCTCGACCCAGCGGATGTTTTTCAATGATTCGCTGGCCTTTGCCACCGCTCCGTTGACCGCATCCTCGATGGATTTTGTTGATGTGCCGGTAATTTCGATGATTTTGTAGACATGGTCGCTCATGACTGAAATCTCCTCGTGAACTTTGCATTAGAATCATAGCCTATCGCGCGTTTCGGTCTTCCGCTCAGGAGCGTGAATGTGCGTGACCAACAGGGGAGATGATGGCATGAATCTGGTTTTACGATGGGTCGGCGCGGGCGTGCTGATCGTGGCTATGCAAGGCACCGCGGCCGAGACGGTGGTAAACGACGAGACATTGTCGGCGGTCGGAGACGGCAGCAACTGGCTGGCCTATGGCCGCAACTACAGCGAACAGCGCTACAGTCCGCTCGATCAAATCAATACCGAGACCGTGAAACGTCTGGGTATCGACTGGATCATGGAACTGCCGAACGACAAATCGCTGCTCGCCACGCCACTGGTAGTCGATGGCGTAATGTATTTCACCGCCAGCTTTTCCGTCACCCGCGCGGTCGATGCCAAGACCGGCAAACTGTTGTGGGAATACGACCCCAAGTCGATCGAACATGCCGGTGATCGATTGCGCATCATGTGGGACCAGAACAAGGGCCCGGCGTACTGGAACGGCAAGGTCATCATCTCGACCATCGACGGCCGCCTGATCGGACTCGATGCCAAGAGCGGCAAAAAAATCTGGGAGACGATGACCATCGACCCGCGCCGCGCGTTCTATATCACCGGCGCGCCAAAGGTGTTCAAAGGAAAAGTTGTGATCGGCAACGGCGGTACCGAGCAGGAAGCGGCGCGCGGGTATATCACCGCCTACGACGCCGATACCGGCGAGCAGGCCTGGCGTTTCTGGATCGTGCCCGGTAATCCGGCCGACGGTTTCGAATCCGAAGCCATGGCCATGGCGGCCAAGACCTGGACCGGCGAGTGGTGGAAACACGGCGGCGGCGGCAATACCTGGAACGGCATCACTTACGATCCGGAATTCGATCAACTGCTGGTCGGCACCGGTAACGGTTCGCCGTGGAATCGCAAAATTCGCTCGCCGGGCGGCGGCGACAACCTGTTCCTGTGTTCCATCGTGGCGCTCGATGCCGATACCGGTGATTACAAGTGGCATTACCAGACCGTGCCCGGCGAAACCTGGGACTACAACTCCAACATGGACATCGTGCTGGCCAATCTGAAGTACGGCGGGCAGACCATCAAGGCCCTGATGCACGCGCCCAAGAACGGTTTTTTCTACGTCATCAATCGCGCCAACGGCGAACTCCTGTCGGCCGAGAAAATCGCCAAGACAACCTGGGCTTCACACATCGACCTGAAAACCGGACGCCCGGTCGAAGTGCCCGGATCGCGTTATGAAGACGGCGAGGAACTGGTGTGGCCGAGCCCGTTCGGCGCGCACAGCTGGCACGCGATGTCCTACAACCCGAACACCGGCCTGGTCTACATTCCGAGCATCGAAATGCCGGCCCTGTTCAAGGACACCGGCATCGATCACACGTCGTGGCGCTCGCCGCACTTCTACGTCAGCGTCGGGGTCGAATTCGGTACCGAAGACACGCCAGCCGATTACGGCAGCGCCACGCTGCAGGCCTGGGACCCGATCAAGCAGGCCAAGGTGTGGGAGCAACCGCTGCCCCCGCAATGGAATCCGGGCACCATGACCACCGCCGGCAACCTGGTATTCGAGGGTCGCGCCGACGGCAAGTTTGTCGCCTACCACGCTGAGACCGGCAAGATCCTGTGGACCAAGGACCTCAAGGTCGGCATCTCCGCGCCGCCGGTGACGTACAGCATTGACGGCAAGCAGTACGTCTCGCTGCTGGTCGGCTGGGGCGGCGCCGGACTCATCGCCGGTTCGCTGGCCGCTCAGCACGGCTGGAAATACAAGGCTCACCCGCGGCGCCTGTATACCTTCGCGCTCGACGGCACGGGAACGGTCCCGCCGACCCCGCCACCGGCCTTTGCCGAGCCGCTCGATCCGCCGGAATTCAAGCTCGACGACAGCCAGGTTGCGCTCGGCAAAACCATCTATTCGCAGTCCTGCACCTTGTGCCATGGCGGTGGCGCGGTGTCCGGCGGCAACGCACCCGATCTGCGCGAGTCGCCGATAGTGCTGTCGGCGGCCGCGTTCAAGGACGTACTCGTCAACGGCGCGCTGCGTAATAACGGCATGCCGCGTTTCAAACACTTCGGCGACACCGAGGTCACCGCCCTGATGCATTACGTCCGTGAGCGCGCGCGCAGCACGCTGGCCGAAAAACAGGCCGCCTTAAAGAACTAAATAGGCGTGCGAAAACTTCAGACACGATTCGTGGCGTGCGGGTCGCGCGTCAGGCGGCCTCGAGCGCAAGCGGGCCATGGATGGTATAGCGCAGCGCGAGGGTAGTGAGGCCGTGCACGGATGCACGGTCGAACGCTAGCCAGACGCGCGACCCGCATGCCACCAGCGCCTGCGCGTCCGATTATTCCGCACATTTGTTTAGCGGCTATAATCCCCGGGCGCGGTCGGCGGGTCCGTTCAGAATCCAGCCGCGCCCGGCATTTCCAGCACTCCGTTTAATCATATTTCGGGTCGCGCCTTTAGCCCGGCGCCGGCCCGCGAGGTTTGACATGGCTCAGTACGTTTTCCAGATGCAGCGGGTCGGCAAATTGGTGCCGCCCAAGAAACATATCCTGCGCAATATTTCCCTGAGTTTTTTCCCCGGCGCCAAGATCGGCGTACTCGGCCTGAACGGTTCCGGTAAATCGACCCTGCTCAGGATCATGGCCGGCATCGATACCGAGATCGAAGGCGAGGCCATTCCGCTCAAGGGACTCAAGATCGGCTTCCTGCCCCAGGAGCCGCAGCTCGATGCGGCCAAGACGGTTCGCGGCAATGTCGAGGAAGGCCTTGGCGAAACCATCAAAGTGCTCGAACGCTTCAACGAGATCAGCATGAAGTTCGCCGAGCCGATGGACGACGAGGAAATGAACGCGCTGCTGGAAGAGCAAGGCCAGTTGCAGAACGAAATCGACGCGGTCGGCGGCTGGGAAGTGGAGCGCAAGCTGGAAATCGCCGCTGACGCGCTGCGTCTGCCGGATTGGGACGCCGATGTCACGACCCTGTCGGGCGGCGAGCGGCGCCGGGTAGCCCTGTGCCGGCTGCTGCTTTCGCAGCCGGAAATGTTGCTCCTCGACGAACCGACCAATCACCTCGACGCGGAGTCCGTGGCGTGGCTGGAGAAGTACCTCGAAAACTACCCGGGTACGGTGGTCGCGGTCACCCACGATCGCTACTTCCTCGATAACGTCGCCGGCTGGATCCTGGAACTCGATCGCGGTTCGGGGATCCCTTACGAGGGCAATTATTCGGCCTGGCTGGAGCAGAAAGAAGCGCGGTTGAAACAGGAAGAGCGCGAGGAGGCGGCGCATCGCAAAACCGTCGCCGCCGAACTCGAGTGGGTGCGCAAGGGCGCCAAGGGGCGGCAGGCCAAAAGCCGTGCCCGCCTGCAGCGTTTCGAAGAACTGCAGTCGAAAGAATTCCAGCAGCGCAACGAAACCAACGAAATCTACATTCCGCCCGGGCCGCGACTCGGTGATGTGGTCATCGAAGCGAGCCACCTCAGCAAAGCTTTCGGTGACCGGATGCTGATCGACGACCTGACCTTCACCCTCCCGCCGGGCGGTATTGTTGGCGTGATCGGCGCCAACGGCGCCGGCAAAACCACCCTGTTCAAGATGCTCACCGGCCAGGAACAGCCCGATTCGGGCGAGGTCAAGATCGGGCACACGGTCGAGTTCGCCTATGTCGATCAAAGCCGCGATTCACTGGACGACAGCAAAACCGTGTGGGAAGAGATCTCCGGCGCGGGCACGATATCCTGACCATCGGCGGAGCACGAACTGTCGCGCGCCTATTGCGGGCGCTTCAATTTCCGCGGGCCGGACCAGCAGAAACGCATCGGCCAACTGTCGGGCGGCGAACGCAATCGAGTGCACCTGGCCAAGGTGCTGCTGCGCGGTGGCAATGTTCTGTTTCTCGATGAACCGACCAACGATCTCGATGTCGAGACGCTGCGCGCGCTGGAAGAGGCCCTGCTGTCGTTTCCCGGTTGCGTGGTGGTGATTTCTCATGACCGCTGGTTTCTCGATCGTACCGCGACCCACATGCTGGCTTTTGAAGGCGACAGCCACGTCGAGTGGTTTCCCGGCAACTATGCCGATTACGAAGCCGACCGGCGTGAGCGGGTGGGCGGCGACGTCGATTCACCGCATCGGATCAAATTCAAACCGGTCACGCGCTGAATCCGTCGAAGGCTCTTACAGCTCGAACGGCTGCTGGCCGGTGGCTGCGCGGATCCGATTGAACACGCGCAGCGTCACCGGCTTGCTGACCAGCCAGCGCTCGACGCGATACTTGCCGGGGAAGTCCAGCAACAGGACTCCGACGATGATGGTCAATATGCCCTGACCGGGCAGGACCAGCATCAGTATCCCGGCCGCCACGCACACCAGCGCAAGCAGGTTTTTGGCGATCAGCAGCGGTACCCAGACCAGCGGATGACGGTCTGACCACGGTATGCCGCTGCGCCGGGAGCGCTGGAAATAGCTAGCCGGCAGGCGCGCGACGATCAGCGGTATGCCGATCAGGAAAGCGACGAACAGGCCCGCCGACGCGACGAATATCGCACGTACGACGCCGGGGTCGGCGATCAGGGCGGTCAGGGTCTGCATGCTCATGTGCGGACCACCGCGCACGGTGCTGCCGATTCAGGGTTCATTGCTGTCGGTGTCTCGGGGTGGTAGTTCGAAATCCGCGATCAGCGGCAGGTGGTCGGAGGCCTGGCGCGCGAGCCGGCTGTGACCGACGAAACTATGCCGCGCATGGAGATCGCCACGGTAATAGATATGGTCGAGCCTGCGCATCGGCAGCATGGCCGGAAATGTCGCTGCGCGCGAGTGGGTGGCGGCGTAACCGGCGGGAGCCATGAAGCGTTTGCCGATGGCGCGCCATGAATCATTGAAATCGCCGCCGATGATGTGGGTCAGGCTGAGCGCGCCGGGGCGCAGCAGGACGTGCGCGAGCAGGCGTTGGACCTGAATGCGGCGTTCAAAAGCCGCCAGGCCGAGGTGACAGGTAACGAGCAGTACCCTGCGCCCGTCCCGAGCATCGACGACACAATCGGCGAGCAGTGCGCGACGGCGTTTTTTCAGCGGCACGCTGAGATCGAGATCGGCGACGTTGGCGAGCGGAAAGCGACTCACAATGGCATTGCCGTAGCCGCCGCGGCGCAGGCTGACGTTGGCCTGAAACGCGCGGCCCGGCATCTCCAGGGCGTCACCGATAACGTCGACCTGGCGCTCCAGGCGCGAGCGCGGCACCCCGTCGTCGACCTCCTGAAGCAGTGCAATGTCGGCCTCGCAGGCGCGGATCACGGCAATCACCCGTTCCAGGCGATAGCGCCGGTCGATACCGCCGATGCCTTTGTGGATGTTGTAGGTCAGTACTCTGAAGTGCATGGCAACGCCGGCCGCACGGGGCTCAATTCGCCGACCGTGACCGCGCACGCTCGGCGGCGAGTTCCTGGCGCAGGCGTGCGAGGGTCGCTCGATAGCTTTCGCCGTCGCCGAAATCAGCATACTCGAGATAGCGGCGGTGCTGATCGAGGACCTGGCGGGCGTGTTTGATGGGGCACCAGTAAAGCTCCGTGCGCGCCGCAATCTCGCGCGCGTAGGCGAGCACCCCGGCGGCATAACCGCAGTAGACGCAGTTCAGCTTTTCGATCGAGTTCAGGTATCGCAGATGGTAGCGGTCGACGACGATATAAGCGCGTCGTTGCACGCTGGGTACGCGGTACATCGGGAAACACAAAAACTGGTAGACACTGACACAGATGTCCAGCGCCACGAGCGGGACAATGAGGGCGTAGATAATCGGTGCGGTCAGCAGATTGCGCAGCTTGCTGTGCGCCAGGTAGCGCAACGCGCCGATCTTGAGCTTACGGTGGGCTTCGCGGATGCCCTGCTCGAAGCGGATCCGGGTACCCTCGATCCGGTAGCGCAGTTCGTGTTGCTGTTGCTCCAGTGCCTCGCGCAATTCATCTTCGAGGGCGGTGATACGCGTCAAAATGGCGCGGATGTCGTCGTTCATACTCGCTCCTGTGGGCAGCGCGCGATGCGTGCGGGTATAGTTGTCGCGCGCGGGCGTGGTGTGCGTATTGTAGCGCTCGAGCGCCACCGCGAAATTGATCGCGCCGACGGAGGGGGCATGCACAAATCAAGCGCCGACGGTCGCTTGCGACGGCTCTGGCGCGAGCCGCTGCAACACATCGATTCGCTACTCAGTCTCGGCCTGAAACTGGTGCTGGTGGTGGGAGCGATACTCGAACTGCTGAGCGGCAACTGGCTGATGGCGGCAGCCACCGCCGGGGTCGCGTTCGCGATGTTTTTCCCGCTCATGCTCGGTCATCGATTCGGCGTGGCAATCCCGCCCGAATTCGAGCTCCTGGCGGTGGTGTTCGTGTTCGCGTCGCTGTTTCTCGGCGAACTGCAGGGTTACTACGTCAAGTTCTGGTGGTGGGACATCGTTCTGCACAGCGGGTCCGGACTGGTGCTGGGGATCTTCGGTTTTCTGCTCGTTCACGTTCTCAATGAGCACGAAGATCTGGAACTGCACATGAAGCCGTCATTCACCGCCCTGTTTGCTTTCCTGTTCGCGCTCGGCATGGGTACGATGTGGGAATTGTTCGAGTACGCGGTCGATAAGTTTGCCGGTACCAGCATGCAGAAATCGCTGAACGACACCATGACCGACCTGCTGGTTGACGGTGCCGGCGCGTTTGTCATCGCCGCATTGGGCTATCGCTTCCTGAAAGACCGCGCCTCGAGTTCCTTTCTCGAACGCTGGGTCGCCAACTTCGTGCGCGCCAACCGACGCCTGTTCGGACGCCGCTGAAACGTCCTCAGGGTTTGCGGAACAGCAGGGTCATGCGTGTCGATTCACCGATCGCACGGTAGCGCGCCTGCAGTTCCGGATTTTCCTTGCTGGTCGAGAGGCTCGGCGGCAGGCGCCAGACCCGGTCTTCTGCGGTCGGCTGATCGGCGGGGTTGAGATTAACCGGGCTGTCGCCGACGTATTCGAAACCCGCGGCAGTCAGTTTGTCGATGACAAAGCTTTTTTTGAGGTAGCCGTTACTGCCGTCCGCCCAACTGTCGGGCGCCTGCTCGGGCGCGAGGTGTTGCACCACGCCGACCACGCCGCCTGGTTTAAGCACCTTGTGGGCGTCCGCCAGCGCGATGGTGAGGTAATTGCCCTTGGCTTCGAAACGCGCGAGGTTGTGCAGGGCACGAATGAACAGCACCGCGTCCGCGCTGCCCGCCATCGCGCTCGGCAGCGAGCCAAACACGAAGGCACTGACGGTCGCCGCATCGTCGCCGCGCCAGGTCTGCGCTTCGGCCGTCCAGGTCGTGGTCCAGGTTTTTTTTGCCGCGATAAACGCGGCGTCGAAAAATCCGAATAAGGGATACATCGATTGGGCATAGTCGGCGCCGATCAGGTGGCCGTCGGCGCCCAGTACCGGGAGCAGGATCTTGGAGTACCAGCCGCCGCCAGGCAGGGCCTCGACCACGGTCATGCCGGGTTTGATGCCAAAAAACTCGAGCGTCTCGCGTGGATGTCGAGCGTCATAGCGGGCGCGGGTTTCCGGTGGCTGTGCGGCGAGGATGGCGTCGAGATCGGCAGCGCCGGCGGGGCTACTTAAGCCGAGCAGCAGGCTGAGTGTGAGCGCGAGGGCGAGGGCGGAGGATCTGATCATCATGGCAGGTCTGCTCGTCGGGTTGCGGGTGCGGTAGGTGCGCGCATTATTTCACACCTGCGGCGCGCGGCGCCGGTGGCGCCGAACTCGACGCCAACGCGCTGCGCTCGGCGCAGGCCGGCATGATCTCGCGGGCCATGACTTCGACGCTATGCAGTGACGCCTCGAGCGGCAGGTTGCCGAACGCGAATCGACACAGCAGGTAATTGACGCCGGCCTGTTCGATTTCGCCGGCAAGCGCGTTCAGCACGGTGGCGGGCGCGCCGGCCAGGCACAGGCCGGCGGCGCTGGCGGCTGCGAAATTATCCGGAAAACTCAGCGGGATCTGCTGGCCGTGGACCCGCCACAGGTGCAGAAGGTGGTCGTACCATTGTCGATACGCCGGTGCTGCCAGCGCCGCGGCCGCAGCGTCGCTGTCGGCAACGACGATGTGGCGGCTCATGCCGAGCAGGGGCAGGGCGGCGGCGCTGTTGCCGCCCGATTGCCAGGCGGCGCGATAGCTGTCGGTGATGGCGCGCACCGCCGCGGCCGGCCCGTTGGTGACGATGTTCATGCCTTGGGCGGCGGCCCAAGCCGCGCGCTCCGGATTGGCGACGCCGTACCACAGCGGCGGGTGCGGTTGCTGTAGCGGCTGCAGTTCGAGCGGCACGTCGGTAAAGGAAAAGAATTTGCCGGCGTAATTGAGTCGCCTGGAAGACAAGCCGGCGAGCAGGATTTCGCTGACTTCCTGAAAGCGTTGCGCAGCGTCGTCGCCGACCCCGTAGAAACCCATTTCGATCGGAGAGATGCCGCGCCCGATACCGAGCTCGAGGCGTCCGCCGCTGAGCTGATCGAGCATGCAGATCTCCTCGAGCAGGCGCAGCGGGTGGTAGATACTGAGGGTATAAACCAGCGGTCCGAAACGCAGGTGTCGCGTGCGCTGCGAGACGGCGGCGAGAAAAACATTCGGTGAACAGGCCAGGCCGAGCGGGGTGCCGTGATGCTCGGCGAGGTGGTAGGCGTAAAAACCGGCGCGGTCGTAAGTCTCGATCAGCTGCAGGCGATCACGATATTGCGCGCCGGGATCGGATCCGTTGCGGTCCATGTGATCAAACACGCCGAAGCGCACCGCGGTCCCCGGCTCCCGGCTGTTATCGTTCATGTACCGACCTCAACGGCGCCGAGCCCTGTCCTTGAGCTGCCGCGGCCTGGCGCCGGGTCAGTTCGCGCTGTCCAGCGCCCGCGTCTCCGGAAACCAGGTGTTGATGCCGGCATCGTCGAACAGGGTTTCCTGACCGTGAATGAGCCACACGCCGTCCTCTTTACGTACGGTATAAATTTCGAACTCGACGCTGCCGTGCTCGTTGAGCCGGTCGCGTGAGGACAGCACGTTCGGCACAATCGCCACATGGTTGCACTCCGGGTCGTCGGCACTGGCCATGACGGCGCGTACGTCGACGCCATAAATATCGACCTTGCCGGGCTGGTAGGCGCGCGCCTGCAGCGCGCTCCAGTCGGCGCGTGGGCGGCCGTCGGTCATGGCCGAGGTCACAAAGTCGTAGGCGTCGTCGAAGCGGTGCTTGTGCATCGCGGTGAGGTAACCCATTACCGCGGCGCGCGGTGCGGCGCCGTCGGCGCAGGGCTGCGGCCGTGGCTGGTCGGCGCTGGCTGCCGCGCTGACGACGGTGATCAGAATGAACAGATATTTCATGGCGTGACTCGTTCGAAGGTGGCGAGGTTTGAAGGGCTGCTCATGCGGCCTCGATATGTGCCGGCACCATCTTGTGCCACGGGGTGCCGGCAAACGCATCGCGGTGCCCGGCGGCGGTCAGTTCGTTGGTCGCCGCGCCAACCCGAGTGATGTTGCCGGCCGCAACGCCGTTATCGACACCCAGCCCGTTCGGCAGCGAGACATGACCCGGCTGCATGCGTTCGGAGATCTCCACCACGACCACGGTTTCGCCACTGGGCGTGCGCAGCCGCGCGTGGTCGCCGTCGGTGAGTGCCAGGCGCCGAGCGTCCTCGGCACACATGCGCAGGGCCCCGTCGCGATCTTTTTTGCGCCAGTCGGCGTTGCGAAAAATGGTGTTGGCGGTGTAGGCGCGGCGCTCGCCGGCCGAGAGTACGAAAGGAAACTCCGCACTGGTGACGTCGTGCGGCCCGTCCGCCAGCGCCGCGATGGCCGGGGTCAGTTGCGGGATATCAGCCTTGATACGACCGTCGGCGGTACGTACCCGCGTCCACGAGACCTCATGCTCATCGACGGAAAACACCAGCCCGCGCGGACTGGCGAGAATGCGGTCGAACAGGGCGTCGCCAAGCGCGGTGCCTTCACCTTCGATGTCCGCGCGGCGCAGGGACTCCGGCTCGCGACCGGCGACGAACTGGGCAACCCCCCACAGCGCCGCCGCGCCGGCCAGTTCGCTCGGCAGGGTCGCGCCGAGCGACCGGTACAGGACCACGGGCGCCAGCCGCATGAGCGCGGGGTTTTTGCGCGAGGCCAGATTGAAGGCGGCGGTGAATGCAGCACGGCCCTGCTGTTCGAGCGTCTTGCGCAGCCCGACCACCTCTTCGGGCATTTCGCCGAGCGCTTCGACGAGGCGCGCGTGGATCTCCGCCTCGGGCAGCACGTCGGCGTCGGCCGGCGGTTTCATCACCGGGTGGCGCAATTGGAAGTAGTTGTGCGGAAATTCGAAGTTGAAGAACGTGGCCTCGGCTTTTTCGTATTGCGTGGCGGCCGGCAGGATATAGTCGGCGTGACGCGCGGTTTCACTCATCGCGACGTCGATCACGACGCTGAATTCGAGGCGGCGCATGGCGGAAATAAACTGCGCGCTGTCGGCGAGGGAATGGGCCGGGTTGGCGGTTTCAATGATCATCGCACGGTAGCGATCGGGGTGATCCGACAGGATTTCTTCGGCGATGACATTGCACGGCACCATGCCACCGAGCAACGGCTTGCCGGCGACCGGTGATGTGCGCGCCAGACTCGGATTGGAGTTCATCAGCGGCCGCAGGGCATTGACCACGAACTGCGCGCCGGCTTTGCCGAAACTGCCGGTAACCAGCCAGGCGAGGCGGTGGAGGTAGCTGACCAGGGTCGAATTGCGGTTCATCTGCACACCCAGGTCTTCGTACCAGGCCACGCTTTCGGCGGCCGCGAGGCGGCGTGCCAGGGCCCGCAACTGCGCCTCGTCGACGCCGCACCACGCGCAGTAGCGATCGATGGCAAGGCTCGAGAACAGCGGTCGGACCTGTTCGAAGCCACTGACATGCGCGGCCAGCCAATCCTCTTTGGCGATGTTCTCCTGAATGATGATCGCGATCAGGGCAGCCAGGGCCCAGGCATCGGTGCCGGGTTTGAGACGAATGTGGAAGTCGGCCAGTTCGGCGGTTTCCGAAACCCGCGGGTCGAACACCACCAGGGCGCGCTTGGGATCCCTGGCGATTTCGCGCAGCGTCACCCGCGCGCGCGCCACGCCATGCGAGTGCCAGGGATTTTTGCCGATGAACACTGCCACTTCGCAGTTGTCGAAATCGCCGGTACGCGCATAAGCGCCGAACATCGATGCGGCGACCCAGCCCTCGCCGGTTTTTTCCTGGGCCAGGGCGTTTGAACGATAGCTGCCGCCGAGCGCCGCCTGGGTGCTGAGCCCGTAGGCGGCCGGCAGGTGATTGCCCTGGCCGCCGCCGCCGTAATAAAAAATTTTGTCGCCGCCGTGAGTATCGCGTACCGCCGCCAGGCGCGCCGCGACCTCGGCGATGGCGGTATCCCAGTCGACGCGCTCGAAGCTGCCATCGGCGCATCGCCGTAGCGGATGGGTGACGCGGTCGACGCTGTTCTGGTAGTGATCGATGCGCGACGCTTTCTGGCACAGGTAACCGCGCGAAGCCGGGTGCTGTTCGTCGCCACGGACCTTCTCGATGTGGCGGCCGTCGCTGCTGAGTTTGATTTCGATACCGCAGTTGTTTTCGCACAGCATGCAGGCGCTCGGTTGCCAGTCAGTCATCGTTTTTGCTCCTCGGCGGGGTACTCAGCCTAGCAAAGCCAGCGGGGCGGTGCAGCCGCTCACGGCAACGGCAGGGACAGCAGGCCGTCGGCCAGTTTCGGTTCGAACCAGGTCGATTTCGGCGGCATGATGCGGCCCGCGTCGGCGACCGCCATGAGATCCTCGATGCGGGTCGGGAACAAGGTGAAGCCGACTGCGGCGGTGCCGGCGTCGACGCGCGCGGCGACGGCCTGCGGGCCCCGCGAGCCGCCGATGAAATCGATGCGCGGGTTGGTGCGCGGGTCGTCGATGCCGAGTAGCGGCGCCAGCACGCGCTGATCGAGCACGCTGACATCGAGCGTCGCGACCACATCGGCGGCATCCGGCGCCTGCCTGAGGCGCAGCCTATGCCACTGCCCGTCGAGGTAGAGGCCGTAACAATACTGTTCGTCCGGGCGCACCGCCGCGGCCGCGGCGCGGATCTCGAAGTGGGATTCGAGCGCAGCCAGGAAGCTTGCGGGCGTGGCGCCGTTGAGGTCGCTCACAACGCGGTTGTAATCGAGGATGGTGACGGCCTCGGCGGCGAAACTGACCGCCAGGAAGGCGTCCGCGGGCGTCGCCCGGGACCCATTCGCGGCGACCCGCGCGGCGGCCGCGGAGCGGTGATGGCCGTCGGCGATATACAGCGTATCCATGCCGTTCAGCAGTGCTGAAATACGCGCTATCTGCGTGCTTTCGGTCAGCGGCCAGATGTCGTGGCGCCAGCCGTCGACCTCGGCCTGGAGCAGCGCCGGTGCGGCGTCGATGGCTGTCGCCAGCAACTCGTCGAGCTGCGGCGCGTTGCGATGCACGAGCATGACTGGCCCGGTGAGGGCGCCAACCGCCTCGATCTGACGGACGCGGTCGGTTTCCTTGGCCGGGCGGGTCAGCTCGTGACGGCGTATGCGGCCCTGGTTGTATGCCGCGATCGATGCCGCCAGCCCGATGCCGGTCTGGCTGTGAGCGCCGTTGCTGATGCGATATGCGTAGTAGGCCGGCGCGCGGTCACGAACCAGCACCCCGTCGGCTTCGAGCGCCGCGAGTTTCGCCGCCGCGCCGGCATAGACCGCGGGGCTGTACGGGTCGGTCGCGGGTGGCAGATCGATTTCCGCGCGCGAGACGTGCAAAAAGGAACGGGCCTTGCCGGCCGCCATGGTGCGCGCCTCGGCGCTGCTCATGACATCGTAGGGAGGCGCGGCGACTTCCGCGGCATAGCGTGGCTGCGGGCGCAGGGCAGCGAACGGGCGGACCAGAATATCTTCAGCTCGTGAGTTCGGCAAGGTGTCTCTCGTTGTGCGGGTCGACGCCGGTCGGCAGGACATGATATCAAGTCTCGTCGACTGCGCCGGCCATCGGGCTGCGCATCGCCGGAGCGCGATATTCGCTACACTGAGCCGGCTTGCAGTGTGGAACGTGGTGGACAGGGGATGACTATGGACAAGCGCGAGTTTTATGCTCAAGCGCGGGCCGATTTGCGCGGCCCCCTGGAGGGGGTGGTGGTGATCGAGGCGACCACGACCTGGGCTGGTCCGATGGCCGGCTGTCTGCTGGCGGATTTCGGCGCCACCGTTATCAAGGTCGAACATCCGGCCGGCGAAATCTGCCGCATCCTGCCGCCGAGTCTGCCCGATTCGGAGCTGATGCTGCTGCACGAGACCGTCAACCGCAACAAGCAGAACGTTTCGCTGGATCTGAAGCTGCCGGCCGGGCGCGACCTGTTCCTGCGTTTATGCGAAAGCGCCGACATCGTCGTCGAGAACTTCAAACCCGGCACCCTCGACGAATGGGGCGTCGGCTACGCCGACGTGGCGGCGGTCAAGCCCGATGTCATCTACGTCTCGATCAGCGGCTTCGGACAGTTCGGGCCGCTGTCGCCGCGCCCCGGTTACGACCCGATAGCACAGAATTTCAGCGGCTGGAGTTCCTTGAACGGTGATCCCGACGGCGGCCCGACCAAGGCGCCGACCTTCCTGGGCGACGATCTGGCCGGTATGAACGGCGCCATGAGTGCGCTGGCCGCGCTTCACCACCGCAACCGCACCGGCGAGGGGCAGCATATCGATGTCGCCCTGGTCGATGGCCTGCTATTCCAGAGCAATGGTCACCTCACTTCCGGCGCCCTCGACGTTCCGATCCCGCGTACCGGCAACGAATTCGCCATCGCTGCGCCGGTGAATATCTACGCCTGCAGCGACGGTTCAATCTACGGCGGCGTATTGCTCGACAGTCACTGGCGCGCGCTGTGCAAACATGCCGGCTGGGACGCGTTGGCCGAACTGCGCGCCGGCGAGCGTATCGCGCGCCGCGGCGAGCTCAACGACCTGGTTGGCGCATGGTGCGCTGAGCGCACCACCGCCGAAGTTGTCGAACAACTCACCGCGATCGGCCTGACCGTTACCCGCGTCAACACGTTTGCCGATTCCAGCCGCCATCCGCACGTGCTCGAGCGCGACATGCTGCAGCACACGACCCTGGCGGATGGCCGGTCGGTGCCGCTGACCGGGCCGGCGGCCAAGTTTTCGCGTACCCCGACCCGTATCCACGATCCCGCCCCGACCCTGGGGCAACACAACGCCGAAGTCTACGCGCGTCTCGGCCTTGACGCCGAGCAGCTCGAAAAACTTAAAAACGACGGCGTAATCTGAGGAGCTTAGTTATGAGTAAACGCATCATTCCGCCGTCCATGCAGAGTTTTTACGACGGCTATCATTTCGCCCCGGCGGTGGTCGATGGTGACCACCTGCGCTGTTCCGGCGTGATCGGTATCAATATGGCCGACGGCAGCGTCGCGGCCGATCCCGGCACCCAGTTCAAGCAGGCGTTCGAAAATCTCGCCGAGGTGCTTAAGGCCGGTGGCGCAAGCTTTGGCGATATCACCGAAATGACGACCTTCCACGTCGATTTGCAGAAACATCTGCCGACGTTCATGGAGGTCAAGGACATTTATATCAAAGAGCCGTACCCGGCCTGGACCGCGATTGGCACCACGGAACTCGCCATTCCCGGCGGCCTCGTCGAGGTGCGGGTCACCGCCCGGGTCAAGTAGCGGCGTCGAGATCGAGCACCGCGTCCGGCTCGTGGGTGAGCAACGCGGTGATCCGCCAGGTGCCTTCACTGCGCGTGAGGGTATAGGTCGCGCCGAGTCGTTCGAGGATGTCTTCGCCGCGATAGCGTACCCACAGCACGCTGGTCAGGGCGGTGTCAGGACTAAACACGCGGATCTGCTGGCGCTCAATCGCGCTGCGCGTGAAGCCGTTGTTCCTGAGCTGTTCGATGGTGCCGCCGAAAACGGACTTGAAATCATCGTCGTCGGCAACCAGCACGACCCCGTCGGGGCTCGTGATCAGCAACGGCAGATGAAAACAGGCGCGCAGCGCGTCCACGTTAGCGGCGGAAAAATGCTCCGTCACGCGCCCGTACAGGGCCCTGATGTCGGCGGACGGGTTACTCATGGGTGGGCTCCTGGTTGAGGGTTGAACAGGCATCGCGTCGGTGCGCGGGCGATTATAGCCTGCGTGGCGGCGATCGCGGCATTTTCCGCGTGCAGCCCGGCCACTCACGGGTATCAGCACGACCAGGTTGGCCGAATTCGAGTTCATTGGTTACCTTGCCGCCGCGCATCGTCAGTGGCGCACCTCAGCAACGGGATCAGCAGGAGAATCGCATGTCATCCCCCACCGACCAGGTTGTACTCATCGGCGGCGCCAACGGCCGTCACATCGTCCAGCCGGGCGCAACCGCTAACCGCCATGGCCTGATCGCCGGCGCCACCGGCACCGGCAAGACGATTACCCTGCAGATCCTGGCCGAAGGCTTTTCGCGACTTGGGGTGCCGGTTTTTGCCGCCGATATCAAGGGTGACCTGTCGGGGCTCGCGAGCCCGGCCCGAGCCCACCCCAAGATTGACGAGCGCATCGCCGCCATCGGTATCGATAGCTACACCGCGCAGGGCTCGCCGGTTGCGCTGTGGGACCTGTTCGGGAAACAGGGCACGCCGGTGCGCATGACGATTTCGGAAATGGGTCCGCTGCTGCTGGCGCGCCTGCTGGGTCTGAACGAAACCCAGACCGGGGTCCTGTATGCGACCTTCCGCGTCGCCGACGACAACGGCATGCTGTTGCTCGATCTCAAGGACCTGCGCTCGATGCTGGTGTGGATGGGCGAAAACGCGAAGGAACTGGCGCTGGAATATGGCAACATCGCCGGCGCGAGCATCGGCGCGATCCAGCGGCGCCTGCTCGCGCTCGACGAGCAGGGCGGTAAAAAGATTTTTGGCGAACCGGCCCTGGATATCAACGATCTGATGGTCACCGATGGCGACGGACGCGGGGTGATCAACCTGCTCGATGCGACCGGCATCATGGCCACCTCACCGGATATGTACGCCTGCTTCCTGTTCTGGCTGCTGTCCGAGTTGTTCGAGGAACTGCCCGAACGGGGCGACGCCGATCGACCGCGTTTCGTGCTGTTTTTCGACGAAGCCCACCTGCTGTTCAAAGACGCGCCGCGCGCCCTGCTCGACAAGATCGAACAGGTCGTGCGGCTGGTACGTTCCAAAGGGGTAGGGATCTATTTTGTCACCCAGAGCCCGACCGACTTACCCGAGGAGGTGCTCGGTCAGCTCGGTTTGAAGATCCAGCACGCGCTGCGCGCGTTTACACCCCGGGATCGTAAAACCGTGCGGGTGGTGGCGGATTCGTTCCGCCCCAATCCGGCGATTGATACCGCCGCGATGGTCACCGAACTCGGCACCGGCGAGGCGCTGGTCTCCGTACTCGATGAGAGCGGCCGCCCGACCCCGGTCGAACACGTGCTGGTGCGTCCGCCGGAATCACAAATCGGACCGCTCAAGCCAGCCGAGCGCCGGGTTCTGATCGCGCAGAGCGAATACGGCGAAAAATACGCCGCGGCGGTGGATCGCGAATCGGCTTACGAGGAACTCGTGCGTCGCGCCGCGGCGCGTGAAGCGCTGCGCGAAGAACAGGAACGAGCCGAAGTGCAGCGCCAGGGCAAGGCTAAAAGCACGCGCAACGAGCGCTCGTCCTCACCGCGGCGCTCCAACCGTCAGTCGGTCGGCGAGGCGATGTTGAAAAGCACCATGCGCGCGGTCGGGTCATCGCTCGGCCGTCGCCTGGTGCGCGGCATCCTGGGCTCGCTGTTCGGCAAGGGACGCTGAGCCTGATATCAGGCGTCTTCCTCGACCTTGGGCGCGAACTGCGAGATATCGACGCTTTCGCCGATAATGAGGTCCTGGCGGGCCATGAATTTCGGCTTCGTGTACCACACCAGCAAGGGCAGCACGACCAGCGACAGCAGCATATTGATCAGCATCACGATGACCAGCAGCAGGCCCATGTCGGCCATGAATTTCAGGTCGGAAAGAAAATACCACGGCACGATGCCGATCAGCATGATGGTGGCGGTAAACATGATCGCTTTGCCGGTGGTGGTCAGCGCGGCGACGATCGCCCTGCGTAAATCGTGTTCCTGGGCGGTGTATTCCTCGCAGATCCTCGACAGCAGGTAGATGCCGTAGTCGATCCCGACGCCGACCCCCATGACCGCGACGATGCCGGCGTTGATATCGAGGCCAACGCCGACAAGATGCATGGTGGCGACCAGCATCAGGTTGGCGAGGTTGACCGGAATGAGCAGGATGAGGGCGGCGAACAACGATTTATAGGCCAGCGTTGCGAGGATCATGACCGCGACATTGACCATGCCGATGATGATCCAGTGGTAGCGCGAAATGGTGTTGTTCTGCGCCTGCTGCAGCGCGATCACGCCGGTGCCGAGCCGCACGTTGAACTCGTCATGTTCGATGCCGACCGCGTCGACCGCTTTAGCGGCCGCGGCGAGTGCGTGATCGACGGTTTCCTGCTTATTGTCCTTGTACCACAGCGACACCGTCGAATTCTGAAACTCGAAATCGGCGACGTGGCCGAAATTGATCGCATTACTGCCGAGCAGTGCGGCGAAGCCGGCCGCGGCGGTGGCCTCCTCGGTGAGGTCGAGCGGCGCCCACTTCGGATTGCCGCCTGAGAACAGGCGATTGATCTCGCTCATGTAGTCGGTGAACGACAGCGTCGCACGTGGCGGCAGCACCGGGTCGGCTTCGAGCATGGCGCTGCAGTTGCGCCTGCACGGCCACGGCTTCCGGGGTATTGGCAATGCGGCGCTCATGTTCTCACGCTTCGCCTCGAGCACGATCTCGAGCGTGTTGGTACCGGGAAAATGCGCGTTGATCGCGCGCACCGCGGTATTGAACTCGGAGTCGTGCCACAGCAGGTTGCTGCCCTCGACCGGGTTGCCGATCTTGATCTGGGTATTGAGATAGATGGCGCGACGCCGAGCGATTGCGACGATCACCACCGCGGTGCGTTGGCGAGCCGCCCCTGACTCCAGCGCGCGATGTCGGTTGAGCAGTTTTTCCTGCACGAGGTGGATGCCCGATTCCTTGTCCTTGCCGCCGACGATCGATTCGATATTCTTCGGCACCGGCAGGTAGGACAGCAGTATTGAGCACAGGAATACCCCGGTCGGGATGATCCACAGCGCCCACATACCGCAGAAGATGGCGTGATTATCCATGGTTTTGATTGGCGCGATCGCGATGAAGATGATGCCGCAGACATCGGTCAGGATGCCGAGTATCGACGGCGCCATCATGATCCCCATGGTGATCTCGGCGGCGTGCCGACGGTCCTTGAGGTGCATCAGAACTTCGTAATAGCGTTCGGTGTACTGCACGCAGTGGGAAAATGAGCGCGCCACGAGCAGCAGCGGCACGATCATCAGCAGCGGTTCGATCGGCCGTTCCAGCCAGCCGATGAAGCCAAACCCCCAGACCCCGGCGATGAAGGCGCACACGATCGGGGTGACCACGCCGGCGACATTGCGCATGTAAAACACCAGCGCGATGATCAGCGCCGCTACCGTGACCGCGAAGATGGTGTAAGTCTGCTTCTGCAGCTTGTAGACCCAGCCGGTCAGCACCGGCAGGCCGGCGAGATGCACTTCGTGGTTTTCGTCGCGGGCCGCTTCGACCAGGGCCTGGGCGTAATCGAAGGCCTCACCGTAACGCACATGATCGAGAAATGCGGCGTTGATCAGGGTCGCGGTTTCATCATGCGAAACGAAAAACGTACGCGCGTTCGGCGAAATGCCGACGCGGTGTTTGAATTCTGCGATCTCCTCCGCCGTGGCCGGCGGGTGATCACCCATCAGCGGCTTGGTATCGATGCCGGTCGAGGTTGCTTCGGCGTAACGGATTTTTTCCGTCGCGACGGACAGGATCTGATCGTGATCGACATACGGCGCAAGATCGATATCGCGGGTCAGGTCCCAGACCTTGGCCAGGGTCTCGGCGTTATAGATATCGCCGTTTTTGTGTTTGACCATGATCGCCATGGTCAGCGGGTTGCCGAAGTTGCGGTGCTTGAAATAGACCTGTGTGAACGGATCGTTGCGCGGCAACAGGTCATTGAAGATGGTGCGGATCTCGACTTTCGGCAGGGCGAAGGCGAAAGCGATGGTCACCAGCGCGAACAGGAAGCTGACCAGCACGCGGTGGCTCATGATCCAGTGCAGCGATTGTGAACCTCATCAGTGGGCTCCGTTAAGTCATTACGGGACGTGCGGAGCGGCGCGCCGGGCGCCGACAGCGGCATCGGTGGCGAGCGGCAGCCGCGGCGCTCCGAGCACGTTCGGAGCGCCGCGTGTAAGCGCGATTAGTCGCCGAGGGTCTGCTGGATGGTCAGTTTTCCAAGCTGCGACATATGCACTTCGTCGGGGCCATCGGCCAGTCGAATTGCGCGCGCATAAGAAAATATTTCCGGCAACGGAGTATCCTGGCACACGCCCATGCCGCCGTGCGCCTGCATGGCACGGTCGGCCACTGTCTGGCACATGCTGCGGGATGGCGATCTTGATCATGGCGATGGCGTCCTTGGCCACCTTGTTGCCCTCGCGATCGAGGCGGTCGGCGGCCCACAGGGTCAGCAGGCGGCCCTGCTCGATGTCGCAGCGCGATTTGGCGATGTCCTGGCGGATGCTCGACTGCTCGGAGATCTTCTTGCCGTAGGCGACGCGACTCTCGACGCGCGCGCACATGATGTCGAGTGCACGCTGGGCGCAGCCGATCAGGCGCATGCAGTGATGGATGCGACCGGGGCCGAGGCGACCCTGCGCGATTTCGAAGCCGCGGCCTTCGCCGAGCAGCAGGTTCGAGGCCGGCACGCGCACGTCGGTGAGCAGCACCTCGCCGTGACCGTGCGGCGAATGGAGATCGTTGAGCACGCGCAGCGGGCGCAGGATCTCGACCCCCGGGGTACCGGCCGGCACCAGGATCATCGACTGCTGCGAGTGGCGCGGCGCATCCGGATTGGTCTTGCCCATGAGGATGTAGATGCGGTTGCGCGGGTCGTACACGCATGAACTCCACCACTTGCGTCCGTTGATGACGTACTCATCGCCATCGCGCACGATCGAGGTTTCGACGTTGGTGGCATCGCTGGACGCGACCTGCGGTTCGGTCATCAGGTAGGACGAGCGGATTTCGCCGGCCAGCAGCGGTTCCAGCCACTCCTTCTTGTGCTCCGGCGCTGCCGTAGCGGGCCAGGACTTCCATATTGCCGGTGTCGGGCGCAGTGCAGTTGAACACTTCGGCGGCCCACATGACGCGACCCATCTCCTCGGCCAGCGGTGCGTATTCGAGATTGGTCAGGCCGGGGCTGTACTCGCCGTACTCGTGCGGCAGGAACAGGTTCCACAGGCCCTGCGCCCTGGCCTTGGCCTTGATCGCCTCGATCTGCGGCGGCACGACCCACAGGTTTTTCGGATCGTGGTTCCAGTTGAAGACGTCTTCCTCGACCGGATAGACGTGCTCGTGCATGAAAGCCTTGACCTCGTCGAGCAGGCGGCGGGTCTTGTCGTTGTAGGTGAAATCCA
>CALOBG010000045.1:0-9596 GCA_942490995.1 uncultured Gammaproteobacteria bacterium
TAGATACACGTTTTGAGCTAGATTATTTTAAAAAAGTAGATGTGCAGTAGTTAGCTAACACACGAAATAACCTTCCACACAGCATCACAGGATGCCTCTACTTCCGTGGCAACACTGGCTGACAATGTCACGGGGTTGACAAGCGCGCGTTGTTGACACACGCGCATCGTTGGCGCGCTCGCGCATCGTTGGCGCGCTCGCGCGCTGAGGGCGATGCTTTTTTCATGGCGGCGTCATCGGCGGCGGCGCCACAAATGGAAATGAGAAAAAATGTCACCATGATTGGCGCGCTGTGGTGTGCATTGCTCTGCTTTGTGGCGCGCGCTTTTGCCCGCCAGCGGGGCCCCAGCAGGCTGCTGGCTTTCACCTGCGCCCCGTGCCCGCTGCCTCTTGGGGGGGGGGGGCTCTGCAGCACTCAGCGTGCATGCGTGACACTAAGTTTGCCCCTCATGATGGCTGGCAGCAGCTAAGCCTCCATCAGGGGTTTAGGAGCGTTAGGGTGTGACGGCTAGACACTTATTACTCTCTGTTATTCATATGTGCAAGCGAAGAGGCGAAGAATACGAATCGAACCAGCCTCGCGCCACTCCTCATCACTTGTCTTCAGTCTGTTTTTGGAATAACTCACGCTGATACAGAAAACGAGAGATAGAGAGTGGACCTGCGCGCTTTTTTCGATCGGAGATCTGGATTTCACAGCTTCAACAGCAAACGTGTCGTGATCTGCTATCTTCTCGCACAACCCATCAGAGAATAAACCACCGTCAGCCATCATGCTTGTTGTAACAAGAGGAGCACTACTTGTCTTGTTGCTTTGCTTGCCGCTCATTGCTGCAAACTTCTTTCAAGGAGGAGGAGCAGAGGACGAGAAAAGTTTCAGGATCATCGGAGGCACTGAATCAGATGTGGATAGACGTAGTTACTGGGTGAATCTGAATATAAATGGGGGTACAGGTAGATGTGGAGGCACACTAATTCACCCCCAGCATATTCTCTCACTGCGTGAATAAGTATATTTCGAAATCACTGCAACCTTCCCTGTTATTAGTTATCAAGACACCTTCGAGATCGATATTCCTTCCATACGCGTTCATCCTGAGCCGGAGCCGACCCGATGAACGACGCCGCCAGCCGCTACCCCAACGTGTTCCAGCCCCTGACCGTCGGCAACGTCGAGATCCGGCATCACATCATGATCACCGGCCATACCCTGCTATACGGTCACAACGGCACCCTCGGTGAGCGGTACATCGACTATTACCGGGAACGCGCACGCGGTGGCGCGACGCGCCGCAACCTGCATCGGCTCGGCGACGTGGTCGCGCCGCGGCGTCTGGAAGCGGTTATCTTCGAAGCTGAACAACTGGCGCGCAGGATCTGAAGGTCTGGCCAGTTCCATGCTGGCAACCTGGCGATCCAAAGGAGGACAGACATGGCCCGTATACGTATTGTCGAAGCTGACTCGATCGCCTGGCAACCGGTCCGCGAGGCGGTTGCCCCGGAGGTCGCGGCGCGCATGTCCGCAGCCGAGCGCGATGCCGACGTGCGCATCCTCCACGCTGGCAGTGACGACGAGCTGCAGTTGTTCGAAGCCCACATCGCGGCCAACGAGGAAGTTTCCCTGCACGCGCACGCCGCGCACGAGATTATTTATATCCTCGAAGGAGAACTGCTGATTGGACGCAAGCGACTCGGACCCGGTGCGTCGGCGTTTATCGCCGCGCAAACCTTATACGGCTTTCGCGCCGGACCGCAGGGCGTTCGCTTTCTCAATTTTCGCGGTGACGCCAACACCAGCTTCATCACCCGCGACGAGTTTCTCGCCGCGCGAAGCGCGCCCACGTGAGTGGTCCCGGGCTGCGGGATTTGCGCGCCACGACCGGAATTCGATTGCGCGAGGGCTATAATCGGCGTTCAAACCCCGGATTCGAATCGATGCGATCGCTGCCGTCATGACCTTATACCGCGCCCTGCTCCTGACCCTGCTCGCCACACTGACCCAGTTCGCTTATGCCGCCGGCAATGGCGGCGACCGCGGGGTGCTGCTGCGCGACGCCGAGCTGCACGCCGAGGCCGACGCTTCGAGCACGGTGCTCGCGCGCCTGAGCGTTGGCACCACCCTCGACGTGCTCGGCCGGAATGGCCTGTGGATGTTCGCCGCACATGAAACAGCGGCCGGCCGGACCCAGGGCTGGGTGCGCCTGACCCGACTGAGACTGACCGGCGCGAGTGCCCAGGTGGCGCCGGGCAGCAGCGGTGTCAGCGGCGGTTTTGCCCGCCTGTCGCGTTCGATCGGCGGCCTGCTCGGCGGTTTTCGCAGCCGTCAGAGCGAATCGGGATCGGTGGCCACGATCGGTGTCCGCGGCCTGACCCCGGGTGAACTCAAAACCGCGCATTTCGACGCCGCCGCGCTCGGTGCGGTGGCGGCGGCAGTGGCGAGCAACGCGGAAGCCGAGAACTTCGCTCGCGCCGGCGGACTCGATGCACGCGCGGTAGCCGAGCTCGACAAACAGCCGACCACCGGCGGAGCGACACGATGAGCACACGCATCATCCTGTTATCCCTCGTTCTCCTCGGCCACGTGCACAGCGCCGCGGCTTTCGATTTCTCGAACCTGCTCGACACGGTCAAGAAAGCCGACGTCAACAAGATCCTCGAAGTCGGCAAGCGCGTCAGCGATGCCACCCGCGAAATGCCGCAGGCCGAAGAGATCCAGCTCGGCCGCGATCTGGCCGGCCGTCTGCTCGGCGCCATGCCGCCGCTGCGTGATCTCGAGGCGCAACGTTTCGTCAATCGTATCGGGCGTTGGCTGGCGATGCAGACCGAGCGCGCCGATCTACCCTGGCAGTTCGCCATCGTGGTCAACGACAGCCTCGGCGCCTTCGCGACGCCCGGCGGTAATGTATTCGTTACCACCGCCCTGGTCAGCCTGATGCGTGACGAATCCGAACTGGCCGGCGTACTTGCGCACGAGATCGCCCATGTCGTCGAACGCCATCATGTTCTTGCGGTCATGAAAAAAGCGCGCGCCGAACTGACCCGTGATGTGGTTGCCGACGTCGCCACCGACTACATCGGCGGCAATCCGGCGGTGGCCCGCCTGCTGCTCGACAACGGCATGAACCTGTACGCCAGCGGCCTCGATCACGACGACGAATTCGATGCCGACCGCGACGGCCTGGTGATCGCCGCGCGCGCCGGTTACGACCCCTACGGCCTGCTCATGCTGTTGACCACGATCGACGCCGTCGACCCCGGCGAGCCGCGCGCCGCGTTGCTGTTTTCTACCCACCCGGATACCCGCGAGCGCATCGAGCGCCTGGCCAACGCCGCCGAGGCACTGGCCGGCGAGTACCCGGGGCTGCTCACTGACCACCAGCGTTTCCCGACCATGCAGGCCGCGGCAATGGGTGGCGCCACGCCCTGAGCAACCGCGCGGCGCGCGGGAACGCTTTGCTTCGCCGCGACCTTTCGGCCAGAATCACTGCGCCTGTGCCCCCTTAACCACGCGGGATCCGATATGAACAAGCTAGCGCTGCACTGGCAGATCCTGATCGCAATGCTGCTGGCTGTCATCGCGGGTTACGCGATCAACCGCATCGGCGCCGGCGATCCCGGCGCGGTGACCTTGTTCGGGATCAGCTACCTGGCCGCCTTTGAGTACATCGGCACCCTGTTCCTCAATGGTCTGCGCATGATTATTGTGCCGCTGATCACCTCATCGATCATCGTCGGCATGGCCGGCATCGGCAGCGGCGGTAATCTCGGTGCGCTGGGCGGCCGCACCCTGCTGTTCTATGCCACCACGACCCTGGCCGCGATCGTTATCGGGCTGCTGCTGGTCAATCTCGTTGGACCAGGCTACGTCAACGGCGAACCGGCCGCGGATATCCTCGCCCTCGATGCGGTCAGCGCCGAGGTGGCGGCGAAAATCGACGGTCAGGGCGCCGGCCGCGTGGCGGAGATTTTCCTGCGCATGGTGCCGCCGAACGTCATCAAGGCGGCCGCCGAAGGTGAAATGCTGGGCCTGATTTTCTTCGCCCTGCTGTTCGGCTATTTCATGACCCACCTGAGCCACGAATACGCCGAGCCGCTGTTCGTGTTCTGGGACGGCGTGTTTCACGTCATGATGAGCATCACCGAATGGGTGATGAAGTTTGCCCCGATCGGCGTGTTCGGGCTGGTCGCGGCGGTGGTCGCCGAAACCGGCTTCGGTGCGGCGCGTCCGCTTGCGGTGTTCGCGCTGGTCGTGCTGGCGGCGCTCGCCATTCACGTATTTGTCACCCTCGCCGTCATGCTGCGCATGGCCGGCGTCAACCCACTGAAAATGTACGGCGCGCTGGCGCCGGCCATGCTCACCGCCTTCTCCACCGCCTCGTCCTCGGCCACGCTGCCGATCACGATGGAGTGCGTCGAAGACCGGGCCGGCGTATCGAACAAGATCTCGGCTTTCGTCCTGCCACTGGGCGCAACCGTCAACATGAACGGCACCGCGCTGTACGAATGCGCCGCGGCGCTGTTTCTGGCCCAGGCCTATGGTCTCGAGCTCACCCTCGGCGTTCAGTTTTCGATTGTGTTTGTTGCGCTGCTGACTTCGATCGGCGTCGCCGGGGTGCCATCGGCGTCGCTGGTCGCCATCGCGATCATCCTCAATTCGATTGGCTTGCCTGTCGAAGCGATCGGCGTGCTGCTGGTTTTCGACCGCATCCTCGATATGGCACGCACCAGTGTCAACGTCTTCGGTGACGCCTGCTGCGCGATCATCATCGCGCGCGTGACCGGCGAAAAAACCGCGCTCGCGCTGCAATCCGCGGCGGATTGAGCGCGCTTCGTTTCAGGCGCACACCGCCGGCCGCCGATCACGCCACGGCTGGGCGATTTCGATCTGGGCGGCGAGGCGGATCAAAGTCGCTTCATCGCCATCACGGCCGACCAGTTGAACACCGATCGGCCAGCCTTCCGTCGACCACGCCATCGGCACCGAGATCGCGGGCGAGCCCGAGGCGTTGAAGGGCGCGGTAAAACAGCAATCCGGCCCCATGCGCGTGTCGTCGTAAGTTTCAACGTCGAGGCTCATATCGTAATAGCCGTGTTCGCGCGGCAGCATGGGTACGGTCGGCATCAACCACGCATCGTACGCCGCCATTCTGGTCAGCAGATCACGGCAGGACTGGCGCATGAATTCGATTTGATTGGAGTGATCGACGGCGCTCATGCGCCGGCCTTTTTCAGCCATTGTCCAATATAGAGGCGCCATGTCATCGGCCGTCGCCGGCCGGCCGACGAGTTCTGCCATGGCATCAAAAAAACCGGCGGTCTGCGCTGCGATCAGCGCGGTATAGGTTTTGTACAAGGGCCAGAAATCGAACGGCACGGGCTCGATTTCAACATGGTGCCCGAGTCCCTCCAGGAGTTTGCCGGCGTGCTGCACGGCGGCGGCAATCTGGGCGTCGACCGCGGTACCGTGGGCGGGTGTATCGGTGACCATGGCAATCCGCAGGCGACCCGGCTCGGTACCGGCCTCTTCGATGAACGGCCGCGCCGGACGCGGCAGCACATAGGGCTCGCCGGGCAATCCGCCGCTGGTGATGTCGAGCAGCAGCGCCGTGTCGCGGACGCTCATCGACACGCAATGGATCGTCGCGCCGCCGTACCAGAAATCCACCGCCAGCGGCGCGAAAGTGACCCGTCCGCGGGCGGGTTTCAAGCCGACCAGGCCGCAGTTTGCCGCCGGTACGCGAATCGAACCACCCCCATCGGAGGCATCGGCCATCGGCAGTACGCGCGCGGCCACCGCCGCCGCCGAACCGCCACTCGAGCCGCCCGGTGTACGGTCGAGATCGTAGGGGTTGCGGGTGATGCCATGCAGAGAAGATTCTGTCGCCAGCGCCCAGCCCTGCTCCGGCGAGGTGGCCTTGCCGAACGGGATCATGCCGGCGGCCTTCATGCGTCGGATCAGTTCGGAATCGACCGGCGCGCGCATATCCTTCAGGTACGGCAAGGTATTCGTAAACGGCTGGCCACCCCAGCTGCTGGCGAGTTCCTTGACCAGCCACGGCACGCCTTTCAATGGCCCGTTGGCCAGGTTCGCATCGTCGGCGGCGGTCCGCGCGACCTCAAAACCGTCATGGGCCAGGAAGTTCAATTGCGGATTGACCGCTTCAGCGCGTCTGATCGCCTCGTCGATAAGCTCGCGCGCGCTGACTGCCCCGCCCCTCACCAGATCGGCGAGGCCGATAGCGTCGTAATCGCCGTATTCGTTGAATGCCATTGCCGTCGCTCCCGCGCTTGTCGTGATGAGGCGATGATTGTCGGCGGCCACGGCGCGGGGATCAACGATCCGCCACGGCTCCTGCGCCGCGGCCGGCGCGGCACTTTCCCTGTCCGCGCCCAGCGACGACAATGTGAGCTCGCACATGACAACAGGGACACACGATGACGGCATCAGAGCTGGCGTATATGGATCTGCTCGAGATCGCGCAGGCGATCGCGAACAAAACGGTCTCCGCCGCCGAGGTCACCGCTACCCTGCTGGCGCGGATCACCGAGCACGACGGCGAACTTGGCAGTTATGTGACGGTCATGGCCGACAGCGCCAGACGCGACGCCGAAGCCGCTGACCTCGCCATTGCCCGCGGCCAGGCGCTGGGCGCGCTGCACGGCGTACCGATCGCGGTCAAGGATCTTTGCGACGTGAAGGGGGTGCGCACCATTGCCGGCATGCCACGCGTACGCGCGGCCTCAGCACCTGCCGCGAGCGATGCCAGCGTGGTACAGCGCCTGCGCGAAGCGGGCGCGGTGGTGCTCGGCAAGCTGCAGCTCACCGAAGGCGCGGTAGCGCACCACCACCCCGACATCACCCCGCCACGCAATCCACACCAGGCACAATACTGGTCAGGCGCTTCGTCGAGCGGCTCCGGTGTCGCCACCGCGGCCGGCCTGTGTTACGCCGCGCTGGGCTCGGACACCGGCGGTTCGATTCGTTTTCCGTCGTTCGCCAATGGCGTAACCGCAATTTCAAACAAACCTGGGGTCGGGTCTCCCGCGCCGGCGTTTTTCCGCTCGCCTGGTCGCTCGATCACATCGGCCCGCTGGCCCGCAGTGCCGCCGATTGCGCCGCCGTGCTCGGCGTGATCGCCGGCTCCGATGCCGCCGACCCGACCGCGGCACCCGTGCCGGTGCCTGATTACGTCGGCGAGCTGGCGCTCGGTGTCACGGGTCTGCGCGTCGGTCTCGATGAATCGTGGGCGACGACCCGTGTCGATGCCGCGACCGTCGCGGCGATGCACGACGCGCTGTCGATGCTCGAGGCCGCCGGCGCGACCGTGGTGCCGGTCAGCATGCCGGCCAGCGAAGCGATGGTCGAGGCGTGGTTTCCGCTGTGTACGGCGGAGGCAGCGGCGGTCCACGCCGACACCTATCCGGCCCAGGCCGATGACTATGGTCCGGGCCTGGCCGGGCTGCTCGACACCGGTATCGCCAGCAGCGCTGTCGATTATGCGCGGGCGCACGATCAGCGGCAGATATTTCGCGGCCGTATGGGCCGCCTGTTCTCCGGCGTCGACGTCATCATCGCGCCCGCCCTGATGCGCCAGAACCTGACCCTTGCCGAGTTCGCGCGATTCGGCGAGCAGGACAGCGACTGGCCGGAGCTGCTGCGTTTCACCGCCCCGTTCGATATCAGCGGCACCCCCACCTTGTCCCTGCCGGCCGGCTTCAATGACGACGGCGCACCGTTCGGATTTCAGCTCGCGGCGGGTCAGTGGAACGAAAGTTATCTGACCCGTGCCGGCCACGCCTATCAACAGGCCAGCGATTGGCACCGGCGCCGGCCGGCGCGGTTTGCCTGAGCGCCGGCGCCGCGCGCAGGCGGTGTCCGCAGCCGGATCGGCATGAACCTGGAATTCGAGTTACGCTGGATTTTCACCCGCGACGGCGAGTCCGAGGCGCTGGAAGCGCTGGTTTTCGACCTGCTCAGCGCGGTGCGCGACGGCGGCAACCTCAACTATGCGGCAAAGTCGACCGGCGTCTCCTACCGCCACGCCTGGGGCTTGATCCGCGCGTGGG
Source organism: uncultured Gammaproteobacteria bacterium (assembly GCA_942490995.1). Classification (GTDB taxonomy): domain Bacteria; phylum Pseudomonadota; class Gammaproteobacteria; genus UBA981. The sequence goes on from CALOBG010000045.1 coordinate 8,068, forward strand.
AAACGCGTCTCGGCCAGCCGCTGCTGTCCTCACGCCAGGGTCGTGGCGCGCGCCTGACAAAATTCGCCGAAAGTCTGCTTGCGATCGCGGCCGATACCCGCGCGGCGCTCGATCCGACCCTGGCCACTGCCGCGCTGGAAGCGGTATCGCGCGCCTCAGCGAAGCCGGTGATCAGCGCCACCAGGCGCTGACCATCGTTTCCAGCCATTCGGAACGCATGTTGCTGCTGCGCGATGCACTGAAAGCGCGGCAGCCGGTCACACTGGACATTACCGGCAGCGAAAATGCGCTCAACCGCTACCGCCGCGGCGACGCCGATCTCGCCGGTTTCCATCTGCCGCTGGGCGACCTCGGCCGCACCGTGGCGGCGGCCCTGATCGGCTTGCTCGATCCCAAACGCGATCAGTTATGGTTGCTTGAACAGCGCACTCTCGGCCTGCTGTCACGGCCACCGCAGCCGGTCCGCCAACTCGCCGCCCTGGCCGATGGCCAGTTACGTTTCGTCAATCGCCAGCCGGGCTCCGGCACTCGACTTATTTTCGACGGCTTGCTTGGTGCAGCCGGGATCGCACCCGGCGCCATCAACGGCTACGACAACGAAGAATATTCGCACACCGCGGTTGCGGCCCTGGTTGCGAGCAACCATGCCGATGTCGCGTTCGCCGCGGCCGACGTTGCCCACGGCATGGCGCTGGCGTTCGAGGCGCTGGTCGACGAACGTTTCTACCTGGTCATGAATCGCAGCGCCGACAGCGGTCTGCGCCGCGCCCTCACGACGTTCTGCAAGGACCACCACAACGTCAGCGACGGCATCCTCAAGGCCGACGAATATGCGCCGACGGTGGCGGTCCTCAAGCGCGTGCACCGGGCCGGATTCTGGAAGGCCCAGGTACGCTAATCTTTAGCAGCACCCGGAATTAACGCTCCCGCGTCGAGCCGCGGCGATCGGCCGGGGATCTCCTCGTAGCTTGATGTTTATAGTCAATATCAGGCGTCGACTCTCAAAGCCTCCTCGCGCATTGGCTAATGCGGGACTGCGGCCAGTTGTGCGACCTTTTACGCCACCGTTTGCTCGCTCGTTAATGACGGCATATTGGTATATTGCATGCTATATACGAGACAGGATGATTGAAACACCGGAACTTGTAAAATTTGGTCGATGCCGCCGGTATTGATGTCATCCTGGTGGGGGACAGCCTCTGGATGATCGTGCCCGGCTACCCGGACATAACCCATGTGACCCTTGACGACTGGGTACATCACACGCATGTAACCCAGCGCCCTCATCGTCACAGACCTCCTGTTTCCCTGCCAAAGAACACTGTTACTAAATCAGGACGTTATGATCGTCCAGGGAGGAAAACCATGCTGCCAATCGACACCCTGAATGCCGTGCGCATCGGCAACCGCCCCGCCCCCGACGATTCCATCGGGTTTTCGCCATCGCTGCGGCAGCAAGGGCGAGCAGGACAGCTACACCAAGCCACCGACCTGGGAGCAGAAGGCGCGGCTACGTGAGAAGGAACAAC
>CALOBG010000046.1:0-4830 GCA_942490995.1 uncultured Gammaproteobacteria bacterium
CGAACTGGCTATAGTCACCGCCATCATCGGCCTGCTCGCAGCCGGCGCGGTGGCCAGCTTTGGCGCTATCCGGGTCAACACCAAGATCAAGGAAACCGGCCGCAACCTGCATGCCGCGGAGTTGTTGCTGCAAGCTTTCGTGGCGCGCGAAAGCCGCCTGCCGTGCCCGGCCGATCCGACCCTGGGCCCGGCCGATGCGGCCTATGCGCGCGAATCCAGCCAGGGCGCGGCCGGCGCCGGTTGCGCCGGCGCGCGGCTGATCGCGGGCACCAATGTGTATTGGGGGACCTTGCCGGCGCTTTCGATGGGAACCCACCCCCGTTCAATCACGGATGGTTGGGATCACCAGATTTTTTATGTGGTCACCAGTACTGCCGCGCAAACTGGCCAGCTCGAACTCGGCACGTGGTCGAACAACGGCACCGTGCCGCCCAACGAAATCGAACTGTGGACTAAGGCTGATGGCGACGCCAGTCTGCCGGCGCGCCAGCAGATCGTGAACCAGGGCGTGGTTGCCGTGATTTCTGCCGGCGCCAATGGCAGCGGCGCTTACACCCTGGAAGGCGCGCGTCTCGATGCGCCGGTCGCTACCGCGCTGGCCGAAATCGACAACCAGGACGCCGACATTTTCTTCGTGGCCGCCGAGTATTCGACCGTGGAAGCGACACCGTTTGACGATATTGTGCGTGTGTTCACCGAAGAGGACATCATCCGGCCGTTGGCAGCGCTCGGCGAATTCCAGACAAAGAGGGCGCGTACCGTCGAACGCATGTATCGCCTCGTTGATCTTATTTTCGGTTTTGCCGCTGGAGACAATGACCCGCTCAATCCTCCTCCCAATAAGATACCCAATAATTCAAACTGGACAGTGGGTACTGAGGGCTCCGGCTTGCCATTTGCGCCGCCACCTCAACTCGCGGTGCCGTGGGTGACGCTGAACATTCCCCAGATCCGCGTGCGTGATGCCTGGAACAACTTTTTTACCTACCTGGTCGATGCCGATCGGGAAATCTGCACCGGCGATGGCCTGACTGCGATTGGCAACGACACGCTGTTTTCTCTGACCGCGCCGGGCGATCCGACCATCACCATCAGCTTCACACGCACCGAGGCCGTCGGCCGCCTGCAGGGCGCCGGCATGACGCTCGCCGCCTGTCCGTAAGCGACGCGCATCGTCGCTCAGTGCATTTCCTCGTCGATATCGTCGATGATTTCGTCGATCACCGCGCGCACCTGCGGTCGCGCATCGGGGGCTGCGTCGACACTGTCGGCATCGTCGCTGCCATCATCGGTATCGACATCGTGCGGATCCGGATCGGCCAGCACGATTTCGGCATTCTGCCTTTCGCTGCTTTCGATACCGATGTGAAACGTGGCGAAGCCGGGCAGTACAAACTGGTTCAGGGCGCGGCCGAGCAGACGGCCGTCGAACGGTGACAGGATCTCGGATTTTTCGTTGGTGACCGGGTTGATCACCAGGCCCAGCACGTCGCCGTTTTTGACCGTGCTGCCGACCGCGATGTTCGAGGTCAGGATGCCACCACGATAGGCGCGCAGCCAGCGCGAACGGTAGAAGATCGGCTGCGGTTCCGACCACAGCCGAAAGCGGTCGACCATGTCGAGCTTGTCGAGCAGGGTGTCGATGGCCTTGACCCCGAAGGCTACCGCGTCGAGTTGCAGGGTGCCGGGCTCGCCAAGTTCGAAAGCGACCGCCGGGATGCCGACGCTGACCGCGGCATTGCGCAGGGTGCCGCCGCGACCGGCATTATGTACTACCGAAGTGGCGCCGAAACGTGAAACGAATTTGCGCACTGCCGGCACTTTAAGGTTGGCGCGCAGTTGCGGCAGGTTGGTGCGCTTGAACGAACCGGTGTGAAAATCGACCAGGCGATCGCAGTGCCGGATGACCTTGTTGAAAAACACGAACGCAATGCGCGATGCCGAACTGCCACGCGTGCTGCCAGGGAAATAACGGTTCAGATCGCGGCGATCCGGCAGGTAGCGACTGCCTCTCGAGAAACCGAGCAGGTTGACGATCGGCGCGGCGATCACCGTGCCGGAAAGTTTGTCGGCGTCGAGATCGGCCAGCACCCGGCGCACGATCTCGACGCCGTTCAGTTCGTCGCCGTGCACCGCCGCGGTCAGGCACAGGGTCGGCCCGCGCTGGTGGCCGCGCACTACGACCACCGGGGTGTCGATGGCGCTGCCGGCAAACGATTGCCCGGCCGTCCACTTGAGTTCCCGGCGCGTGCCGGGCTTAACTTTCTTGACGAGGATCTTGAGCGCACCCCAGGTCGTCGCTTCATCCTTGTCGTCGCGGTCTGTTGCGGGGGCTTTGAAATGTGCGATCGGTTTCCCGCCGGGTGCCAGCTGGTCACCTTCGAGTACCGTGACGCCCGGCGCCGGCACCGTTACCGAGCCACCGATGTCGAGCGGCACGGTGGTTCCCGCATCGCTGCGCGCGCTGGTGCTCGATTCTGCTTCCGTTTCAGGCGCGGGTGGCGGCGATTGATCCGTGCTCGTGGCCGCCGGGGCGTCGTCGGCAGCCGCGTTGCCCGGAGCCGTTTCAGGCGCTGACATCGAACGCGCTTCTGCGCGCGGCTTTGCCGGCGGTGTGGTTTTGCGGTCATCCGCGGCCGCCACCGCCGCGACCCAGCCGAGGGCGGCAACAACCGCGATCAGAATTCGAATGGGCGGCGTACCCGTCACGCGGCGGCCAGGCGCGAGGCGATGTCCCGGGTCAGGGCGACGCGCGCTTCGGCATCGGTCGGCAGCGGCGCCGCCCGGTCGATGGCGTCGAGGGTTCCGCGCAGTCCGCGCCCGTTGGCGATCTGAATACCGAGTCCGGGGCGCGCATTGAGTTCCAGCACCAGCGGACCCAGCTCCGCATCGAGAACGATGTCGACCCCGAGATAACCGAGCGGCGCCAGGTCCTGGCAGCGCGCCGCGAGCAGTAACAACTGATCCCAGCCCGGGATCACCAGGCCGCGCAGCGGGGTGCCGAAATCCGGGTGTTCGACGATGCGGTGGTCTTTGCACACCGCCAGCGTGGTGGTGCCGGTGAGGATGTCGATGCCGGCCCCGACCGCACCCTGGTGCAGGTTGGCGCGGCCATCTGAACTCCGGGTCGGCAGGCGCAGCATGGCCATCGCCGGCACTCCGCGGTACACCAGCATGCGGATGTCCGGTACGCCACGGTAGCTGACCGCCTCGAACACCGGATCGAACTTGACCCGGTATTCGATGATCGCCTGGTCCGGCTGCCCGCCGAGGCTGTAAATCCCGCCGAGAACGTTTTCGATATGGTGTTCGACTTCGGCGACGCTCAATGCGGTACCGTCGCCCTTGATGAACATATCGCGGCGGCGGCTGATGATCACCAGGATGCCCTTGCCGCCGCTGCCATGCGCGGGCTTGACGACGAAGTCGCGCTGCTCGCCGATCAACGTGGTGAACTGGTGGGCCTGGCGTACCTCGTCGATCAGGCCGTACAGTTTCGGCACCGCGATGCCGGCCGCGATGGCAAGTTTCTTGGTCGTTACCTTGTCGTCGACCAGGGTGTACAACCGGCGCGGGTTGAGCGGCATGATGTAGCCACGGTTGCGGTTGTTGATGCCGACCACGCCGGCTTCGCGCAGCTTACGGATGCGGCTGAACATCGGGTCCGGGCCTCTCGACGATATCTTTGAAACGCATGATCTCGACCACACGATAACCGGTATAGCGGCCCATCAGAAGAAATGCCGCAAATACGATCAGCAGCACCTCGGGAAACAGAAACACCAGGTGGGTGAGGTAATCGTTGGTCATGACCAGGAACCCCAGCGACGACACCACCATCGTGCCGAGTCCCTCCTTGAGTACCTCGCCGGGGCCGGCTTCCTCCCACACCATCGACATATGTTCGATGACCATGGTCAGGATCACGATCGGAAACAGGGCGATGGAAAAGCCGCGGTCGAGGCCGAGGCGCGCGCTGATCAGACTGATCGCGAGCATCAGCAGCACCACCACCACCACCACCGCGCACAGGCGTGGCACCAGCAGTAACTGCAGCCGTTCGAGGTAGAACCGAACGATAAGCCCGGTGGAGGTGATCAGGGTAAACAGGACCAATCCCCACAGCAGCTCGGTTTCGCGAAACGCAATGGCGACCAGGATCGCCATGAAGGTACCGATGGTTGGAACCCCGACAATGGTGCGCATCAGGGCCACCACCAGCGCGCCGAACGGGATCATGAGCACGATCCGGTAAACGTTCTGGGTGTTGACCGGCAGCGAAAACAGCATCAGGTTCGACAGCCAGCTATGGCTGGCATCGGCGCGGTCGCGCGCCATTGCCGTCAACGACTGGTTGTACTGGGAAATGGCAAACGCGACGCGCGCATTGCGACCGTTCTCGACCACAAGTACCGGCTCGCTGCCGACCGACCAGCGCACGAAATTCTCCGGGTAGCCCTTGGCGCCGGTGAGCGGATTGAAGCCGGCCCAGGTTTCGCCATTGTGTACTTCCAGCCATGGCGTCAGGTGCTGGTTGGAGGCGCCGTCTTCGAGCAGGATGCCGCGGACTTTACGCGCGGTGATGCGCGCGCCGGCAAGGACGTAGATCAAACGGTCGACCCAGGCTTCCGAGCCGCGATCGATGCCACCGCGAATGATCAGTACATTGCCGTCCGGATCGGCGGCATTGAGCTGGTCGAGCAGGCGGCCGACGAAGGTGAAGATATTGGCCGACTCCGCACGCACCTCGCCGAGCGTGTCCTGCACGGCCGAGGCCAGCGGTTCCTCGTAATCGGGTTTCTGCGGCGCCTTGGGTGCGCGTGTCTTCTT
>CALOBG010000047.1:0-8352 GCA_942490995.1 uncultured Gammaproteobacteria bacterium
GAACTCGGCATCCAGGGGCCGTCGACGATCGACGGGCAGGCCGTGCCGACCTACGCCTGGCTCGCCTTTACCTACCCCTTCAACATGACCGGGCAACCGGTCGCCAGCGTGCCGGCCGGTTTTACCCAGGCCGGGCTGCCGGTGGGGCTGCAAATCGTCGGCCGCCATCTCGACGATCCCGGCGTGCTGCGCGCGGCGGCTGCGTTTGAGGCTGCGCGCCCATGGGCTGACCACTGGCCAGCCGAATAGGCCGCGCGGAAGCGGCAACCGCCGCACACCGATTCACTCACGCATACTCAGCTTCAGGATCGGCGGCACCGCGACCGAGGTAACGATGGCGGTGATCACGACCGCGGAAAACAGATTGTCGATAATCGGCGACGTCACCGCGCCGTCGAACAGTCCGGCATCGACCGCGATACTCGCCACGATCAGCTCGACGACACCACGCGCGCTCATTGACACGCCGATACTCGCGGCCTCGCGATGACTGAAGCCACTCATGAGCGCCGCACCCCCGGCACCGATAATTTTCCCGGCGAATGCCACCGCGATCAGCAACGCCAGAAATCCGGGGATCGTGCTGAGCGCATCTAGGTCGAGATGTAGTCCGATCGAAACGAAAAACAACGGCCCGAGAAACCCGTGCGCCAGGGCGTCAACCTGGTCCTTGACCGCCGTATAGCGGGACACGCTGACCGAGCGCCGCGAAAACAGCAGTCCGGCCGAAAACGCGCCGAGGATGGCGTGCAATCCTAGTGCCTCGGCCAGCACCGCGAGCGCAAGCGCGCACACCAGCAGCACCACGAAGTCGCTTTCCTCGAGCTCGAGTTTCGCGAGCACGCGGCCGACGCTGCGGTTGTTGAAGCGCAACAGGAGCGTCACGATCGCTACGAACAATGCCGCCTGCGCGCCGATGAGCAGGATGTTGTACAGGCCCGGTGGTTCCCCGCTGGCGAGCATCCCGGTCAGAACCGCGAGCAGGAGCAGGCTCAGAATATCGTCGGCGACGGCCGCGGCAACGATGGTCTGGCCCAGCGGCGTATCGAGTTTGCCGAGATCCATCAGCACCTTGATCGCTACCGGCACGGCGGTAATTGCCAGCGCAGTGCCCAGAAAAAGGACCTGTGCTGCACGCAGATCCGAGGGCGGCAAAAAAATCGCGCCGAGCGCGCAGCCGGCCGCGAACGGGACCAGCATGCCGGCGATAGCTATCGCGGCACTGCGGCGCGATGCGCGCAACATGTCGCGCGCGTCCAGCTCGATTCCGGCCGCGAGCAACAGACAGAAAGCGCCCAGTTCGGCCAGGCCTTTGAACAGTTCGTCACTCGCCAGGTGAGACATTGCGCCGACGTTGGCCGGCGCGTAATGGATGACCATGCCGATGACGACGCCGGCGAGGATTTCGCCCAGTACGGCCGGCTGCCCGAGGCGCAGGCACACCTCGGCGCCGATTTTGGCCGCGAGCAGGATCACGACCAGCGAAAAAAACAGCTCCATCGATCAGTCCCGGTCAGGCTGCGCACGATCAGCGCAGGCGGACCGGGCCGGCGCTACTGCCGGGTCCCGGCTTGTTGCATCTGCCCGTCAAGCGCCTCCCGCGCCAGCTCCACTTCGCGCAGGCGGGCATCTTCGCCGCCGTCGAATCCTTCGCCTTCGGCGACCTGCAGTTCCTTGCTTTCAAATGCCCAGGCGTCGAGTACCGTTCGCTTGTCAGCCAGGCTCAGGCGATCGTCCTTCAGGATATCCGCCGGCTTGGTATAAAACGCGCTTGGATTGGCACGCATCGCTTCCAGGTTGGGTACGGTCGGTTTCATGTCGCATTCTCCTTTTCGATCAGGGGATGGATGCGCTGAGGCGATCAGTCCTGCAGGCGCACGGTAAGTACGTCACAGCTTGCGAGATGCACCACGGCGCTGGCTGTTGAACCGAGCACTCGCGAGAGACCGCTACGGCCATGACTGCCCAGTACGATCAGGTCGGCGCTCGTATCGCGCGCGTGCTCAAGGATCACATCGACAACTGGCCCCACTTCAACGTGCGTTTTGATCGCGGGTTGGCCGAGTTCGCTGGTGATGGCGTTGAGCTTTTCATGGGCGATCTCGAGACGCTCGGATTCGGGCATCAAACCTGGTGGCAGCGCCCCGGCGGCACCGGCAATCGCGAAATCGGGAGGTACCGGGTCAAGCACGCTCAGCACGGTAAGCTCCGCGCCAGCGGCTTCGCGTACGCTCGTAGCGCGTTGCAGTACCCGGTCGCTCGCGCTCGCCAGGTCGACAGCACACAGCAGTTGGCGGTAGGTACGCTTGGTCATGATGGAATTCCTCGCCTATAAAAAAACTGGCTCAGTGGTAGTGTTCGCAATATCCATGCCAGCCTTCAGCGCCAATCGTGCAGCCGGATCGCTGAGCGATTCACTGTAAATCTTGCAGCCGCGTGCACGATTTACAGGCACCGTCGGCGTGGCGCGAGCCGGCGCTACTCCAGTTCCGCGTCGTGATGCAGCAGGTTGTCGTCGTCGGCGCCATGGATGGCACTTTCGCGCGCCATCTGCGCCTCGACTTCCCGATCGGGGGAGATATCCACCGTCATTTCCGGCGTTGCGCGTGGACCACCGGTCGCTGGCGCGGGAGCCGGTGCGCGGGATGTCGCCGGCAGCGCGCCGGCACTATCCTCGATGCGCAGGCGATAGATGGGTTCCGGCATCTCAAAGTTGGCCGCATCGAAACTTTCCTTGATGCGGCGGATCGCTTCGCTGCGGACTTTGCCGAAGTTAGCCTCGTTCTGGTCGACCCAGCCATAGAGTCTGAGCACCGTGTTGGAGTCGCCGAGCTCGTTGATCGCGCTCCACGGTGCGGGATCGGCGAGGACACCGGCGGTATCGCGCAGGGTCTGTTCGGCGAGTGCCTGGGCCGCCAGGATCTCGACTTCGGCGGCGATACCGACGCTGAAATCGAAGCGCCGCTTCGGGTTGCGCGAAAAGTTCAACATCACGCTCTGGAATACCCGCGCGTTGGGTATACGCAGATGATTGCCATCGAGCGTAAACAGGATCGTGGCGCGCGGTGTGAGGCGCATGACATAGCCTTCGTGGCCATCGATCGAGACATGATCGCGGGGCTCAAACGGTTGTCGGATCCCAAGCAGCAGGCCGGCAATGTAGTTCTCGGCGGTGTCGCGAAACGCAAAGCCGACTGCTATACCGACGATCCCCGCCGCACCCAGCACCGCGCCAACCAGCGTCGTTGCGTCCAGCAGCTCAAGCGCCATCAGGATCCCGGCGAGAAACACGCCGATCCCCGCGATCTGCGCCAGCAGTCCGCGCAGAAAAGGTTTCCGGGTCACGCGTCGATAGGGAAGTTCCCAATCGCGAACACGCCGCGCCAGCCAGGTAAATACCACCACGATCAGTGCCGCCACGGCCAACAGCGGCAGGAGCGCAATGAAATCAACGAGTAGCGTCGAAAGACGCTGCACGGCGGGGCCTAGATTGGGGTCATTGAGCACTATGTCCGTCGCGGCCTCGTTGCTTGCCGCGGCAAGCCGGCTTTGCAGAAAAACAGTGCCTGCGACAGCCATGGTCGCGATGCGATGGTGGGATCCCGGCATGGTGTCGCTTCCGTTGGGTTAATCCAGGCCTGCGCGCGCTGCTAGCGGGCGTCAGCCTCGTCGAGCGCGGCAAGGCGTTCGGTCCGATCACGTACGGTGTCGCGATCGCGCTGCAGCTCGCAGTGTTCCAGCAGGGTCGCGGCGATATCGTCAGCGTGTGCACGGACGCAGCCGCGCTGAGCATCGCTGTTCGTAAACGTGTAAATGTCGCGCAGGCGGTCGAGTAGCGCGATACCGACATCGATATTGTGCGCGCCGTACTGACGTAACTGGTTCAAGGCCGCAGCCATGACATCATCGAAATCCGAGGCGTTGACGCGCAGGCGCGGTGTCTCGCCGCACCACGACCACAGTTCGGTCCAGGCGTGGTTATCGGCCAGCCGGGCCAGCCCGGCAGCCAGCCTGTCGATACACGCAATAGCGGTAAACGGGTCGTTAATACCCGGCGACAACGCGCGGACCGCGATTTCGACAAGCTGCCGGATCGCGAATTCGAGATCCTGGGTCGGGGTCGCGATGTGACCAATAACGACGCTATCGCCGATGCGACTGGCGACGGTGTCGCACGCGGTTTCGCCGTGATACCACAGCCGGCCAATCACCGCGCCCTCGATCACGAAATGCCCGGCCCTGATCTCGAATTCGATAAACGTATCGTGCTCCTGGGCGATACCGACCAGCATCGAGTGAGGGATTGCCTGCACGTAACCCGAGCGCGGCGCGGTGACCTCGACGCTGTGGGAGTAAACCGAGGTTATGCCGTCAATGTCGTGCTCAGGTTTCTTCATGTCCCGCCACTCGCTGACATAGCGGTCGATGGAGTTCAGCAGTTCCCGGCCGACACCGTCGAGCAGCACCTCGGGGCGGATTGAACTGGCGACGTGGTGCAGGTAAAAGACCAGTACCATCAGGCTGAAGAGCGTAAACACCACGCCCAGATTCACCGCCAGTTGGGGTACGAAGCCAAGGCTGCTCGGATCGTCGATAGCGCCGAGCACGATGATGCAGTACATGAACGTTGCGATGAATGTGCCGACCGCGAACTGGTTCATGCGATCGCGAATGAAATTCCGGATCAGCCGCGGCCCGTACTGACTTGACGCCAGGGTCAGGACCACGACGGTGATCGAAAACACGACCCCGGCGACGGTGATCATCGAACCGGCGATGGCCATCAGTACGCTGCGTGATCCCTGCGCGCTGAACTGAAACAGCCAGCTCATGGGCTCGGCGATTGCGGCGTCGTGTTGCGGATTGAAGCCGAGCGCGACGACGGCGATCGCTATCGACCCGGCCAGCATCAACAGCGGCAACAGCCAGAAACTTTCGCGCACACGGGCCGCGAACAGGACCAGCAGATCTTTCATGGCCTATGCTTCCCTCGCCGCGGCCTCCGCGGTCCGTATCCTCGGCGGCGGCACGATGGCCGCCACCTTATGGAATGGTGGTGCGCCGGTCAGACGCGCGGCGTGCGGCCGCGCAGGGCCCCTGACAGTAGTGATATGACGAGCAGGACCAGAAAGATCAGAAAAATAATCTTCGCGATACCCGCGGCCGTGCCGGCAATGCCGGTAAAGCCGAGCAAACCCGCAATCAGGGCGATAACCAGAAACGTCAGACTCCAGCTCAACATCGTGTTTCTCCCGGGAAAAATATTTGACAGCGGAACTGCTTCACGATCCGTGCCAGAACATCGCGGTTGTCTGCGAAATCGTCTGGCACCGCGTCTAATCGGCTCAGACGCGTGCGGAGTGGGCGGGCTCGCGGGCGGAAAACCTGCTCGCCGGTCTTCGACGAGCGTGTAGATTTTGCATCGTTGTGCAAATTGTTCATCAGTCGCGGCCACATCCCGTGCCGACGTGAACGGCCGCGAGCGGAGGTGTGACTGGTTCGTCAACCGGCACGGGATTTGCAGCTACTCCCTCGTCACCAGCATAGAGCCGGCCGCAGCGGCTGACGTCCTGCCGCCGAGCTTAACGAGAGGGAAACCCTATGAACATCACAAAGATCTCACGCGCATTCGGCGCGGCGGCCGTTCTGGCAACCGGGCTGAGTCACCCCACCATCGCCGCGACGCTGGTCAGCGACGCGGCCATCGATGAGCGGGTTACGCTCACGGCCGAAGCAACGCGCGACGGAGCGATCAGCTCGGTGGTCAAGAACCTGAGCGACAAGCGCGTCGACGAAGTTATTGTCCTGGTCCGTTACGACTGGTTGTGGAAAGACGACCGCAATCCGGGTAACGACAGCCCTGCCTGGGCCGAGTACGTGACCATAGGCGATGACATCGAGGCGGGCGCTTCATTGCCGTTCACCTACCGCCCGCGGACACCGCTGCCGCAGCGCAGTGACGGACACTTCATGCCGCGCGCCGAACTGGTCGGGGTCCGTCAGTACAAATAGACCGAACCGCACCGCTGCGGGGCTGACGCCAGCGCCCCGCAGCTACCGAGCGGTACCCGTACGCCACTACGACCCGGAGAACACCATGAAACACGAACAACCGCCATTGCCTTATCCGCAGGATGCGCTTGCCCCGACGTTGTCGAGTGAAACGCTTGAGTATCACTACGGCAAACACCACGCGGGCTATTTCCGCAAGCTCAACGCGGCGCTCGAAGAAGCGCCACAGGCTTATGCATTGCTGAGCCTCGAAGAGCTGGTACGCCAGGCGGACGCCGGCGACAGCGCGATCCTCAACAACGCGGCTCAGGCTTGGAATCACACCTTTTACTGGCATTCCATGACGCCTTCGCCCGCAAAGCCGCCAGGTGGGCAGTTCATGCAATTTATCGAGCGCGACTTTGGCACCATGGCAGCGCTGAAAGATAGTTTTATCCAAACGGCCAAGGGCCAGTTCGGTTCCGGTTGGGCGTGGCTCACGCTGACAGCAGCGGGCCAACTCGAGGTGTGCAGCACCGGCAATGCCGGTAATCCATTGCGCGACGGCAACGTCCCGCTGTTGGTCTGCGACGTATGGGAACACGCCTACTACATTGATTATCGCAACGAACGCGGGCGATACCTGGACGCCTTCTGGGACATCGCCAACTGGAAGTTCGCGGCCGAGCAGTTCGATCAGGTCAGTAACAGCCTCGCTGCCTGACCAGTTAGTTGCGCGGTAATGTGGCGAGGTGGGCCGACAGGCGTCCGAGCGAAATGGGTTTGCGGAAATAACCGAGTACGTTGAGATCGGTGCTGGCGGCGCGCAACTCGCGCAGGCTCTGTCCGGTAACGAAGATCACCGGCACACCGCTGCGGCGCTGCAGCTCTCGCGCCACCTCGACGCCGTCCTGATCGGCTTCAAGTTCCCAGTCACAGATCAGCAGCTCGGGTTCGCACTGCCTGGCCTTGACGTAGGCGTCATCGGGGCCGGCGGCCGAGACTACCTCGTAACCGGCACGCTGCAGGAATTTCTCGGTTGCCGTACGCGCCAGGATCTCGTCTTCTACCAGCAGAATTCTCATGCTCGTTAAGGGCTGCCCACAGGTGGTCGCCCGCCGCCGGGGACGGCCCGTAGGCCGCTCCGATCGGATCCGTGTTGGTCGGACATCATGGTCGGCAAGCGCACCTCTCCACAAAAAAGCCAAACTCGTCACAAAAAGTAAGCAAATCTCCTGCCAGGTGTGAAGCCTTAATCAGGTTCCTTGAGCTTGTAGTCATTGAGGCGGTTGTAGAGCGTTTTCAGGCTGACACCGAGGGTAGCGGCGGCGGCCTTTTTGTCGCCGCCATAATGCTCGAGCGTGGCTTCGATCAGCTCGCGCTCCATTTCGGCGATTGAGCGGCCCACCGCCGGGCTCGATCCGCGCGCCTGCAGCGCAGCGCTGAAGTCGTCGTTGGCCACGGTTTCGATGCGCTCGTCGTCGGCAACGATGTAGGCGCGATGCACGGCATGTTTCAGCTCCCGTACATTGCCTGGCCAGCCATACCCGGCCACAGTCTCCAGTGCGTCGCGGCCAAGTACTTTACGACTCTCGTATTTCTGGTTCAGCTCGGCGACAAAATGCTGCGCCAGGATCGCGACGTCTCCGTCACGTTCGCGCAGCGCCGGGAGTTCGAGCGGAAAAACCTGGAGCCTGAAAAACAGGTCCTCGCGCAGCTTGCCTTGTTCGATCGCGGCGACCGGATCGCGGTTGGTTGCTGCGATCAGCCGCGCGTTGACGGCGATTTCTTCCTCACCCCCAACCCGGGTAATCGTTTCGGTTTCCAGTACGCGCAGTAGTTGCGTCTGCAGCTCCAGCGGCATTTCAGTGATTTCGTCGAGAAACAGGGTGCCGCCGCTGGCGCGTTCGAAAAAGCCGATATGGCGCTTGTTGGCGCCGGTGAAACTGCCCTTCTCATGGCCGAACAGCTCGCTGGAAACGAGGTCCTTGGACAGGCCGCCACAGTTGACCGGAATGTAGGGTCCGCTGTGACCGCTGACGCGATGAACGGCTTCGGCGACGAGTTCCTTGCCGGTGCCGCTTTCGCCGCGGATAAAAACCGTACAGTGCATTGGCGCGACCTGTGCAATTTTTTTGTACAGCTTGAGCATGACTGGCGATTCGCCGACCAGCAGGCCGAAATGCGGCGCGGGCTGTTCATTGCGGTCGTCATCATCATCATTGTCATCCCTGGCTCCGGCGGCATTGATGATGCCAATCAACTCGCGCGGATCGATCGGCTTGGCCAGGTAGGAAACGTTGTCGCCTTCGAGTTTGCCGATAAACGGTGACGATAATATCGTAACTGAACGGGCAAAGG
>CALOBG010000048.1:0-18562 GCA_942490995.1 uncultured Gammaproteobacteria bacterium
GAAGGCCGACCGCAGCGGCGCCGTCCTGGCCCTGCTGATCGGCGAGGACGAACGCGCGCACGACGCCGTGACCATAAAGCCGCTGCGCACGGCAGACCCTCAGACGCGCTGCGCGGTGGCCGATCTGGGCGCTACCGTGGCCCGCCTGCTGACGTCCTGAGCGCGCATGTCGTTCGTGCAGCAGCGATCTTTACCGCTATAATCGCGGGTTTTTCCAAGTAGCTCGGTTGTTCGATCGGGCGGAGAGTTATTTAGTGGATCATTACGCTTCCGAGCAGGAACAGGTCGACCAGATCAAGCGCTGGTGGAAGGACAATGGCAAGTCCCTGATCTTTGGTCTCGTCATCGGCGTCGGCGGGCTCGCCGGCTACCGCTACTGGGACGCCAGTGAAACCATCCGCGCCGAGAACGCCTCGATCAGCTACGAACAATTCCTGCAGATGGTGCAGGGCCAGCAGCTCGAGCAGGCCAACACCACCGGCCAGGCGATCATCGACAACTACGCCGGCTCGACCTATGCACGCCTGAGTGCCCTGATGCTGGCCAAGCTCGCGGTCGATGCCGGCGACAACGAACGCGCCAAAACCCTGCTCACCAAGCTGCTCGAAGACCGCGGCGATTCCCACATCAACGCCGTCGCGCGCGCGCGCCTCGCCCGCATTCATCTCGCCGAAGGTGACAGCGCCGCGGCGGCCGGCATGATGGATCTGATCCCGGCGACAGCCGATAACGAGCGTTTCCTGGAATTGCGCGGTGACGTACTCAAGGCCGCAGGCGATTACGCCGGCGCGCGTGAAAAGTACCTCATGGCGATTGCCCAGGCCGAGAAGCTGGGCCTCGAACGTGGCGCCATTCAGCTCAAGCTCGACAATCTCGGCGGCGCGGCATCGGACGGCGGTTCGTGAAACGACTGCTGTCACCGCACCTGTTTAGCTGCTTGGCGAGCCTGGTGGCGGTGCTTGCGCTGGGCGGTTGTGGCGCCATGTCGTCGATGTCGCAGTCGATCGGCAACATCGTCAAGAACGAAGAAAGCAACGCCATCGAACCGACGCTGCTCGCGGAAGACTTCAAACCTGCGATCAAGGTCGAAACGCTGTGGTCCAAACGCATCGGCAAGGGCGCCGAAGAGCTGTACCTGAAAATGACCCCGATCGTGATCGCCGATAATCTGTTCGTAGCAGACCGTTATGGCCGTCTCGCCGCGACCAATATCAATGACGGCAAGGTGGCCTGGGAGATCCGCGACAAAAACGTCCAGTACACCGGCGGACCCGGCGGTGGCGATGGCATGGTCCTGATTGGCACCGGCGACGCACGGGTCATTGCCCGCGACGCGGATACCGGCAAAGTGCGCTGGGTTGCCAAGGTCTCCAGTGAAGTGCTGGCGCCGCCGCGCGCTGGCGGCGGCTACACGATAGTGCGCACCGGGGACGGCAATATCTATGGCCTGAATTCCGCGACCGGCGTAGAAATGTGGAACTATGATCGCACCGTGCCCTCGCTGACCCTGCGCGGCAATGCCGCACCGGTAATCGACGACGATCTCGTGCTCGCCGGATTTGACAACGGACGCCTGGTCGCGCTTGATTTACGCAGCGGCAAACCGTCCTGGGACAGCCCGCTGGCGATCCCCAGCGGCCGCTCCGACCTCGAACGCATGGTCGATGTCGATGCCGAACCGGTGGTGGTCGGCGCGACCGCTTTTGTGGCCAGCTTCCACGGCGGGGTAGCGGCCGTCTCGACCCTTGACGGCCAGCTTGAATGGACGCGAGAAATCTCCTCTTATTCCGAGCTCGCGATTGGCGAAGGCCTGGTTTTTGTCACCGACGAAGACGGCTCGATCTGGGCGCTGAATCGTGACACCGGCGCCTCGGTGTGGAAACAGGACGGTCTCAAGTACCGCTTCGTGTCCGCACCGATCTATCACCACGGCTACATCGTGGTCGGCGATTTCGAGGGTTATGTACACTGGCTGGATGCTGAAACCGGCGATCTGGTCTATCGCGAACAGATCGATGACGCGCGCATCATTACGCCGGCGATCAGCGCCGGTGACATCCTGTTGAGTTACACCTCCAGCGGTCGCCTGGTCGCGCTCAAGGTCAATTGAATGCTAACCGCGTCGCTCGCTCATCGTGTCCGTCGCCGGACGACATCGTGAGCGACAGCGACTCGAACCCGACCTCGGCGCCAGCGCGGCGTCCGACGATCGCAATCCTGGGACGACCCAACGTCGGCAAATCGACCCTGTTCAACCGCATCACGCGCTCGCGCAGCGCGCTGGTAGCCGACGTTCCGGGCCTGACCCGCGATCCCAAGGTCGGTATCGGGCGCCTCGGCGAAGCCGGCTACATTGTCGTCGACACCGGTGGTATCGACCCCGAGGACGACGATGCGCTGAGCGCCCGCGTGGCGGCCACCGCGCTCGATGTCGCCCGCGACTGCACCACGGTGCTGCTGGTCGTCGACGGCCGCGCCGGGGTCAGCGCCGCCGACGAACAACTTGCGCAGGCCCTGCGCCGCACCGGCGTGCCGGCGGTGGTCGCGGTGAACAAATGCGAAGGCCTGG
The DNA here is from genome assembly GCA_942490995.1 of uncultured Gammaproteobacteria bacterium. Classification (GTDB taxonomy): domain Bacteria; phylum Pseudomonadota; class Gammaproteobacteria; genus UBA981. The sequence goes on from CALOBG010000048.1 coordinate 2,570, forward strand.
ACCGTGACCTGCAGATGGCGGAGTTCAGCAGCCTCGGCCTCGGACCGGTATACCCGATCTCGGCGGCACACGGCGAAGGAGTCAGCTCGCTGCTTGAAATGATCACCGCCGAGTGGCCGCCGGCGACCGACTATGGGGTCGATTTCGACGATGAACGCGTGCGGGTGGCGGTGGTCGGGCGACCCAACGTCGGCAAATCCACGCTCGTCAACCGTATCCTCGGCGAAGAGCGCATGCTCACCGCCGATCTGCCCGGTACCACGCGTGACAGCATCGACACTGACTTCGAGCGCCGCGGACGCGCCTACACGATCATCGATACCGCCGGCCTGCGACGCAAAAGCAAGGCCAGTGGCGTGGCCGAAAAATTCAGTGCGGTACAGACGCTGCAGTCACTCGACCGTGCCCAGGTCGTGCTGCTGCTCATCGATGCCCGCGATTCGATCACCGAGCAGGACCTGACCCTGCTCGGGCTGGTGCTGGACAGTGGCCGCGCGCTGGTGATCGTGGTCAACAAGTGGGACGGCCTCGACGGCGATGTTCGCGATCGGATCAAGGACGAGTTGGACCGGCGTCTTCGATTTGCGCGCTTCGCCACGATCCATTTCATTTCGGCCCTGCACGGCACAGGGGTCGGCAACCTGTTCGATTCGATCGATGCCGCCTGGGCTTCGGCTTCGAGTGCGCAGAAAACCAACAACCTGAGCAAACTGCTTGAAGCCGCGGTCACCGCGCATCCACCACCGCTGGTACGCGGTCGCCGCATCAAGCTGCGCTACGCCCACCTCGGCGGGCGCAATCCACCGACCATCGTCATTCACGGCAACCAGGTCGAAACCGTGCCGGGCAGCTATCAGCGCTACCTGGAAAATTTTTTTCGCGAGCAGTTGAATCTGGTCGGCACACCCATCCAGATCGAGTTCCGCCAGGGTTCGAATCCCTATGCGGGGCGCCGCAATACCTTGAACAAACGCCAGCAGGATAAACGCCGGCGCATGATGCGCCACGTCAAAAAGAAATAGTTGCTTCCCGGCGACTTTCTAAGCGACGTCGCACCACGGCGAACTCTCGCCCTGGCGTGCGATGTGGCGCTCAACATGACCCGGCAGGCAGCGCCGGAGACAGGCCTCCACGTGAGCCGGAGTGTTGGTTTTTTCGCTCAGGTGCGCGGCAACGAAACAGCTCAGGCGACCGAGATCGAGGGCGCCCAGGAACCCTTCCGCCTGGTTGTTGGAGAGGTGTCCGTAATCGCCTCCGATACGCATTTTAAGGTGCTGCGGATAGGCGCTGGCGGCAAGCAGACCGGGATCGTGATTGAACTCGAGCATCAGTGCGTCGAGATCGCCGTAGTGACGTTCGAGGCGGCTGGTACTCTGACCGAGGTCGGTCAGGATCCCGAGCCGGCGACCACCGCCGCTGAGCACGAACTGGCACGGTTCGCGGGCATCGTGCGGCACGATGACCGGGGCAATCTCGAGCGCACCGATGGTGATGGTCTGCTCAGGTGAAAAAATATTCAGCGTGGGAATATCGGCAAGCCGCGCGCCGGCGGCGAGGCCGGTTCCCGCACTGCTCCACACGCTGGCGCCGCTGCGCCTGGCCAGGGTCGCAACGCCGGCCACGTGATCGTCGTGTTCGTGGGTGACCAGGATCGCATTGAGGTCGGCGATATCGAAACCCAGCTCGGCGGCGCGGCGTTCGGCCTGGCGTGCACTCAGACCACAATCGATGAGCACGGTCGTGGCGCCGTGCTGGACCAGGGTCGCATTGCCCGCGCTGCCGCTGCCGAGGGTGGCAAAGCGCATGCGGGCAGCGGCGACTCAGATCCGGCCGCTGTTGAGTGCGTCGTGGAGTTTATTCAGCAGTACGCCGGCCTGATCGCCGGTCTCCCAGCGGCCGTTCTTGTCGAGGACCACGACTTCGGTTTTTTTGCCGACCCCGGTCAGGCTGACCTGATATTCCGCGGCTTCACCGCGATTCCAGAACTTGAGCTTATTCCACACACCGTCCTGACCTTGAGCCTGCTCGCCGGCGGCGACCTCGACGACATAGACCCCACGCCCCTTGTCGGAATCCTTAACGTCGACGCCAGCTTCTTCCAGCGCGCGGCCGGTGGTTTTCCAGGCGCGCGGGAACTCTTCGGCTACCGTCAGGTAAAACTTGCCGCCACCGACGCTGACCAGCTCGGCGTGGCGCGGCTCACCGGTTTCGGTCGGGCCAGCGCCGACGGCCGGTGCAGCTGTCGCGCGGCTCGGTTCCTCGGTCTCGGCAGCGGCGTCCGTACTCACCGCGGCCGTGGTGGCCGCAGGCGCGCTCGGTGCTGCCGTGCCCGCGATGCCGCCGACTTCATCGAGCAGGGCCTCGACCATATCGCGCTCCGCTTCGACGTTGCGTGGGCGCCGCTGCCAGACCAGGTCTTCACCCTGTGGCACCAGTTCCTGGCCCTCCTGCGAGACATACAGCACCGTGGTGCCGGGTTCTTCACCAGGTTCGGCAAAAACCTTGAACTTGTCCCGCGACAGTTTGCTGTCGTCCTCGATCCAGGTCGTCTCGATGATGCCGAGTTCGACGTCGTTCAATTCCAGACCGTATCCGCGTCCCTGCCAGAATGTTTCCAGCCGCGGCCAGACCTGCACCGGCGCGCCCTCGACAGCAATGACGTGCTCGTTCTCGAGCACGCGGATCGCCGAGGTCTGCGATTTTTCCAGCTCCGAGGCGCGCTCGCGATCGGCACGGCGTTCCTGGTACGTGGAAAAGCGCGCGGCCTCGCCGCCCTCGGGGATCGCCATCCGATCGCGGATCGCTTCGGTGCTGAGATCGGGCGGTACTTCGAGATCGGGCAGGGTCTGCGCCTTGACATAGTCCTTGCGGTTATCCACCACCACTTCGTCGAGCTTGGGGATGAGTTTGCTGCAACCACTTAGGGCTAGAGTGAGTAATAACACGCCGTATAGCGTGGCTTTAGACATCTGGTTCATTCCTTCTGACGACTTGGTCAGTGCAAAGCGGTTCATCGATGCCTTTACAGCCCGGCGTGATGCATGGCGGCGCGCACCGTGGCGTGATGTTCCGGCGACAGCCAGGTCATCGGCAAACGAATACCGTTTTCAATCAAACCCAGTTCGGCGACCGCCCACTTGACCGGGATCGGATTGGCCTGCACAAACAGGTCGCGGTGCAGAGGCTGGAGTTTTTCGTCGATCGCACGGGCCGCATCGGCGGCGCCGGATAAGGCGGCCTCGCACAGCTCGTGCATGAGGGCCGGCGCCACGTTACTGGTTACCGAGATGACGCCGTGGCCACCGGCCAGCATGAAATCGCAGGCCGTCGCGTCGTCGCCGCTGAACAGCGCAAATTCGTCGCCGCACAGGCGCTTGATCTCGGCCACGCGCGCGACTTCGCCGGTCGCTTCCTTGACCCCGACGATGTTGTCGACCTCGGCGAGGCGGGCGATCGTGGCGGGCTGCATGTCGCAGGCGGTGCGGCCGGGCACGTTGTAAAGGATCTGCGGGATAGCCACGGCGTCGGCGACCGCCTTGTGGTGGAGGAACAGGCCTTCCTGGGTTGGCTTGTTGTAATACGGCGTGACCAGCAGGCAGGCATCGGCGCCAGCTTCAGCGGCACTGCGGGTCAGGCGGATTGCTTCGTGGGTCGAGTTCGCGCCGGTGCCCGCGATCACCGGCACCCGCCCGGCGACATGGGTAACCACGGCGCGGATCGCGTCACAGTGTTCGCGTTCGGTCAGGGTCGCCGATTCGCCCGTGGTACCGACCGCCACGATGCCATCGGTGCCGTGCTCGATGTGAAAATCGAGCAGGCGCGCGAAGGCCGCCGGATCGAGTGCGGTTTCGGCTTCCTGACCGGCGCGCATGGGCGTGACGATGGCAACGATACTGCCGCGGATAGGGGTCATCGATTTATCCTTCAAATCAACCGAGCATGGTAGCTTGCGAATATGTGCATAACAAGGAGACTGCAAGCCTGGTGGCGCCTCGACTTACCTTGAGCCGGACACGCGGTATACTCGCCCGGTCCACCATCCTAACCACCGTGCCCGGCAAGATCCGCTCGTCCGCCTATGCAGAACTTCCTTGCCTTATCCGCCATGGGCGCCAATCGCGCCGGACTGATAGAACCGCTCGTCAAGGCCATACGCGAATGTGGATGCACCATCGCCGAAAGCCGCATGTCGGTGATGGGCGATCGTTTCACCCTCATGGCCCTGCTGTCAGGCACCTGGGACGCGATTGCAAAAATCGAATCCTCGCTGCCGCGCCTGGAAAAGGAACTGGCGATCACGTTCGTTGCACAACGCTCCCAGGCGCGCGAGCCGGCTCACGATCTCATGCCTTACGCGGTCGAAGTGATCGCTGTCGACCAGGTCGGGATTGTCCATCAGATTGCGCAGTTTCTCGCCCGGCGGGAAGTTAATATCGAGGACATGTATACCGGCAATTACACCGCCGCGCACACCGGCACGCCGATGTTTTCCTTGCACATGACCATCAGCATCCCGACCGATATCTCGATCGCGGCCATGCGCAGCGAATTCATGGATTTCTGCGACCAGCTCAATCTCGATGCGATCATGGAGCCGGTAAAATAGCGCCGCCCATGAGCACGCGTACTTTTGTACTCGACACTAACGTCCTGATCCACGACCCGACGGCGCTATACCGTTTCGCAGAGCATCAGACCTATTCATCCCCATGACGGTGCTCGAAGAACTCGACGCGATCAAGAAAGGGCTGTCCGAGGTTGCACGTAACGCGCGCCAGGCGAGTCGTTTCCTCGACACCATCATCGGCGCGGCGGATGCCGACAGATTGCCAGGCCGGGTCTGCCGCTGGCGCGTACAGCAATGGTGATCGCCGGACCGCCCGCCGAGTGGAAAACTTTTTCTGCAGACCCGCCCGCTGGAGGTTGAGCACCTGCCACTGCTGGCCGGACAGAGCCCCGACAACAGCATCCTTGAAACGGTACTCGCGCTCAGCGCGGCCGAAGCCGACGGCGAAGTCGTACTCGTTTCGAAAGACATCAACCTGCGCATCAAGGCGCGCGTGCTCGGCATCAGCGCGGAGGACTACTACAACGACAAGGTTCTCGACGATATCGACCTGCTCTACACCGGCGTCACCGAACTCGCCGCCGACTTCTGGTCGAACTGCAGTGACCGGGTCGAATGCTGGCAGGACGAAAGCGGCACCTACTACAGCATCCCGAGCGGCGTGATCCCGGCGCTGAACGCCAACGAATTCGTCTATGTCCGTGATGAGCAGGCTGAACGCGAGCTCGAGCTGATGATCTGCCGCGAAACCGAGGGCAAGGTAATCATGCGCCAGGTGCGCGACTATCGCGCCTCCCGCCACGCGGTGTGGGGCATCAACGCGCGCAATCGAGAGCAGAATTTCGCCCTCAATCTGCTCATGGACAACAACATCGATTTCGTCTCGCTGCTCGGCGTCGCGGGCACCGGCAAGACCCTGCTCGCGCTCGCGGCGGGCCTCGCGCAGTGCATGGACATGCGTCGTTTTAAGGAGATCGTGGTCACGCGGGTCACCATCCCGGTCGGCGAGGATATCGGCTTCCTGCCCGGCACCGAAGAAGAAAAGATGACGCCGTGGATGGGGGCCTTGATGGACAATCTCGAAGTGCTGTCGGAATCGGATGAAGGTGGTGACTGGGGCCGGGCCGCCGGGGCGGATTTGCTGCAGCACCGCATCAAGATCCGGTCGCTGAATTTCATGCGCGGACGCACGTTTCTGAATCGCTTCGTGATCATCGACGAAGCACAGAACCTGACCGCCAAGCAGATGAAGACCCTGATCACGCGCGCCGGCCCGGGCTCAAAGTTTATCTGCCTGGGGAATATCGCCCAGATCGATACCCCGTACCTGAGCGAAACGACGTCCGGCTTGACCTACGTCGTCGATCGCTTTCGGGGTTGGCCGCATAGTGGGCACGTCAGCCTGAAACGCGGCGAACGCTCGCGGCTGGCGGATTTCGCGACGCAGAACCTGTAGCGCTAAGGCGCCTGCGGGGCAAGCGAAATTTCGTTCTGGGTCGGCCAGGCTTTGAGCAGGGACTTGACCAGCGTCGCCAGCGGAATGGCGAAGAATACGCCCCAGAACCCCCATAGACCGCCGAACACCAGCACCGCGGTAATGATGGCCACCGGATGCAGATTGACCACGTCGGAAAACAGCAAGGGAACCAGAAGGTTGCCGTCCAGCGCCTGGATCACGGCGTAACCGACCATGATCCAGATGAAATCGTTGCCCCAGCCGAACTGGATGTAGGCGGCCACCGCCACCGGCACTGTAACCACGGCGGCGCCGATATAGGGCACGATCACCGACAGGCCGACGAGCACGGCGAGCAGCGGCGCGTAGGACAGACCGAGCAGGGCAAAGGTGGTGTAGGTGACCGAACCGACGATAAAAATTTCGTAAAACTTGCCACGCACATAGTTGCCGATCTGATCGTCGACATCGCGCCACACGGTATTCAGTACCGTACGATCGGAGGGCAGGAAAGCCGTCAGCCAGGCAATGATTTTGACCTTGTCCTTGAGGAAGAAAAACACCAGTACCGGGCCCAGGATGAGGTAGACCAGCACCGTAACCATGGCCGGGATCGAGGCCAGCGAGAGGGTCAGCGCATTCTGGCCGAGCGCCGAGATTTCTCCGCGAATGGTGTTGATGACACTGTCGATCTGGGTCGCCGAGACAAAATTCGGATAGGTCTCGGGCAGCCGCAGCAGCAGCTCGCGGCCATTCGAGACCATGCGCGGCAGGTCCTGCACGAAGTCGGTCAGCTGCCGCGACACGATGAGGGTGCGAGACCGATGACCAGAAACGCGAGCACGGCGAGGAATATCCGTGAACACCAGGGTCACGGCGAGAATGCGACTGAGTCCGCGCTTTTCGAGTGACTCGACCGAGGCTTCCAGCAGGTAGGCGATGACGATCGAGGCAAGCAGCGGCGCCAGCATCTTGCCGAAGAAAGCCACGATGATAAAACCCGACAACAGAAAAACGACCAGCAACACCGCTTCGGGGTGAGAGAAATGGCGCTGGTACCAATCGCGGACAAACTCGAACATCGTGCAATAGGCCGTAAAATCGGGACGCCAGTCTATCTCAATCGCGGCACCGCCGGGGCAGCGCCGACGCGACCGACCGCGGAACGGCGCGGCCAAGCACCACGTACCCGCCGTGATTAGGACCTATCAATATCGCTGTCTGGGCAGCAGCGGATTCGGCGCGGCACTGGCGCTGCTCGGCGGCATTACCCTGCCGGCGACGACCTCGCGCCTGCAGCGCAGCGTCCTCGATACCTTCGACGGTCGCCTGGCGCGCGCCGGACTGGTTCTGATCCGCGACTGGCAAACTGCCGGTGGGATGTTATACCTGCGTCAGAGCGACGGCCGTCAACTGGCCAGCGCCCGTATCGGCGACCCGGAGATCGCGCCCGCAACGGCATTCGCCGAGCGTCGAGTACGGCAGCAACTGAGCGGATTAATTGGCGTCCGTGTGCTGCTGGTGGCCGCGCAATGGCCACTCGAACGCAGCACCGTGGATTACCGCGACGCCGACGGCAAAATGCTCGGCAACATTGCCTGCGAGCAACACTCGGCAGCTGCAGACAGCATTCTCATCCTGTGCGCAACGCCGAAACGGGGTTATGGCCGCGAGTTCCGCGCGATCCTCGCGCCGTGGTCGCAAGACGCACAGCTCGAGCGCTGCACGCAGGACTTCAACCTGACCCTCGCCCGCCGACTTGGTACGGACCCGCAGGCTTATCGGGCCAACGCGCGCATCAAGCTCGACCCCGACGACGACGCCCACCGCGCGCTGGCGCGCCTGCTCAGCGCGTACCGCGACATCATGCGCAGTAATGAACAAGGCATCATCGACGACATCGACAGCGAATTCCTGCACGATTTTCGCGTCGCCATGCGCCGCTCGCGCTCGGTACTGTCAGCCTTCAGATCGGTAGCCGGTCCGTGTGACGATCTCAAGGCCGGCTTCCGCTGGCTGTCGGCGCTGTCCGGGCCGGCGCGCGATTTCGATGTGTGGCTGCTCGAACCTCACGGCGAAGACGAAGCCTTGCTGCGTTTCGTCTCCCAAGCGCGTAAAGTCGCTCGCCAGAGCCTCGTCCGCGCACTCAAATCTGCGCGTTACCGCCGTTTTCAGGACCATTGGTCGGACTGGCTGGAACAGCTCGAGGGCGGCCACGAACGCGGATCACGGCGCGCGCTGGTCCCGTTCGCGAGCCGCGCGATCGCACGCTGCTACGGTAAACTTCGACGCTCGATCAAAAAACATCGCCAGCGCATGGACATGACAACGCTGCACGAACTGCGCAAGGAGGCAAAGAAGCTGCGCTACCTGCTCGAAGCGAGCCAGAGTCTGTATCCGCGCGACGAGATGAAGGTCATCATGCGCGAACTGCGCACCCTGCAGTCCGAGGCCGGCCGCGTGTGCGACCGCCATGCGCGCCTGGTGAACCTGCGCGCCTGGCTGGAAGGTGAACTCGACGAAGACACCCGCGGGGCCCTGTCCGCGGCACTGGATGCCTATGCCATGCCGGAACAACTCGATCTCAAACACCCGCCCTACACGGTGCTCGGCAAAACCCTGCGCCGCTTCGCCGATCGCGATAATGCTCGACACTTCAAAGGGCTTTTCGGCCACGCCGGCTCATGAAAGTTGTCGCCACTTATAATCTCAAGGGCGGCGTCGGCAAAACCGCGGCGGCGGTCAACCTGGCCTATCTCGCCGCCAGCAGCGGTCTGCGCAGCCTGCTCTGGGACCTCGATGCCCAGGGCGCCGCGAGCTTCTACTTTCGCGTCAAACCGCGCATCAGTGGTGGCGCCTCGACGCTGATCGAAAAGAAAAAAAATTTCGCGAAAGCCGTCCGCGGCACGGATTTCGACGATCTCGATCTGGTTCCGGCCGATTATTCCTACCGCAACCTCGACCTCGAGTTGAACGATTACAACCGCTCGACAGGCCGCCTCAAGAAACTGCTGCGCGAGGTTCGCGACGATTACGACATCGTTTTTCTGGACTGCGCGCCGAGTATGTCGCTGGTCTCGGAGAATGTCTTCAATATGGCCGATATCCTCCTCGTCCCGCTGATCCCGACGCACCTTTCGATCCGCGCCTACGAGCAACTGCTCAAGTTCCGCGATGAACACACCCCGGATGCCGTGGTAGTACCGTTCTTTTCCATGGTCGACAGACGCAAACGCCTGCACCGTGAGCTGATCGTCGAATTCGCGACCGACCATCCCGAACTCCTGCGCACCTATATTCCCTATGCCAGCCAGATCGAGCAGATGGGCGAGCACCGCGCTCCGGTCAGCGTATTTGCCGATGCCTCGGTCGGCGGGCGCGCATTTCCGGGCCCTGTGGCAGGCCCTCGCGAACGCGCTCGGACTGCGCTCGCGCAGACGCCGAGCTGCGCGGTGCACACCACGGGTGGGGCCTCCGGATCCGGACGCCGTGCTGGCCAGCCTGCGCGCATGGGCCACCGAACTGGGTTTCCAGCAGCTTGCGGTGGCGCCGCTCGAACTCGATGCCGATCACGCGCGGATGGACGACTGGTTGCGGCGCGGCCTGCACGGCTCGATGGCCTACCTCGAGCGCAACGGCGACAAGCGCGCACAGCCCGAACGACTGGTAGCCGGCACCCTGTCGGTGATCAGCGTCCGTGTCGACTACCTCAAGGCTTCACCGCAGGCCGCGATCGATACCCTGCGCCAGCCGGGCACCGCCTATATTGCGCGCTACGCGCTCGGCCGCGATTACCACAAGACCCTGCGCTCGCGCCTGAAGCGCCTGGCCGAACGCCTGCAAGCGCAGATCGGCACCTTCGGCTACCGCGTGTTTAGCGACAGCGCGCCGGTGCTCGAGCGCGCGCTCGCGCGCAATGCCGGGCTCGGCTGGATCGGCAAACACACCAACCTCATCGATCGCGAAACGGGCTCGATGTTTTTCCTCGGCGAAATATTCACCGATCTCGATCTGCCGGCCGATGTGGCGCAACCGGTCGATCATTGCGGGACCTGCCGGCGATGCATCGACGTGTGCCCGACACAGGCCATCACCGCGCCTTATGAACTCGATGCGCGACGCTGTATTTCCTACCTGACAATCGAATCGAAAGCCGCGATCCCGGTCGAGTTCCGCGCCGCCATCGGCAACCGCGTGTTCGGCTGCGACGACTGTCAGCTGTTCTGCCCGTGGAATCGCTACGCCAAACTCAGCCCGCTGGACGACTTCGAACCGCGCCACGGCCTCGACCAGGCGGATCTGTGCCAATTGTTCCTGCACAGCGAAGCGGAATTCGAGGTCCTGACCCGCGGCTCGGCGATCCGCCGGATATCTCATGAGCAGTGGCTGCGCAACCTCGCCGTTGCGCTCGGCAACGCGCCGCGCAGCGCCGGCGTCATCGCCGCGCTGCGCGAGCCTGGCGGCCGACCTCGAGCGCGCTGGTGCGCGAGCATGTCGGCCTGGGCGCTCGTCCGCGAGCAGGTTCGAAAGAGGCGGTGCCAGCAGGGGGAAAACGTCGCGAGCGAGCAGCGCACGGCGCGGGCGAGCACGAACGGGCCGCAGTTGAGCTGTACGCTGAGTCGTGACACATAACAGAGTGCTAGCTACCGACCCGCACGTCATCGACGTCGGTCCATCTTTTCGTCCGCCAACGGCTGCTGAGAGCGACTGGAACGGACATGGACGACTACTTCGACCTCAACCAACAGACCTATGACTGGTGCGCGCGGGCCTTCGACCAGGTGCGCAAGGTCCTTGGTGTGCGGATCAAGATGCACTATGAACAGGGTCAGATCGATTCCGGCGACATCTTCCTGTTCAACCATTTCGCGCGCGATGGAAACGTTCATTCCCGCAATACCTCATTTACCGGGAGAAGGGGCGTTCTGCCGCTCCATCGCCGGCGCCGAATTCTTCAACGGCAACGATCGCTTCGCCACCGTGCTGCACGATCTCGGTGTGGTACCGAACAATCATCCGGACCTGATGGAATTACTCGCCGCGATATTCTGCATGGGCGCAAGATCGTGGTTTTCCCCGAGGGCGGCATGGTCAAGGACCGCCAGGTGGTCGACGAGCAGGGGCGCTACAGCGTGTATTCGCGCCACGCCGGCGAACGGCGCAAGCACCATACCGGCGCGGCGCGACTTGCGATCGGACTGCGGATCTTCAAGCTCGCGGTGCGCCAGCCGACATGCGCGTGGGACAACCGAGACCCTCGAGGCCTGGTGCGCAGCTCGATCTGCCTTGGCGACGTAGACGCACTGCTCAACGAATGCGGCGCGGCCGGTCAACGATCGTACCGGCGAACATTACCGTTCTACCCGCTGCGGATCAGCGACAATATCCTGCGCCGGGGCGCCGAATTGCTGCACGGCGAATTGAGTCCGCGCGCCGTCGAAGAACTGATAGTCGAAGGCAACATCCTTCTCAAAACGACCGACATGGACATCAATCTCGGGCCCAGCATCGCCGTCGACAAGATGATGAACTGGTACGAAAGCCCGATGGCCGCCTACCTGTCCCGCGGCCTGCCCGATCTGGGCGCGGTGTTCGACATCGATTTTCTCAATGCGCGGCTGCTGCGGCGCACGGCTACGCGCGGCACCAATAACGCCATCACGCGTATTCGCGACACTTACATGCGCCTTATCTACCTCTCCGCCACGGTCAATCTGTCGCACCTCGCGTCGTCGATCATTCTGCACCACGTCGAACGTGGCACGCGCAGGGTAAAAGCCAGCGATTTTCGCCGCATGTTGTACCTGGCGGTGAAATACCTGCAGGCCCACGACGAGATCCGGCTGCACCGCGGTTTGTGCGATCCGGATCGCTATCAGCAGGTACTCGACAGCGAACCTTCGGCGTTGAGTGAATTCCTCGATTCCGCGGCCAGCGCGGGATTGCTGGTGCACAACGAGGACGAACTGATATTCAACGACAAGCTCGCCACCGAACACGAATTCGACGCCGTGCGCCTGGAAAACCCGATCGAGGTCTACGGCAACGAAGTCGAACCGCTGCCGGCGGTGGGCGCAACGGTTGACCAGGCCCTGGCGCGGGCCGGATCGATCAGCGACCGCGACCTGGCGTACGAATTGTACGACGACGAACTCAAGAGCCTGGCCTGGGACCGCGCGCTGTACCGCAAGGACAAACACGCCGAGATCAACAAGCGCGAGACGGCCGACGCCGACCCCAGCCCGTTCCTGTTCGTGCCGGATTCTCCGCGCCCGATCGGCGTGGTCCTGACCCACGGCTTTCTCGCCTCGCCCGCTGAAGTGCGCGAGTTCGGCCACAAGCTCTACGAACGCGGCTACGTGGTCGTGGGGGTACGCCTGAAAGGCCATGGCACTTCGCCGTGGGACCTGCGCGATCGGAGCTGGCGTGACTGGATGCGCTCGGTCGAAAACGGGCGGCGGATCATCGAGAAGTTCACGTCCCGCTATGCCATGGTCGGGTTCTCGACCGGTGGTACGTTGAGTCTGACTGCCGCGGCCGTACGCCCGGGCGGGGTCGCGGGCACGGTGGCGGTCGCCGCCCCGATCAAATTTCGCAACCGCAACATGCGCTTCGTGCCGCTGATGCACGGCGCCAATCGCATCGTGCGCTGGCTGTCGTCCTACGAAGGCGTGATGCCGTTTCGTCCCAACGAGTCAGAACATCCGCATATCAACTATCGCAATATGCCGTTGCGCGGCCTGTACGAACTGACCCGCCTGACCAGCCACCTGAAACGCCTGCTCGGCGAGATCGATGCGCCGACGTGTATCGTGCAGGCCGACGGCGACCGCGTTGTCGATCCACAAAGCGCAACCATCGTGTATGAAAAGATCCGCTCGAGCGTCAAGGAGCTGCACTGGATCGAAGCCGACCGTCACGGCATCCTCAACGAAGCAACCGGCAATACCCACGCCGTCATCATGAGTTTTCTCGATCGCCTGTGCGGCGATGATCAGGAACCCGCCGATGCGGCGGCGCCGGCCCTTCCGGCCGACGCCAGTGCGTGACAGTTCAGGGCCCGCTGAGCGGGTCGCCGAGCGTGGTTTTGACCCAGCCACGCAGGCCGCGGGCAAACTCCGCGCTGCTGCTCGCATAATCGACGCCGACCCCGGCCAGGGTATAGCGCCGGTAGGGTAGCTGGTCCCGCCGCGCCGCTTTTGGCCGCTGATCGCCGACTCGCGCGGCGCGCCAGTCGAATTCACCGACAAACTCGATCAGTGGCCGTTCGAGGCCCTTGAGCTCGCCTTCCCAGGCGCCGCGGCTGGCAAATCCGGTAACCAGGGCGGCCGACGCGGCCTCGGCGAGGAAGCGCCGCGCGACCCCCGCGCCACCGTCGAGGCCAACCATGACGATACGGGTGATGCCGTCGGCCTGGAGACGCGCACAGGCGGCTTCCAGGCGCGCCTGGATCGGTTCCTGCAACGCACTGTAGGTGGCCAGCTCGGCCTCGGGCGGGGGCAACTTCGGCTGCACCGCGAGAACACTCCAGCCATTGCCGGGAAACTCCGCCAGCAGCGCATCGATGGCCGGCTCGGCGCTGATCGGGCGGGCAAAACCCGGCACGACCAGCAGCGCGCCAACCGGCGGCGCATCCGCGGCCGGTTCGTAGCGCGCCAGGAAACTGCCGCCGTTGCTGTCCAGCACAATGTATTCGGCGCCCAGCTGGCCGGCCTCGAAGCGCGCGATGAGCGCGCTTTCAGCGGCACTGCCCGTGCTCGCGCTCGCGGTATCCGCGGGCGGCGGCGGGGCCGGCGGTATATCGACGGCCTGGCCGCGGGCCGGGCACGGTCCGGCCGCGAGGGCAACCAACAGCAGCAGGATGCGGGGGTGAGGCATAGCTCTGATAGCGACCGGCGCGGGATAATCCACAGGTGGGCAGGCCGCTCGAGGCCATGCACGCCAGGTCACGATACGGTACAGTGCGCGCCCAGCAGCCGCTGCCGCGGCGCACCTCAGCCGATCCCGGGTAGCGCGCCATGAAACTCGAACACCTGATTGCTCCGTCCATCCTGTCGGCGGATTTCGCCCGTCTCGGCGCCGAAGTCGAAGCCGTACTCGCCGCCGGCGCCGACTGGATCCACTTCGACGTAATGGACAATCACTACGTGCCCAACCTGACTGTCGGGCCGGTGGTGTGCAAGGCGCTGCGCGATTACGGCATCAGCGCGCCGATCGACGTGCACCTGATGGTCTCGCCGGTCGACCGCCTGATCGACGATTTCGCCGCCGCCGGCGCCACGATCATCACATTTCACCCGGAAGCCAGTGCGCACATCGACCGCAGCCTGCAGCAGATCCGCCAGGCTGGCTGCCAGGCCGGGCTGGTGTTCAATCCCGGTACGCCGCTCAGCTATCTCGACTACGTCATGGACAAGATCGACGTGGTGCTGCTGATGTCGGTCAACCCCGGTTTCGGCGGCCAGTCGTTTATTCCGTCCGCCCTCGACAAGCTGCGCGATGCCCGACGGATCATCGATGCCGCCGGACTGCCTGTTCGTCTGGAGATCGACGGCGGGGTAAAAATCGACAATATCGGCGCCATCGCCGCGGCGGGCGCCGACACCTTCGTTGCCGGCTCGGCGATTTTCGGCACCACCGATTACGTCCACACCCTCGCCGCGCTGCGCGAGGCAGCCGCTGGCGGCGCGTGAAAATCAGCCTCGCGCTGTTCGACCTCGACGGCACCCTGGTCGACAGTGCGCCAGACCTCGCCGCGGCGCTCGACGACGCCCTGCTGAGCGCGGGCCGTGCCCCGCTGGGGCTGGTGCAGGTGCGCGACTACATCGGCCACGGCGCCGCCCGCCTGGTCCATCGCGCCCTCACCGCGGCAACGGAAGGCGACGCCGACCAGGCCCTGTTCGAGCCGGTTTACGCGGATTTTCTCAGTAATTACGCAACGCGTGTGTTCGACCGCAGCAGCGTCTATCCCGGCGTTGCCGAGACGCTCGGCGTGCTGCGCGAACAAGGCTGGACACTGGCCTGCATCACCAACAAGCCGGCCCGTTTCACGGCTCCGCTGCTGGCGGCCGCGGGGCTCGATCGGCACTTCGCCGTGACCGTCAGTGGCGACACCCTGGCGACCAGCAAGCCCCATCCCGGGCCGCTCCTGCATGCCGCTGAACGGTGCGGCGCGGTGCCGGCGAGGAGCGTGATGGTGGGTGATTCGCTGACCGATCTGAATGCGGCAGCGCGCGCCGGCATGGCCGCCGTGGCGGTCGACTATGGCTACGCCGGCGGCGTCGATCTGGCCGCGCACGGCGCGCGCGCCGTGATCAGCGCGATGTCCGAATTGCCGAGTGTGCTGAACAGCATCGTCGGCTGAAACCCCGCCGCCGCGGACCCGCTGCCTGGATCAGGGCGAACATGCAATAATCGCCAGCCCGAAACGCGCCCAACGCGCAGCGCGGCCTGTATCGCGCCGCCCTACAGCCCGGTCCCGACGTTTATGATCCTGATGCTCGACAACTACGATTCGTTCACCTACAACCTGGTGCAGTATTGCGGCGAACTCGGCCAGCAGGTCGAAGTGGTACGCAACGACGCGGTCAGCGTTGCCGACATCGAGGCCATGCGGCCGACCCATATCGTGGTTTCGCCGGGTCCGTGCTCGCCCAACGAGGCCGGCATCTCGATGGACGTGGTGCGCTATTTCGCCGGCCGGCTGCCGATCCTGGGTGTGTGCCTCGGTCACCAGAGCATGGCCCAGGCGTTTGGCGGGCGCATCGTTCACGCGCGTCAGGTCATGCATGGCAAAACCTCGCTCATTCATCACCGCGGCGAAGGTATCTTTGCCGGCCTCGACAACCCCTTTACCGCCACCCGCTACCACTCACTGGTCGCCGAGCGCGCCTCCCTGCCGGCGTGTTTCGCGATCACGGCCTGGACCGCGACTGGGCGACGGGCGAGCTCGATGAAATCATGGAGCAAT
>CALOBG010000049.1:0-50281 GCA_942490995.1 uncultured Gammaproteobacteria bacterium
AAAAGAAATAAATCCGGAGATGATAAGCAATGTCATTGAAGATTTAAGGGGCGATACCACAACATGACTGAAAAAAAGAGGATTAAATTTTTCTCAAATTCGTCAAAAGAAAAGTGAAAGTGTTGACGCATCAACTTCTTCTGAACAATCAGATTCCCCCCCCAATAATTGAGCCACTCTTTCCCAATGAAGCATTCTAATTTCACTGAAAGAGCAAATAAATTTAGTGCCGATAAAAAACCTTAAAAACCTCTCAAAACTTAAATAAAAGGCGATGGCTCTTCTGAAGAAGATGAAATTCGATATAATGAGTTATATCTCAATTTTTGGATGAGAAAATATTGGGTTGTAGGCACTATAATTTTAGTGATTGCTCTGGTGCAGTGGTACAACGCCAATCGACCCAGTATTTTTGAATCGCATTCGGTTGTCTATTAAAACAAACCCAATTGAAACGGCCATGGGAAATTGGGCTACCAATGAAAGGGACATTCGCAGCCAGGCATTATGAAATTTCAGCGCCAGACCAGGCATTTTTAGACAGTGTTCGAATAAAAATTGGGAATAAACTGAGTAATGAAGAAATAGAAAAATCTTACTCTGTGGGGCATAATCCTGATGGCAACATATTGATTATCAACACCTTCAAGACCTGTTACAGCTAGAAGTCTTCGCCGATAATTTAGCGAAGGCGTATGAAGTATATGATTCAGTTTTCGCCAAAGAACCTATTCGCAAAAGAAAAGTGGATTACCCAACAGTTAAAGGCGAGGAAACTTCTATTAGACAGTCTTGAAAAAAATGAGTTTAAAGTTTTTAAACAAGATCATCCAAAATTTACTGGGGTGCGAGATGTATCTGAAGTTCGTTAGGCTAGAAGAGTGAATTAAAAAACCTTACATTACTGAAAGAAGAAGAAGAGCATCGTTTGTCATTAGTAAAGTTGGCGTTGTTTTTGACAGGACTCTGTTGTGGTAGCAGAGGTAAAAAAGGAGATGCACCGCTACATAAATGAACTTTTTGATATATGGAACTGGAGCTGGCAAAGCTAAGGGTTGAGTAGACGGGGATAAAGAGCCGCAGAGTTAAGATTATGGAAGAGCAGATGTCCAATATCAAGAAACCTGATGGAAGCAAAATATCCAAGAGAAACTCATATACAACTACATTGCAAGTCAACCCACTGATTCCTAACGACTTCAAAAGAACAAGAAAGACCAAATATAAAGAGAGAGGATCTAAATTTAACGAGCCTGAAAAAAGGTGAGCTTGAAAAAATGATGTTAGATGCCTATGAAAAAACGGCCTCTTGAACCAGCACTTCCAATTGGACCTTAGCTAGAATGGAAAGAGAGCGAAATCGCCTCTCAAAAAATTTCCACTATGTTACAAGAGAAAAACTGGAAGAGACACGATTAAAAAAATCTGGAGTGGAGTCGTGAGGTTTATCAAATCGGGGGAGTACCGTGCGACCTTTGCACGAGCGGCGAAAAGGTACTAATCGGATTGGGAGTAACAATTATATTAGGTGTCGTTTTAGGTTTCATTTCTCTGTCGTTGCCTTAGAAAAGTTAAATGACGACTATTCGCTTTCCTGTTCAAATTGAGAAAAAACTTTGGAATTTCTCTTTTGGGCATCATTCCTGAAATGGAAATTGGATTCTTGAAAATTGGATCTCACTTCGGATTCAAAAATATTGGAACCCTACAGAAGTCTGCGAACTAATTTGAATTATTCCTCCCTAATATTCTGAAAAAGAGGGGGTAAAAGCGTTATTATTACAAGTGCATTGCAGGGAGAAGGGCAAATCCACGAAGGCTGTCAATCTTGGCAATTTGTTTTGCGCTTGAGGGTAAAAAAGTTCTTTTAGTTGATTCTGATTTACGCAGACCAAGTGTACATCGGTTATTAGGTTGATCGTGGTCCTGGACTGTCGGAGTACCTCACAGGACAAGTGGGCTTTGAAGAGGTTAAGAAAAAAACGCAATACCATGTGATTAACAATCACTCCTGCAGGAGATAAGATGCCAAACCCAGCAGAAATTTAAGCAGCCCGAGAGTAAAAAACTTCTTGGCTCAAGCCTATAGAGAGTTTGATGTGGCATTCTTTTCGATTCACCTGCGATATTTCCTGTGAGTGATGCACTGGCACTGGCCCCTTTAATGGATGGGGCACTCGTTATTTTTCGAAGTAATTACACTCCCATGCGAGCTGGTGAAGAGGTGTTGAGAAAATTAAACCAGGTAGGTGCCACAATTATTGGCGGAGTTTTAAATGATGTATGAGTGGTAAAGGGGGATATTATTATTCCTATTACGGGTATTATGGTTATTCGTACTATCAAACTTATTACGAAGAAAATCACCCAAATACAAACACCCATGGCTCCATGCCTTTATTAAGGTCTGAAGTGATAAAATAAGCAGTATTTTGGCACCATTGTCGACTTTAAATTTTGGGCTTCGTTTTTTACACCATTTTAAAATGGGGGACTCTGACACTCATTTTCCTATTGGTTTTATTGGGGTGTCTCATTTTTTATTTTGAGCAGAAAAGACCACCAGATTTTATTCCCTTGTCAGTTATAGACACAAAAAACTCAATTATTACAAAATTGTCTTACTTGAGTCCTACTACATCAACTTTGAAACGTGGTAGTATCAAGATAGACCAACGATGGTTTATAATATCCTGGGTTGGCTTTGGCAGTGTTTTTCCAAAGGTTGCGATTATGAAAAAAATGATTTCACAGCAGGCTGAACCAGGTAAGTTGAAGCTAACTTCAATGGCTATTGTATTAGTACTCCTATTTTCAGTTTTTATTTTTACTTCGAGTTATGCTTTTAAAATGGCATCATCAAATGTGGATGAACAGAACATTCAGTATGCATTAGTCGATGGGAATGTAAAAAAACTTGGTTATTACAAAATTGATGAATTAACGACAAATTACGATCTATTGGCTCAAGCAGAACTAACAGACAGTTCAAAAATAAAAGATGTAAATCTCAATGCGCCTGCGGATCCTAAAACTCCATTAAATGTTGGCGTTTCTGAAGAGAAGGTCAAAGAAAAGAGGATTGTTATTTATGGAAGTCCACGTGTTGAGTATGCTAAAGGAAAAACGTCAATAAAAAGATCACTTAAAACAGAAGATGTGAAAAACAATCAGGCTATAAAGCAAGCGGATCTTCTCTTTACAAGAAAAGATGGTATGGCTGTTGTTACTTTTAGCAATTCAGCAAACTGACTAAGTAGATAAAAACTCCAAAGTACGATTTAAAAAAATACCAGACGGTTCCGGGAAATCGGGTATATTAGACATCGTTTTTTCTGGAAGAGTATTTGTGAGTGTGCCAAAACTTGGTGAGCTTCAAAGCTTTTGATAAGAACTTCAAAAGCGAAAATAAAATTAAGTAATGGTGACGTAGAATTTTCAATACGAACATCAAAATCAAAAACACTAATATACGCTTTTAAAGGTTCTATAAAAATAATGCGGTCCGCTGATAAAGAGGTCGTCACACTTAAAGAAGGTCAGCGAGTATTGATTGGTGGAACAGAAGAGGGCCTAAATGCATCTGAAAACAAAACAGCATTAAATAAAGAAAAAAAAGTGTTTTCTAAATTGGAGTTGGCCTGAATGATCATGAAGAAGGACAAAAAGAAGTGTCAATTTTAATAGCTAGCAAAAATTTTAACTTTGTTCTATCCATGATTCCCGAGAAAAAAAGAGTCATACTCATGAATTTATCGCCCTATATTTATGTGGGTGATTATATCAATGGTGTCTTTCGCCTGGATCAGTCCATGGTTCTTGCAGGACCAGAATTGACGAGAGAAGTCGTACAAAGAATTATAGGACGTCCTTTGCCTTATATATTCAACTTGAATATTAATAATGTAACAGAATTTTTATATGGTATTGACGGACTGTTGGTAGAAGTAGATGGGTGTCAGCCACGTTTCAATGGGGATAACAGCTGGGCAACAGAAATTGTCCCAAAAAAACATTTTAATGTTTTTGAACCCAAACCTTCCTGGAGTGAACCGCCATGGCCCAGAAACGTCAGGAAAAAGTATTATTATCCTTTATGCGAAAATTGCAACAAGAAGGAAGTAATTCTTTTAGTTATTTATTGCTCCCACTATTGAAATCGGTTGAAACAAATATGTCGGTTAAGGATGGATTAAATATTTTACGACTTATGCTAATAGTAATAATTGGCAAATGATCAATACCCCGATTCCAACGGATCCATTTATGGTGGGGCCAATGCACTTGGCAAAACCGAGGTATGATGATATTCAAAGTATGTATAATTCCCTCAAAAAAAGAGCCATTTATATAAAGAAAAGGCTTTTTTTGTTGACTGATTTAGGTTAAACTTATCTGGAGGTATGGGGAAAATCGGAATTTTATTTATAGCTAAAACAAGTTTAGTCGCCCTTTTATTGGCCTTTTTTGTCTTTTATTTCCGAAGATGATTCGCGCTTATTATTGGCTCGAAAAATGTTAAAGATGGAAATTGTCTGCTACCGCAGAAGAATACAAAAAATACTTAATTGCGAACCCCAAAGACATGATTGTGAAAATTGAATTACGAATTACGGATGACCCAGAAAAACTATAAATTGGCCATTGTAGGCTTTAAGGGTTTAAATGAAGCGATACCAGGTAATGTTAATTATTTGGAAAAGTTAGCTTCGGCATATTTGTTGTTCGCGCAGGTTCTGGTGAACTCGATCGAAGGGAGTTTCGATTCTGATCCGGAGCGCACCTTTGGATGCGAGTCAAACTTCCTCTGCGGCATTCTGAGTCCGGTGCGACGTGCTCCGAATCCGCCGGGTGACGACATTGTTGTAGGCACCCGGGCACTCAATTTCGACCCGCTGAGTGGCAATCCCGACGTGCAGCAATCATTCACGATGGACGTCACGGAAACCACTCTGGACTTCACGCCGACGAACGATCAGGTCTGGGCGGAGTGGTCGCCGAGCCCCGCCGTGATGGTGCCCATTCCACCGGCATTGCCGTTGTTGGCGTCGGCGCTGCTGGTGTGCACCGGGCGCAAGCGTCAACTGCCTGCAGGCGGTATTTAGGGAATGCGGGGACCGGCTGCTGCTCCGAAGGGATGAGGTTCCGCGGTGAATCGAGTAAAAACCCCGCCGCCATTCCAGCGCTGTGGCTGCCGAACGCAGGACCGATCTCTAAACTCAGGGTGACTCGAAGGATCCCGATCTTCCCCTCGCACAGTTTGAAGTCGCCGAATGGCATTACAGCGGTCATGTCCGGCGCTCCCGCGTCACGCACGCGGAGGCCGTGACCATGAAAGCGATGGTGCTGAACAGGCTTGGCGCTATCGGTGCCGGCGGCGTACCGCTCGACCTTGAACAGTGGCCACTGCCGCGGCCCGGGCCGGGCGAGATCCGGCTCAAGGTGCTCGCCTGCGGCGTCTGCCATACCGAACTCGACATCATTGAAGGCCGTACGCCACCGCCGCGACTGCCGCTGGTACCCGGCCACGAAGTTGTCGGCGTGGTGGACGCGGTGGGTGCTGACGTGCAGCGCTGGCGCGGCGGTGAGCGCGTCGGCGTCGGTTGGATCTATGCCTCGAACGGTCAGCGCGACGAAAACCTGGCGCCGGAATTCGTTGCCACCGGCCGCGACCGCCACGGCGGCTACGCCGAATACATGCTCGCCCACGCCGATTACGTGTATGCGATCCCCGAGCAATTTTCCGCCGCCGCCGCGGCGCCACTGTTATGTGCCGGCGCGATCGGTTACCGCGCACTGACGCTGAGCGGTCTCGTCGACGGCGGCACCCTCGGTCTGACCGGTTTCGGTGGCTCGGCGCACCTGGTCCTGCAACTCGCCCGGCACCGCTTCCCGCACAGCCCGATCATGGTGTTTGCGCGCGATGCCGAGGTGCGCGAGTTCGCCACCACGCAGGGCGCCGACTGGGTTGGCGACACCGAGGCCATGGCGCCGCAGGGGTGCGACGCGATTATTGATACCACGCCGGCCTGGAAACCGGTGGTCGAAGCGATGAAAAATCTCAAGCCGGGCGGGCGGCTGGTGATCAACGCGATCCGCAAGGAGTCGCGCGATCAGGATTACCTGCAGCGCCTGAGTTACCACGAACATCTGTGGATGGAGCGCGAAATCAAATCGGTGGCGAACATCACCGCGCGCGATATCGATGAATTTCTGCGCATTGCCGCGGCGATCCCGATCCGCGCGGAAATCGAAACTTACGCCCTCGAGGATGCCAACCGCGCCCTCATCGAATTACGCAACGGGCGAATTCGCGGTGCCAAGGTGCTGCTCGTCTAGCAGGGTGGTGAAAAGCGTCGCGAGGAAGGTCGGGCGCAAGGCGCGGGCGAGACGAGGACCGGAGTTTACTGGTGTAAATGAGGACCGCAGGTGAGTCCGCAACGCCGCGCACGACCTCCGCAGTAGCTTTTCACCTGGCCTGCTGCAGGCTGGTGAAAAACGTCGCGAGGAAGGTCGGGCGCAAGGCGCGGGCGAGACGAGGACCGGAGTTTACTGGTGTAAATGAGGACCGCAGGTGAGTCCGCAACGCCGCGCACGACCTCCGCAGTAGCTTTTCACCAGCCTGCTAGGCGTCCGCCATGTCGGGCCACGGCGCCGACCAGCAGCGTGGCGACGGATTCGCCGCTGACCTCGATGCTTAAGCCGCGCTCGAATGTGTCGAGCGGATCGCGAGTCTCGATCTGGCGTTCGAGTACCGCCAGGGTCGCCTCCGAAGGATCGACGCCTTCGCGCTCGCGCTGCACAATCCGTTCACGCAGCACCGCAGCGGGCGCCGCGCAATCCAGAATGACGAACGGTACCTCAAGCCGGGTTGCCAGCGCGCTGAATGCCTGGCGTCGGGCATGTTCGAGAAACGTCGCGTCGATGATCACCGTCAGGCCGGCTGTGACTACGCCAGCGGCGATGGCAAGCAGCCGACGATAAGTCGCTTCGTTGTGTTCCGGCGTGTACAGCCCGGCGCCGGGCGCACTGCCGCTGCGCGCCGTCATCGCCAGGCCGGCCAGACGCCGACGTTCCAGGTCCGAACGGACGTGAATATAGCCGGCGGCGTCTGCCAGCGCAGCCGCAACCGTCGATTTGCCGCTGCCGGAAAGACCGTGGGTGATGATCAGCGCCGGCGGTGTGCGCGGAGCGAGGTAACGGCCGGCCAGGTCGAGATGACGGTCGCGTCTGGCGGCCGCCGTTTCCCCCTCGCTGTCCTCGGCCAGGGCCCCGACCTTGGCCCGCACCAGGGTGCGATACAGCGTGTACAGACGCAGCACGGCGCAGGCTTCGAAATCACCGCTGAGTTCGAGATAGCGATTCAGAAACCGGTTGGCGAGCGACGACCTGTCGCGGTTATCGAGATCCATGATCAGAAACGCAATGTCGCTGGCGGTGTCGATCCAGCTCAGGTCGTCGCTGAACTCGATGCAGTCGAACGGCAGGTAGTCGCCGCCGTGACGAATGATGTTACTCAGGTGCAGATCGCCGTGGCAGCGGCGCACGTGGCCGGCTGCCTTGCGCGCGGCGATGGCCGGCTCGAGGTCGGTGATGAGCTGACCGGTCTGGATCTCGAGGCTGTCGATGCCGCCTCGATCGCGAAGCGCAACGAACGCATCGAGGATCTGCGCACGAGTCCGCGCCGGCGTACCGTACGGGCTGCCGGCGTCGGCGACTGCGCTGCGGGCATGAAACGTCGCGATGGCGGTGGCCAGTTGCCGAGCGTCCCCTTCGTCGAACTGCTCTGCCTCAAGCAATCGATCCAGGCGCGCGGCGTTATCGAAGCGGCGCATCTTGACGGCGTATTCGAGCGCGTCTCCGGCCTCGCTCACGCGCAGGCCCGCGTTCGAGCGCGCCACGGCAACCACGCCGAGATACAGTTCGGGCGCCGTACGCCGATTGAGTTCCACCTCGCGGTCGCAGTAGTGCCGGCGCTGTTCGAGGGTGGTGAAGTCGAGAAAACCGAAGTCGACCGGTTTCTTGAACTTGTAGGCGCAGTCACCGGCCAGCAGGACAATCGAGATGTGGGTTTCGAATATCTCGGCATCGGCGGCCGGGTCGTCGCGCTCAAGTTCGCTGCGTAACTCGGCAACCAGGGCGCGCAAAGCCTGCGCCGGATCGTCGCTCGCCGCTGACTGGGGCATGGTGCTATTCCAGTGTCTGGTCAGCCTCGGTCGCCACCCCAAGCATGCGCGCGTAAACGCGATGCGGTTCGGCTTCGGTCGCGCCGTCCAGCGCGATACTGATATTGGTGGAGTCGAAGTAGGTGTACCAGTCGGCTTCGACAACCACTTTTTCGAATGCGTGGACCTGCGCCGCGTCGGCCAGGCCGAACACGCCAATAAAGCCTTCGCGAGGCGCTTTCGGTAGCGTAGCGTCGATCGGACTCCAGCCCAGCACCACCACCCCGGCCGCGCGCCCCTGGTTTATATAGTCGTCGAGCGAGCGCAGGTAGGCGAGGCGTTTGCCCTCGTCCAGCGCCTCCCAGGCG
The DNA here is from genome assembly GCA_942490995.1 of uncultured Gammaproteobacteria bacterium. Classification (GTDB taxonomy): domain Bacteria; phylum Pseudomonadota; class Gammaproteobacteria; genus UBA981. Next base: position 8,534 of record CALOBG010000049.1, read on the forward strand.
GCGTTCGGATGCCACACGATAGCCAGGATCTGCATCATCGTTTCTCCCGTGTAAAAGTCGTGTTCAGGGTTTCGCCCGGCGCCGGAAATCGCTCGGCGTGCGCCCGGTCCAGGCGCGAAACGCGCGGGCGAAACTTTTTTCGTTTTCGAACCCGGCCGCGTGGGCAATCTGTTTGATTGGGCGCGAGGAGCGTTGCAACAAGTGGACGGCGCGTTCGCGGCGCGCTTCATCCTTCAACTGCTGCAGGCTCGCGCCGGCTTCGCGTAGCTGTCGGTACAGGGTACGCGTCGAAATGTTCAGATGGTAGGCGAGCGTCGCGGCGTCCCGGACCTGATCGGGATGGGCGGCCAGGACCTCTCGCGCGCGGCGGATCAACAGACGGTCGCGACGATACTGCAACACGGTCAGCGGCAGCGCCCGTTTGAGCATGGTCGACAGCGCCGCTTCGTCGCGTACCAGCGGCAGCGCCAGGTAGCTGACATCAAATCGGAAGCTCGCCGTGGTCGCGCCAAAAGTTGTGGGTCCGGGGAAAATCAGCGGATAGACGGCGCGGTGCGCGGGGGCCTTGAACGGAAACTCGATCGCTACCAGCGGGATGCGCGAGTCGATTGCCCAGCAGGCAAAGCCGTGCACGTAGCGCAGCAGCGTGACCAGGCAGAATTCACGCATCGCGCCAAGCTTGGTCGCGGTGGCGATGCTGAGGGTTGCAAGCTCGCCGTCGCGTTGCAGTTCGAGTTCAACATCGTCGGTCAGCAGGCGGTGATGCCGGCACCAGCGCCGCAGGGCCAGTCCCAGATCCGGTGCGCTCAGCGAGGCGCGGCACAGCATGCCGTAGGAGCCCCACGGCAGGCGCCGCGAAAACCAGCCCAGTGCCTCGTCGTCGAGTTCGCGCATGGCGGCTTCCGACACGGTTTCCATCTGCGCCGCGGTGATATGCGCGTCGCGCCGCTTCAGCAGCGCCGGTGTGATTGCCGCTTTGGCCAGTGCGGCGGCGGGATCCATGCCGTAGCGCCGGTAGCCGGCCACGATCGCGTGGACAAAGGCGATCGGCGTCGCTGCACGCGGTTTGTCGCGATCGGTGGGGGCTGGCGGAGGTCGTTCGGGGCTGCGCTGCATAGCTCCAAGTCTCAGATCGATTGGCACGATTTGCAACCTCGGTGGCGCCCCTTGCGGTCCATGTGCGACTACCCTGAAGCTACTCAGGGCCGTGTCAGTGCAGTTTCGTTACGGCCATGCCTGCACGGTCGCAATAATTCAGGGGAGGGGATCTGATGGCCAATCTACCCGGTATGAGTTTCGGTCTCGGTGACACGGCCGACATGTTGCGAGAGTCGGTGGCGCAGTTTGCGGCCAAGGAGATCGCGCCGTTGGCCGAGGCCATCGATCGCGACAACGAGTTTCCACCGGCCCTGTGGCGCAAGCTCGGCGATCTCGGGGTGCACGGCATTACGGTCGGCGAGTCCTATGGTGGCGCCGACCTCGGCTATCTCGCCCACATTGTTGCGATGGAAGAGATCTCGCGCGCCTCGGCCGCGGTCGGATTGTCATACGGCGCGCATTCGAACCTGTGCGTCAACCAGATCCACCGCAACGGCAATGACGATCAGAAACAACGTTACCTGCCGAAGCTGGTGTCCGGCGAACACGTCGGTGCGCTGGCCATGAGCGAACCGAACGCCGGTTCCGATGTCGTCAGCATGAAATTGAAAGCCGAACGCAAGGGCGATTGTTATGTCCTCAACGGTTCGAAGATGTGGATCACGAACGGCGGCGACGCCGATACGCTGGTAGTCTACGCGCGCACGGATGCCGACGCCGGGCCGCGCGGCATCACCGCCTTCATCATCGAGAAGGCCTTCGCCGGCTTCAGTAAAGGTAGCAAGCTCGACAAGCTTGGCATGCGCGGCTCGAACACCTGGCCGATCTTTTTTGACGACTGCGAAGTGCCGGTCGAAAACGTGCTCGGCAAGGAAGGCGACGGCGTGCGCATATTGATGTCGGGCCTCGACTACGAGCGCGCGGTGTTGTCGGCCGGGCCGCTCGGCATCATGTCGGCGTGCATGGACGTGGTGCTGCCGTATGTCCATGAGCGAGAACAGTTCGGTCAGCCGATCGGCGAATTCCAGCTTATGCAGGGCAAGCTCGCCGACATGTACACCACCTGGCAGGCCTGCCGCGCCTATGTGTATACCGTCGGTCGCGCCTGCGATGCCGGCGATCATGCGCGCGCGCTGCGCAAGGACGCCGCCGGTGCGATCCTGTACGCGGCCGAGAAAGCGACCTGGATGGCCGGCGAGGCGATCCAGACCCTCGGCGGCAACGGCTATATCAACGAATACGCGACCGGGCGTTTGTGGCGTGACGCCAAGCTTTACGAGATCGGCGCCGGGACCTCGGAGATCCGCCGTATGCTGATCGGGCGCGAGCTGTTTGCCGACACCGAATAACCGGCGCCACCTACCAATTCACTCTCGAAAACCGCGCGTGCCCGGCCGACCCGCCGCGGCCCGCGCCGCGCCTGAAGCAGGCCGGAGACCCTAGCGATGAACGTGATCAAGTCCGCCATCAATCCACGCACTGAAGCGTTTCGCGACAATGTCGCACATATGCGTCAGCTCGTGCAGGACCTGCGCGAGAAGGCCGCGACGGTCGCTGCCGGCGGAGGTGAAAAAGCGCGCGAGAAGCACCTTGCCCGCGGCAAATTGCTGCCGCGCGAACGCGTCAACCAGCTCCTCGACCCGGGCACGCCATTTCTCGAGATCGGTCAGCTCGCGGCGTGGGACATGTACGACGGCGATGCGCCGGCGGCCGGCATGATCGCCGGGATCGGGCGGGTCGCCAACACCGAGTGCCTGATCATCGCCAACGACGCGACCGTCAAGGGTGGTACCTATTATCCGATGACGGTGAAGAAACACCTGCGCGCGCAGGAGATCGCGCGCGAAAATCGGCTGCCCTGCGTTTACCTGGTCGATTCCGGCGGCGCCTTTCTGCCCAAACAGGACGAAGTGTTTCCCGACCGCGATCATTTCGGGCGCATTTTTTACAACCAGGCCAATATGAGCGCGCTCGGCATTCCGCAGATCGCGGTGGTGATGGGTTCGTGCACCGCCGGCGGCGCCTACGTGCCGGCGATGAGCGATGACACCATTATCGTCAAGGACCAGGGCACGATTTTTCTCGGCGGTCCGCCGCTGGTCAAGGCCGCGACCGGTGAAGTGGTCAGCGCCGAAGACCTCGGCGGCGGCGACGTTCACACGCGCCTGTCCGGGGTTGCCGATCACCTCGCCGACAACGACAGTCACGCACTCGCAATCGCGCGCCACATCGTCGCCAACCTCAATCGCAAGCGGCCCGACTCGGTGGCCGTACAGGCGGTCGAGGAACCGCTCTACGATGCGGAAGAAATTTACGGCGTGTTGCCGACCGACACGCGTAAACCCTACGACGTACGTGAGATCATCGCGCGCGTGGTCGATGGTTCACGCTTTGACGAGTTCAAGGCCCGCTATGGATCGACCCTGGTCACCGGTTTCGCGCATCTGTATGGCGTGCCGGTCGGCATCCTCGCCAACAACGGCATCCTGTTCAGCGAATCGGCGCAGAAAGGCGCGCATTTCATCGAGCTGTGCGCGCAGCGCAAGGTGCCGCTGCTGTTCCTGCAGAACATCACCGGCTTCATGGTCGGACGGAAATACGAAAACGGTGGTATCGCCAAAGACGGCGCCAAGCTGGTGACCGCGGTCGCGACCGCGCAGGTACCGAAAATCACCCTCATCATCGGCGGCAGCTTCGGCGCCGGCAACTACGGCATGTGTGGGCGCGCCTACTCGCCGCGCTACCTGTGGATGTGGCCGAATTCACGCATCAGCGTAATGGGCGGCGACCAGGCCGCGGCGGTGCTGGCGACCGTGCGTCGCGATGGCATCGAGGCCGGCGGCGGGAGCTGGTCGGCCGACGAGGAAGCGGCCTTCAAGGCGCCCATCCGCGAACAGTATGAAGACCAGGGCCACCCTTATTACGCGACCGCACGCTTGTGGGATGACGGCGTTATCGACCCGGCGCAAACCCGCCGCACGCTGGGCTTATCCCTGTGGTCCACCCTCAACGCGCCGATCCCGGAAACCCGGTTCGGCCTGTTCCGCATGTAGGAGACGCCGCGCATGTTTTCCAAGATCCTGATTGCGAACCGCGGCGAAATCGCCTGCCGGGTAATTAAAACCGCGCGCCGCATGGGCATCGCCACGGTGGCGGTGTATTCCGAAGCCGATGCCGGTGCGCGCCACGTACGCATGGCCGACGAAGCGCTGTTGATCGGACCGGCGGCGGCGCGCGAGTCTTACCTCGTGGCCGAAAAAATTCTCGAGGCCGCGCGCGTGACCGGCGCCGAGGCGATCCACCCCGGCTACGGGTTCCTGTCTGAAAACGCCGATTTCGCCGACGCCTGCGCGGCGGCCGGGATCGCTTTTATCGGTCCGCCGGCGAGCGCGATCCGGGCAATGGGCAGCAAGTCGGCGGCCAAGGCCCTGATGGGCGAAGCGGGCGTGCCGTTGACCCCTGGTTACCACGGTGACAATCAGGATCCGGCGTTTCTGAAAGCCGAGGCCGACGCGATCGGTTACCCGGTCCTGATCAAGGCCAGCGCCGGCGGTGGTGGCAAAGGCATGCGCCGGGTCGACGGCGCGGGAGATTTCGCTGACGCGCTGGAATCGTGTCGTCGCGAGGCCGCCGGTGCGTTTGGTGATGACCATGTCCTGATCGAAAAATATGTGCTCAAGCCGCGCCACATCGAGATCCAGGTGTTCGGCGACAGCCACGGCAACGTGCTGCACGTGTTTGAGCGCGATTGCTCGGTTCAGCGTCGTCACCAGAAAGTCCTCGAGGAGGCGCCGGCGCCGGGGATGACCGCGGACCGCCGCGCAGCGATGGGTCAAGCGGCGGTCGATGCCGCGCGTGCGGTCGGCTATGTCGGTGCGGGTACGGTGGAGTTCATCGCTAACCAGGACGGCAGTTTCTATTTCATGGAAATGAACACGCGGCTGCAGGTCGAACATCCGGTCAGCGAAATGATCAGCGGCCTGGATCTGGTCGAGTGGCAGCTACGGGTGGCCGACGGCGAGCCGTTGCCGCTGGCGCAGGATGAGCTGACGTTGAACGGTCACGCGATCGAAGCCCGCGTCTACGCCGAAGATCCGGACGCCGGCTTTCTGCCCGCGACCGGCACGCTCGTGCATCTCGCGCCGCCCGAGGAAATTGCCGGCGTGCGCATCGATACCGGCGTGGAACAGGGCGATGTGATCTCGCCGCATTACGATCCCATGATCGCCAAGCTGATCGTCTGGGGCCCGGATCGCGACGCGGCACTGACCCGCATGCGTACCGCGCTGGCCGATTTCCGCATTGTCGGGGTGGCCAACAACGTCGAGTTCCTCGCCCGCCTGGTCGCCTCGCCATCCTTCGCCATGGCCGATCTCGACACCGCGCTGATCGAGCGCGAACAGGCCTGCCTGTTTCCACCGGACGCCGCCGCACCGCGCGCAGTGTGGCTGATCGCGGCGCTGGCCGAGGCCGAGCTCGAAAGCGTTACCGAGCAGGCCCGCAGTGCGGCGATCGGCGAGGCAGCCAATCCCTGGTGCCGACTCGATGACTGGCGCCTGAACGGCGACGGATACCGGCGCGTGACCCTGCGTCTCGGTGACGAAGAAAAAGTGGTGACCGCCACGGCGCGCGGCGACGGTTATGTCCTCGACCTCGACGGCACCACAACCTTTGCCGCGGTCAGCGCCCGCCGCGGCGACGAACTGACCGTGGTCCTCGAAGACCATGCCTTCACCGCGGTGGTGATCGCCACGGCGGAACGTCGGCACGTGTTTTTTAACGGTCGCAGCTGGCCATTGCAGTGGGTCGACGCGCTCGAGCTCAGCGGCGAAGGTGAGGAAGGTGCGGCCGGCCTGCTGGCGCCGATGCCCGGCAAAGTGATCGCGTTGCTGGCCGAATGCGGACCGGTGAAGAAAGGTGATCGCCTGCTGGTTCTTGAAGCGATGAAAATGGAGCACACCATCTGTGCGCCGGCCGACGGCGAACTGAAAGCGTTCTACTTCGCCGCCGGCGAACAGGTCACCGAGGGCGTCGAGCTGGTCGAATTCGAACGCGCGTCATGATCCGCGCGTGATCACGAACTCGGACTCGCCCGCCGCTTCGAGCTGAAAGTCGATCAGGCTCTGCAGGTTTTTTGCCGAACGGGTTTCGAGCATCCGTTTCAACAGCGTTCTGAGCAACGCTTCTTCAAACGTATCCGCATACAGCGCCGGGTCAGCGTCCACGGCCGCGAAAGCCTGCTCGAGACACCGCTGCGCGAGTTGATATTCTCCTGCCACCCTATTTCCTCCTCGCCGAACCGCCATCCGGCCAGCCATTATTGTGGATAACTTTTAATGGGGACATTCTCCGTTTAACCTCCGCGAATCAGGGGCGCAGTCGATTTTCCTCGGCGCATTCTCAGGCGCCTGTGGAAAACTTTGTAATCAGGAATGTCCCCGTTATTGTCTTATTGCGCGACCCAGCCGCCGTCGACGGGCAGGGCGACGCCGGTGACGTAGCTTGATTTGTCCGACATCAGCCACGCCACGGCGTCGCCGATTTCTGAAGCCTGGGCGACACGGCGCATCGGCACGGCGCCGATCAGCTGGTCGCGGATCTTGACGCTGGCATCGGTGACGCGGTTCAGCATCGGAGTTTCGATAAAGCCGGGACACACCGCATTGACGCGGATCCCGCGCGATGCGTATTCGAGCGCAACGGTTTTGGTTAAGCCCACCACGCCGTGCTTGGAGGCGTTGTAGCTTGGCGCACCGGGAATGCCGACCAGGCCCGCGGCCGAGGCGGTGCTGACGATACTGCCGCCGCCGTCCTGTTTCGTCATCTGTTCGATTTCGCATTTCATGCAGATGAACACGCCGGTCAGGTTGACGCGAATGACGCGGTCCCAGTCGGCCATCGAAACGTCGAGGATCTTGGCGGTGGGACCCTCGATGCCGGCGTTGTTGAACGCCCCGTCGAGGCGCCCGTGCTGTTTGACCACGGCCGCGATCATGGCTTCGACCTGCTGGTAGTCGCCGACGTCGACATGGTGATACTCGGCGGTGCCGCCCGCGGCCGTAATCGTCGCAACCGTATTGGCGCCTTCGTCGTCCTGGACATCGGCGATCACGACCCGCGCGCCTTCAGCGGCCAGGATGCCGGCGGTGGCGCGGCCGATACCGGTACTGCCGCCGGTAACCAGAATAGTTTTGTTGTCTAACATGCTCACGTGCTCGGTCTCCAAAGCTCAGGGTTGTACAAACAGATAACAGGATGAACGTCGGCGGCTTTCGCGGCCGCGGCAGGTGCACCGCAGGCCACCACCGCGCTCAGGTCATATACGCCCCGCCATTGACGTGGATAGTCTGCCCGGTGATGTAGGCAGCGCCATCGGACAACAGGAAGGCGACCGTTTCGGCGATCTCACGCGGCACGCCTTCGCGTCCGAGCGGATTGTTCTGACTCATCACACCGCGCTCGGCGTCGGTGAACGTCGGCCGTAGCCGGTCGTGCCAGATCAGGCCCGGCGCGATGGCGTTGACCGTCACCCCGGCCGGGCCGAGATCGGTCGCCAGCGAGTGGGTGTAACCGATGACGCCGGCCTTGGCGGCGGCATAAGCGCCCATCCCGGAATCGGGTTCGTAGGCGGCCAGCGAGGCGAAATTTACGATGCGACCGAAACCGTCGGCGCGCATCGCTTCACAGAAGCTGCGCGACAGGTTGTAGCTGCCATATAGACTGACCTGGATCACGCGGTCAAAAGCGCGCGGCTCCATTTCCCAGGGCGGCACGCTGTTGGCAATCCCGGCGTTGTTGACGAGGTAGGCGACGTGCACCCCGGCCGCCGCAAGCCGATCGCGCAACAGCTGGGTCTGCGCAAAATCGCGCACGTCAAAGGCGTGAAACTGCAGCCGCTGACCGGCGTCCTTGAACTGCGCCAGCCACGCCGGCGCATCGTCGCCGCGGCGGTCGCAGGCGATCACATCGTAGCCGCGTTCGAGAAGAATTTCGGTAATTGCGGTACCGAGCCCGCCGAGTGCGCCGGTTACCAGTGCATGACCGCGTGACATGTTGTGCTCCCGCCCAAAGTTCCGAGCGGACAAGCATAACGCAGCGGCAGGGTTGGCGAGGCCGCGGCTACTGAAATCCTTTCAGGAGACCGCGTACGTTGAGCGACAGTGGCGGCGCGCAATCCTGGACCGCGAACGCCGGGCCACGCGCTTCGCAGGGGACTGCCACCGGGACCACGGCGTCACGGTGACTGTCGGCGAATTCCGCCGCCACTTCGCCGCCGTCGTCGCCATCGTCAGTTGCCGGAGCCGGTGCGGGTGCGGCCGGTGCAGCCGGCGCGGTCGGCGATTCCTCACCCATGGCATTGTCGCCCAGGCGCTTGTCGGCGGCGCGGGTACGGCGTTCGAGTTCGTCGAACAGGCGGTCGGCTTTCTCGCGCTTGTCCTCGGCCGCCATGCGCTGCGGATGGACGATGCGCGGCGTGATCAGGACCACGGTTTCGGTCTTGAGCAGCAGCTCTTCGCCGGATCCAAACAGTTTGCCGAGCAGCGGGATGTCGCTGATGTACGGCACGCCGTCGCGACGCTTGCTGGTGGTGTTGCGGATCAGCCCGCCGATGAAAATCGTTTCACCATCGTTGGCCAGCAACTGGGTTGTGACCTCGGTCGATTTTTTGCTCGGCACGCCGTCGAGAGTGACGGTGGCGGTGCTGACCTCGGGATGGATCTCCATCATGATGCGACCGTCGCGATCGACGTATGAACTGACGCGCATGATCACGCCCGTTTCGAGAAACTCGACCGATTCGGTGCTGATCTGGTTGATGGTCGTTGTCACGCGGTAGCCGATTTCCTCACCGATCACGACCTCTGCTTCCTGGTGCTCGAGCGCCAGCAGCTTCGGTGTCGACAAGGTCTGCACGCGACCCTTGCTCGACAGCGTGTTGAGCACCGCCTCGATGTCGGAGTTGAACAGCGAAAAGAACAGGCCGGGCGCGGTCGTCGAGGCAAATCCCTGGATGCCGTACCGACCGCCGCCGTCGCGGGAATCGAACAATTTCAGCCAGTCGACGCCGTAGGTGTCGCTGGAATCAAGCGAAATCTCGAGAATGCGCGCCTCGATCAGGATCTGGGTCGGCTGTTGATCGAGTTCAGCGATGATGTGGTCGAGGCGGTTGAGAAAGTCCGGCAGATCTTCGACGATCAGCAGCTTGCGCTCCGGAAGGGCGGTGATTTTGCCGTAGCGGGACAGGTGGTTCTTGAGGATCTCCGCGACCACATTCGAATCGCTGTACTGGACCCGGAAACTTCTGACCTGGGTCGAGCCGCCGACGATGTCCTTGCCGACCGCATCGTAGGCCACGATGTAATAGGTCCCACCATCGAGCTCGACGGCGAAGCCGCCCGCGGCGGCAACCGTGCGTACCGCCTGATCGATGCTGACGTCATACAGATTAACCGACACATCGCCACTGACGGCGCTGTTCATGAGGATGTTGGCTTTGCCTTCCAGCGAAAGCATTTCGAACACTTCGGCGATATCGGCGTTGCGCACCGACAGCGTGATATTGCCGCCCGCGGCGGCAACGGCGCCGCAGCCGAGCGCGAGCAGCGCGACGCAAAGCGTGGTTGCGCGCCTAATAAAGCTGGCGCACATGTTCTTTGTCCTTCTTGCGGGTATCGATGGAGACGACATAAGTGTCATCGCCGAGTAGCAGCACGACATCGCGTTCACCAGCGGCGGCGACCCGGTAATCCTGGTATTTGCCGCCAATCGCCACGAGTTTGCCGTCAAGATTGACCAGCGTGGTGCGCGGCGAATGCAGGATCGCACGCAGCTCCGGCAATTCGGTTGGTTCGCTCGGTGCGACCTCCGCACTCAGTTCCGCTTCCGGTTCCGGCGCCAGGACCAGCTCGAGTTCGGGCTTCTGAAACGGATCGCGTCCGGGTATTGCTGCGGTTTGCGCGGCCAGCAGCGGCGAGCTGCCCGCCAGCAGGGCGAGAAGAACGGCACCGACGGCGTTCATGCCTCGCCCTCGTCGCCGCGATAGGAGACCATCGTCAAGCGCATGCGGCGCGCCTCGGTTGACGCTACCGGTTCGATGTCGAATGACTTGATCACCATCGGTCCGAGGGTGTTTTCCGCTTCCTGCAGCCACTCGACCAGGCCGAAGTAGCCGCCCACCACTTCAATGTGAAACGGGATCTCGTCGAACTCGAAAACCTGGGTGGTGGCGCCCGGTTCGACGCTGACGAGCTGGATCCGCCGCGCACGCGCGAGCACATCCAGTTGACCGATGACGAAGGCGACCATTTCGTTCGGCGCCAGATCCGGCGCGCCGCCGCCGAGACGCGCGCGCAGCTCAAGAATTTCGGCTTCGACCGTAGCAATGCGATCGGCCGCCGGCGTATCCATCGGTCGCGCGCGGCGCGTTTCGAATAGCTGGTCATCCAGTGCGGCAAGCTCGCCTAGCGGTTGCTTCAGCACGTACAGGTACCCGGCGACCGCACACAGTACAAACAGCATCGCCAGCACCACGTACAGGCTGCGTAGCGGTAGCTGGGCGGTGATCATCGGCCCTTTCATGATTCAGGCCTCGCCGCTGCTGACGCTGACCGCGAGGTCGAAATCGATGATCTCGTGCTGGCCTTCACGCCGCGAGCTGGTACGCAGGATGCGCGCGTCGGCGATATCGGCGTGATGCTGCAGGCGTTCGACGAAACGGGCGATAGCGGAATGGTCGAGCGCGCTGCCGCTGATCTCCATGTGGGTGTCGAGGCGCCAGGCCTGTTCTTCGCCGCCCGCGCCGGCCGGCGCGATGACGATCAGATAGCCGGTATGGACCGCCTCCGGCGCCTGGCGCACGACTTCGCCGCTGCGCCGGAACGTCCAGCGCCGGAACCAGGTGTCTTCGTTCGCGGCCTGGTCGATGGCGGCGAACATACGGTCGGCAGGCAGGCCGCCGCGCAGACTGTCGAGGACGCCGAGGCGGCGCTGCAGGGTGTCGCGCACAACCGCGAGCTCATCGAAACGGCGTTGCTGCTCGGCGTCGAAACTGATATCGGCGTGCAGCGCTTCCAGATCGCCCTCGAGTGCGGCGCGCTCAAGCCCGAGTACAATGCGCGCGCCGCCGATCCCGCAGAGCAGGGTCAGGAACACCGGCACATACCATTTCAATACGCGCCGCGCGTGGATCTCTTCGCGGTAGGTGGTCGGGATCAGGTCGATGGTCGCCACGCCCATTTCAGCTGATCCCGCGCAGCGCCAGGCCGGTGGCGACAGCGACGCCGCAGATCGGGCCGATGTCACCGACTTCAATCGCATTGTCGGCAACGTTCAGGCCGTAGAACGGATTGATGCTGGCGATTTCGATGCCGCACAACTGGGACAGCAACCGATCCGCGTTCGGCCAGCGCGCGAGACTGCCGAACGCGTAGATCCGCGAGCGACCGTTGCCGGTCCGGGTTTCCGCCACGGCGTAGTCACGCACGCGCATGATGTCGCGGGCCAGCGCCACGAACTGCGGTTTGACGATTTCGGTCAGCGCGCCTTTGATCGCGATCGACGGGTCATCGTGATCTTCGCGACGATTACGTGCGTCACTCAGGGTCAGGCCGTGACGTTCGATGAGATCGAGGGCCTCGGCCTTGTCACAATCGAGGGTTTCGACCAGTTTGCTGACGATGCCGTGGGTCCCGAAATCGATTTCGCGATCGATGAGCAGTTCGCCGGCGGACAGCACGGTGACATAGCTTTTGACGGTGCCGAAGGTGATCGCCATGACCGTGCCGTCGGCGCCATCGTCGATTTCCGCGATCAGACGCTGGATCGCGACCGGCCCGACTTCCAGGGCCGAGACGTCGAGGCCGCAGCCGCGCAGCGCGTCGAGATAGCCGAGGATGTTGTCGTGTTTGGCCACCGCGACGAGCGCCGAGCGGTCGTGGTCATCGCTGGCGCCGGAGATCGGCAGGTAGTCGACCACCCGCGAGCCTATCGAATCGCCAATCCGTTCTTCGGTGGCGCGCACGATCGCCGCGACCTCGTCGGCGGCGTTGTCGCAGCGGTAGTTGATCACCAGCATATCGACCATCGACGGTGGCACCGAGGCGACGGCCTTGTGGCCGCGGAACGGACGTTCGCCGAGGCCGGCCCGGATCAGGCGACGCAGTTCGGTACTGGACTGCAGCAGTTCTTCGCGGCCGCTGTCATAGGCCAGCGAGGTCGCGGCGCGCACCACGCAGCCGTGATCGGCGCGCGAGACCTGCACGATGTTGACCCGCTCGGTGCCGAAATCGACCCCTATCGGCCCGGTCACGGCGTGCCGCGCGAGCGACGCGGGCAGCCGGCTCGAGACCGATCTCAGCGCTGCGCCAACATCCATGACCCGGTATCCTCGAAATCGACGGCGTTATGGCTGGGCTCGCGTCCGGCGCGCGACGGTTTGACCTCATACATGTTTCTGTCGGCGTTACGGTACAGCGCCGGCACGCTGATCGGCGCGCCCAGCGGCGCGCGGGTGCAACCGCGACTGACCCCGAACCCGGCCTCCGCCAGGCCCTTCAGCTTCAGCACCCGCGTGCGGGCGTCCGCAATCGCCCGATCGAGCAACTCGTTCGGTGTGTCGCCGATGAACACCGCGCAGAATTCGTCGCCACCGAGTCGCACCACGTGGCCGTTGTCGCCGATATGAGTACGCAGGGCATCGGCGAAACATTGCAGCACCCGATCGCCACTGGCGTGTCCATAGGTATCGTTAAGCACCTTGAAATCATCGAGGTCGAACAGCACGAAGTTGAATTCCGCGGCCACCTCGGCGAAGCGGCTTCTGAGGTCATCGAAGGCATGATCGAGGTAGCGGCGGTTCCACGCGCCGGTCAGCGGGTCGACGTTGCTCAGGCGAATGAGATCTTCGCGCGCTTCTTCGAGGTCGTGGCGGGCGGTGAGTTCACCTTGCGCACCACCACCGCGCGTGCCACCACCGCCAGGCTGGCCAGCGCGGTGGTAAACATGAACATCTGCAGCAGGGTCAGGGCATCGGCGCCGAAGCGCGCCGCAACGCCGAGCGTCGAGGACGTCAGCAGCAGCCAGATGGTGGCGGTTACGATGCTTGCTTCGCGCAGGCCCCACGGCACCATCGGGATGACGACGAACAGCAGCAGCACGTTGCCGAGCAGCAGCGGACTGATATTGCCGGTGCGATGCGCGACGAATACCAGCGCGGTCGCCGAGATCACCAGCAGCGCCATGCCGAGCAGGTACAGGCCGCGCACCTCATGGACCTGGCCGGCGGCGATAAAGATATGCACGCTGAGCGCGGCGACCAGGCCGTAGGCGTAAAGGTAGTAGCCATCGAGCCCGAGCGTGGACTGGGCGATCAGGGCGAGCAGCACCAATGCGGCGAGCAGGGCGCTCATGGCGCGGACGCCGGCGCGCACTTCGTCGATCAGGTGGGTGCTGGCATAGGCCGACAGGTCGTCGCGGTCGAAATTCGTGGCGGACCAGGCATGTCGGAATGCATCTAAGAGTGAGGCCACGATTGCTCCCTAGCGGATCATTTGATTCTTATGGCTAGGTTAGCGGTCGCGTGGGCGCGATCTTTACAGGGGCTGGGAGGCCTTGGCCGGTTATTTTCCGGGGCGGTTCAGGCGCTTTTGCGCTGGGCGTCCTTGCCGGCCGGGCCGTGCAGCAGGGCAAACACCTCGATGGCGTCGCGCTCGATCTGGGCCGGGATTTCCTCGAGTTCGGCGGCCACCAGCCCGGTCAGGGCGACCGCGGCCTCGTCGAGGCGTTCGGCGTCGGCGCCGACCAGGACGGCGGCGAAATGCACGATCGCGGTTTCGAGCGGGAAATCGACCGCGCGCCGCGGTTCGGTATGAAAGCGCACGGTCTGTTCGAGCGATGCGGGTAGCTGCCAGGCGGCCAGCAGTTCGGCCCCGACCTCGGCATAATCGCAGCCGAACTGGCGTCGCTGCACCTGCGCCAGCGGCAGTTGTTCGGCCGCGGCGGCGAGGTAGGATTGCTGCAGCTCGTCGGGCGCGCGCAGCGCCAGCACCATTTCGCCAATTTGCGACAGCAGCCCGGCCAGGAACACCCGTTCGCCGTCAAGCACATTGCAGGCTCCGGCCAGGACCTTGGCGCCGACCGCGCGGCGCACGCTGTTGCGCCAGAACCGCGCAACGTTGAGCGCTTCGCTTTCGACGCCGGCGAAGGTCTGGGCGAGGCTGGTGGCCAGCACCATGTCGTGGACCTGGACGGTGCCGAGCATGCTGACCGCGCGCGACACACTACTGATGGTCGCGGCAAAGCCGAAGAACGAACTGTTGGCCATGCGCAGCAGGCGTGCCGTCACGGCCGGATCGGTTTCGATCGCGGACGCCATGTCCGCCGCGCTCGAGCGCGGGTCCTCGAGGACCGCTTTCACGCGCAGATAAACATCCGGCAGCGTGACCAGCTGCAGTCCATCACTGACAAGTTGTTTTGCGTCCATGTGTCGGCCTCGGCGCCCACGGGTGAGGGGTGTTACCGCTTCTAGCGGCCCCCAAGCCAACCGGCTTGAGCCAACGACAGTCAAAAGCGGCGGCAACCCTCAATTTGAGTTATCCACAGTCCTCAGAAACGGGGACATTCCTGGTTTCTGCCCAAACGATGGTGGAGCGCGCACACGCGAGAACAGGGTCAACGCGGAAACGGGGACATTCCTGACCAGGTCGCCAGCCGATGCTGGCCGCGCCATTGCGGCAGCCAACCGCGACGGCAGAAGGTCAACGAGATTTTTTTGCCGGCCGCCCGGGGCGACGCAGGCTTGATTCGAGTCCGAGCCGGGCGGCGATATCGCGCTGCCAGCGCGCCGGGCCATACGGACGGTTGCGGGCCGTGCATTCGCGCAACGCGGCGATTTCTGCTGACGATTGCGGCGTGTTGACGTATTCGTGCCATTGCGGCGCACAGGCTTCGGGTAGCAGGTCGAGCAGGTTCGATTCGCGCACGGTGGGCGCGAGATTCAGACTCGACCATGACCATGCGCCAGCCTCGGTGACCAGGCTCGCGCGCACCGGGTTACGCTCGATGTAGCGGGCGACGGAGGTCAGATAGCGATCCTCGGCGACCGGAAACGCTTTGAAACGGCCCTGCCAGATGCGCCCGTCAGTACCATGGCAGCGGTGATGCCGGCGCACGTGGGTGGTCAGGAGCCAATGCATCCAACGGCTCAAATCGCCGTCGCCATACGGCCGCAGCAGCAGGTGAAAATGATTCGGCATCAGGCAATAGGTGAGCACCCGCATCGACAGCCGGGCACGCGCCTGCGCCATCAGGTTCAGAAAGCGGAGGTAGTCGGCAGCGCTGAGGAACACCTCCTCATGGCGATTACCACGATTGATGACGTGGTAGCAGACTCCTCCCACCGATGCTCGCGCCGTCCTTGGCATGATTGCAGCCTATGCTGCCGACGAATCGCTCGACAAGCGCGATCAGCGCCAAACGCTGATGCAGCACCGGGATAAAGTCCCAAAGGTGCGCCGACCTGGTTTCGGACACCAGGAATGTCCCCGTTTACTGTGGAGCGATGCCGATGGTGACGGCGCGGTATTGTTCGGAACCGGTGAGTGTAAACGTTGAGGTGCCGCTGTCACCCGGCGCGCTTTGCTCGACGTAGCCGGCGCCGCCAGAGCTTGCGGAACCGCCATTGCCCGACTTGTCCATGGTAATGGCGGTATGGCCGGACAGGCCCGGGCTGTCGGTGTTGATATCGTTGTGATCGAACCCGCCCAGGCGCAGGATCAGGGCATTGTTGATGCTCGTCACTACCGCCGGGCTCGTCGGGTTTGATACGTTGCCGCCGCCGCTGGCGGCGATGTGGACGGGGCTGGTCGGATGGGCGCCGCTGAAGCGCATGATCCAGCCGTAGACTTCTTCTCCGCCGCTCCAGGTGAAGGTGAAACTGGCGGGTTCGGAACCGCCCGCAATTTTCCACCACACACCCAGGGATACCTCACCGCCCTGGTTGGAGCGATCGATCAAGGTCCACCCGGCCGGTGCGCTTAAGGTCGCGCTGGTGTTGCCGTCGGTGGCGACAGCCGCGATCAGCAGATCGCCGGTGGTGGTGCCGGCCGGTTTGTTGATCACGATCTGGGTCGTGCTACCACCGTCCATGCTCTCGGTAAATCCATGGTAGGTCACATGCCGTGCCGCCAGGCTGGCGATGTCGGCCGCACTCAATGCGTAGTTCAGAATGCGCAGGTCATCGAGCTTGCCGTCGAACCACGCGCCACCCTGGCTGCGACCGATGTAGAGCTGGCCACCGTTCACCAGAGGGGTGGCCGTGGTGCTTCCACTGTAGGCCTCAGTACCGTCGACATACAGACGCACGCTGTCGCTGGCATTGTCAAACGTTGCCGCGACGTGGTGCCAGGCGCCGGTCGTGAGGTTGGTGCTCGGGGTATTGAACTCGACGTAGCCGCCGTTGTAGAAACCGAACACGAGTTCGTCGCCGTTCGTGCCCAGATAATAGTTCCAGTCGTTGCCGGCATCGCCTTTGTTGAACACCAGGTCGTAGCCGGACAGGCTGTTTTTGTAGATCCAGCCCATCAGAGTCATGCCGCTGATCAGGTCGAGCGCGTTGTCGTCCGGCACGCTGACATACTGCGAACTACCGTTCAGGCTCAGGCCGCCGGCGAGGATACCGCTGGCCCAGGCGCCGCCATTCAAGGTACCGTCGTGGCCGCTGTCGCTGTCGGCCGCAAGCGTGCCGCTGGTTTCGTTCAAGGTCCAATGCGCGACCGGGCCGTCCACTGTCCCGGCTGTGGCGCCGGCTGCCCATTCCAGGGCGCGACGGAACAGGGTCAGGCCATCGCCGCTCAAGGTCGCGACATCCATGGCGTCGCCGCCCCAAGGTAGGAGCACACGGCGGCCGGCAGCACTGCCACCGCCGACCAGCGTATCGCCACTCTCGACCGCCACCAACGCGGGACTTGCACTGTTGTTGGCGAGTCGGGCAAGGCCGGCCGCCAGTGTGCCGCCCAGCTCGGCCAGCGAGATGGTGGTGCTGGCGATCGTCACCGGGCCACCGCCGAACGGCAGGGTGATGTAATGGGTGTTGTCGACAACATTGAGGGTTGCGCCGGAAGCCCAGTTGAAAGTCGACGACAAGCCGAATTCGTCGGTGAGGTTGTCTTCTTCGGTGACGACGCCGATCGGTGCGGCCGTAAGCTTGGTGCCGAGTTCGCCGGAAGCGATATCCTCGGAAATGAAGGCCAGCGCGTTCGCGGCCGCGGCGCTGTCGAAGGCGGCCTGCGAGTCATTGACGTCGATCAGATTGACCGTGTAGCCCCACGACTCGAGCAGCGTTTTCTTCGTCGCTTCCTGGCTGGTCAGACTGGTCGGGTTGATGACGACCATGAGCAGTTCCGTGCTCGTCACCACGTCGCCGCAATAGTTCACGCGCAACAAGGGCGCGTGGGCGCTGTCGCCTTCGAACGCTTCGGCGGTACGCTCGCCGGTGCCGCTGATCATGAACGCCATCGCATTGCCGGCCGCCCAGCCAGGACGGTCGACGACGTCCTGCACCAGCGCGCCGATGTCGGGCGAGGTATGCACCGCACCAACCGTGGACCAGGCCGGCACCGGGTCCCAGCCAATCACCGTCCCGGTCGGGGTACGGCTGCTGATGTTGTTGTCGCTATCCACGAATCCGGCGGCGTTGTCGCTGGCCTCGACCTTGATGTTGAGCGCGGTTGCGACACTGTCGGTTTCGTCGACGGTGAAGTCCAGCCAGGCGTCATTAATAGTCGCGCCGGGCGCGATCGCCAGGCTCGGGAAGCGCAGGCCGACGAGCTGGTGGCCGTCGCCATTGGCCTCGTCGATCAACTCGAGGTCGCTGCTGTCGAGATACATGTTGCCCGGATCGGTCTCGCGATCCTCTTCAGCATCGTCGTTGCCGTTACTGATCCGCACCGCGAGGCTCTGCGGCGTGCAGGTCTGGTTGCCTCCAGCCCAGGCCAGCGCGCGGCTGGCCAGCAGCTGACCGTTGGCGTTGGCGTAGGCCCAGTTGGTGTCCCGGTTACCACCCACCTGCAACACCACGCGCCGGGCGGCGGCGGGGTTGCCACTGGTCAGCGGCTGGCCGCTGTCGACGGTGACCAGCGCGCTGGCGCCGCCAACCGTCGCCAGCGGCACCGCGCCGCCGGCGAGGGTGCCGCTGGTGGCGAGCAAGGCGGTGGCGGCGTTCTGCACGGGCAGGCCGCCGGCAGCAAACGGCGCGCTGATGTAATGCGGGGTCGATGTCAGGTTGATCGCACTGCCGACCGGGTTGTTCGCGCCGCTGGCGATAGCGAAGTCGTCGACCAGCGCGGCTTTCTCCAGGACCACGCCGATCGCGGTATCGCGCAGCTTCGTACCGAGCGCCGAGGCCGACACCGATTCGCTGACGTAGGCCACGTCGTTGGCGTCCGCGGCATTGTCGAAACCAGTCTGTCCGGCGCTGGCGCCAATCAGGGTGACGCTGTAGCCCCAGCTCGTCAGGCGCGACAGGAGGGCCTGGTCGGCGGCGCTCGGATTACTGGAGTCGCCCACCACCAGCAGCAGCTTGCCACTGCCCTGCGGCGGTACACAGGCCTCGCCGCAGGCGCAGGTGTACTCCAGCGTCAGCTTTGGCGCGAGCGCGGGATTGCCTTGATCTGAACTGTAAAACAAACCAATGCCACCAACGCTGCGCAACTGTACCCCATAATTCTGGCGCGCGCCGGAGACCCAGGCCGCAGCCAGTGGTGTGATGTCGAAATCGTGCCAGGCATAGCTCGCGCCCGGACCCTTGATGACGGTGGCGACCGCATCGACATCGGCCCCGGGGTTCGTCCAGTTGTTCGTGCCATCGTAGGTCGCCCAGCTCACGAACTGGCCGCTGCAGCCGCCACCACAGGTGCCTTCAAGCCAGCCGCGGGTAACGCCGTAAACTCCGAGCGTACCGCCGAGCGTGTCGGCGAACAGGTGCAGCGTTGCGCGCGTCACCGTCGCACCGGGCGGCACCAGGTTGCCGGTTTCGAAGCGCAACATGCCGCGCTGCGGACCGCCGCCTTCATTAACGCGGATCCAGGGGTGCGCGCCGTAGTTCCAGTCGGTCTTCGCTGCGGTGATCCACGCATCGGCCATAGCCGCAGCATCGGGCTGCACGGTGACGGTTCGCCGCGGCGCGCGCAGCGGGATGAGATCCGCGCGGTTGATGGTGCGCGTCGCACCCAGGGCGCTGGTGGCCGTGGCGTTGATGGCGGCCGTCGTCGCCGGCGCGCCGCTGGTGGTGCGGACAACAAGTTGCGGGTGGTGCGCGGTGGTGCCGTGATCGCGGCTGGCGTATTGCGCGACATCGCTGGTCGGCGCCGGTCTGATCATCACGCCGTAGTTGGGCAGCGTGCCATTGACCCACGATTGCGTCAGCTCGGTGATGTCGATGTCGACGTACGCGGCTGCCGTAAGTGTGCCGGGTACGGTGCTTTGCACGGTGCTTTCAAAGTCGGTGGCCAGATCGTTCCAGGTCGCGCCCGCTTCCGTCCAGTCGGCGGTGACGCGATGCAGGGTCTGGCTGACGTTGATGTCGGGATCGATGACGCGCAGACGCAGGGCCGCGGAAACCACGCGCGTGCCGGTGGGGATGGTGCT
Organism: uncultured Gammaproteobacteria bacterium; assembly: GCA_942490995.1. GTDB lineage: Bacteria > Pseudomonadota > Gammaproteobacteria > UBA981. The sequence continues at coordinate 28,274 of CALOBG010000049.1, forward strand.
GAGGTCGAAACGCAGCGTCGCCACCCGTTGGCTGCCGGTAACGGCCTGCGCCTGAAGGAGGGCGTCGCTGCCGTAGTTGGTGGCCGGCGCGTCCTCGGCAAGGTAGGTATCGGCCGTCGCCGGCAGCGTGGTCGTAGTGACTGTGCCACTGGCGTCGCTGGTGAAGGTCACGGCGTAGTTCGCCCCGTTCAGGGCGCCGCCGCCGACGTCGGCAGGTTGCGTGCAGGCGCTCTGACTGAGCAGCCAGCGGCCATGCTGCAGCCCGGCCTCGGCCGCGTAACGTGCGCTGTCACTGTCGGCCTCGGCGCTGCTCAGGGCCAGTTCGCCGGGCGCACTGATATTTAGCATCAGGGCCACGGCCGCGATCACGATCAAAGCAAGGGTGACGGGCAGCAGGATGAAACCGTCGCCGTGGTGGCGCATGGTGAACATTACAACGCACCGCCGACGCGGACCTGAACGTGGCCGCTGACCGTTTCGCCGCTGGCAGGCGCGCGCAGCTCGAGCACAACGTCGATCAGGATCGGCTGGCCCACAGTGGTCGCCGGACGTTCAACACGGAAGCGGGTGACATTGTTCGCGAGCACGGTTTCAACGAAGTCGGCGCCGGTGATCCCGCCGCCGCCGCTGGCGTCCCACGGCACCGGCAGGCGCTCGATCAGATCGGCGCCGTTGAGGTAATAAACCACCACGTCGAGCCAGTCTTCATCGAACGCGCCGTCCTCGTCGTCGTTCCAGGAGTCGAAAAAGCCGCCTTCATCGATGCTCCCGTCGCCGTCGTCGTCGACCCCGGCGCGTCCCGGCACGAGATTGAGATCGTGATCCGAGATCGGATCTTCGTCGAAGCTGCCGTCGCCGTCCTCGTCGATGCCGGCAGGAACGTGGCGGTCTTCGTCGATGGCGCCGTCCTCGTCGTCGTCGCCCCAGGAACCTAAGCCGCCTTCATCGACACTGCCATCGCCGTCGTCGTCGATACCGATGAGGCCGGGCTTGCCGTCACGATTGGCATCGCTGGCGAGGTCTTCATCGAGGCGTCCGTCGCCGTCATTGTCGGCGTCGGGGATGTTGTTGAGATCGAGATCCTGGGCAGCGGGAACCAGGACCGCGAGTACCGCACTGGCGAACGTGCTGCTGCCGACAGGGGGGCTGGCGGGAATGGTCTGTTCGCGTAGATTCTCCGGCCAGTTCGTCGCCGGGTTATCGGTCAGTGGCAGAACCAGGCCACGCGCGGTGCCGACCATGGTCGTCATACGTGCCAGGGCAAACCGCAGGGACTCGTGAACGCCACCGTCGCCGCGTGCGACGCGCGCCGCAGTGGTCGCCGAATTGACCACGCCGAACAACGACAACAACAGCAGCGAGCCGATCGCCAGGGCGATCAGCAGCTCGAGCAGGGTAAAGCCGCGCGCGCGGCATGCTTCACGGCGAAGCCAGGGTCTGCAGTTCATCGCGCGTACCTTCGACTACGGCGCGCACCCAGAGGATGTCGGCCTCGCCGCCGGTGTGCGGATTGTTGTCGCCATCGGCGTTGTCAGCGTCGAAGTGGGCGAGGTAGATCAACGTACGGTTGGCGCTGCCGACGCTTTCGGAATAGCTGCTTGCGACGCTGCCGGAGCCGGCCGCCGCCGCGGCGGTGACGAGATTGGTGTAAGGCTGGGCGAGGACGGTTTCCAGTTGCCGGCGCAGGTGGGTGCGTCGCAGTACCTGCTCTCCCTGGACGCCGGTACTCCTGACCCCCGCGCTCAGCGCGTTCAGCGCCGGCACCAGGCTGGTCGCGATCAGGACCAGTGCAACCAGCACTTCAACATAGGAGAAACCCTGCTCCGCGTCCGACCGTTGACGCTTGCGGTGCGCGCCCGCGGTCACGGCGGAGGGCAGGCGTAGTGCCGGCGCTTTGGCGTCGGCCCTGGTTGTGATCGCCGCCGGTGCCGGCCGGGCGCGTTCAGCGCCGGCTTTTGCCAGGGCGCGGAGCAGGCGGGCCAGGCTCATGGTGCGCTCACCCGTCCGCTGTACGGCGTCACGGTGATGGTGCGACTTGCACGGCGATGCACCAGCGCGATCGTCGCCGCGGTCAAGCGGCTGGTCATCGGGTCGGTGCAACGCGGCACGCCGTTGTGGTCGAACGCAATCAGATCGCCGGGTACACAGGTGCTCGAGAATGTCGTCGCCGTGCTCGTGAGGTCAACTCGTGCGGTCGCGCTGTTGGTGGCCAGATCGAGGGTGTAGGGTCGTTTATTAAGCGGGTCGATGACGTCGTAGATCACGGTCGGCGGCGTCGTCGCGGTGTCGAGGCGAAACGCCTGCAGGCGTTCCAGGTCTGGCTGCAAGCGTACCCCGTGGGGGGTGCCCGTGCGCAGCGCTTCGGCACGGGTGAAGCGCAGAGCGCGGGCAACTTCTGCGGCGGCCACATCGGCGGCCGCCGGGTCGGTGCTGCCGAGCTGGGGCGCCGCGACGGCCGCGATCAATCCGACGATGGTCAGGACCAGGACCAGTTCGAGCAGCGTAAATCCGCCGGCGCTGCTCATGGTGACGATCCCGGCTGCGAGCAGAATCAGCCGGTCCGGCTTAGCGGTCGTCGTAGCTTGTATGATCGGCGATGAACTGGCCGGTGGCGGTATCGTATTTCCAGCCGCCGTTGGTGACCACGGAAACCATACCCAGCGCACCGGCGGTCGACATCGTCACCGTGTTGCTGTCGGTGAAGGGGTTTTTTGGCAGCACGCGTTTCTTGAGATAGGGGCCGTACTTGAACGCCGTGTCGCTCTTGGTGCAGGACTCCCCGGCGGCGTTGCTGAAAAACGACATCTGGTCGAGGAAAGCGGCTTCGAGGTCGGCGGCACCGGTACCGGTGGTACCGGACGGGCCGGCCGCGCAGGCCGTTCCGATCGAGGTCAGGTCGCCGGGGTAGACGCCGTGCTGTTGGTAATACAGGTCGATGGACGCGCGCATATTGGCGAGTGTGGTATCCAGCGACGACAGCTTGGCGTCGTCGGTCGCGGCGCTGAACTGCGGTACCACGATGGCCGCGAGGATAGCGAGGATGATGACCACGATCAGTAATTCGACCAGGGTAAATCCGCGCTGTATGGCGCGGCGGTGATTCGATAGCTTGCTCATGCTCTATGCCCTACCAGTTAGGAGCGTTTTGATGCTGTGTGAAAGTTATATCGACCCGATTGCGTCGAGCTTTAACCGAAAGTCAAGGTGCGTGGCGGGTATCAGTGCACGGCCCGCGAGATTTTGAAAATCGGCAGGATCAGCGAACTGACGATGACCCCCACGACCACACCCATGACCAGCAGCATCAACGGCTCGACCAGTTTGGAAAGCATTTCCAGGCGCCGTTCGAGGAGGGTCTGGTAATGGTCGGCGATGCGCCGCGTAACCAGCTCCAGGCGCCCGGCTTCCTCGCCGGTTGCGATCATCTGGCGCGCCAGGGGCGGCACGAAGGCGCCGGCGGAGAAACCCGCGGCAAAGCCTTTGCCCTCGGTCACTTCGTGGTGTACGCGCTGGAGAAAGGCGTTGAAAGCGGGGCTGGCGACGACCCCGCGGCAGGCGTGCAGCGCCTCGACCAGGGTCACGCCGTTGGCCAGTGACAGGCTCAGGATGCGCATCGACTGGATCAGATAAAACTGCATCAGCAGGTCCCGGACCCCCGGCACGCGTTCGGCGACCCGATGCATGGCGGCGCTGGCGCCGGGCCGGGTGGCGAACCAGCCGGCGGCGCCGAGCAGCGCGACACTTGCCAGCGCCAGCCAGGCGCCGTGTTGGGAGATGACATTACTGGCGGCCATCAGCACCAGGGTGGTGGTCGGCAGCTGGTCGGCGATGGACTCGAACAGCACGGCGAACTTGGGAAACACCACGCCCAGGATAAACAGCACCACGGCGACGGAAAACACGATCAGAAACGCCGGATAGGTAAACGCCGAAGTCAACGTGGCACGCAGTTCCTCGCGGTTCTCTTCCATGGTCAGCAGGTGGCGCAGGGCGCGTTCGAGATAGCCACCGTCCTCGGCCGCTTTGATGAGCGTCGCGTAGGTGCCCGGAAAAGCCTCCGGGTAGGCGGCCAGCGCGGCAGCCAGGGTGGCGCCGTCTTTGACCCCGTCGGTGACCCCTGTAAGCGTTTCGGCGAGCGCCGGACTGCTGGCCTGCGCGGTCATCAGCTCCAGCGCGGCAACCAGCGACGATCCGGTTTCGAGCATCAGCGCGAGCTGCTCGGTAAAAAATTTCCGATCGCGGGCCGTGACGCGCCGGGACGGTCCGAAGCCGGGAATGTTGATCGTGATCGGCGCCGCCGCCGGTCGCGCCGCTGTGGATTCAATCGGCATCGATAGGCACTGTCGAGCGTTCGGCCACGCGCAGCACTTCCTCGAGCGTGGTTTCACCGGCCAGCACCCGCTCGACACCGTCGTCGAACAGGGTGCGGATACCGGCTTCGCGGATATAAGCGGCGAGTTCGTCGCGCCCTGGGCTGGTCAACATGTAGCGTTGCAGCTTGCCATCGGAGACCAGCACTTCGTGCAACGGTATCCGCCCGCGGTAACCGGAGTCGTAGCAGTTTTCGCAACCGCGCCCCGAGGCAAGCCGGATGCGCGCATGTTCGTCCCAGCCGTAGGCCTTGACCAGTTCCGGCGGCGCCGTGGTTTCGGTCTTGCATTCCGGACAGATGGTGCGCACCAGGCGCTGACCGACCGCGCCGATCAGTGCGGATGACAGCAGGTATGGCTGTACGCCCATATCGATCAAGCGCGTGATGGCGCCGATCGCATCGTTGGTATGCAGGGTGGACAGCACAAGGTGGCCGGTCAGCGCGGCCTGGATCGCAATCTCGGCCGTTTCCTGGTCGCGGATCTCGCCGACCATGACGATATCCGGATCCTGGCGCAGCACGTGGCGGAGCAGGCGGGCGAAGGTCAGGCCGGTGTTTTCGCGGACCTGGTTCTGATTGATGGAATCCATCTGGTATTCAACCGGATCCTCGATCGTGACGATGCTTTTTTCGCTCGAGTTGAGGTAATTGACCGCCGCATAGAGGCTGGTGGTTTTGCCACTGCCGGTCGGGCCGGTGACGAGGATCAGGCCGTGGCTGCTTTTGAGCAGATTGATGAAGGCGTCGAGATTGCTTTCCGACAGGCCGAGCTGATCGATGTCGACCACGCCGCGGCTTTTATCGAGCACGCGCAGGACAATTTTTTCGCCGAAGATCCCCGGCAGGGAGCTGAAGCGCAGGTCGACCACGCGCCCGGCGGTGCTGACCTGGATGCGGCCATCCTGCGGCAGGCGGCGCTCGGCGATATCGAGGTTGGCCATGATCTTGAGACGCGAAACCAGCGCCGGATGCATTTCGATGCCGACGTTCATGGCCTCGTGCAGCATGCCGTCGATACGGTAGCGCACGCGACAACGTCCGCGGGTCGGCTCGATGTGGATGTCACTGACCAGGTCGCGGATGCCGCGTTGAATAATGGCGTTGGCAAGATTGACGATTGGACTGCCGGCGGCCATGACGTCGACCGCGTTGGAATCTTCCGACGCGCTCTCGTCGATGATTTCGAAATCGCTGTCGAAATCCCCGACCAGGGCGCTGACGTCAACGTTGTTGGAATAGGCCTCACGGATACAGCGTACGATTTCTTCGCGGCCGGCCAGCACCGTACGCGGCCGCAAGCCAGTGCGTTCCTCGACCTCGTCGAGGATCGGCACACCGAGCGGTTCGTTGGTCGCCAACGCGAGTTCGTCGCGCAGCTTGAACAAAGGCATGACCTGCAGACGCAGACAGGTCTGCTCGTCGAGCAGGCGCGCGGCGAGCGGGTCGTAGACACCGGTGCGCAGTGGGATGCAGGCGATCTGGAGCTGGGCGGCGAGCACCCGCAGCACGTCGCGTTCGCTGGCGATGCCGCGCGCCACCAGAATTTGTCCTAAGCGTTTGCGTGACTTGCCCTGCTGCTCGATAACTTCCTGCACGACCTCTTCCGTGGCGATGCCGAATTCGACCAGCAGATCCCCAAGTCGACGGCGCTGGGTGCTGTCGACTGGCCGCGCACCGACGGTGCCGGCGTGATCGATGCCTTGGTCGTGCAGCAGATCGGTCAGCCCGGTTGCGATCAGAACGTCACGAACGACAGCGTTGGCATTACGCAGGACCAGACCGCCGCCGCGTCGTGTCAGCGCCTCCTGGCAGTCGAGGAAACGTTCGAGGACTTCGCCGCTGACGCCGCTGATCCGCTCGAGGTTGACCGTCAGCCGGGTTTCATTGGCCGCCAGGCAGTCTTCCAGCGCACCGGCGATGACGGTGGCCAATGCGTCCTGACCGCCGCTGCTGTTCGGTGTGATCAGCGTTTCGGCGCCGACCCGGTCTTTGACAACGCTGGCCATGAGACGCGCCCGGACTCAGCCGGCGGCGCGGATTGCCGGCGCCAGCGCGTCGATTTTTTCCTGCAGTGGCGCCGGACGATCGAGGCGATAGCCTTGCACATAATCGACACCGATTTCCTGCAGCACGGCAAGGATGGCGTCGCTTTCCACGAACTCGGCGACCGTGCGTTTGCCGCCGGCGTGGCAGATATGGTGGATGGACTCGACGATGGAGCGATTGAATTCATCGCTGTCGATGTTTTTGACGAAGCTGCCGTCGATTTTGACGTACTCGACCGGGAACTGGCGCAGGTAGGAATAGGAACTCATACCGGCGCCAAAATCGTCGAGCAGGAACCGACAGCCGAATTCCTTCATCTCGGCGATAAAACTCATCGCCTGGCCGATGTTGGAGATCGCGGCGGTTTCGGTGATCTCGAAGCTGAGCGCACCATGCTGGATGTTCGAACTAGTCATGATATGGCGGGCGAAGTCGCGGAATTCTTCGTCGCCGAGCGAGGCGCCGGACAGGTTGATGGTGAGCTTGATGTCGATGTCGCGCGCGCGGCAGTCGTCAAGCACCGCAATAGCCTGGGTCATCACCGCACGATCGATGCGGGCGATGAGGCCGAAGCGTTCCGCCGCCGGGATAAAGATCGCCGGCGAAACCATGGTCGCTTCTTCATCGTACATTCGCAGCAGGACTTCATAATGAGCCGGCACGCCATCCGGGTCTGCGGTTCTGCAGATCGCCTGACCGAACAGCTCGAAGCGGTTTTCTTCGAGCGCGCTGCGGATCTCGGTCGCCCAACGCAGCTCGCTGTGGCGAGCGACGACTTCCTCGTCGGCCTTTTCGTAGATGCGTACGCGCGCGCCACCGAGTTCCTTGGCGGCCTGGCAGGCCAGCTCCGATTCCGTCAGCGCGCGGCTCAGATCGTAGTCGCCGTCCAGTCCGGCAACGCCGATACTGGCGGTGATTTGAAACGACTTGTCGTGTTCGATGAATCGCTGCTCGTTAAGCATGTTCTGGGTATTGGCGGCAAGTTCGCGGGTCTGTTCGGTGCTGAACTCTGGCATGAGAACGGCGAATTCATCGGCGCCGAGGCGCGCCACCGTCGCGCCCGCCGGCGAGGTTTTGCGCAGCAGGCGGGCGGTCAGGTTGAGCAGGCGATCACCGGCTTCGTGACCGCAGGCCTCATTGATCAGTTTGAACTGATCAATGTCGATGTAGGCGAGCGCAGCGGTGCTGGTGTTGCGCCAGCGCGGACCGCTGAACTGGAACTTTTCGAACGCTTCGCGGTTCATTAAACCGGTCACGGTGTCGAAGCGGGCGTCGAGGAACTTGGTGATTTCCGCGGCAAGGACCTGCGCCAGGCGGCGATCGCTGTTGGTGAACGGGCCGTGTTTGAACTCGCGTTTGAGGAGCATGACGCCAGCGACCTGGCGACTGCCCTGGGAGATCGGCGCGGCGACGACCCGGCACGGTGATCTCATGCCCTGGACCGTGGTCGGATCACCGACCGCGCCGTTCAGGACCAGCGGCGCGCGATGGGTGCGCATGAGTTTCAGCAAGCTGTCGTCGAAGTCGTCGGCGGAGAGCGAATCGATGGCGCCATACACCGCCGAATACGCACGCTCCTTGAGGCCGTAGGCGGGCGCCCACACACAGGCCGCATCGATATCCAGAAACTCGACGCAATGTCGCATCGCGGTGGCGACGATTCTGTCGAGCGGATGTTCCAGCGTCGTCTCTGCCGACGAATCGACGCCGTAGAGCAGGTTGAGTTCTTCGTAACGGTTGCCCAATTCCAGCGACAGGCTTTCGATGCTTTCGCTCTGGCGCCAGTCGTGTTCGACCAGGCGCGCCAGCAAGGCGAGTTTGTTGCCCCAGTTACGTCCGGCCTCGAGCGCCACGTACAGGCGCGCAGCCCGGTTCTGGGCGCCGAGCGCAACGCCGATCGCCCGCCACACCCGGCCGCTGTTGTCACTCCACGCCACGCGCTCCGCGCGACCGCGCGCGGCGTCGAACGCGTCGGCGTTGACCGCGCCATCGTTGCAGGCCAGCACGTCGTGGCCGTCATGCAGGTAGAGCAGGGTGCCGGCGAGGTTCAGATCACCGAGCAGCCCGTTGAGGGCGTCCAGGCGTCCCGGGCAGGTGATCCGTACACTCACGAAGTCGCCTCAAGCGGCTCACCACGCAGGCACGCGGTCAGATTCTGCACCAGCCGGCGCGGGCTGGCCGGCTTCTCGACGAAAAATACGCCCTCAGTGCGTTCGACCCAATCGCGCAGGTCGCTGTCGGTACGCGAGGTGACCAGGAACAGGACCCGGGGCACCGTACCCTGGCGGGCGAGCAGGCGTTCGATCATTTCGCGCCCGTCGATGCGCGGCATTTCGAAATCCGAGATCACGGCATCGAGATGATGCGTTTCGGCAACCCGCAGGCCATCTTCACCGTTGGCCGCGGCATGGACCTGAAACCCTGCGCGCTGCAGGAAGGTGCGCATGACTTCGACCACGTGGGCTTCGTCGTCGACCACCAGTACGGCTTCGCTCATACCGCCTCCTGCAGCTGGTTGATGTCTTTTTCGAGCATGATCGTGAACGTCGTACCGACCCCTAGTTCGCTTTCGACCTCCATGCGGCCGTAGTGCAGGTCGATGACCTGCTTGGCCAGCGCCAGGCCCAGACCGTGGCCTTCGCGCGCACGTGCTTCACTGCTTTCGGCGCGAAAAAACTTCTCGAAGATACGACCCTGGTCCGCCGCCGCGATGCCGACGCCTTCGTCGCTGATCTCGATGATCACGGTGTCGTCGTTTTCGCTCGCGCGCAGGGTGACGGTGCCGCCGTCGCGGTTGTACTTGATGGCGTTGGTCAGCACATTGTTCAGCGCCAGGCGCAGCAGGTCCTTGTCCGCCAGCACGGTCGACAGGTGGCGCGGCAGTTCGAGGCGGGGCACGATCGCGCGGGCCTCACCACCGCGCATGGTGGTGACGAACGCGTCTTCGATCAGTTCGCGCAGTTTGACCGGTGAGCGCTGGATGGTGAGGCTGCCGGCTTCGATCTGGGTGATGTTGAGCAGGTCGCCGACCATGTGCGAAAGTCGCTCCACTTCGTCCTGAATGACATTGACCGCGGTAACCCGCAGTTCGTCGTTGTCGGCGCCGAACTCGGCCAGTGTTTCCGCCTGCATGTTGATCACGTTGAGCGGATTCTTGATTTCATGGGCGACCTTGGCGACGAAATCGTCGCGCGCCGAACGGGCGTGGACCTCGGTGGTGATATCGCGGAACACCACCACCGAACCAAACGTTTCCGAGGCGTCGCGCGGCGAAAACAACGGCACCGCGCTGATCGCGAGATCCTTGTCGCAGTGCGCGCCCGGCGGCACTTCCAGGGTTTCGACCCGGCACAGGCCGTTGACACTGTTGAGGCGCTTGAGAAACGTCGCGATCGACGGTTCGCGGCACCATTCGGCGATCGGTTTGTCGACGACCATGTCGCGTGTGACCTTGAGCAGCAGGGCGAGGTTGTCGTTGATAAAGGCAACCTGGCCGTTTTCGCCGACCACCATGATGCCGTCCGGAATCGACTGCAAGGATGATTCGACCCGCGATTTTTCGTACACGATCAGGCGCTGCTGCATGACCAGGTCGGCCTGGCGGGTCTGCGCCTCACGCTGGCGGGCTTCGGCGGCCTGCATGAAGCGTTCGAAGTTGCCGATGAAGCCCTGCATGTCGGCGCTCGGCTGCAGCTCGATCGGATCGGACAGGCGCGCGGCGATTTCGTCGAGGCGCGCACTGACCGTCTGCAACGGGCGCATTTCGCGGCGCATGACGTAATAGAACAGCGGGATGAGCAACGACACCGGCAGCGCGAGGCGGGCCAGCAGCGGCAGGTCGGTCAGCACCAGGCCGAAATCGGGCTTGATGAAACCGACGCGGATACTGCCGGCAATCTGCCCGGCGTCGACCAGCGGGCTGACGAATTCGATAACCCGCTGACCATCGGCCGCAACCGTGTCTCGCTCGATGAGGCCGGTGGAAAGCGCGGCGGTGTCGAGAGCCATGGCGCCGACCTCAGGCGCGCTGCCGATGTAGGACCTGAGGCTGTTGTTATGGTCGAACACCGCGGCATAGGCCAGCGGCGAGCGCGCGATGCGCGAGCGCAGGATTTCGATGACGCTGTGCGAGCCGTCGCCGGGCGCCAGTTCCTGGTAGGAAAAGCCGGCCAGCAGGCGCGCGAGCGCAGCGCCGTCGGCGCGAATGGTATGGGTGTCACGCGCCTTGATGTCGAGCGTCAGGATGGTCCCGATGGTGGCGATCGCAAACAGCGCGCCGGCGATCAGGACCAGGCCCAGCCTTTGCGAGGTCATAAGGGTTCCCGCAGGTTGATACGATACGGCTTCACCGAGGAAATAGCGGCCGCGCGCGGGCCATCCTTGAGGACCGGCCAGGCCCGTGAGCGGGTATCATGACCGGCCATGAAAATCCGCATTGCCGTCACCCCGCCGGCCGCCGCGCTCCGCGACGAGGCGCTGGGCGCCTACCTCGGGGCCTGCGAAACGCTCGGCTTCGACACCGTGTGGCTGTCCGACATCCCGCTCGGCCCCAACGGCGATCCGCTGATCGCGCTGAGTTACGCCGCGGCGGCGACGAAACGCCTGAAGCTCGGCGCCAATATCGTGCCGCTGGGGCGTAATCCGCTGTGGCTGGCCAAGCAACTCGCCCAGCTCGACCGCCTCTCCGGCGGGCGTCTGCTGCTGTCCTTCGTGCCCGGCCTGGGTGCGGCTGAGGAGCGTGCGGCGCTCGGTTTTCGCACCGGTCACCGCGGCGATGCGATCGATGAAACCATCGCGCTGCTGCGGCGCTGGTGGGCCGGTGAACGGGTCACCCAGCACAGCTTCGGTTTTGATTTCGACGACGTAGCGGTCGAGCCGCGCCCGCTGCAGCAGCCGCTCGAGATCTGGCTGGGCGGTAAAGGTCCGGCAGCCTTGTCGAGGGTCGCGCGCCTGGCCGACGGCTGGCTGACCTCGGTTATGACCCCGGCCGAGGCAGGCGCGGCGCGCGAGGTCATCACGGCTGAGGCCGCGGCGCTCGGGCGCAGGGTCGACGCCGAACATTTCGGCATCAGTATTCCGGTGGCGCGACAGGATCCGAGCCCGGCTGCGCTCAGCGCGCTCAGCGTTCGTCGCAGCGACGGCGACCTGTCCGCCATCGTGCCGCGCGGTGCGGCGGCGCTGACCGACCTGATCGGCCAGCATATCGACGCCGGACTGAGTAAATTCGTGGTGCGGCCGCTGGACGCCATGGACCCCACCGCCGACTGGCGCGACGATCTCGGCTGGCTGGCGGATACGCTGCTGCCGCTGCAGACATGAACTTGTGCAAACGCCAGCTGGGTGTGTGTCTGGCGGCCGCGGTGTTGCTGCTGGGCGTGGCCGGCACGAGCACGGCCGAGGTCTACAGCGGGCGCGAGCTGCTCCGCGCCTGTACCGAGCCGGCCGACGACGACGAGCGCCGCAGCTGTACACGCTGGATCGACTGGGGCTACTCCAGCCCACATTTCTGCATCCCGCCGGCGGTCAGCGACGCCGCGCTGAACGCCATGCTGGTCGCGTGGCTGGAGCACCACCCCGGCAAGCTGCATATGCCGGGCGGGGCGCTCGTGCAGAACGCGTTCTACGACGCCTACCCGTGTAAACGAACCTCGAAATAGATCGGGCCGCGCATCCTGCGGCCGGATCTGTTCAGCGGTTCATGCGCGTCGATTGCTCAGTCGAACATGATCAGCTGGCGCACGGTTTCACCGGACGCCAGCTTGTCGAAACCCTCGTTGACCTGATCGAGGGTGATGTGTTCGCTCATCAGCCGATCAACCGGCAGTTGGCCGGACTCGAACAGATCGATGTAGCACGGAATATCGCGCCGCGGCACGCAACTGCCGAGGTAACTGCCCTTGATGGTGCGCTCTTCGGCGACCAGGTTGACGTGCTGGATGGAAAAATTGCTTTTCGGATCCGACAGGCCGCTCGAGCAGGTGGTGCCGCCGCGGCGGGTCAGCGCATAGGCCAGTTCCATGGCTTTTTCCGAACCCACACATTCGAACGCGTAATCACCGCCGCCGTTGGTCAGGGCTTTGACTTTGTCGACCACCGCGGGGTCGTCGGCGCGTACAATTTCGTCGCAGCCGAGTTCCGCGGCGAGCGCCAGCTTGCTGTCGAGGAGATCGACGCCGACGGTTTTTTTCGCGCCGGCCGCGATCGCGCCGAGCAGCGCCGCGAGGCCGGTGCCGCCGAGGCCGACGATGACCGCGCTCGAACCCATGCGCATTTTTGCCGTGTTGACCACCGCACCGACGCCGGTGATCACCGCGCAGCCAAACAGCGCGGCGTGATCGAGCGGCAGCTTCTTGTGCACTTTGACCAGTGAACCCTGCGCGACGACGGCGTATTCGGCGAAGCACGACACGCCGACGTGGTGGGTGATGTATTCACCGTTGAGTTTGATGCGGCGCTGGCCGTTGAGCAGGGTGCCGGCCGCATTCGCGGCAGCGGCCGGTTCGCACAGCGCCGGACGACCTTCGCTGCACGGCACGCAGGCCCCGCAGCTCGGTACAAACACGAACACCACGTGATCGCCGGCGGCGAACTGGGTGACGTTGGGGCCGACCGCTTCGACCACGCCGGCCGCTTCGTGACCGATGACCATCGGCAGCGGGCGCGGCCGCGAGCCGTTCACGACCGACAGGTCGGAGTGACACAGACCGGCCGCGGCGATGCGCACCAGCACTTCGCCGTTACCGGGCGGATCGAGTTCGATTTCTTCGACCGTGATCGGCCGGGATGTTGCATAAGGTGGGGTCGAGCCCATGTGGTGCAGTACGGCCGCGCGGCACTTCATGCGTGAAACTCCTTGATGATGGGCAGATTTTCGAAGCCGCGATTCTAACAGGCGGGTGAAAAACTACTGCGCAGGCCGCGCGCGGCGTTGCGGGTTCGGCAGCCAGCCTCATTTACACCAGTAAACTCCGGTCCTCGTCTCGCCCGCGCCTTGCGCCCGACCTTCCTCGCGACGTTTTTCACCACCCTGCTAACGTGTCGGGCCGCATGATGCGGGCCCGCGGCGGCGCGCTGGCGATCGACCGCGGACGGCGCTAACGTGGTCCGCTACCCACCGACAGGCAGCCTGCGCAAGATGACCAGTACCGTTATCGACGATCTCGAAATCCATTACCTGCACCGGCCGGCCAGCGGCGCGGGTGGACAACGCATCCTGTATATCCACGGTACCGGTTGCAACGGTCGGGTGTTCGAAGCGCACCTCGCCGCGCTCGCACCCCAACACGAGGCGGTTGCCATCGATCTGCCCGGTCACGGCCGCTCCGGCGGCAGTGGCTTTCGCGGCGTCGCTGACTACGCGGCCTGCGCGGCCGGGCTGGTTCGAGCGCTCGGCTGGGAGCCGTGCGTGGTTGCCGGGCATTCGATGGGCGGCGGCATCGCCCTGGCGCTGGCACTCTACGATCCGGACCTGGTCAGCGCGCTGATCATGATCGACAGTGGCGCACGGCTGCGCGTGGCGCCGGCGGTGATCCGCGCGGCGCGCGCAATCGCGGCCGGTGACAAGCGTGCGGTGGCGGATCCGCGCCAGGGTTTCGCCGCCGCCACCCCGGATACAATCGTCGCGGCGGTACGCGCGCTGACCGCGGGTTGTGATCCCAACGTGATTGTCAAGGATTGGATTGCCGACGATACCTGCGACTTCATGTCGCGCCTGGCCGCCATTCCGGTGCCGACGCTGGTGTTATGCGGCGCCGAGGATCCGCTCACCCCGCCGAAGTATCACCACTACCTGGCCGAGCACCTGCCGCAGGCAAGCCTGGCCATGATCGATAACGCAGGTCATTGGCCGTTCGTCGAGCAGGCACCGGAATTTGACCGCCACGTCGCGCAGTTTCTCGATGCGTTGCGAGCGTGAGGGCAGTGCGACCGTGCGCGGATGCACGGCCGGACGCGCAACCTGCACGCCATGAACCGTGTACGACGTTTTCGCTCGTCGATCTAGCGAAGCAGGAACCAGGCGATCGCGGCGACTATAACGACGATGATGACGGTGCCGAACGAGGCCCCGGAGCTGGCGCTGTTCTCCGCCACGGCGGCGCGCGTACGGGCCGCGTGTGCCGTCGCGGCAGCCTTGCTTTCGGCGCCGTCCGCCGGCGCCGCGTCGTTGCCATCGGACGTGATATCGAAATCGACCGCGCCGGTTTCGGTTTTGGCACGGTTGGCAGCTTTGGCCGGCTTGAGCAAGGTGCCCTTGTTGTCGTCATCGGCCGGTTTTGGCGCCGCCCCGGGCGCACCGCCGCCACCGGGCAGCCAGATCTGGGTTTTTTCGCCGTCGTATTCTTCTTCTTCGCTCATCGGTTTGCGTCCGTCACTGGTTGGTTTGGGTCTCGGTTCAGCTCAGCGTCGCCAGATCGGCGAGCACTTCTTCGGCATGCTCGGCCGGCGTGACTTTCGCGTAGCCGCGGGCGATGTTACCGTCCGGTCCGATCAGCACCGAGACCCGCGCGCTGCGCGCGCTATCCGCCGCCGCCGCGCCGTAGGCGCGTGATACGGCAAGGTCGGTGTCGCTCAACAGTGCGTATGGGAAGCTGAATTTTTCGCGAAATGCCTTGTTGTCGGCAACCGCGTCGGAACTGATCCCGAGCACAACCGCGTCAGCGTTATTGAAGTCCTGGATTCGATCACGGAACCCCTGGCCTTCAATGGTTCATCCGGGGGTGTCGGCTTTCGGGTACCACCACAGCAGCACATAGCGGCCGGAGTAGTCGTCGAGTGAAATCGTTTTGCCTTCAGTATCGGGCAGCTTGAAGGGCGGCGCCTTGCTGCCGTTTGCGGGTAAAGCCATGCGCGGTCGACTCCTGGTTGGCGGCACTGCCGGGGCGCCTACTATAGCAAGCACCGTCGGCCAGTACCCGCTCGCGGAGGGTGCGTTCGATTAACGCACGGCGCACCACCGACGCGGATCCCGGGACGGCCCTGGCGCACCGCCACATCCTCGCCCTGGCGCTGCCGATCATGGCGGCGAACATCTCTACGCCGCTGCTCGGTATGGTCGATACCGCGGTCGTCGGGCAGTTGCCGGACCCGGCCAATATCGGCGCAGTGGCGCTCGGTGCATTGGTATTTTCGTTCCTGTTCTGGGCGTTCGGGTTCCTGCGTATGGGTACCACCGGCCTGACCGCCCAGGCCGTCGGTGCCGGCGTCGAGCGTGACGTGGCAGCCGGGCTGCTGCGCGCCCTGCTCGTCGCCGTAGCCGCGGGCGCCGCCCTGATTGTGTTGCAGTGGCCGCTCGGCGCCGCGGCGCTGGCCCTGCTCGACGCGCCGGCACGGGTCGAAGCGCTGGTCGGGGATTATTTTTCTATCCGTATCTTTGCCGCACCGGCGACGCTGGCCAACTACGCGCTGCTCGGCTGGTTTGTCGGACTCGGGCGCACCCGTACCGCCCTCGTTCTGCAGCTCGTCCTGAATCTCAGCAACATCGCGCTCGATGCACTGTTTGTGCTGGTTTTCGAGTGGGGGGTCAGCGGCGTGGCGGCCGGCACGCTGGTTGCCGAATACCTGGCGGCTGGGGTTGGCTTGGTCCTGGCCCGCAGTGTCCTGCGTGAGCTTGGCGTGTCGCCGTCGCTGGCCGAGGCGCTCGATACCGAGCGGCTCGGTCGCATGCTCAAGGTCAACCGCGACATCATGGTCCGTTCCCTGTCGCTGCTGGCGGTATTCGTGTGGTTCATGTCCGAAAGCGCGCGCGCCGGCGCCGTGGTCCTGGCTGCGAACGCGGTGTTGATGAATTTTGTATCGGCCGCGGCGTACGTTCTCGATGGTCTTGCGCATACCGCCGAAACGCTGGTCGGGCGCGCCTGCGGCCGCGGCGCGCGCGGCGCTTTCGTTGCGGCAGCGAGGCTGACGACGGCGTGGGCGGTGGTTCTGGCGGTGGCCAGCGCGGTGCTGCTGGGGCTGGCCGGCGACACCCTGATCGCGCTCATGACCGTGTCGCCGGCGACGCGCGCAACGGCGGCTGTCTATCTGCCGTGGGTGGTCGCCGCGCCGCTGCTCGGGGTGTGGGCGTTTCAGCTCGACGGTATTTTTATCGGCGCCACGCACACCGTCGAGATGCGCCGCGCCATGCTCGTTGCCCTGGCCGTATTTGTGCCGGCCTGGTATCTGTTGCGCCCGTTCGGCAACCACGGCCTGTGGGCGGCGCTGTCGGTGCACTACCTCGCTCGAGCGGTCTCACTGGGTGTCTACTATCCACGCTTGCTGCGCAAGCTGCGCTGATGTCTGGCGGTATATCTGTTAGCGTTGGCCTTTTTCCGGCAAACCAGAAATCAACATGAGTGCGGCTTTCGAAGAACTCGATTTTCAGGCCACTGCCATCGGTGAGCTCTGCCTGCGCCGCCGGCGCGAGCCGCGTCTGGACAACGTCACCGTCTACGAGGTCAAACTCGGCGACGAATTCCTGATGTCGAGCCTGTTTACGGTCGGTGAACAGGCGCTCGCCACGCGCGCGCTCGAATTGCTCGACCAGCGCGCTGCCAACATCGTTGTCGGCGGACTGGGGCTCGGCTACACCGCGTGCGCGGCGCTGGCCACTGCTCGGGTTGCGGACATGCTGGTGGTCGAAGCCCTGGCGCCGGTCATCGACTGGCACCGCCGCGGTCTGGTGCCGGGTGGCGCCGCGCTGGCCAATGACGCGCGTTGCGAGTTGGTCCTCGGCGATTTTTTTGCCCTCGCGGCGTCCGCCGCGGGTTTCGATCCGCGCCGGCCGCAGCGCCGTTTCGACGCCGTGCTGCTCGACATCGATCACTCACCGCGGCACCGTCTCGATACCGGCCACGACGCGTTCTACAGCAGCTCGGGACTCGCCGACCTGGCCCGGCACCTGGTGCCGCGAGGGATATTCGCGATGTGGTCGAACGACGCTCCGGACACGGATTTTTGCGCCGTGCTGGAAAACGTTTTTGACGCCGTCAGCGCCGAAATCGTCGAGTTTCCCAATCCCTACAGCGGGCAGCGCTCGAGCTGCACCATCTACAGCGCACGCTGCCGCGCCTGAACCCAGGGTCGTCCTCAGGTTTTTGAAGCGGCAACGATCTCCGCAATCGACTGATCGAGCACGCGGTTGAAATCAGTGTCCGTTTGCTGCGCTTTCAGGCCTTCGCTCAAGGCGCGGGAAAAACTGGCGACGACGCCGTTGTTGCGGGCGAGGCGGGCGTTGGCCTCGGCGCGGCTGTAGCCGCCGGACAGGGCCACGACCTTGAGTACGCGCGGATGCCTGACGCATTCGGCGTAAAAATTATCCGTCTCCGGCAGGGTCAGTTTGAGCATCACGGTCTGGTCGTCGCCGAGCCTGTCGAGTTCGGCGAGCAGGTTCTGTTTCAGCAGCGCTTCGGCGGCGGCCTTGTCGGGGCAGTGAATATCGACTTCCGGTTCGATGATCGGCACCAGTCCGGCGGCGATGATCTGACGCCCTACCTCGAACTGCTGAGCGACCACGGCCGCGACCCCTGATTTGCTGGCCTGTTTGATCACCGAGCGCATCTTGGTGCCGAAGATGCCTTTCGTTTTCGCTTTGTTGAGCAGTTCGGCGAGGCCCGGCATCGGTTTCATGAGCTGTACGCCGTCGGCCTCATCGGCCAGGCCCTTGTCGACTTTGAGGATCGGCACGATGCGTTTGACGTTCCACAGGTAGTCGGCGGTCGGCTGGCCCTCGATATCGCGGTCCATGGTGTTTTCGAACAGGATCGCGGCGAGGATGCGGTCGCCGTTGAACGCCTCGCTGGTAATGATGCGCGTGCGCATGGCGTGGACCACGGCGAACATTTCTTCGTCGTTCGACCAGGCGTCGTCGCTGACGCCGTAGATCGCGAGCGCCTTGGGTGTGCTGCCGCCGCTTTGATCGAGTGCCGCGATAAAGCCGTCCTGGGTTTTGATTTTGTCTTTTTGCTGTTCGAAATTGCTCACGATAATCCTCGAATGACAGTAAAGAATCAGAATTTGGCCGGCATTTTAGCCCATGCCGAGCGCGCTCGCCCCGCTTAGGGGACTGCAACGGGTTCCAGCACCAGCCCGCTGACACCGATGCCGCGCGCCGCCTGCAGCGGATCGGACAGCCGCAGTACCGCGCCCGGCCCCAGGGTCAGGCGACCGAGTTCGGTGGCCAGTGGCGCGATCGCGCCGTTACCCGCCGGCGGCAGCGCGATGTCCGTGCGATGTCCGGCGAGCGCCGCGCTGAAACCGCCGAGACCGCCGCCATGGCTGCTCAGCAGCGTGACGCGATAGCGCCCGGACGGCACCGCCGACAATTCGATATCGACCGCGCGCGCCGCGGGGTTGAACGCGAACTCGTAGTAGCCGTGCCTCGGCCAGCTCGCCGTGGCGCTGCGCCGGCGCGCAACGATGTTTTCGCCGTGCCAGGCGCCGAGCGCGGACAAGTCGATAAAACAGGCGTTGCGGTACGGCTGCAGGCGCAGGCTCGACAGCGCCGCGATCAGAATCGCCACCAGCATGACCAACGCAGCGCCGTCGAAAACGCGCGGCGCGCGCGCGGCGGCGGGCCGGCGCAGGCCGTTAACAGCGAGCGCCGCCAGCACACCGAGCAGCATCAGCAGCAGAACGCGGCTTTGCTGGTAGGACACCGAAAAATAACCCGGTTCGAAACCGAGCTCGAGCTGAAAACGAACCGACATCACACGCAGGCCGGCGACGCCGAGTGCGCAGATCAGGAACAGCGGCGCGCGCAGGGTCGGCGGCGCGCCGAGCGCGGCGAGCGCGAGCGCGGCCAGAAACACGTAGTAATAGGTAAACGGCGCGAGCAGTACGAATACCAGCACGGTGCCGAGGACCACGGTGGCGGGCATAACCGCCAGGTGGCGCACTGCGAGGCCGGCCGCGAGCAGCAGCGCGGCCTGGCTCGCGAGCGTCACCGCGCGCACGTCGAGGGCGTCGTGGCGCACGGTTTGCAACCAGTGCATCATCGCCGCCAGGGCGTCGGCGCCACCGCTGAAGCTCGGCCACTCGATCACGTTATAAAACGCGGCGACCTTGACCAGGCCGATCGAGTTGTTGCCGTAGGGGTTGATACGCAGGCGCACCACCTCGACGAATTCGCTCCACGCCGCGTAGCCGTAAAAAAATGTTGCGGCGGCGGCAAACAGGGCGCCGACGACGAGGCCGGCGCCAATCAGTCGGGTCAGCGCGGCGCGCTCTAACGGTCGCTGAGTAACCAGCGCGATCACTGCTGCGAGGGCGAAAGCGGCGGGAAACACGCGACAGCCGGCGGCGATCGCGAACAGCGCGCCGGCGCTGGCATAACGGCGCGTGTGCAGCGCCAGCAGCGCGGCGACAAGAGCGGCGAACCAGTCGGCGCGAAAGTAGCTGCCCGAGGTCCATCCGAAGCCGGCCAGCGGGTTGGCGAAAAACAGCAACAGGTACGCCAGGGTTACCGTGCCGCCCAGGGTGCGTGCGATGAGCAGCGGAACCAGGACTACGAGCAGCAACTGGTCGAGCAGGGGCAGTGCGATCAAGGTGCCGCGATCGAGGGCCACGAGATTGGCCAGCAGCCCGGCGACGACGTTCCAACTCGGCGGTGAGTTGTTACCGAAGTCGGCCAGCATCGGTCGCCAGGTCGCGCTCGAGGCGTCATGTTCCAGCAGGGTGGTGAGATCGCGTTTGAACGTCACCCAGCGCGGGGTCGTGAAACGTTCACGGCAGGCGCGGCCCGCCGTCTCCAGCGCCGCGCCGCTGCGGATGGTATGCGGCTGATCCAAGGCGCGTACAAACGGCACGTCAGGCACGCTGATCCCCGAGCCACCGAGTTCGGCGAACGCGGCGTGGGTGCAGTCATACAACCGCATGTGACCGAGCTCGCGGTAATACTTCGCGCCGACGTAGTAGTGATAAAAATCGTGCAGGTGTAACCATTGCTGCGGCGGCTGTACGAGCATGTAGCGGAAATAGCAACCGCCGAGCACCATGGCGGCGAGCAGGGCGGCGCCACCCAGCAGCTTTCCGCTCAGCGCGTGACGGCCGAGCGGTGCGGTGTGCCGGGCCAGGCTGACGGCCAGGCACAGCGCGCCGCACACGAACAGCAGGGTTTCGAAACGGTCGCTCACGGTGTCAGTCGAGGGTTGCCGGATGCGGCGCGCGCGGCCGCGGCCGAGCCCCGGCGCGCGGGGCCGGACCGCTCACGCGCGTTCGAGCGGCGGCAGGTCGAGGGCGGCGCGAAAGGTGTTGTGAAAGTGATGCAGCGGCACCTCGTTACGGCCGAAGACGAGATAGTCGAGGGCGCCGCTGGCGACCGTCGCCTGGGTCGATTCGGCCATACGAAAGTCTTCGTGTTCCAGGGTGCTGTTGACGATCTCCATCGCCGCCGCGGGCGCGACGATGGCATTGCCGTCGCGCGCCTGGCGGTCGTAAACATTGTTGGCATCGATGACGGTTTTGGTGCCGGTTTCGATCAGCGCCAGCGCCTCGGCGCTGAAATAATGACTGACCTGAGTGCGCGAGTGGCCGGGGTCGTCGCCATGCGGGTAGATCCGGAACAGCGTGATCTGGCGTTCGGAAACGGTCATCTGGATATTCGGGAACAGGTAGTAGAGCACCGTGGAGGCGCCGTCGATGCGCCACTGGGCCCTGGGCTTGTCATGCAACGCGGCGATCGAGCGGGTCGGGAACACCGCGCGGTGGTTGCGTCCGATCGCCTCGCAGGCGAGCGCGTCACCATGAAACAGGTTGCCGAGGGTATTCCGGTGCAGGCGCGCGAAATGATAGGTCTCACCGAAGGTATCGTTGGCAAGTTTCCAGTTCATGTGTTTGTCGAGCGTGCAGGCGCCGCTGTGGATATGGCGACCGATCTGCCAGTGTTCGATTTCGGGCCCGAGCGGGCCGAGCAGGGCATCGACGTCGATCACGCCATCCGCTTGCGGGTGCACCCACAGCATGCCGTAGCGTTCCACGGCCGGCACTTCGATGAGGCCGTGGCAGGCGCGGTCGAGCGCGCCGAACTGGGCGGCTTCGGTGATGGCCGCGAGCGCCCCGTCGGTGCCATAGGTCCAGCCGTGAAACGGGCAGGTGAAGCGTGTTGCGTGGCCACGTGCCTGATCGGCCAGGCGCGTGCCGCGGTGGCGGCAGGCGTTGACGAACGCACGTAGCCGGCGTTCAGGATCGCGGATGACCAGCAGCGGCACGCCGAAATCGTCGCAGGTCAGATAGCTGCCGGCCTCGGGCAGGTCGCCGCTCAGGCCGATGAGCTGCGGTTGGTTGCGGAAAAAGGTCTGCCACTCGCGGCGGGCGAGGCCGGCATCGGTATAGGCACTGGCCGGATTGCGTACCGCATGCCCGGCGTCGGCGCTGGTGCGGGTCTCGACCATCGCCAGCAATTCGTCGAGGATGCGGATCTGCGTGGCATGCTGCATGACGGCCTCAGTGCGCGGTCAGGAATAGGCGCAGTATAGAAGCACCGCCAGAATTAATCAGTGCTACAGCGCCCGTGTTCACGCCCGGCCCGCAACCAGTGCAGCGCAATCGGGTCCGATCGGGGTTATATTCGAGCCTTTCGCATTGCCGCTCGCTTGCCTATGACCTCGCGTTCCACT
>CALOBG010000050.1:0-43862 GCA_942490995.1 uncultured Gammaproteobacteria bacterium
GACGACAATCGCGACGATGAAACCCTGGTCGCCGCTTACCGCAGCAAAATCGCCAAAGAGCAGGCCGGCAAGGCGCTCGCCTTTGACCCGAGCGGCAGCGCGCCGCATCCGCGCCACGGTCCTTGCGGACCTGATCGAAGATCTCAGCAGCTCGGCGCCAGCGCCGATCCGTGGCTGTGCGGCGCCACGTTCAGCATGGCCGACGTGGTCTGGGCCATCAGCCTGTATCGCATGCAGTGGCTCGGCCTGGCCGACCTGTGGGCGGACAAGCCGCGCATCAAGGACTACGCCGCGCTGGTCTGCCCAACGCCCCTCGATCCGCAGCCAGGTAATCGACTACCCCTCGCCCATGCCGCCCTCACCACATACCCGCGGTGTATAAAAGATAATGGGGACATTCCTCGTTAATTTTTTGTTTTTCGTCAAAAATCCCGCAGATAGCTCTTTGAGACCCGCGGTTGCCGGATTTTTCAGACGCCCCGTGAAAAAAACAATCAATCGGGTTCGATAGTCCCCGTAGCCGATCGTCAACGGCGGCGACTTCACCCGACATCGGGGTTATCGATGGCGAAGCGCCAGTTGCCGTCGAGTCCGCACCCGACCAATTCCCTGGAACGAACTGCTGCTCATCTCGATCGGATTGCCGTCGCCGTCCAGGCCGGCCAGGCTCCAGTGGTTGCCGGTCACCGCGATATCACCGCTGCGCACGGTCGGTTTCGGCTCAACCTGAAGCACGGCTTGACCGCCGCGAAGGCCTCCAGCACGACCGGATCGAGGCGGTGCCGCTGACGACCTTGCCATCGCCGACAAAGCTCGCTTCGGGTTCGTACAGCGCAATAGCGGTATCGATGTCACCGCGGCTCAGCGCGTCGATAAGCTGTTCGCTGACCTGTTCGGGGGTGGTGGCTGGCATGTGCTGTCTCCTGATCATGAACCACGCCGATCAAAGCATGGATAGGCGCGCGATGCCAGGTGCGACTCGCGCGCCCGCAAAGTGGCGCCCCCTGCGGCGCGGTGGATAGTTTCCCCTTTACGGTCGGAATACGGTTGTCTGAGCGCCTGGCAGATGCGTCGGGCCCGTTCGAAGTGAACCCGGAGGACTGCGACATGGCTACGGTACTCAACCAATCAGACGCCGAGGACAGCGTGCGCGATATCTGCGGACTCGATCTCGAAGAACGTCATAACCTCGACGACGAGATGACCGCGATGGTCAGGGGTATCGAAAAGAAATACGGTTTACGCTCAATTTCGTGCGCCTGTTCGCCACCGACAATCAGCGCCTGCGGGCCTTCATGACCCCGTACCTGGAACTGATGCGGCCCGACTCCGGCCTCACCCCGCCCGATCACGAACTGATCGCGCTGGTCAGCGCGCAGACCAATGGCTGCGCCACCGCTGCGCGCATCACGGCGCGGTCCTGCGCGGGGTGTGCGACGACCTGGTGTTTGCCGAATACATCGGGCGGAACTATCGACTTGCGTAGCCGTCCAGCCGCGACCGCGCGATGCCTGACTTCGTGGTCCTGGTCCTGACCGATCCGGAATCGATCGGCGACGCCGAACGCGACCGCCTGCGCGACGAAGGCTTCAGCGAAGAAGCGATCTGGTACATCTGTTCGACGGCCGCGTTTTACGCCGGCGCCAACCGTATCGCCGTCGCGGCCGGCCTCGAGATCACGCCGGGTTACCTGACCATGAACCGCTGACGTAACAATTTTCCACGTTTGCCGGCCGACGCGGACCCTCGCCACGAATATTCCTCGCCGGCCCATAAGCTTGGCGGCGGATCCTCATACCCTTTGCGATTGAGCGGCGCCGGCCGCAGCCTTGTACCGACCTGGCGCGCGCAATCGCGACTGCTAGAGTCAGGAGAGCAGCCTTGCCTTCGGCTCAACCAGCCCGAAGGCCAATGACGCTCTGTCGGGAGGGATCGGCAATGAGTAAATTGGCGCGATGGTTCGGCACGTTCGCCGTCTGTTCCCTGGTCCTTGGCGCGATCCCGCCGGCCGCCGCCGACATCGCCGCCACTTCCGGCGCCATGATCGAAATCGGCAGTCCGGTATCTTTTCTCGACGGCGTGACCGAAAGTTCAACCAGCATCTTCATCCTCGACGAAGGCGTGACCGTGCTGCCCGTGCCGATGGACGTCAACGCCTTTGGACCGGGTCCGCATGACGACAGCGCCGTGGTCCTGATGACGCTGCCGGCGGGCACGCCGGTGCACACTTATTTTGTGCATTTCGATCCGGACGGTGGCGTGGTTGCGCTGACCGGCGGCGTCACTTTCGACCCCGGTGAATTCATCTTCGGCATTCAGACCCACACGCCGTTTCTGAATTTCAGCGATCCCATTGTCGGCGATCCGTTTGCCACTTACCCCACCGGGCTGCTCGCCTTCCGTGCCTTTGAGCACCTGCCAGGCACCGATATGGTGACCATTGCCGGCGACCTGAACAGCGCGTCGTTTTCGCTGATCGCCGAACTCGGGGTCGACCAGGCGCGGATCTTCACCCTGCCGGTGGTGGTGCCGGTCCCGCCCGCGGCGCTGCTGTTCGGATCGGCGCTCGGCCTGCTCGCCGTGGTGCGGCGCAGGCCGCGGCGGCGGCTTGCCTGATCTCAGGCGATTTCGACCTCGCCCCAGAACCCGACCCAGCCCTCGACCGCCTCCATCGCCCCGCGCGGCGCTTCATAGGACCAGGCCAGCCGCGCGCCGCGCTCGTCGCCGACCACCACGTCGAAGAACTGCACGCCGTGCGGACAGTCGAGGTCGTCAGCCGTACGCGGTGTCGTTTCGAGCAGCGCCATACGCACGGCATCGCGCGGGAAATAGTCATAGCCGTCGACCCGCCGCGTGGCGTCACTGTCGGCGAGTACCTCGCCCTGCCAAATCGCTCGCATGTTTCATACCTCCCTTCAGCGCGACTTCGTAAACCCCAACGGGTGTCACCCACGAGCGCTATTCAGCGCGCGGCGCTTTTAAAAATCAATCAGGAAAAAACAACCCGGGTCATGCCGACTACAACAGGCGCTACGGATTGCCAAAAGCAACGCCGAAGCGTAGCCTTCCCGCGCCTAATTTTACCGACCGAAACAGCGCGCCTTCGGCTACCGACCGGGCGGCCGCTGTCGTCGAACCGATCCTTGTCTGAACACGGAGTAATACTGCGTTGACCCGATGGCTGCTGCCTGTTTGTGTAACCCTGACGCTTGCGGCCTGCGCGACGAATACCATCGCGCCGTCCTACGAAACCTCGAACCCCGACATCCAGGTCGGCGGACCACGCCCCGAGGATAAAGAGGCGCTGGTCGAAAACGCCGGGTCGTTCTGCCTCGAAGTCACCGAGAAGTGGCACCTCGACGGCAAAACTCCGGACGGTAAAGCGCTGTGGGCGCGCGATACGCATCGCAAGGTGGTGCCTTGTAATTGAGCACTATTAGGCTTCGCTGA
The DNA here is from genome assembly GCA_942490995.1 of uncultured Gammaproteobacteria bacterium. GTDB lineage: Bacteria > Pseudomonadota > Gammaproteobacteria > UBA981. Next base: position 3,451 of record CALOBG010000050.1, read on the forward strand.
CACTCAGCTGCGGGGGGCGTCCGGTTCAGGCGCGCTTTCACTCAGAAATATCTCCCTTGGACATTGCCAGCGCCTTCCCTGCGCGTACTCTGCTGGCGCCCCGAAGTGTCGAGAAACCGAGGCGATGAGCCATCTCGCGAATGGCCTCGTCATCTGAAAGCTCGAGCGGCATAACCTGACGAGCGAGCGCAACGAGCTCCGCTAATGGCAACTCGTCCGCAGTCCGCCTGAGCTCGCTCGATGGGGGCCTAAACTCTGTCCACGTTTCTGGTGATTTATCCTTCGGCCAGATAAAGATGTGACCGCCCTCTTTGATTCGCTTGTAGTCTGAGCTTGAGATCAGACGCGTGAGCCGTTGCTGGATACGCCCGCCCGCTCGCTGGAAGCCGTGTAGTCGTGCGATCTGCCGCACCACAGAATCAAGCCTGATCGGGGCCTGACTTTCTAGAATTGACCTAAGCGCCCCTCGAAGTGTGTCGGTGTACTCGGCGTCAAAAAAATGGTCCCCATCGAATATCGATTGAGGCGTTTCGCTCGAATCTCCGCCTTCGGCTATAACGGAATCAGGATCGCTTTCAATCTCCCGCGGTTCATCTTGCTGTGTCACTCGGTCGGGCGCTAGTTCCGGAACGTCGACATCGACCTCACCCGCTGCCTGCTCGCTGACATCAACGGCTAGAGCTGAATCGCCTGTGGTTGGCTCTTCTATCGAATCCGGTTTCTCTTCGGCTAAGGCCCGATCGGCCGCGAGATATACATTGAGTGCTGCCGTGACCTTTTCAAGTGCGCCGCCTGAGTTGACCCACCAGTCGGTCGACCAAATCCGCTCGATACGCCAGCCCTTTGCGATTAGTATTTTCTCCCGCAAGAGATCTCTATCGCGCGCAGTAGCGGCTCGGTGATACGTGGCACCGTCACACTCAATCCCCGCTAGATAGCGGCCTGGAGCGTCTGGGTGGACGATTGCCAAATCGATTCTGAATCCAGACACACCCACCTGGACATGCACGTTCCAACCTGCACGTCGAAGCCGTTCGGCCACTTCTTGCTCAAACGGGGAATCGAAATCGCCGGTAGGCGCGTCAACCGCTTCGCCCAACGCCACATGGCCACGCTCAGCGTATTCAAGGAAATGCTTTAGATCTCGGACTCCCTCGGATGCGGTCCGGGAGAGATCGATATCATCAGGTCGAATGGATGAAAATACATGCAACGAGTTACGTGCCCTGGTGATAGCCACATTCAATCGTCGAGGTCCGCCTGCTTGATTCATCGGGCCAAAGTGCATTGACGTTTTGCCCGTAATGTCAGGGCCGTAGGTCACCGAAAAGTACATCCTATCCCGCTCGTCACCCTGTACGCTTTCAAGATTTTTTACGAAGACGGGCTCAACAGTCGAGTCCGAAAAATGCGGCTCAATTTCCGGGTGCTTCCGCCTCGCGTCGTCCAAAAGGTCCTCGAGCAGGCGTTCTTGTTGTGAATTGAACGTAACAACGCCAATCGTTTCCTCGAACCCTGGATCACTAAGCAAGCTTACGATTTCGTCTACGACGGCTTTAGCTTCTTTTTGATTGGTTCGTGCTCCGCCTCGCGCGTATACCGCCCCTTCGATATAGGTAAAAGTCAACGAGTGCTTATTCGTATCGTTCGCTGGAAAGGTCACTAACCGGCCGTCGTAATAGTGCCAATTCGAAAACGCGATTAGGCTCTCGCAGCGGCTCCTGTAGTGCCAGTTGAGGCGGCGCATGGGCAAATTCGCGCCTAGGCATTCGTCGAGAATACTTTCGAGATCCTCAACCTCAACGTCTTCATCCGCATACTCGCTATCACGGCGCTCGAAAAATGATGTGGGCGGTAACTGTTTGGGATCACCGACTATGACCGCCTGCTTTCCCCGAGCAATTGCCCCGATTGCGTCCCACGTCGGAATTTGACTTGCTTCATCGAAAATCACCAAATCAAACAGTTTTCGATCCGGAGGTAAGTATTGCGCGATAGACATCGGACTCATCATTACGCACGGGGTCAGTTGCGTAAGCGCGTCTGGAAGCTTACTGACCAACTGACGAAGGGGCATGTGTCGCCCCTTCTTCTGTAGTTCCCGTGTTAATACCGTCCATTCTGAGTTCGGTGCAATAGACTCGGGGCTGGGTATCGAACCAGAGAGCCTTGCGCAAATCAGCTCGCGCGTTAGATCTCGAAGTTCCTGGTCCGCGTCGCGATACAAATCCACCACTCGTGCATGTTCCGCAGGGATAAACTCGCGCAACTCTTTTTGTTTCTCCACATGGGCTGCGCTCCACCATCGGCAATAATTCACTTCGAAGAGCTTTGCGGCAGATATGCCAACCGACTGCTCGCGAATCAGTGCTGTGGCGATTGATCCGATACCATTCGATTCGGCCTCTTCACAAGCTGAACGCCATGCACACCAATCCCTTAAGTCAGTCTTGCGTTCGGCCCACGCCGCGCAAATAGCCTGCACGTTTGCCAAATAGTCTTCCGTATCTTCTGCGAATAACGTCTCGTTTTGCGTTGCTGCTAGCCGAGCAATTTCTTGCAAGGTGGTTTCAAACACCGCGAAAGCACTCACGACTTGGTCGCAGGCCACCGCTATTGCACCGCCAGACTGAATCAACAACTGGCCATCACTCAATACAGCTTGCAGCGATGTGCGCGTTTCTCCGAGTTCTAACGGGGTCTGGGTTAGTCGGCCGAGCGCCGTAAGCGCGCGGGCGCCCCAATCGTGAGCTTCTTTAATAAACGCGACATCGGTATCCAGGCCGTCCCAGTTTCTCGGAAATATGTTCTTTAAGTACTCCACAGAACTTATACGATCAGCTTGCTCTCGCGCCTTAACAAGATTTGCTAGGTCCTGGATCACCGAATCATTCTTCAACTTTTGCTCCGAATACGCTTCCAATATTCGACGGATCCGCCTACGGCCAAACCACTTAAGCAGAAACCACTTCGACCCGAGAGCCGACCACTCCTCAGATAATGCTTCCAACGGTAACTCCACCGCATTTCGTTGGAATCTAACGGATAACGCGTTCCAAGCATCGCCGTGTTTGCTTATATGCTCGGCGCAAGCGTTGAGATCTTGTAAAAGCGCACCACCCTCCTTTCCGAACGCGAATTGATAGGGCTTGTTAGCAGCCTCCGGAAGCAGGCCAGCCAGTTCCGCTAACGCATGAAGCTGCTCGATGGTACCTACGGTGGGTTTAATCGAGGTGCTTTCACAAAATGCACGGATAGCACGACGGCAAGCTTGTGCCGCGTCAGCAAGGGCCTGGCTGTGGTGTATCAGATCGGTTTGCCAGGCCGGCGACCATTCAGTTCGCTCAATGTATCGAAGAGCGTCGAAGGCATCCTTGCCCAAAGCATGAAGATTTACATCAAGGCGACCACAGATGTCCTTTAGCCTGTTTAGATGTTGTTCATCATGGATGTCAGGTGACGGCCACGAAAATTCAACCTGGGCGACATCTGCATTTTGAAGGGCAATTCCAAATGCCACGAATGGCGTCAACCCGTTATTTGCGCGTCGGTGAAGCGACCCAACGTAGGCATTTAGCCTATCTCGATAGTCCTTGACCTGTCCGGCCGTCGAAGCCCAGTTTGCCGTGAAGTCCGTATGGCTGTTCCAAGCGTGCTCCAATTGCTGCAGTACCTGGGTTTTCCTGGCTTTATGCGAATGAAGTTCAAGGCAAAATGAACCGACACCTAGTTCTTCGAGCCTCCGATATACCACTTCGAGTGCAGCAGTCTTTTCGGCGACGAACAACACTGTCCGCCCGTCGGCGAGGCACTGCCCAATGATGTTAGCAATGGTTTGTGACTTGCCCGTCCCAGGCGGCCCTTCAAGTACGAAGTCTTTGCCGCTGGCCGCCGACAAAGCAGCGCTCATCTGCGACGAGTCCGCCTCGAGGGGCATGAATACGTCCGCGGGCTCGACCACCTCGTCCAGTTTCTCAGGGTCAATGAAACTGAGATCCAACCCGGCCCGGAAGGGATCCCGCGGTGAGTCGATTAAATGGGCGACAATTGGGTTCAGCTTTAGGAGATCTGTCCTGGCCTCCAGATCCACCCACATGAGGTACTTCGCGAACGAGAACGTAGAAAGCACGACCGTCTCGTGGACCTCCCACCCTTCGATATCCTTTATCGATTGACGTATCGTGCGCCAAATTCCCTCAATGTCGAGTCCATGAGCGTCCTTTGGCAGTTCATTCTTAAACTCCGGAAACTCGACTTCAAAGTCTTGGGACAACATCTGCAGCAATGTCGGATTCAGCCGCGGTTCGTCATCTAGAAGGCTCAATTTGAAGCCGCTTACGGCACTGCGCCGACTGAGCTCTACGGGCACCAGTATTAGGGGTGCGCGATGCGAGCGGCTTTCCTTTGCATCCCTTTTCCATTCGAGGAAGCCGAAGGCCAAGTATAGAATATTTGCGCCACCTTCCTGCAGAGCTGCTCGCGCCGCTCGATACAGCTCCACCAGGTTAGCGCTCAGGGACTCTGCGGGCTCGGTTGCTAGCAAATCATTTCGATTTAGGGCGGCTAAGATTTGCTCCTTTTCGAGCTCTTCCATCCGTTGCTGGAGGTGCAGCTCCGGCGCTCTTGGATCCTGGGCGGCAAACAATTTCGTCACAGAATCGACCCGCAATCGTTCGCCGTCAGCGATCTTGTCCTCCAACAATCCTGGTTCCGGCGCAACGAAAGTAACCGCGCGTCGCTTAGCGTGATAGTTAAGGAGCGGATTACGTAGCGACAAGTCGAGCAACTTGCGCTTCCAGTGTGCCAAGCGCCCTTCTGCAGAATCAAGCGGCAGCTCCTCTGGGGAGGCACCCGGGTTCGTCGGTTCTGGCGGTATATCGTCCGGAATATCTAACGCGGCAGAGACTTCTTCGGCATCGGCGGCTTTCGAGAATCGTTCGAAATTCGGATCAGATAAAGGCAGTATCCTCGAACTTCTCGACCTGTGAATGTCGATCCCGATGACCGGCGATTCTTCCTGCAGGTGCTTTCGGCCTTCGGCGACCGCGAATTTGAATTTACCTGGCGGGCGTTGTGTCACCATCGTTGTTTCGATGGCGATCATCTCCTTTAAATCGACGCGCTTACGGAATGCCTGCGGGTCTTCCATTGCCACGCGGGAGAAATCCGTGTCGACCAACCAGCAGCCGACAAACGCATGCTCTTTGGCGAAGAATATGAGTGGGTGTAGTCCTGCCTGCTCCAGGCAAGATGCATACAAACATGCTAAATCGAGGCAGGTGGCCAGTCGATCGTGCAGCACCACCGAGGGAAGGCGAATCTTTTGTCCTTCGAGTTCAAAACTAGCTGGGTTGACTGCATAGGAAAGGTCCTGTTTCACCAGCGCCGACCAGATCGCACTGGCAATCAACGCACTACGCCGCGGATTGCCTGATTGATAACCATCCAAAGCTGCTGGAAAATTGGCCTTTTCTAGAGCTTTCGATGCGTCCCGAAGGATGACCGCAACAGCCGCGTCATTAGGTTGAACGAACGCTGCGATAATCTCGGGGAGGTCAGAAACACCACCCCACTCATGCTTCGCGAGCAAACGAATATCGTTGCTGCAAGTCGCAATTGCTACCTCGCCTTGCGTTAGGGTAATTTCGACCCGACCAGGTACGGCTTCCTCGAGGTTTTCTAGAAATGTTGCGACAAAATCTAACTTGACGTTGTTAATTGAAGCCGTGTGGTCTGCCTTCAATCGATCAATAGTCCAGGTGCGAGTCACAAGAAACCCGGGATCGGAACTGATTGTTAAACGTAGATCCCTATAGTCAGTCTCTGTTGCGTTTTGGATGCGTAGTTCCCGGACGATAGGAACCGCATTTTGCTGCAGAGCGAGGCTGAGTTTGGGGGCTACCGTTACCTCAATGTGGACAGCCTTGACAGGCTCCTCCACCTCAGTCAAATCGCTTCCCGCATCCTGAGTCTCCGCGACCATCTCTATTTCCTCATCCAAAATAGGCTTCTGTTCCTGCGGAACCGCTCTACGGTGAGCATCCCCAATTCTTAGCTAATCTGCCCTGGAGTTGGTCCGTTCCTAGGTGCGCGTCTGCAGCTCTATAGCCATGCTCGTTCGCTACATAGGAGCATCAAGTCTAGTCGCTGTACCCGGCTTCGACTAGACGACCCGCGAGTTCGAAGACGGACAGATAATGAATGCTCTGCATCCAAGTCCCCCGGCGCAACAACAGGCCGTCTGCAATGCTCGAAATTCACCATCTGAAGGAAATTCGCCCCGTCGTATTATTCGGCTTACCAAACAGGTTCTCCTTCAGAATGAGAGCGTTGAATTCGCGAGCGGCCCGGCCGCCACCCCGGATCAACGCTTGCTAGCTCCTTTTGCGCCAATCCCATCTAGACTAAATTTGTTGAGTGAGGTAACTAGGACTAGCCCTTTGGCCTTGGACCGATTTCTCGGCCGTGCTCCTGCAGTGGATATGCTCGCTCCATAATCGAGGAAATACGGCCCTAGTTTGAGAATTACCGATGCGCGGCAAAATGCCGGCAGAACAGCCGAACGACCTCGTGCATGGGAATTGATTCGTAAGCCCAAGCGCTTTGAGACCCGCTATTGTGCGCCCGAGAGGTAAGAAATGGACATGTTTCGAAAGTTTAATCGAAAGCATATCGACGACCGCCAAATCGACACGCTGATCGGACTCAGTAAGGGGCTACTCGCTGACGGGAATATAAATCAGGGAGAATCCGAATTCCTTTTGTCGTGGCTGATTCAGAATCGTCAATCGAGCAACAATCCGATAATTCTGAATCTACTGGACAAAGTAAGCTCGTTTTTGGAAGACGGCGTTATCGACACCGACGAATCGGCTGAACTGGTCGATATTCTGAAGAGAATCTCAGGTGACTCATCCGAAATAGGAGAGTTATTAAAGACGTCTACCCTTCCAGTGGACGATCCGACTCCGGACATAATCTTCGAGGACAGATCGTTCTTGTTCACGGGCACGTGTGCATTTGGCACTCGGAAACAATGCCAAGAAGCAACAGAAGCGTTGCGTGGAATTAACGCCAAGAGCGTAACAAAGTCGCTGAATTATCTGGTCCTGGGAACTTATGTGACCGATAGCTGGGCACATGAGTCTTTCGGAAGAAAAATTGAGAAAGCTATGGCCTATCGAGACCAGGGCAGCCCAATAGTCATCATCAAAGAAGAACACTGGGCTATCGCGGGTGACATTTCGATTGCTTGACGTGGCCCTGTTTGCGCCGCCAAGGATGAAACGGAGGCAAGTTGAACACTAGGGACGCAATTCGTCGAGTTGTCGATGCGACCGACACTGCCCCCGGTCGACTGTTTGATTGGGTGATCATTGCGCTGATCATCTACTCGATTGTCACCCTAACCGTTGAAACCCTGCCTGGTCTCGACGCCGGGACAATCTATTTTCTTCGCATCTCGGGGCCGTGTCAGATATCTTGTGTGTGAGCCGTTTTAGAAATCAGTCATCCAAGTTAAATCGTTCGCCGAATTGGATCGCAAACTGGGTCTTCGCCTGCGACCAGGCAATAGGTGGGTTCTTCCACTTTGCCGTGATGTTTCGCAACGCCAACCAAATCAGTTTAGTCGCCGCCTCGTCGTTGGGGAAGTGACCCTTATTGCGGATCGTTTTCCGTACCCCACTGTGTAACGATTCGATCGCATTCGTCGTGTAGATGATTTTCCGAACCGGCGCGGCAAACGCGAAGAACGGGATGATGTGCTCCCAGTGCCGCCGCCAGCTCTGCCCGATGGTCGGAAACCGCAGCCCCCAGTCGCTCTGCTCGAAGGCACTGAGCGCCTGCTCGGCGGCCTCGTCCGTGTCGGCCTGGTAGATCGGCTTAAGCGCCCCTGCGAGGGCCTTACGCTCCTTCCAGGACGCAAGCACCAGCGAGTTGCGGATGAGGTGGACGATACAGGTTTGAACGACCGCGTCTGGATAGACCGCAGTGATGGCGTCGGGAAACCCCTTCAGTCCGTCAACCACGGCAATGAGCATGTCGTTGAGACCGCGAGAACGCAGTTCGTTCATCACCCGCAGCCAGAACTTAGCCCCTTCCGTTTGCTCGATCCATAGCCCCAGGACTTCCTTATGGCCCGAGCAGCGCATCCCGATGGCCAGGTACACCGCCTTATTGCGGACCAGCCCCTCGTCGCGGATCTTGACCCGCAGGGCGTCGAAGAACACCACCGCGTAGGTCGATTCGAGCGGCCGCGATTGCCACGCCCGGACTTCATCGACGACCGCGTCGGTGACCACGGAAACCAGATCCGGCGATATCGAAACGCCGTACAGCTCGCCGACGTGCGCCTGGATATCCCGGGTACTCATGCCACGGCTGTACAGTGCGATGATTTTGTCATCGAAGCCGGGAAATCGGCGTTGGTACTTGGCGATCAACGCCGGGTCAAATCGACCGTGACGGTCTCGAGGGATCGACAGCACCAGCTCGCCGTCGTCGCTCAGAACGGTCTTCTGGGAGTTGCCGTTGCGATGGTTACCGGCTTCCTGCTCCGCCTCGCTACCGAGATGGACTTCCATCTCCGCGTTCAGCATGCGCTCTGCCAGGGCCTTCTTCAGGTCTCCGAGTAATCCGCCTGAGGTGAGCACCGTTGCCGGGTCCTGGCCCGCCAAGAGCTCGTCTAAAAGTTCAGCGCTAACCGCTGAAGGTTGCTTCTTTGCCATACGTACTCCTTCCCTTCCGGGATAGTGTATGGCTCACAAACACATAATTCCTGACAGACTCCATCTCGGAAATCGTCGTTACGGTGATATTTACCGTAGAATATGCGCTCCGCGTCTACATAGCCCAGCCTAAGCGCGAATACACTCTCAGCTTCGGCGGGCTGATTGATCTATTGGCAATAGCTCCTTTCTATATCAGCTTGATCCTCGGATTCGGCGGCATTGACCTTCGAGGAGCGCGTGCCTTCCGATTGCTAAGGATATTGCGGCTCCTGAAAATAGGAAGGTACAACAAGGCCATCGCGCGGTTTCAGCGAGCCTTCCAGATTGCCCGAGAGGAAATGGTCCTCTACGTATTCCTGACCGTAATCTTGCTCTACGTTTCGGCTACGGGGATTTACTACTTCGAAAACCCAGTCCAACCTGAGGCCTTCAAATCCATCTTCCACAGCCTTTGGTGGGCCCTCGCTACTTTGACGACCGTTGGATATGGCGACGTGTATCCCATTACCGCAGGGGGCCGGTTCTTTACGTTTTTTGTTCTAATGGTCGGACTCGGAATAGTTGCCGTACCTGCGGGCCTCGTTTCCAGCGCCCTATCACAGGCCCGACAGGAAGAACTAAATGATTCCAGACCTAATAACGGGAGCGACGAAAGCTTCTAGTTATAGAAGCTTAGGCTCGATTCAACGGGTAGAAATTTCGGCTTTGATCTCACCCGCCGTTCGTGCGGTTCCTCCAAACGTCCTTTAGGAGATAGTTTGCGGCCACACGGCAATCCGGAAGGAGAGGTCGTCTCCGGCCAATTCCTATGCTTGGTAGAGCGCACATTGTGGGTATAGCATTATTCCATGACCGTGCGATTGACCGCCCTGATTGCTCTCTTGATTGCGCTTACGGCATGCGCAACTGGGTCGATTAAGCAGCGCCACGCATCCAAGCTCTCGACGATTCAAATTGGTGACTCCGTCGCAGAGGTACGCGAAAAGTTCCCTGATATATACCCCGGCGGCCAGCAAAGCACACCAAACGGGGTAACCATCGACGCTTGGGTATTTGAACAAACAGGCTACAACATCAAATCCGACGAGATAGAGACGCAAATGATCCAATTCTATTTTGTCGAAGGAAAGCTTATCCAATGGGGCGAGCCGCAGGATTGGCGAGATCGAGAGCCCCATATCGTAATCGAGAATCGCCACTATTAAACGACGGACCCGGGTCAGGCCTTGCCCTTCATTCCTTTGTTCCTTTGTTGGCGAAAAGCGGGACTTAACACCTGTGCTCGGGCTGGCTTTGTACAATATCCGGCGCACACTCTCCGGTTTGGCCAGAATCGATTAGGTCTATTAGCTCGGTCGTTTTTCTTGCGACGAATCGTTGCCAGGTCTCGCCGTTCGAACCGGTGTTGGCAAAACGCAAGACCTGAAACTGATGATTTCTAAACTTAACGTTCTGTCGCGACACGAAGACTGCGCGTAGAGAATCCCAATTTAATGCGTTATTCAACACCAATGTTATCTGGAGAAACGGTCTCCACAATTTGAGCAGAAAACAAGTACCCGCCCTCGTCTTGGGCGACACGTTGCTGGAAATTCTGCTGCAGAATTGGCATGGAATATAGGTCTGTGAAATATGCCCGCGACGCAGTCAACGTATCCGCATACAGATCTTCAACGTTTAGCATTGGCGTGTCGCCGGCCATTTTGAGATGCATACGAGAATTGTGACATACGACTAAGAATGGGTTCGGATTGAAAGAATGAATCATTCGGTTACGGAATTTCCACAGCGGAATCGCGAATGGTTCGTAGATCTCGGGAAAATAATCGGATATGAAATCTCGAAACCGCTGCCCTGAACCGGCGTTTGGCGCGTATATCCCTGCAAGGGATTCGATGGCAGTCAACATTGAAATGGACGCCAATACCTTGCCTTCCTCGCTCAGTAGGCGCGGAATTACAGCGAGATAGTATTTATCAAAATGGCGCCTAAATTCGGCAGCGATAAGCGAAGATGCTTCCCAATCCGTCACGCCTTTTTCCTACCTAGGCTGAACGATATCCACAATCAAGGGTGACCAGCTCGAGCAGATACGAAGATATTGCCACTGGTGAACCTCTCCCTTAGCTTTCCGAGAAGTGTAGCGTCGTTCCATCAACAATCTTTCGGAATATCACGTTCCTAGATATTGGCTACGCACTCTTGGATCCGGACTATTTCTAATCATCTTCGAAATAATTTTGGTCTATCTCGAACAACTCAAAAGTCTGTTCAGTTCGGACTCCAATTCGATGTCGAAGCATCAAGTCGATCAGCATATCCCCATCCACTAAAACAACCTTCGTCGCAGAACCGCGCGATACGTACTCCTCCGCAGAATCAGCGAAAGAACTGGTCGTAATAAATACACCCTTTGTTACGCCCTGGCCCGCCAGGGATCCAATGAAGGCCTGAACCGTTTGGCGATCAATTTTGCGATCGGGTCTATACCGCTTTGCCTGTACCAGAATTTGGTCAAGTCCAAGTGCATCCTCGTTGATCCGACCGTCGATTCCTTCGTCTCCGCTTCTCCCCATATGTTCTGCGGCCTGCTCGTGCGACCCGCCGTATCCCATAGTTACGAGCACATCCAGGACGAGCTTTTCAAAGAATTCTGGAGGCTGCTCAAGTATTGACTGGAGTAGCTCATCCCGTAGTTGCGACCGCAGCGAGTCGTACTCGCGGGTGATTATTTCGATTGGTGTTGCGGTCGACTCGCTGTCTGCAGACTCATTACCATCTATCTCGGTGTTTTTCCTCTTGGACTGCCATGCCTCTTTCCAGCCTGGGATCTCTTTCAGATCGGCATTGGTTATCGTATCCGTGTGCCGCTTTAGGAATTCCTCACCGAATTCAGTCGCTTGATAAGTAGCCTTTGCGACCTTTTCTATTAGTCTGGCTTTCGTCAGAAACGTCATCGCCCACCCCGCCCGGTTTGCGATGTACGTCGAGGCGCCACTTGGTATCCGCTCGCGAGCTTCTTCTGGCGTTAATCCGAATTCGGCGATCATCGCTACGGTCGCTGTTTTGCGGGTGATGCGTTCTTTTGTCGACAACGACAACAACGGTCTCAACAATTTATCGTAGGTGGGAATTGCCACTTTTCATTTTTCCTCGCCAATGGGAGTGATCCCCACGAGCATACCTTTACCTTTGGGCAGTCCTTTTTTCATGAGCGACTCGGGTAGCTAACGCGCGACTGAGACTCTGGTTCCCGGCGGACCGGAGTCCGATCTTCACCTTCACCTCTTTGATCGGCAAAAGATAAGACCTGACACCGATGATCCCCGGCGACCAATGACTCCCGGCTACTTGCTCGATTCAGCCGATCTGTTATAGCGCAGATGTCGCCCTGCACACTCCCACGATTGGTCATGGTTACGACGCACAAAATCTCCGCAATCGTCGCAGTATAGAGCGGCATATAGATCTGCGACGCCCTCCGCGAACTCGATCACTTCATTTGGGGTCGGCGCTACGGCTTCCTCGTTGTAATGCGCACCACATACATTCCTTACCCACCGGTTTTGCTCAAGCGTGTCAAGTACTCTTTGATGAGTGTTCATGAAACCTGCTTGCTTTCTGAGGCGAGCCAAGACGGGCGGCCACAAAACTCCAATATCATACCCAAGTTTCATCCGCATCGGGACCGAGATTTGCGCCGCCTCGGCCGAATTCTGTAGAAGCCACTCGAAGAACCGCCCTGTCGCTGCGGCAAGATTTTCCTGACTCATCGCTTCACGCGATTCCCGGTTTGTCACACGGTCAATATCAGTCAATGGATCACCCACGTACGGGCCGCGCTCCATATCCCATTTGTTAATGCGAAGGTATTGGTAGTGCCCACCTCCAAGTTCGCGTCGTAATGCTTCAAAAAAATGAATGTCATGTGTAGTAATGATTAACTGGTGGTCGCTGAACTCGTCTCGAATAAGCCGCGCGATCCTACTTCGATGCTCCGCGTCCACAGAATGAAGCACGTCATCAAGAACGAGCACTCTAAAAGAACCTTCAATTTCCGCCTCACGCTTTCTAAACGCGAAAAAATAGCAAAGACCTAGTGTATCGAGATGCGATTCGCTGTAATGCAGCAGAGGATGCTCTTCAGCCCCGTGGAATCTTGTAAGTAGATTTACAGAACCTTCTCCGACGTCTCGCACTTGCAATGAAGACGTCGCTATACCCTCTCCTGGATGAATGCGCTCGTACATTTCATTAGCTGCATCTGCGACCTCAGACAATGCTTCGCTTAGTGCTGCCTTTCTAGCAGTCACACCGTGGGCATATATAGTCGCTGTCGCATCGCGTGCTTGCGTAGCGCGTTCCTGCCGCGCGCATGCCTTCTGATAGCATGGATAGGTATTCGATGCGGCATTGCACATGTCTAAGACTACGAGCAGTTGCCCGCGCCTTTCACCACCGCCTAGCTCAGAAATGATGCGATCAATAATATCTACCATAGGGTTGTGGTCGCGAACGCAGCCGGCGAGCTGAGCGACAATATCATCTGCCTCGTTTTCGCGTCGGTCCTCCGCATGTAGGAACTGCGAAAAAGCAGTTAGGATGTCGCGAGTTTCCGAATACGCATTAGGCAACGGTTCGACGATGCGCTCTCTCCAGTCTTCGACGAAATTTTGGTATCGCCGGGCAATTTGCTCAACGGATTCATGAAGATTATTCGTTACGACATTCAACCCATCTCGCGCGTCGGATATTTCTCTATCGAGTTCAATTCGCTCGTCCAAGCGACCCACTGTCACATCGGTGTCGATGTTCTGCTCACAAACTGGGCAATCTGCAAGTAGATACTGAGAGATCGCACGGCGGCCACTAACCAGAAGGTCCGTCAGGACCGGTCCACGATGATTACGAAGCCGCGTTTGATGTTCTCTCAATGCGATCTGAAACTCCTGCGCTAAGGGAAATAGTTCATGCGCAAACCCTAGTCGTTGCGCGTCGCTTCTCAGTGAACCTAATTCGGCTAAATGCCTGGATTGGTCCGCGCCGCCAATTTCCGCGGCCAGAGTCTCAGCTACTTCGGCGATACTCGCAAGATCCCCGATTGGGGCGATATTCGCGATCGCTAAGGCACGATTAAGCTCCGCTAGTAAGCTTTCGGTAGTTAAATCACCCTCTAGCGCAATTTGGAATACTTGCCGCAGTTCATTACCGAGGCGGGTAACCTCTGCATTAACGGCGGTGCATTTGCGTTCACACGCATCCCTCTCGGTTCTTAGGGCGCTCTCAATTCGTTGAAATTCTCTGAGATTGATGAATGGCTCAAGAAAGCTGTATCGATTCTTTGGGTCCTCTACGATAAATCTCAGGAGCATCTATCTGCGCAGGACGAAACTAGCGCCCCGTGCGACGGCTACCCAGTGGCAAAAATCATCTGGTAGCGCGTCGATATTTTCATTTGGCTCAAGCTGAAAACTTGTTTGCTGATTCCGTAGCTCTACTGCGATCTCGGGATCGCCATCCCTAACATGCGGGGATCCGGCGTCCCAATTCACGTTCTGCCGCCGCACGGGGTACAGGCTAGCTTCTCCTCGTATAGCGTACTCAAGAGCATCAACGATCGAACTCTTCCCGACACCATTCGGGCCGAAAACTACGATTCCTCGGTCACCTATCTCGATGTCCCGCCAGTCCCTTGGGAGACCGCGAACACTACGCGCTGTCAGCGTTGTCAACTTCATCGGCGTCTGCTTGCTGATTAACTATCGCCTTCAGAGCTTCCAACTGAGCCGGTAGAGGACCGGCTAGGTCTGCAAGAACTGCAACCTTAAACTGCTCCGGGAGTCCGCAGTCTGCGTTGATCCTCTCGGCCAGTAGCGAGAGTGCCTTCGTGGATGGGTCGGTGTATTGGTCGCCTGCCATTCAGCCCCCTTAGGCCCCACAATTTTCGGAGCAATTCAGAATTGGTGCCGGCTGTGGGACTCCAGCTCGCGAAGTGACGCTCACATGGAATTTGGTCCTGCCACTATCTACATTGCGTCTACATGGCAAAAGAGACAAGCCACTTGGGCGACGCAACTTCCCGATAATAGGTGCGGAGAGAGAAATTGAACCTCCGACCTACTGATCACGAACCGAAAATCCGGATGTGGCCAAAGTAGCACCGGCGTAGCACGAGGAAATTATTGCTTTGCAGCAACTGATAACTGATTGATTTTTGGTGCCGGCTGGAGGAGTCGAACCCCCGACCTGATGCTTACAAGGCAACTGCTCTACCAACTGAGCTAAGCCGGCGTGGAAGGCTGGGTGCGGCGCGCCGGCGTGAACCCGGAGCGCGCGACGGCGCGGATTGTAACGCGAACGGGTGACGGCCTTAAATCGGCTCGCAGGTGACGGTCCTGGACTGCGCGTCGCCGAGCAGTGCGGCCGGCAGTTCGAGGCCTTCGGCGTGGTCTGCGGCGAGCTGCACGGTGATCCAGTATTGGTCGGTCGTTTCGAAGCGCGGGACAACGACCGGGGTGTAGCCTTTTTCGCTGAGCTCGGCGAGGCGCCGGTTGACGGAGTCCTGCGAGCGGAACAGGCCGAGCGAAATCGCGTTCTTGAGGTTGCCGCGCCGGATCAGCATGTAGTCGGTCACGCCGCGCTCGATCAGATCATCGAGGTTGCGGCGTGCCGTGGCGTCGCTGCTCGGTTCCAGGTAGACCCAGAAAAACTGGCGCTTGCGCACCGCTACGCTGCGCACGGTCAGCACGGCGATGTAGTCGCGCAGCCAGTCGCGCAGGCGATCGCGGGCGGCGGTTTCGGCAAACGGCCCGATGTCGAGGCACAGGCTGGATTTTTTGACGTGCTCGTGAACTTCGGAGTATTCGGTGGTGGCGAGGTCCGGTTTCGGCGCCGGCTCCTTCAACGGCGGCAATTCGTCGAGCTCGGAGATCATGGTCAGGCTCGGCGCGTTCGCCGGCAGCGGATTGCTGGTCACTGCTTCCCGCGTAAGCTCATCGACATGCGTGCTGTATTGCCACACGAGCAGGGCAATGTTCAGCACCAGCAGGAAAATAACCAGCATTTTCATATCGGCTCACTCGCCGCGATCATCAGGCCGCGCAATACCAGCAGCGGATCGCTGTGGTGCGGCCACGGCATCAGGTCGGTGATCGCAGCCGCGCCCCCGCCGGTAAGGTACCACTCGAACACATCGCCGGTCGTGTCCCGCGCCAGACGTGCCAGGCGCGCGCGCACGTCGGCGAGCAGTCCGCGCACGGCCGCGCTGCAGCCAAGCGAGATGGCGTCGGCGGTGTTGTCGGCGAAGCTATCGACGACTTCGATGGCCTGTGAGCGCAACTGCGCGGTGCCTGCGGTCAGGCTGCGCCGCATCAGTTCCGGACCGGGGGCAATCAAGCCGCCGCGGTGCTGCCCGGCGGCGGTCACCACGTCGACGGTCAGCGCGGTGCCGATATCGACAACGCAGACCGCGCCGCGCTGGCGGGTCCAGCCGGCCAGCGCCGCCAGCCAGCGATCGACGCCGAGTTGCAGCGGGTCGCGGTAGGTGGTGGTCATGCCGGCGCAGGTGCGACGCGGGCGCAGGAATTCGGCTTCTACGCCCCAATGCTCAAAAGCGAACTGGGCAAGCTCGCCGGCGATTTCAGGCCCGGCCACGTTGGCGACCAGGACTCGGGTCGGGGCCGCGTCGCGCACCAGTTCGAGCGGCCATGCGGTCAGGGTGTCGGGCGCACGCGTCGCCAGTTCCGGCCACGCCTGCAGTTCGCCGTTCACAACCACGGCGCTTTTAATCCGCGTGTTGCCGATATCGATGAGCAGCATGTGCGCTCAGTAAGCCGTCAGGTGACCGGACACGAAGCGCTCGCTGCCGGTCGCGGTGGCGATGATCAGCGCGCCGTGTTCGTCGACGCCGCTGGCCCGGCCGTGAACCACGCGCTGACCGAGGTCGAGGCTCACCTCGCGCCCGGCCAGCGCGTCGAAACGTTCCCAGGTCGAGCGAAACGGCGCGAAACCTTCGCGCGAAAACCGCTGCAGGGTCTGCGCGAGCCGCGCGAGCAGGGTCGCGGCCAGCGCGTTGCGAGATATCGGCCGACCGCCAGCGGCTTCAAAATCATCGCTCGGTCGATCGATCAGCGCGCGCGCCGCGCTCGACAGCCGGATGTTCAACCCGATCCCGATCACCGTCAGGCACGGTCCGCTCGCTTCGGCGCGCATCTCGATCAGGATCCCGGCGAGTTTGCCGGCATCACGCACGATATCGTTGGGCCACTTGAGGCGCGCGTCGGCGATGCCGTGGTCATGCAGGGCGGTGACCATCGCCACTCCCACCACCAGGCTCAGCGCCGAGAAACTCGGCGGCGGCGTATCGAAACGCCAGGCCAGTGAAAAACACAGGCCGCTGCCGGGTGGCGACATCCAGCGATCGCCGCGCCGCCCGCGCCCGGCGCTCTGATATTCGGCGAACAGAACGTGGCCGTGAACGTCTGCACCGGCGTGGGCCTGCAGCAGGCGTTCATTGGTGGAGTCGGTAACGCCGAGGCTGGCGATGTTGCGATACGCCTGGCAGCCCGAGGCGCTGAGTTCGGCGCTGATGCGCGCGCCGTCGAGCGCCTCGAATCCGCCCGGCAATGCGTAGCCGTGGCCGGGGGTGCTATCGATGGTGACCCCTTCATCGCGCAGACGTTTGACCTGGTTCCAGACCGCGGCGCGGGTTACGCCCAGGCGCGTAGCGAGATCGGCGCCGGAATGTTCGGCGCCGTCAGCAAGAAGTTCCAGTAGGTCGAAGGCCCTGCGCATGGGTGTCGGCGGGGCAGCAAATGATCAGCAAACGTCGCTCAGCGACGAAACTCGGTCGGCGCCTCGGAGTCGTCGTCATCCTTGTCGTCGTCATCGGCATCGCCGCTGACTGGCGGGATGGTACCTTCGCCGGTGATATCAAAGACGTCCTCGATCGCGGGCGGCACGGCGTCCGGCATCAGGGTTACGTCATCGCCGCCGTCGTCGTCATCCTGGACACCGGGCACCGGCGCATCGAAAACCTCGGTACTCATGAAATCATCGAGGCTGATGTCGGAGGTATCGCTGAGCTGGTCGTCGGCATACGGCGCTGCCGGCATCAGGGTTTCCGATTCGCTGAACTCGTCGTCGTCGTCGACCGGGCCGATCGAGGCCAGCGGTTCGGGCTCGTCGTCGAACTCGTCTTCGATCGCCGCCGGAGCTGATTCCGCAACCGGCGTCGGGGTTGGATCAGCGTCGAAATCATCCATCGCCATGGGTGCGTTGGTCTGGCCGAGATCGTCCTCATCAAAAAATGCCGAGGCTTCGGCGTCAAATTCTTCGTCGCTGGTTTCCGGTTGCGCAAAGTCCACACTCGGCGTCGCCGCCGGCACAACCGGGATTTCGCCTTCCTCGGTTGTGTCGCCTACCGCATCCGGCATTACCGTTTTGAGATCATCCTCGTCGTCGGCATCGGCCGGCGGTGGTGGCGCGGCAGCAGGAGCCTCGGGGGTGACGTCCTCGAAAGCGTCGTCGAAATCTTCCACCGGCGGCGGCGCGGCGGCTGGCGGCTGCGCGAACGCCGCGGTGCCGCCGATCATGGTCGCCTCACCGATCATCGTCGCTTCGGCCGGGTCGGCGAACACGGTATGCCCGGCGTCGTCCATTTCCGGCATGCTGAATTCAAATTCGTACTTATGGAAGCGGATCCGATCGCCGTGTTTCAACTGGCGCTCGGACTCGATGCGTTCGCCATTGAGAAACGTGCCGTTGACGCTGCCCTGGTCGAGCACCCAGAAAGAAAAGTCGTGGTACTGGATGATCGCGTGGCGGCGGCCGATGGTGCCCTTGTCGACAACAAAATAATCCAGGTGGGCGGGATCGGCCCCGGCAACGCGGCCAATCACTACCGGCTTGGCGCCGAGCTTGATGGCCGGCTCGCTGGTGATGCGGTTGATGTCCTTGATGAAAGCCTCGGGGATTGCCGGTGCGTCGGGCACCGCGGGAGCGGCTCCGACCGTGACGCCGCTGCCACGGCGGCGCAGCACCAGTACGACCACGATAACCAGTATCAGTGCCACCAGCGCGGCGACCGCGATCAGCACCAGCAAGCCGGTCTGCTCGTCTTCGTCGAGCGCCGGGGCGGCGGGTGCAGCATCCTGCCGGGGCGGTACAACGACGGCTTCGCCGGGCTGCACCGCGGTCATTTCCAGACACAGCGCCTCGGCGGTCATACCGGCATCGGCGGCGCCTTCTTCAAGAAACGCGCGCTCTTCCGGGACCAGTGAATCCAGGCAGCTCTGCACCCCGGCCGGCGGCGGCGCGGGCGCCGGCGCGGTGGCCGGCGGCGCGACCGCGACCGGAGCCGGCGGTGGCGGCGCGGGTGCGGGCGCGGCGAGCTTTTCGTGCACGCTGGTAAAAACCCCGGCGAGATCTTTCGGTTCCAGCGCGCGGAAGTACTCGCCGTCGGTTTTTTTCGCCAGCGACTGGATCAGAAAAAAATCGGCGTTCTCGGTAAACGCGATACCAAACACGCGGATCCCGTTGTCGGCGGCATCGGCGGCCAGTTCCTCGCGCATCCACTTGGTTTTGTCTTTATCGATTTCGGCGTCGCCGGTATCAACGATGCCATCGGTCATAAAAACGATGATCCTGGCGGCGTCCGCCCGCGCGTTGCTTTTCAACTCGTAGATCGCGCGCTCGATCGCGGCCGGTGAATTGGTCAGCTGGCCGCGGTAGTCAATCTGCTCAAGCGCCCTGGCGATCGCGGCGCGGCTGTCAACGTTGAGTTCACCAAGCGGCACCGGGTAGTCGACGCCCTGGGCAAAAATGATCATGCCGGCGTTGGTGCCCGGCTCGAGTTCGGTAACGAATTGCGCGACCGCGCGTTTAAGCAGGAATTCCGGATCGTTCTTGCGCATCGAACCGGAGTTGTCGAGTACCAGGATCACATCGGTATCGGCGGCGACCGATGCCGGACTCACGCTCAGCAATCCTATGCAAAGCAGCCACGACACCAGCGCGGCTCGCCATTCAACAACCAAGTTCAATCGTCCCAGCACCATTTGTGATCCGTTCCGGCGTCTTCGCCGAGCCCGACGGGGAGCCCGCACGATGCCAGGTTCACCACGTTCCCGGCTCCGCGCCCATCATAACCCGACGGCGATCGTCCCGACACCATTCACTCCACGATCCGCAGTACAAACGCGGCTCCGGCAGTCCCGCCACGACGCTCGCCAGAATGTTATGACAAGCCGAGACGCCCGAGCCGCAATAATGTGTGACTGCCGTCGTCGCCGGCGCGTCGAGGCTGGCGAGCAGGGCCGCGCGCAGTTCGGCCGCCGGTAACAGGCAGCCATCGGCGCCCAGATTGTTTTTCCAGCAGTGGTTGCGCGCGCTCGGAATGTGTCCGGCCGAGGGATCGATGGGCTCGACTTCGCCGCGATAACGCGGCGCTTCTCGAGCGTCGAGCAGCAGCGCCGCGTGCGCGACTTCGTCGACGCAGACCAGGCGCGCGCGATCGGCAGCGCCGACGAATTGCTGCGTCGGGTTGGTCTGCGATCCGCTCGTGGTCGAATAGCCGGCGGCGACCCAGGCCTGCCAGCCGCCGTCAAGAACGCTGACCGCGGCATGCCCCATATAGCGCAGCATCCACCAGGCGCGGGCCGCGACCATGCCGAAACTGTCGTCATAGGCCACCACGCGGGTCCCGGCACCGATGCCGAATTGCCCGAATACGTCCGCCAGGCGCGCTGGCGGCGGCAGCGGATGGCGGCCGTGGTCGCTGCTCGGCGGGCCGCTCAGATCACGGTCGAGATGGGCGTAAACCGCGCCGGGAATGTGGCCCTCGAGATAGGCCGCCACGCCGGCCTCGCTATCGCTCAGTACAAAGCGGCAGTCGAGCACGACGAGATCGTGCCCGCGATCTTCACCGGCGGCGATAAGCTGCGCGAGTTCGGCGGCGGACAACAGGGCATGCGGGGTGTTCATAGGATGCTCGCCAGCGCTCTCAAACGGCAGGATACACTGGCAAATTCTATACCCCTGTTCCAAGCCTGACCGGGCACGGTATACGCTATCCGGCCGTTTCCGCATTCATCCCTTGTACCTCGATGACCCAGCCGGCCGATCCTGACGCTACCCGGAGCGCGCCCTGCCGTGGCTGGCGGCTGGCGCTGCTCGGCTTCGCGCTGGTCACGACTTCGGCCTGTTCCTCGGTCGGTTTCTATACCCAGGCAATCGCCGGCCAGCTCGAAATCTGGCGCCTGCAACGCCCGATCGACGCGGTCCTTGAGGACGACGCACTGTCGCCGGATACCCGTCGCAAACTGCAGCTCGTGCAGGCCGCGCGGGTCTTCGCGCATACCCGCATGGCGCTGCCGGACAACGGCAGCTACCGTGACTATGTCGAACTCGAGCGCGACTACGTGGTGTGGATCGTGTTTGCTGCCGGCGCGCTGAGCCTGGACCCGCAACAATCCTGTTTCGTGATCGTCGGCTGCCTGTCCTATCGCGGCTATTTCAGCCGGCAGGCGGCGCAGGCCCACGCCGACCGGCTGCGCGCGGTAGCGGCTACGACGTCTACGTCGGCGGGGTCAGCGCCCTACTCCACGCTCGGCTGGTTCGATGACCCGGTTCTGAGCACGATCCTGGCCTATGACGATCTACGCCTGGTCGAGATCCTGTTTCACGAACTTGCGCACCAGCGGCTTTACGTCAAAAACGACACCACGTTCAACGAAAGCTTCGCCGTCGCGATCGCCGGCGCTGGCCTCGAAGCCTGGCTGGCAGCCGATGGTCGCTCACCGACCGCGGCGCTCGAAGCGCAACGCCGCGAAACCGAATTGATGGCGCTGCTCATGGATACCCGCGCGGCGCTCGAGCGCCTATACGCGAGCGCCGTGCCGAGCGCGGAAAAACACGCCGGCAAAGCGCGCCTGTTCGCCGAACTCGACACCGCCTACACGAGCCTGAAAGCCACCTGGGGCGGTAACGACGAATACGACCGCTGGATGGCGGAACCGTGGAACAATGCCAAGATCTCCTCGATCGCAACCTATAACGACTACGTGCCGGCTTTTCGCGCCCTGCTGGCCAGCGTCGATGGCGACTTTGCGCGCGCCTATGCCGACGCCGCGGCACTGGCGGTGCTGCAACCGCCGGCGCGGCGACGCTGCCTCGAAAACTACCTCGAACCGGATCCGTCGGCGAAGTGTCCGGGCGTGGCGGGTGTGGTAAGTGCGGCGGGCCTCGACGCGGGCCGTAACAATTCTGCCGAGGCTCGCTGATCTGACCCCGCGCCGAGTGGAAAATACCCGTTAGCGTGCGAAAATGGCTTATGTGAAGGTCGTCACGCTTCGGTCGGCCGTGCGCGGTGTGGACCGCCGGCGACTCATATAATGTTAAAGAGTGGCAAGACAGTGCCGATCGCTACACCGCAGTGCGGAGGTTGTGCCGCCTCGGCGCACACTACAATAATGACAGTGCAACAGAACACATCACATGCTTGACAAGCTATTCAGCCGCGCCCTGACCCTCGTCATCAACGGCGAAGAGATCTCCTTCAATACCCTCACCGAGTTCGAATTCGCGCTCGGCGGCAGAACCAACGTTCCGGCCAGCAAGCTGGCGGATCTGATCATGCTCGCGCCGGAAGAGCTGAAGCGCGAAGCGAAAAGCATCAAAACCGTCGAAAAACGCTTCGTCGATATTCTGTCGCGTTCGATCGAACAACCCGGCGAGATCGGCAAACTCGTCCGCGCCGTGGATATCCAGGTGTTCTCCAACGACTACGACTGGCGCGCGATCTTCAAGGCTCTCAACCAGCAGGACGAAGATTACGACGAGCTGCGCCGCGTTGCGGTGGTCAAGTACATGCAGTATCTGCGCTCGCGCCAGGACGTCATCAAACAGACCTACAAGGTCAAAATGCGCGAATCCAGCAGCATGCCGCGCGATGGCGATCCGAATGCAACGGCGCCCGACCTGGCCTCGGCGCTCGACGACACCAAGGACTTCCTCAAGGAAACCAGTATTTTTGATTCGATTTCGCTCGACGCGCCGCTCGAGGCCGCGGAATCGGCCTACATCCGGCTGCCGAAAGGCGAGGCGGTCTACATTCGGCCCGCGTCTGACGCCGAATTTGAGTTCCGCCTCTCCAAGCACGTGTTTACCTTCCGTAATTCCCAGCCGATGGTGATCGTCGACCAGGCCGGTGTGGCACACGAACTCACTGACGGTAAAAACATCATCGGCCGCGACGCCGTGTGTAATGTCGTGCTCGGCAACGGCCTGCGCGATGTTTCACGCATGCACCTGATCATCGAACCGAGCGACGACGACACCCTGCGCGTGACCGATCTCTCCTCGCACGGCACCTTCATGCCGACGAACCTGGTCGCCACCGAAGAAATCTGAACGCTGTTTCGAGGTCAGGGCTCAGTGCTCCGGCAGCTCGGACTCGTCGAATAACGCTGCAAATTCTTCCTTGCCGGTCACGGCTATCGCCTCATCAACCACATCGCGGGTCAGGTGCGGGGCGAAGTAACGAATGAAATCGTACATGTAGGTGCGCAGATAGGCGCCGCGCCTGAATCCGATCTTGGTAACGCTGTAGTCGAACAGGTGACTGGCGTTGAGCGCCACCAGGCCCTTGTCGTAAGCCGCGTCGTAGGCAAGTGTGGCGACGATACCGACCCCGAGTCCGAGCCGCACATAGGTTTTGATGACGTCGGCATCGACCGCGGTAAACACCACGCGCGCCTCGAGGCCGGCGTCGGCGAAGGCGCGATCGAGCTGTGAACGGCCGGTAAATCCAAATACGTAGGTCACGATCGGATAGGCCGCAATCGCCTCCAGGGTCAGCGTTTCGACGTCGATCAGCGGGTGCCCTTCCGGCACGATGATGCTGCGATTCCAGCGATAACACGGCAGCATGACGAGGTTATCGAACAACTCCAGGGCCTCGGTGGCGATAGCAAAGTCGACGCTGCGATTGGCGGCCAGCTCGGAGATCTGCAGCGGTGTGCCCTGGTGCATGTGCAGTGCGACATCGGGATAGGTTTCGATGAAGCGCTTGATGGTCGGCGGCAGCACGTAGCGCGCCTGAGTATGGGTCGTCGCGATGGCCAGCGATCCGCGCGCGGCATCGTTGTGCTCGCGCGCGATGCGGCGAATATTTTCGACCTCGCCGAGAATGCGGCCGGCGACTTCAAGAACCTCGGCGCCGGCCGGCGTGATATCGACAAGATGTTTGCCGCTGCGCTGAAAAACCTGCACCCCGAGTTCTTCTTCGAGCTGGCGGATCTGCTTACTGACGCCGGGTTGCGAGGTATAAAGACTATCCGCCGTCTGCGACACGTTGAGGCCGTGGCGGGCGACCTCCCAGATATAGCGCAACTGCTGTAGCTTCACGGCCTTCTGCTCAATTCGTAATATTAAGCTTGGATTGTATTACCAAATGGCATATTAGCCGAACACGCAAGCGTGGCGCGGCTGCCTGCCGACGATTCAGCGAATCCGTTTCAGCACCGCATCGTGGGCGGTCCAGTGATCGGCGTGGCACCAGGTTTCGCACAGGCGGGCAATTTCCAGCTCGCGCACCGCCGCCGGTGTTGCGCCCTCGCGGTGCGCCACGGCGAGCGCCTTCAGGGCACGCATAACCTGCGGACGACGGGTCCTGATCGGCTCCAGGTAGCGCGCACAGAAGGCCTCGAAATCCTCCTCCGCTGGGCACACCGCCTGCACCAACCCCATGGTCAGGGCCTGATCGGCGTCGACGAATCCGGCCCCGGCGAGCAGGTGCAGGGCGTGCGCACTGCCGAGCGCGCGCAGCAGGTCGCCGCCGCCACCCCAGGCCGGTGATATGTTCAGCGCCGCCTGGGCCAGCGCGATGCGACTGCCGCTGGCGGCAATGCGAACATCGCAGGCCAGGGCCAGTTCCGCGCCGCCGCCGATCGCATCGCCATTCAGAAACGCGAATACCGGCACCGGACAATCACGGATCGCGTCGAGCGCGGCAGCAGCATCGAGCGCCATCTGCCGCACCGCATCCGGTGCGCGGATCGCGCCCACCGCGTGCAGATCGCCGCCGGCGGCAAAACACCGGTCGCCGGCGCCGCGTAAACCCACGGCGAGCAAATCCTGGCGACCGTG
The DNA here is from genome assembly GCA_942490995.1 of uncultured Gammaproteobacteria bacterium. Taxonomy (GTDB): domain Bacteria; phylum Pseudomonadota; class Gammaproteobacteria; genus UBA981. The sequence continues at coordinate 28,329 of CALOBG010000050.1, forward strand.
AAGGTCCTCGAAGCAGCGTTTGAGCTCGGCCAGTACAGCCGGGCTCAAGGGGTTGCGTTTTTGCGGTCGGTTGACGGTGACCTGCACGACGGCGTCGGTCTCATCAACCAGAAGGTATTCGAATGCGCTCGACATGGCGACTGCCTGGGAAGGGCGAACGGGCAATCTAGCAGTCGGCGCGACTCAGGAACAAGCGGCGATGCGGGCGGCGGGACGTGCGGCCGGACCCTGCCGCGACGGGACGTCGCCAACAGGGTCCGGCATGGTGTGCTTACGGGTTCAAGTACTCAGGCAGTGGCCTGGTTGCGATGGTTATGGATCATGGACTGCATACGATCAGCGAGCAATAATTTTTCTTTTTTCAGTGTTTCGAGTTCAAGTTGGTCCATGGCTTCCTCGCCGGCGGATATTTCGTCGACGCGTTCATTCAACATCGAATGTTTATCGTACAGGCGTCGGAAACCGTCGTCATGGTCCAGGAGTTCTTCCACTGTCGCTTTATCGTTTTCGAACATATTGTTTGTCTCCAATCGATTGGCTGTCGGATGGATAGTCGCGCCGCAGGGATCGGCCGCGCCGCGCGCCGACCACATTCAGGGTCGGTTGCGGGAACCGCAAGATGCAGAACAACTATGATCAAAACCTAGTCCAGTCCGCTCACTTCCTCAAGCGCGCGATCGCAATAATCTGTGCCGCGCGGCGTGCCGCACCACAAATCAGCGGCTTGCCGCAGCCGGAAATTAAAATGCTTCGCCGCAGTGCAGCGTGCGCGCAGACGGTGCAGCGGATTTCGACGTAAACTGTCGAATCTCACTGAGAGCTACACAGAACCCGACACCAGCGCCCGGCCAATGCTCGAAAACCTCCTTTTTGTCACCGGCAAACTGGCCGAACGCAGCCTCGAGCGGGTCCTGTCCGGCCTCCAGCCGGCGCCGTTCGAGTATTCGATCCGCGTTCCGGGGGTGGCGGTAGCGGCCCTGATCACCAGCCATATCCTCGAACGCCGGCTCGGCGATACCAGCGGCTTCGACCGCGTGATCCTGCCCGGTCGCTGCCGCGGCGACCTCGACGCGCTGGCCCGGCACTTCAACACCCCGTTCGAGCGCGGGCCGGAGGAACTCAAGGACCTGCCGGGTTTTTTTGGTGCGCGCGCCAAACCGCGGCTTATCGAACAGACCGACGTCACGGTTTTCGCCGAAATCGTCGATGCGCCGAACCTGAGTGTCGAGGACATCGTCGCACGTGCCGAACGCTATCGCGCGGATGGCGCCGACGTGATCGATATCGGTTGCCTGCCGGATACGCCGTTCAGACATCTCGAGGCCAGCGTCGAGACGCTGCGCGCCGAAGGTTTCGTGGTGAGTATCGATTCGCTCGACGACGAGGAGCTGAGCCGCGGTATCGTGGCCGGCGCCGATTACTGTTTCAGCCTCAGCGAGCAGACCCTGAACCTGGTTGCGGACCACACCTGCATTCCGATCCTGATCGGCAGCGATCCGCGCGACCTCGACAGCCTTTGCCGGGCCATCGATCGGTTCGCCGCGCTGGGGCGGCCGTTTTATGCCGACCCGGTCATCGATCCGATCCACTACGGCTTTACCGCCTCGCTGCTGCGCTATGCCGAGCTGCGCCAACGTTACCCGGACGTCGCGATCATGATGGGCATCGGCAACCTGTCCGAACTCACCCATACCGACAGCCTCGGCCTGAATACCCTGCTCATGGGCATCGTCTCGGAGCTGAATATCCGCGCCGTGTTGACCACCGAGGTCAGTGCCCACTGTCGCACCGTGGTCCGCGAAATCGATCGCATCCGTCGTGTGATGTTCGCCGCGCGCGAAGACAACACCCCGCCCCGACATCTCGACGAATCCCTGATGGCGCTGCACGAGCGCCACCCCTTTCCCTACGACGATGCCGAGATCGCCGAATTTGCCCGCGACGTACGCGACGACAATTTTCGCATCCAGGTCAACGGCGATGGTATTCATATCTACAACCGCGCCGGCTTATGGTCGGCGCAGGATCCGTATGCGCTGTTCGACGCGCTCCAGGTCGAAGACGACGGCGCGCACGCGTTCTATCTGGGGCTCGAACTGGCCAGGGCGCAGATCGCCTGGCAGCTCGGCAAACGTTACGACCAGGACGAAGAGCTCAGCTGGGGCTGCGTGTTACCGCGTCGCGACGATCCCAAGCTCGAATTCGCCGCCGCCAAAAGCACCTACAAGGCGCGTCGTCGGCGCCAGCGCGACTAAGCTCGAGAAAGCCGGACTTCAAATTTCCAGGTTGGAGTTTCGGCCGAGCTTGACCTGAATATCCGACGGCGTGCGCAAGTCACAATGATGGCACAGGTGATAACGGAGACGACGGAAGGGGAGGGGGAGACGAGGGGCGCCGAGGGCGAACACAAGCCCGCGAGGGCACGGGCGAGACCCCTATCGAGCAAAAGCGACTACCTGCAACCTGTACGCGAGCGAGCGGCAACACGCTTTTTTACAGTTCGACACAAATGGTCGTGTGATAATCGACGGAGAAAAACGGGCTGCATGGGCCGCCCGGATTGACGGAGGACGATAAAATGGGCAAGATTTTGGCTCTTTCTGTTTCGCGGCTGGGCGTTTTTCGCACTCCTTTGGCTGCGACTCACGGAATGGCGTTAGGAAGGCCGCGCTCTGTCTATTTGAACAGGGGACGGGGAGGGGGGGGGGGGGGGGCGGGAGGGGGGGGGGGGGGGGGGAGGGATGCGAACATCACGGTTTCGGTTGGCGCGGGCACGTCGCCTGGTTCATTTAACAATACATTCGCACAGCACGCGAGCTAGCGCGGACCCGGGGGGGGGGGGGGGGGAAGGGGGGGGGGGAAGCGCAAGGGGGGGGACCACCGCCCCATGGCCGGCCGCGCGCGTGGCGAATCACGATTAACAAAGTAATCGATGCACCTTCCGCGGATGCGAGCGAATTTCACAATCAAACGACCCACATCTGGTTTACCGCCAACGCAATCGGAGGCGGGCTGGAATTGCTATTCGACTTTGGGCAGGGGGGGGCGGCATTTGACATCACGACACTGCCTTATTGGAACTACACCGCCGAAAGTTACGATGTCGATAACATTGATTTCACCTTCTTCAACATGAACAACGTCCAACAAGGCATGCTGTCGATTTCGCCCGATTTAGGCAGCAGCCCCGGGATACTGGCACAGGATATTGTGCTCGCTGCCCCGTTGAACGTTCAATTCGTCACCGCTTTCCTGAGTGGTACAAATCGCGAGGTCGATTTTCAAAACATCGGATTCACTGCCGAAGTTTCACAACCGGTTCCGCTGCCTGCGGCAGTTTGGCTATTGGGCTCCGCATTGGGATTACTTGGTCGAGGGTGCCGCAGGACTACCCGGCGGCGCCACTTCGGTTGACCTCGCTGCCGGCCCGGATCAGATGAGTCCCTGGCACGAACGGCGGGGGGAAAGTAAATTCGAGCTGCGGAGAGAGGGGGGGGGGGGGGGGGGGAGGGGGGGGAGGGGACAACGGCGTAATCATGGCCACGGATTGAGTCCAACACCGGTTCGAGGCGCAGCGATAACGACGCGATAATCGCGTGATGACGCGGCAAAAAAAGCGCAGCGGTTTTCTTTCAGCTCGCCGGTCGGCTAAGAACTGTTCGGGTTGCCACTGCTCGCGGGTGCACTACGACGCGTGGCGCCGGCCAGTCCGATCGCGATCAGCATCCACACCAGGGTCGACCAGTACGAACCGTAGAACGCCATGTGACTGTTGAGAGGAAACCACGCGACCAGCGCGCATAGCAGCCAGACGAATCCCGGCGCGCCGCCGCGCGCTTCGATCACGGTGCGTGCGAGCAGCAGGTAGAAACCGAGCAGTCCGAGCAGTCCAAGCACCCCGGTTTCGACCGCCACTTCGAGTACCATCAGGTGCGGATGCGTCGAGCCTCGCGTACCGCGCTCGACCCAGAAATCGCCGCTCGGTGCGTAGTCCACATAGGCGCTGCGATAGCCGCGCGCGCCGACCCCGTCGAGCCAGTTGTCTTCCAGCATGCGCCAGCCGGTCCGCCACAGTGACAGACGGTAACCACTGGCGCGATCGATGCTGGAAATTTCGGTACTGAACAGGCCAGAGCTGCGTTCGAGCTGGTTGCGCACGGCCGGGTTGTACATCGTCGTCAGCGCCACGATGGCGGCGACCACCGCGAACTTCGTCAGCGTCGGCAGAAAGGCAGGACGTTTCGCTCCGGCACCGCGGCGCAACAGTACGTAGAGACCGAGACCGAGCGCGACCATCACCCAGCCACTGCGTTTCAGTGACGTCACCATCACGATCACCAGCGGGATCGGCAGCAGCCACAAGGCCGGAAATCGGTGACACCAGCGCCGCACTACTTCCAGCACCAGCGGCGCAAAAACGCCGAGGAACAGGCCGAGGCGTTGCTTGGGATAAAACGCGCCCATGAGGATGCCGCGGTCGTAGGGATAGCCGAACAGATCGCGATGCCAGATCAACTGCGCGAAGGCATCGAAACCGGCGAACAGGACCAGGATCGCCGCGCCGCCGGTGACCATGCGAAACACATGCGGGCGGGCGCAGGCGCGAACCAGGTAGAAACCGGCCGGCAGGAAATGCAGGTAGTTGGTCACGGTCTTTACGCTGCGTTCGGGATCGACGGCGTCGTGCAGCGATACCAGCATCGGGATCCAGACCAGGGCAAACAACGCCATCAGCCGGCGCGCCGGCGCGGTGGCCAGCGCGCGTGGTTCCATCAGCACGAACACCATGCCTAGCGCGGCCATCAGAGCGACCGGGTAATGGACCAGGTGATCGCCGGCAAACAGCGCGAAAGCGAGCAGGATCAGGCTGGTATGTGCGTAGTCAACGGCACCCGCAGCAGCACTGGTATTCGGCACGGGCGGGACCTCGAGTGGCGCGAATGGCTCAGAGCAGCGCTGTGACCAGCGCGCGATGGGTGAGTTCGGGTTGCTCGCTCATGAGGATGTGGCCGCAGTGCGGGATCACATCGACCGCACAATCGGACATCGCCGCGGCCAGCGTGCCGGCCAGCCTGGGTGGCGTCATCTTGTCGTCGCGACCGCACAGCAGTCGGGTCGGCGCACTCACTCGAGCCGCCGCGGACATACCATCGGTGTAGGCATTACAGGCATTCAGGTCGGCGAACAACACGCCCGGCCGCGCGCGTTCGAGCAAGCGCATGCCGCTGGCAACGATGTTGATCCCGGCGACCGCGTTGCCGCCGATCTGGGCCCGCGGCCCGTGCCCCCAGATCATCATCATGTCGCGCGCAAGCTGGGAATCCTCACGCGCGGCGTCGAGCAGTTGCGGACTCACCGCCATCGGCACGGCCGCGCCGAGCAGCGCCAGCCGGCGTACGCGCGGCGGGTCGTCGGCGGCGGTCTGCAGCGCCGTCAGCGCGCCCATACTGTGTCCGGCCAGCGCCACTTCGCTGATCCCGAGCGCATCGAAGCAGCGCGTCAGCCACGCCGCCATCGCCGCGATCGAGGTCAGGGGCGTGCCGCCGGAACTGCCATGGCCGGGCAGATCCGGCGCGATGACCGCGACCCCGGCGTGCATGAAATAGCGCGTGTGATAAACCCACACGCTGTGGTCCATGGCCGCGCCATGGACCAGCACCACGACCGGTCCCGAATGTCCCGCCGCGATCGCGCCGGCCGCGAACGTGCTCACGCCATCGACTTCGAAATACATCGCCTACTCCTATTTCTGCGAGCGATACAGGGCGCGCGATAAATCATCCAGCAGGTCTTTGTGATCTTCGAGGCCCACCGACAGGCGCACCAGTCCGGCTTCGACACCGGCCGCGGCGAGCGCCGCCTCGTCCATACGGCTATGAGTGGTGCTGGCCGGATGGATAACCAGCGACTTGGCGTCACCGACATTGGCAAGGTGGGAAAACAGCTCGAGCGACTCGATGAGCTTGATCCCGGCCGCGCGGCCACCCTTGACGACGAAGCTGAACACCGCGCCGGCGCCGCGCGGCAGCAGCCGTTCAGCGAGCGCATGGTCGGCGTGACTGGGCAGGCCCGGATAGGTCACTTTCGCGACCGCCTCGTGCTCCGCCAGGAACGCCGCCACCGCAGTCGCATTGTGCACGTGTTTGTCCATCCGCAGCGACAGCGTTTCGACGCCCTGGAGAAGCTGGAACGCGCTGCTCGCACTGAGCGCGGCGCCGAAGTCGCGTATGCCCTCGCGACGCGCGCGGATGATGAAGGCGGCCGGTCCGAACTCCTCGGCGAAATTGAGATCGTGAAACCCGGCATAGGGCTCGGTCAGGGTCGGAAAGCGCGCCGCGTGCTGCAGCCAGTCAAAGCGTCCGCCGTCGATGACCACGCCACCGAGGGTGGTGCCGTGACCGCCGATGAACTTCGTCAGCGAGTGAACCACGATGTCCGCGCCAAGGCTGAGCGGCTGCATCAGGTGCGGCGTGGTCAGCGTCGAATCGACAAGCAGCGGCAGGCCGGCATTGTGCGCCACCTCGGCCAGCGCCGGAATGTCCGCGACCTCGGAGCCCGGATTGCCGATCGTTTCGGTCAACAGCAGCACCGTGTTGTCAGCCACGGCCGCGGCAAACGCGCCCGGATCACGCGGATCGACAAACGTGGTGTGGATACCAAAACGCGGCAGGGTGTAGGTCAGCAGGTTGTGGGTGCCGCCGTAAAGCGCGCGCGAGGCGACGATATGACTGCCGCTGCCGGCCAGCGTCACGATCGCCAGGTGCAAAGCCGCCATGCCGCTGGCGGTGGCCACCGCGCCGACGCCCTGCTCAAGCATCGCCAGGCGTTCTTCGAGCACCGCCACGGTCGGATTACCGATGCGCGAATAAACATAACCGGAGCGCGCAATATCGAAGCGTGAAGCGGCCTCGTCGTGATCATTAAACGCAAATGCAACCGATTGGTAGATCGGCACTGCGCGGCTGCCGGTAGCGCGGTCAAGCTGCTGACCGGCGTGCAAGGACAAGGTATCGAAACCCGGGTAACTCGGTCCGGCCATAACGCGCTCCCGTCACTGAGGGGCGGCATGGTAGCGCGCCGGGTGGGAAAAAAAACCCCGCCGGGTGGCGGGGTCCAAATACAGGGTCACGCACTTTATATGACCTGTAAGCACTACCTGGGCACAGCCTCGAATATTGGCGATGGGAAGCGCGAGTTGCGGCCGCAAACTGGCGACGTCCGATCTCGAGACCGACGAACCGGGTACGCGGGAACGGAACCCGCGCAAAGTAACTATGCAATTTCGGTGCCACCGACTAATTGACCGATAAAACAAGGCCTTGCAATTCCGGCTCGCACCAGGGTGACGCGCCGTGTAAAAAATGTGGACGCTGGCGCGTCATATCTGACCAGCGGGGGTCTGGCCCTGGAAGCTTAACTAACTGATTAATATGAATAATAGCAGCACGGCGCGATTGTAAAAATTCTTGACAGTCGGTCGACTATCGATCTCAGGTCGCCGGCTCGGAGCGGAACAGCTTGGCCCTCACGGTCTGCCGGTAGGCGTACGGCGCGACCGAGATTTCGCGTTGAAACAGGCGCGCGAAGTAACCTGCGTCGCGATAACCGACGCGCCAGGCGACGTCGCCGATGGCAAGGTTGGTTTTTTCCAGCAGTTCCTTGGCCAGGGTTATGCGCTGGCGCTGCCAGTAGTTGCGCACACTGGTACCGGTAGCGGCGCGAAAGCGTCGTTCGAGCGTGCGTAGCGAGATGCCCATGCGGGTGGCGAGTTCAGCGACCGAGGTGGTGGCGGCCAGATTAGCCGCGATCCACATCTGCACTTCGACCACGGTCTCATCGTGAAGCGGCGTGCTGCCACCATCCAGATAGCGGTATTCCGCGTAGGTACGCCGGATCTCGTGGGAAAAATTGCGCTCCACATGGTGGGCGGTGGCGCGGTCGAAAAAGCGTTCGATGAGGTGCACGGTGACGTCGGCGAGCGAATTGATACTCGCCGCGCAATACAGCGCGCCCGACTGGGTGATAAAAAACTCCCGCTTGAGATCGACACTCGGAAAGCGCCGTTCAAAAGCGTCGAAATTGACCCAATGGGTGGTCGCGGCGCGACCGTCGAGCAGGCCGCTGGCCGCGAGCAGGCTGACGCCGGTGCTGACCGCCGCGATCTGCGCACCGGCTTCGTGCTGCGCGCGCAGCCACGGCGACAGCTGTGCACTGACCTGGTTGACCACCGCGCGCGGACGGCGCCACAGGGCCGGCAGGTAAACCACATCAAGGCGCGCACAGCCGGTCAGGGTGCAGTCGGCGCTGAGCGGCAGGCGGCCCTGCTCGACAGCCGCCTCGATCTCGACAAGGTGCAGGGTGCACGGGCTCGAACGTGGCGCCACCACGCGTTGGCGATCGCGTGCTGCGAGCCACATCTCGTAAGGCAGTGCGGTGCTGGTTGCGAGCATGCCGGGCGTCAGCACGAAACCGATATCGAGGGTTGAAGGGTTCTGCTCCGGCATCACCGGGTCTCCCGTGGCTGTCGCAAATAACACAGTATATGTCGCAAACGTCAGGTACTGCGGCGCGCTCCACGCCTACAATGGTGCACTGCACTTTGCGGAGCTCCACGCACATGACGCCATTGCCGGTGATAGTCGGTTTCGGCGGAGTAGGTCCGGCCGGCCGATCTTCGTTCCACCACGCCTATCGGCGTACCATTTTCGACAGCCTCGACAGCGCCGATCGCCGCCGCACGGTGCTTGCGCTCGCCGCCATGATGGGACTGGCCTATGTTCGCGACGGCCAGCTGTGGACGACCGCGGGCGCGCCGCTCGACAGCGCAGCCGAACGCGAACTCGAAGCGCAGACCCTCGACGGCACCCTCATTCGACGACTCGAACAGCGCGGTTTCGATCCCGACCGGGTCGGCGGCAACGCGACGTTTACGCTGCGGATCAACGGTAGTGAGAGCAACCGCATCGCGATCGACGAACGCGATGTACCTGACAAGCTGCCGGCCGGCTGGCAGGTCACCGCGCTCAGCCAGGGGATCGCCACCATCGAGATCGCTGACGGCAGCGCGCTGATGGTCGAGTCGCCGCGCCGCCTGCAGGTCCAGGCCGCCGGGCAACTGCCGCGCGGCTTCGATCCGGCAACCCTGTACAACTCCCGTTTCCATCCGCGCGGGCTGCAACTCGCGATCATCGCGGCGTCGGATGCAGTGCGCGCCAGCGGCATCCCCTGGCAGACCATCATCGACCGGCTGCATGCCGACGAAATCGCGGTCTACGCTGCCAGCGCCATGGCGCAGCTCGACGCCAACGGCACCGGCGGCATGCTGCAGGCACGCCTGCGCGGCAACCGGGTCAGCTCCAAACAGCTGCCGCTGGGTCTGAACACCATGCCGGCCGATTTCATCAACGCCTACGTACTTGGCAGCGTCGGCACCACTGGCGCCAACGCCGGCGCCTGCGCAACCTTCCTCTACAATCTGCGCCTGGCGGTCGAAGATATCCAGTCGGGGCGGCGACGGGTGGCGGTCATCGGCAATGCCGAAGCACCGCTGGTGCCGGAAGTAATCGAGGGTTACGCGGCGATGAGCGCGCTGGCCACCGACGAGAACCTGTGCCGGCTCGACGGCGTGACGGTCCCCGACTACCGCCGCGCGAGCCGCCCGTTCGGCGACAACTGTGGCTTCACCCTGGGCGAGTCCGGACAGTACTTCATGCTCATGGACGACGCCCTGGCGGTGGAACTGGGCGCCCAGGTGCACGCCAGCGTGACGGAGGTTTTTGTCAACGCGGACGGCTTCAAGAAATCGATCTCCGCGCCTGGACCCGGCAACTACATCACGCTCGCCAAGGCGGTCGCCGCGGCCCGCGCCATGTTCGGCGACGCGGCCGTCAGGGAACGCAGCTTCGTGCAGGCCCACGGCTCTTCGACGCCGCAGAACCGCACCACCGAAACGCGCATTTTCGACCTCGTCGCGCGCGCTTTCGATATCCGCGACTGGCCGGTAACCGCAGTGAAAGCCTATCTCGGCCACTCGCTCGCGCCGGCCAGCGCCGACCAGATGGTCTCCACCCTCGGCGTTCTGCGTCACGGTATCCTGCCCGGGATCAAAACCATCGAGCGCCTCGCCGACGACCTCCACGCCGAGCGTCTCGCGATCGCGCTCGCCGACACCGATCTCGGCGCCCGGGCCGAAATCGGTTTTCTCAATTCCAAGGGCTTTGGCGGCAACAACGCGACCGGCACCGTCATCGGCCCGAGCACGACCGAGGCCATGCTCACCGCCCGCCATGGCCAGGCGGCGATGCGCGAATACCGTGCCCGGCGTGACGCCACCGAACAGGCCGCAGCGGATTATGACAGCGAATGCCTGGCTGGCCCGATGCGCCCGATCTATCGCTTCGGCGACGCCCTGATCGACGAAAACGACATCGCCATTACCGCCGAGCACATCAGCCTGCCGGGATTTCCGCGCGGTGTTGATCTCAATTTCGACAATCCTTACGAGGACATGTTGTGAGCGCAGCACGAGCAGCGGGCGGACGCGGCGATGCGCGCCACTGTTTCGTCTGCGGACCGGACAACCCGATCGGCCTCAGGCTGCACTTCGAAGTCGAGGGCGGACGCTGCAGCGGCGAATTCACCTCGCGCCCGGAACACGTCGGCTTTGACGGCGTCACCCACGGCGGGATTGTGTTCGCGGTTCTCGACGATGCCATGGCCAACTGGTTTTTCCTGCAGGGCGCGCGCGGTTACACCGCCCGGGCCGAAGTCCGTTACCGCGCGCCGATGCCGGTTGGCGCGACGGCGCGCATCGAATGCGAGCTGCTCAAGCGCAAAGGCCGCCTGGTGCAGCTGCAGGCGCGCGCCTTTGACCACAGCGCGGACACCGTGTTTGCCGAATCCGAGGCCAGTTTCATGCTCGAGGACAGCGCGGCACTCGACGCCAGCGTTGCACCGTGAATACCACCAAGCGCTGCGCGCAGTGCGGCGCGGCGTTTATGTGCGGGCGAATGGCAGCGACCTGCTGGTGCTCGAACCTGCCGCCGCTGCCGAGCAGCGCGCTCGCCAGTGGCGCGGACTGTTTGTGCCAGGCCTGTCTCGAGGCACGGCTGGAAGCGCTCGCGGCGCCGCCAGGGGAAGCGGGTGACGACACAAAAACCGATCCTGATCCTGCTTCATGACCGCGCCTGCGCGGCGGACTACCTGAGCAGTTACTGCGCGCGCCGCAATTTTGCTACCGTCAGCATCGTGCTGCGCGACAGCAACGATCTACCCGATGCCGTGGTCCGCAACCAGTTCGGCGGCGTGGTGGTGCTCGATGCGGGCTGCAATGTGCTCGACCCGCCGGCCTGGTTGGCTCGCGAGCGCGACTGGCTGGCGGCACTGATCGAGGCCGGTATGCCGGTGCTCGCCCACGGCTCGGGCGCCCACCTGGTTACCCTGGCCGCGGGTGGCGACATCGAACCCTGCGCGCCGACCCGCGGCTGGTTTCCGGTCCGTGCCACCCTCAGCGCACGCGCGCTCGGCCTGCACACCCACTTGCCACCCCGGCTGCTGCTTGAACGCCAGGCGGCAAGCGTGCCGCCGCCGGCCGCACGGGCCCTGGTCAGCGGGATTGCCCACGACACCCTCGCCTACGTCGACGGCGCGCTGACGGTACTTGAGTTCCACCCCCACATGGCTTCCGCGGCCTACGCCGAGCGCCTGCGACTCTGGCGCGGCAGCGAGCTTCGACCCAACGCGACCTGCCAGACAGCGGCCGAGCTCGAGCACGCCGCGGGTACCGATCGCAATGCCGGCGAACGCTTCGCTCAAGCGCTCTACGACGCCTGGCTGGCGCACGCAGCCGGCTGAGCGAGACCGGAACGAATAACATCCGCGAGGGTCGAAACGCATGAAGCGAGGGCGACGCACGTGTGCGTGACCCATCTCATGTTCGAATGCGGGCGTCGTGTAAACTTCGCTGGAAGTCTGTACGCGTCGACCGGCGCCGTCGGCGTGACGGTGACAGTCGAGCGATGGCGACCCGCTGGCGAACACGGAGCGAATCAGTGTCTGAATCTACCCGCCGCAATGTCGGCCTGGTCCTGCTGGCCGTTCTCGTCGCGCTCGGCACGGGCTGCAATACCACGCCCAAACGGCCGCCCCCGCCGCCTGAACCGCGCGAGGTGCGCGTCGTCGAACCGCCGCCTCCACAGACCCAGACCCAGCAGCGCGCGCCCGATGCGGCCGCGCCGGACGGCGCCGCGGCCAGCTCGGGCGACTACGCGCCGCCGAGTGCCAACGCGGCCGAGGTTGAGATCGAAGAAATTGCGCTCGACGGTGCACCCGCTGAGCCGGCCGCGCGTGCCGCGGCCCCCGCCTCTGCATCCGGCGCGGGCGGTGCGCCGACGCCGGACTACGCCGCGACGGGCGCCGGCAGCGACGCCGACCAGGCTGGGGTCGTTATTCTCAACAGCGGCACGGCCCCCGCCGACCCCGACATGGTCGGACCGAACATCCAGCTTGGCGGCCAAACCACTGGCGAGCGCGTACAGGTCCTGGATACGGAGTTGAACAATCAGCTCAGCGCGTTCGACGAACGCATGCGCCGCGCGCGCCAGGCGGCAGAAAGCGAACGCGCGAGCGGCGGCGGATCCGACCGCGGGCGCCAGCGACGGTCGCGGTCAGCGCCGCACTGCCGCCGATCAGGAGCGCGGCGCCGGCGGTGCATCCGAGCGCGCGAGCGGCGCCGGCAATACGCCGGATCTGAGCGGCAGCGAAAGTAGCGCCGGGCAGGTCGCAACCTACCAGCCACCGGCCGGGGTTGCTGATGGCCGTGATGACGACATCGTTGCACGCCAGCTGCGCGAAGCGGCAACCAAGGAAGGCGATCCGATATTGCGCGAAAAGCTGTGGGAAGAATATCGCAGGTATAAAGCAGGATTATGACGTGAGAAATTTTTCGAAGCTGGGACCGGTATGGGTCACGATCGCCGCGCTCGGCCTGTCTGCTTGCGGCGGTCAAATCGCCCGCAACGCGCCGCTGGAACCAACCAAGCCCGTCATCGCGAGCATCCCGGAAAACCTGTTGCTTGATGTCAACGTGGCAATTTTCGATCCGGGCATCGACACGCTGAACCCCAACAACACCACCACCACCCCGGGTATCCGCCGCGCCGAAGGTCATTACGTCGCAAAACGGATCAGCGAAACCCTGGCCGGCACCGGCCAATGGGGCACCGTGCGCGTGGTGCCTGAAAGCGACCGCGAAGTCGACGTGATGGTATCCGGCAAAATTCTTGAGTCCGACGGTGAAAACCTTGAGATCGAAGCGCGCGTTATCGATGCCCGCGGGCAGCAGTGGTTTGAGCGCCGCTATGCCGAACGCGTTAATCAATTCGCCTACGATCTCGAGGCCCGGCGCCGCCAGGAACCGTTTCAGAACGTCTACAACCGTCTCGCCAACGACATGCGTGACTACCTCCAGCGGCAGGATCTGAACGTCCTGCGCGGTATCCGCGCCACCACCGAAATGCGATTCGCCGCGCGCTTCGCGCCGGAGGCTTTCGCGGAGTACCTGTCGGTCGACAGCCGCGGGCATTACACGCTCAACCGGCTGCCGGCGGAAAACGACCCGCTGCTGCAGCGCGTGCGTGCCATCCGCGTGCGCGACGAAGCTTTCGTCGAACGCCTGCAGGATTCGTATAACCAGTTTGACCGCAATATGATCGAGTCCTACGACCACTGGCGCCAGGAGTCGCTGGTCGAGTCCGCCCAGGAATCCGAACTGAAATCCCAGGCCCTGGCGCGCGCGCTTGGCGGCGCACTCGCAGTGATCGGCGGCGTGCTGGCGCAATCGAGTTCCAGCAGTGCGGCACGCACCGCTGGCGTCATCGGCATCGGCGGCGGTGCCGTGGCGATGGCGAGCGGATATGAAAAAAATGCCGAGGCACGCATCCATACCCAGGCCATGAAAGAACTGTCCGACTCGCTGAATGCCGAGGTCCAGCCACAGACGATCGCACTGACCGATCGCAATATCGAACTGACCGGCACCATCGAAGAGCAATATGCCCAGTGGCAGGATCTGCTGCAGCAGATCTACCGTCTTGAAACCGGTCAGGACACCGCACCGGCGCAGGTCATAGGCAACTAGCAGCGCGCTCTGACAGGGTGGTCAAAAATGTCGCGAGGAAGGTCGGGCATGCCTTCCCGCGATCGCTACAATGCCCAACATGACTGAACACGATCACGATAAGCGCCCGCCGCAACGGATCGCGCCGGCGCACTTTCACATCGCCGTCGAGGCCCCGGCGCGCAGCGGTGCAAGCGCGCGTGTGCGCCTGATCGTACTGCTCGGCGCGAGCCTCGCCCTCGCCGTGCTCGTCATCGGCGTGGTGCTGGTGCTGCCGCGTATGGTCGCCGCGCCGCCGGCCGCGACCGCCGCCGCACCCGAAGCAAGCGCTGTCGTTGCTGATCGCGACGAAAAACCGACTTCCACGGCGAACCTGCCGCGCTCGGCGCAGGAACCTGAATCGACGGCGAAGCCAGGCGAGGAAGCGGCGCCGGCGCGCGAGGATACCCAGGCGCGCCTGCGTGAAACCCTCGACAAACTCGCTCGACTCGAAGCCATCGAAGGCGAAAAATGGGCCAAAAGTGAACTCCACGCTATCCGCGAGCGCATCGCCGCGGGCGAAAAGGCCTATCGCGAGAAACGCTACGGCACCGCCAACAATATCTATCTCGATACCGCGGCCCGCGTCGACCGCCTGCTGGCCGAGGTACCGAATATCGTCGAGAGCCTTCTCGACAGCGGCCGACTGGCGCTCGAGCAAGGCGATTCGGCGCGTGCGCAGAGCGCCTTTGACGAAGTACTGCGCATGGATCCCGACAACGCGACGGCGGTGCGCGGTCGTGCGCGGGCAAAAACGCTCGACCAGGTGATGGCCTTGATCGCCGAGGCCGAAGGTTACGAACGGCTCGACCAGAACAGCGCGGCGCTGGCCGCATACCGCAAGGCACTCGCCATCGATGCCGACGCCGCGGCGGCGACCACCGCGGTCGCGCGCCTCGAGCGCGTGCAACGCGAAAGCGCCTACCGTGCTGCCATGTCGGCCGGTTTCGAGGCGCTGCGCAAAGACCAGTTCAGCGCCGCGCGCAGCGCCTTTGAAAAGGCCGCGAAATTCGACCCGACCCGCGGCGAGGTCAAAGCCGCGCTCAGCCAGCTCGATAACGCCGAAGCGTCTTACCATATCAAGCGACACCTCGAACGCGCCGAGCGCGCTGTCGGTGCCGAACGCTGGGACGAAGCGGTCGAACAGTACGCCGCCGCGTTGAAGTATGACGAACGCCTGTCGCCGGCGCTGGCCGGCAAGCAGCGGGCCGAAGTCCGCCGCCGCCTCGATGTCCAGCTCGGCGCCTATCTGGCGCGCCCGGAACGCCTGGTCGCCGACAAGGTTCATGCCGACGCAAGCAAGGTGCTTGCCGAAGCGAAACGTCAAAACGTCACCAGCGGCCGCCTCCCCGAGCAGGTTGCAACCCTCGAGCGCGAAC
>CALOBG010000051.1:0-216132 GCA_942490995.1 uncultured Gammaproteobacteria bacterium
AGGATCAGAGCGAGTCTTGAAAGTTTACTCATTGCCGGTGTCCCCAATAGCTTTTGGTGTTGTTGGTCTGTTCGTGCCCGGCGCCGGAACCTGTGCGCCTGCGTCGTCTTTGGGCTTTGCTCGCCGCCAGATCCCGCGCCGTGGCGGACGCAGCCTTCAGCCAGTCAAGGCGGAGGCGGCGTCGTCAAGTTTCGTCATTGCTGTAGCAAAAACGCAACAACAATTCCGCAACAGCAATATTAACACAAATTTTCAAGATTCCCAGCATTCCGGGCGCGTCCGCGAACAGACGAGTCAGAGCAGGAACTGCGAGGCCAGACCGAGAAAAGCAAAGAATCCCACGACATCGGTAACTGTGGTTAAAACCACGCCGCCGGCGAGAGCCGGGTCGATAGCCAGGCGGCGCATCAACATCGGAATGGCGGCGCCGGCGAAGCCGGCGGTGAGCAGATTGAGCGCCATCGCGCATCCGATCACGACCCCCAGACGCGCGTTGTCGAACCAGGCGCCTGCAATGAGGGCGACGACCAGCGCCCACAGGCAGCCGTTGAGTACCCCAACCGCGGCTTCCCGCAGCAGCACCGCGCGCGCGTTCGCCGCACCGACCTGTCCCAGGGCCAGGCCGCGCACCACGATGGTCAGCGTCTGGCTGCCGGCGATTCCGCCCATACTCGCCACGATCGGCATCAGTACCGCCAGCGCCACCAGCTGTTGAATGGTGGCCTCGAACAATCCGATCACCCACGCCGCGAGAAACGCGGTCGCAAGGTTGAGCGCCAGCCACAGCGCGCGCTGCCGCGCCGTCACCAGGATCGGCGCGAACATGTCGTGGTCCTCGTCCAGCCCGGCCGCGGACATAATCGAACGTTCACTTTCCTCGCGTATTACGTCGACAACGTCGTCGATCGTGATGCGACCGATCAGCTTGTTCTGTTCGTCGACGACGGCTGCCGAAACCAGGTCGCGCTGTTCGAACAGGACCGCGACCTCCTGCACCGGAGAATCGGCCGGGATCGACAACTTCTCGCTCGACATGATCTCGGCTACCGTCGCGTCCGGCTCGGCGATCACCAGCCGGGTCAGATGGAGCACACCGAGGTAGGTATTACTGCGGTCGACCACGAACAGCTGGTCGATACTTTCCGACAGTTCGCCGAAGCGGCGCAGGTAACGAAAAACCGCCTCGACGCTGACATCCGAGCGCACGGTCACGGTATCGACGTCCATCAGGCCACCGGCGGTATCCGCCGGGTAAGTCAGTACCGCCGCAACGCGTTGGCGGTTCTGTTCATCCATCGACAGCAGGACTTCGTCGGCAACCTCTTCCGGTAGTTCCTGCAGAAGATCGGCAACATCGTCCGGATCGAGCGAACTGGTGACATCAACCAGCTGCGCCGCGTCCATATTCTCGAGCAGGCCGTTGCGTACCGCGGCGTTGGCATGCGCCAGCACATCGCCTTCGATCTCTGAATCGATGTGCACCCACAGCTCGTCGCGCACCGACGCCGGCAACGACTCAAGCAGATCGGCGATGGCCGAAGGGTGGAGTTCGCCGAGCAGTTCGCGCAGGCGCAGGATCTCGTTGCCCTCCAGGGCGTCCTGGATTGCCTGAACCAGTTCCTGGTTACGAACGATAGTCTCAGCCATTGCGTTCGATCTCTGTCAGCGCGGCCGGCGGAAGCGGTTCTCCGCCGCGCACGAGTTTAGCAACTTCTTACGCCGCCTGATTTACTGTCGAGCCGGGTGGTCGGCTTCGAGTCTTTGCAACAGCTCGCGCCGGGCGGCGCCATCACTGGTGTGCAGGAGTTCACGCGCGATGGCATCGGCGTGACGCTTGGTGGTGGTATTGATGACGTGTTTGATTTCGAGCAGCGCCGCCGGCTGGACGCTGAACTCAGTCAGTCCGAGGCCGAGCAGCAGGCGCGTATAGCGACTGTCGCCGGCCATTTCGCCGCACATGGCCACCGTGATCCCGGCCTTGCGGCCGGCTTCGAGGGTCATGGCAATCAGGCGCAGTACCCCTGGGTTGAGCGGGTCATACAAGTAGCTGACCTCGTCATTAACGCGGTCGATCGCGACCGCGTACTGAATGAGATCGTTAGTCCCGATCGACAGGAAATCCAGCTCCGCGGCGAAAATATCGGCGCATACCGCCGCCGCGGGCACCTCGATCATGCCACCGATTGGCATGTGCGGGTCAAACGCCACGCCGGTCTCGGCGAACTCGTCGCGAATGTTGCGCACCAGGTCTTTGACCTGGCCTACTTCCTCGACGCTCGACAGCATCGGGATCATCATGCGTACCGGGCCGTCCGCGGAAGCACGGATGATGGCGCGCAGCTGCGGCCAGAACAGCGAAGGTTCGCGCAGGCACAGGCGCACGGCGCGCAGTCCGAGCGCCGGATTCGCCGCCGGCGGCCCGTTGCTCAGCGACGGGTCGATGGGTTTGTCCGCGCCGATGTCGGCGGTGCGTATGGTCAACGGCGCGCCGCCCAGCGCTTCAATCATTTCGCGATAGCTCTGGTAGTGCTCTTCTTCGTTGGGAAAGTCGCTGCGGTTCATGAAGATAAACTCGGTGCGGTAGAGGCCGACACCGCTCGCACCGACTTCACGCACGCTGAGGAAATCACCAGGCAATTCTACGTTGGCGTGTAGCGTCACGGGCACGCCGTCGAGGGTGACAGCCGGCGCCTCGCGCAGGACCTGCAGGCTTGCTATATAACGCTGCCGTGCCAGTTGGCGGGCCCGATAATCATCGAGGATGCGATCATCGGCGGCGCCGACCACGACGCCATGTTCGCCGTCGACGACAATCACCTCGTCCTCGTGGATATAGCGCCTGGCGTGATGGACACCGACGATCCCCGGGATCCCGAGACCGCGCGCCAGGATCGACATATGCGAGGTCGGGCCGCCAAACTCGGTAATGAAACCGGCTACGCCGTGGTGCTGCAGAAGCACGAGATCGGCCGGGGTCAGGTCGCTGGCCAGGATGATCATGTCCTGGAGTTTCTGATCGGGGACTTCGTGTCGCAGCGGTTGGTGCTGCAGCAGATGACGGATGATCTGATCGACAACATTGTCGACGTCGTCCTTGCGTGTCCTTAAGTAAGCATCGTCCATCTCGTCGAACACCGCGACCAGGGTGTCGCGCTGCAGCTTCACCGCCCACTCGGCGTTACAACCGGTCTGGCGGATCAGGCGCGCCGGCTCTTCGGTGAACGCGGCATCATCGAGCATCAACAGATGGGTATCGATAAATCCGGCTATTTCGCTGGGCGTCGAAGCCGGGATATGTTCGCGCACCTCGCGCAGGTGATCCTTGGCCAGCGCGACGGCGCTGTTGAGCCTTTCGACCTCGCCATCCAGCTCGTGCGGTGCGATCCGCATTTCGACCACGTCGAGCTGATTGCGCTCGACGATATGCACGCGACCGATTGCAATGCCACGCGACACTGCGACGCCGTGCAGCGCAAAGGTCACGAACTTTCTCCGAAGCGATCGTTGACCAGCTCGACCAGGGCCTGCACCAGCGCCTCGGCATCATCGCCTTCCGCGCTGATGGTAATTTCGGCGCCCTGCGCGGCGGCCAGCATCATCACGCCCATGATGCTTTTGCCGTTGACTTCCTTGTCGCCTTTACTGACCGTCAACTGGCTGCCGTAGCGCGCGCCGGTCTGAACAAACTTGGCCGCTGCCCGTGCGTGAAGACCGAGACGATTGATGATGGTTACGGTGGTGGCGGGCATGGGACCGATACTAGCGCAACGCGGCCCCGGCAGGGTGTCGAAACACGCCTGCTACCAGGCTGCTAGGCATCACGATGGCTGATCACCGCGTTTCTGCCCCTGGCCGCGAAATGCCGGGCGATGCGTTCGACCATATACACCGAGCGGTGGCGCCCGCCGGTGCACCCGAAAGCAACCGTCAGGTAGCTGCGGTTGACCTGTTCGAAGCGTCCGATCCAGTTGTCCAGGAAGCCGGTGATATCCGCAACCAGTTCGTCGACCAACGGAATATTATTGAGAAAAGCCTGCACCCCGGCGTCGCGGCCGGTCTGATCCCGCAGGTCGGTTTCCCAGTAGGGGTTGGGCAGACACCGCACATCGAAAACGAAATCGGCGTCGCTGGGGACACCGCTTTTGAAGCCGAATGACCGCAGTTGCAGGGCTAGAGCCCCGCTCGGACGCATGGTGATCAATTCACGCACGATCGAACGCAGATCGTGGACGTTTGTCCGGGTGGTGTCGATGCGGATGTCGGCACGCAGGATCAATTGTTCGAGGACAGCACGTTCATGGACGATGGCATCGGCCAGCGATCTGGTGTCCGTGGACAAGGGATGGCGGCGACGTGTTTCGCTGAAACGCTGGAGCAGTGTTTCGTCACTGGCGTCGACAAAAACCAGCTCCGCATCGATACCGTTATCGCGCAGGGCGTCGAGCGTGGCCGGCAGTTCCGCGATTGCCGACGGGTGATTTCGCGCGTCGATGCCAACCGCGACGCGCTTGAAGTGCGGCAGATCGTATTCGGCCAGGTAAGTCGCGAAATTGAGCAGGATGCCGACCGGAAGATTATCGACACAGTAATAGCCGGCGTCCTCGAGCGCGTGCAGGGCGATGGTTTTGCCGGCCCCGGACAGCCCGGAGATGATCAGAAAGCGATTGCCTTCGCTCATCTACTGCGGCCACGCATCAGGCGGCTTTGTCCTCGCCGGCCAGGCGTCGAAAGACGTCGGCTTCATCGGCACTTTCGCGCAGGCCGGTAACGAACTCGCTATTACTGAACATACCGGCCAGCTCGGCAAGCAGGGCGAGATGTTGCTCGGTGGCGTCCTCCGGGACACACAACGCAAAAAAAACATCTACCGGCGCATTATCGACCGCGTCGAAATCGATCGGGGTCGAAGTGCGCAGGAACGCGCCGATGGAGTGGGTATCGGTCGCGACCCTGCCGTGGGGAATGGCAATGCCCGCGCCGAGCCCGGTTGTACCAAGGCGCTCGCGCGCCAGCAGGCTTTCGAATACTTCTTTCTGTTTCAATACCGGATCGCCGCTGGAGAGCATCTCCGCGAGCTTCTCCAGCACGGCCTTCTTGCTCGCGACATCGAGGTCTACCGCGACCCGTTCCGGGGCAATAATTTCGGATATCTTCATGGCGCTGTCAGGGTTGTACGGCTGCGTGTTCGATCGCTGGATCCGGCAGGCTCAAGGCCGATGATTGGTCAGTTTTTCTTTGTGCTTCTTGACCTGCCGGTCGAGTTTATCGACTAACAGATCGATGGCCGCGTACATGTCCTCGTTCTCACTGTGCGCGTGAATATTGTTGCCCGCCACGTGTATCGTCGCCTCGGCCTTTTGGCGCAGTTTTTCAACCCCTAATACGACGTGGATATCAACAACCTGATCGAAATGCCGTTCGATGCGCGTCATTTTATTCTGGATATAGTCCTGAATCGACTCCGTCAGTTCTACATGGTGCCCATCGATGTTGATTTGCATGTATGTCTCCCGTTGATATTTATGGTCGCAGACACGCGCCAGGATACGGCCCGCGGTGCGGATGATGTGGAACGGTGCAAACGCGGCTGCGACAGAGCTCAGGCAAGGCGCTTCCTCTCGTTTGACGGCGGTATGGCCATGGCTTCGCGATACTTGGCCACCGTCCGCCGTGCTACCTGTACGCCCTGCTCGGATAACAAGGCCGCTATCTTGTTATCACTTAGTGGTTTCGAATTATTCTCCGCCGCGATCAGTTTCTTTATTACGGCGCGGATCGCGATCGATGACGCTTCGCCGCCGAGGGTCGTGCTGACGTGACTGGAGAAAAAATATTTGAGTTCGAAGATGCCGCGCGGCGTATGCATGTACTTGCGGGTGGTGACGCGTGAAATCGTTGATTCATGCATCTCCAGTACTTCGGCGATGTCATGCAGAACCAGCGGCCGCATGGCTTCCTCGCCGTGTTCAAGGAATGCACGCTGGCGCTCGACGATCGCTGACGCCACCTTGAGCAGCGTTTCGCTGCGGCTCTGCAGGCTCTTTATGAACCAGCGCGCTTCCTGCAGGTGTGCGCGCATCGAGGAATTGTCTTCGCCGTTGCCCGAACGCTTGATCAGACCGGCATAATACGGATTGACCCGCAACGGCGGCACGGTATCTGCGTTCAGCTCGACCCGCCAACGATCGCGAACCTTGGATACGAACACGTCGGGAACGATGTACTCCGGCTGGTCCGCGCTGTACTGCGATCCGGGCCTGGGATTGAGCGACTGGATCAGCGTCACCACCGCGCTCAGCTCGACTTTGCTCAGCTTGAGTTTACGCAGCAGCTGGTTGTAATCGCGCGCGCCGAGCTGGTCGACGAACTCACCACAACAACGGCGAGCCTGTTCCAGCCACGGCGTTTCAGCCGGAAGCTGATTGAGCTGCAGCAGCAGGCACTCGCTCAAATCGCGCGCCGCAATGCCGACCGGATCGAGCCCCTGGACAAGTTTCAGGACGGCTTCAATTTCGTCGATCCCGGGCCCTTCTTCATCGCTTTCGGCGAGCGTCTCGGCGAGTTCCTCCAGATCGACGGTAAGGTAGCCGTTCTTGTCCAGCGAATCGATGATCGCCATCGCGATGGCGCGGTCGGCTTCGCTCAAGTGGAGCAGGTTAGCCTGCCACAGCAGATGTTCCGCGAGCGACTGCTCGGTGCTGAGCGGACGCTCGTAGTCTTCGCTCGATTCGTCACGCTGGCTGCTGGCCATGCCCGAGGTCGGCAGGGTGTCGTAGATCTCGTCCCAGCTCGTATCGACCGGCAGCTCGTCGGGGATGTCGGCGCTGCTCGTGGCCGTCTCGGACTCCGCGGGGTCGCCGCCGCCGACCTCGAACGGCAGTTCGAATTCGACATCCTCGACACCATCGTTACTGCTCGACTCGGGCTGCTCGACATCGTTGTCGTCGCTGCCGTCGGCGAGCTCCAGCATCATGTTGGACTCGAGCGCCTCCTGGATCTCCGTGGATAGTTCCATCGAGGACAACTGCAGCAGACGAATAGCCTGCTGTAGCTGCGGCGTCATCGTCAGATGCTGACCGAGTTTAAGCTGTAACGATTGTTTCATGTCCTCCGTGCGACCATTATCGACTCACGCCGTATCCGCCATTTTAGCCCAAGCGAGGGCGATAAGGATCGCGCTGTGGGAGCCCAATTAACTATGCTTTACGGCTAGCGGCGCGCGTCGATCCCGGCTTTAACGACCCCTATAGTTTGAAGGTGTCGCCGAGGTACACGCGCCGCACTTTTTCGTCGCGCAGTATGGTCTCCGCGTCGCCTTCGGCGATGATGGTGCCTTCATTGACGATATACGCCCGGTCGCAGATGCGCAGGGTTTCCTGCACGTTATGATCGGTGATAAGCACGCCGATGCCGATTTGTTTGAGGTGGCTGATGATGCGCTGAATATCGCCGACCGAAATCGGATCGACGCCCGCAAACGGTTCATCGAGCAGAATGAAGCGCGGTTCGGTTGCGAGCGCGCGGGCGATTTCGACCCGCCGCCGCTCGCCGCCGGACAGCGACATGCCGAGGTTGTCCTTGATATGTTCGATATGGAACTCGCGCAATAGCGCGTCGAGCCGGCGCTGGCGCTGATGCTGATTGAGTCCCGGCACGATTTCCAGCACGCCCATGATGTTCTGTTCAACGCTGAGCTTGCGGAATACCGACGCCTCCTGCGGCAGGTAACCGAGGCCCTTGCGCGCGCGCACGTCCATCGGCACCCGGGTCAGTTCCTCGGCGTCCAGATGGATCGAGCCGCCTTCGCTCGGCACCAGGCCGACGATCATGTAAAAACTCGTGGTCTTGCCGGCGCCGTTGGGCCCGAGCAGGCCGATGACTTCGCCGCTGTGCACTGACAGGCTGACGTCCTTGACCACGCGCCGCGAACGATAGGTTTTGGCCAGGTGACGGACCGATAGTACGCTCATGGCCGGGATCCGGACTTAGCAGTCACCGGTCGTTGACCGCGGGGGTCATTGCCCGGCCGGCGGCGCTTGCGTGCAGCGCGGATCGTCACTCGCCGTGGCGGCGTCACAGTCCGGCGCTGGTTCTGTGGTCTCGGTCTTTTTCTTGGGCGGAATGATGATGCGCACGCGGCCGCTGCCTTCGGCCGGTATTTCATCCTTGTCGGCTTTGTCGGCGCGCGATGAACGTACCGTGACGATGCTGCGTTCGGTATCGTAGTTGATACGGTGCCCCTGGGTCAGCCGCTGGCCCTGGGTGACCTTGGCCTTTTCGATCAGAATGAGCATGTTTTCGAAGGCGTGGTATTCGATCATGATGGCCTCGCCCTCGACATCTTCGCCCTTGTCCGGAGTCTGCTTGAACGTCGCCAGACGGCCTTCGAGGTAGGCGTCCTTGAGGTCGCGATCGGCGGTGAAATTGACTCGCAGGCGGTCGCCGGTCATACGGATCGAGCCCTGGATCACGATTACGTTGCCGATGTAGACGGTAGTCCCTTCTTCGTCGTCGAGCTCGGCAAAATCCGCCTCGATTTCGATCGGTTGCTGGAAATCCGTCGACAGGGCGACGGCGGCGCCGGGCGCGAGCAGCGCGACGATCAGCGCGAACAGCCAATACGCTGAGCGGCGGGCCGCCGTGCACCGTTCGCGATCAAGCTCAACTCTGCGGTATGCCTTCATATTTACTTCTTACGCGTTGCACAAGTTCGAGGCGGCTGTGCGCGAAATTGGCGCGCATGCCGATGGCGTGGGTCACGGTCGAGGGGCCCACGATAATGGCTGGATTGTCGGTTTCGGCATATTGTTCCTTGGGCAGAACGCGCAGTTCCGAAGTCAGGACCTCGTACAGGCGCTGGCCGCTCTCACCGAGTCGCCAGATCTCGACCTCACCGTGCAGCAATACGACATCGTTACCGGCGCTTACCCAGCCGCGTTCAGCCACGACATGCCATGGCTCGGGATGACCATTGTAAATCTCAAGGTGTGGGCTGGCCAATTCCGTGGAATCGTCGTCGGGGAAATGTTCGACCAGCTCGGCACGGAGAATGTTGCGCAACTGACCGTCTTCACCGGTCGTACGCCTGACCATGTTCTCGATGAAGTAGTCCGGCTCATGTGGCGCGGCCGGAAGGGTAGCGAGTTCGGCCTGCTCGAGATTCTGCAGCAACCACAGGCTGAGCAGCGCACAAAGCACGACGGCGAGCGTGGTCAGCCAGGCGTTCATGGTGCGGGCGCGGCGCCCCGGGTGGCTTCGATGAGCAGATCGCAGACCTCTCTGACCGCGCCATGCCCACCGCGCGCCTGTGTTACCGCCGCCGCCACGGCGATGATATCCGGGCAAGCATCGGCGACCGCTACCGGCAGGGCAACGCGGCTCATGGCGATGCGGTCAGGCAGGTCGTCGCCGACGTAACACACCGCCGACAGCGGCACGCCGGTCTGTGCCAGCAGCACGTCGAGCTGCGCCGATTTATCACCCACGCCCTGGTACAGACGCTCGATCCCGAGTTCTGCCATGCGCGCCTCGACCACCGCCGAACGCCGCCCGGTGATGACGGCGATCTCGATTCCGGCGCCGCGCAACGCGACCAGGCCGTAGCCGTCACGCACATGAAACGCTTTGTATTCTTCGCCTTGCGGACCCAGGATCAGACGCCCGTCGGTCAACACGCCATCCACGTCGAACACCGCGAGCCGAATTTCGCGCGCGCGTTCGAGGATCCCGGCATGGTCAAGTGCCATGGCGTGGCACCGGCATCGCGCTACAGCACCCGCGCGCGAAGTAAATCGTGCATATTGAGCACGCCCACCAGCCGTCGCGTCTCGTCGACCATGAGCAGGGCGTTGATCTTATGGTCCTGCATGATGCGCAGGGCTTCCGCGGCGAGCAGATCGCAACCGACGGTTTTGCATTGCGCGGTCATGACTTCGCGCATTACGGCGCGACGCACATCGTGCTCGCGCTTCAGCACGCGGCGCAGATCGCCATCGGTAAAGATCCCCAGCACGCGACGCTCCTCGTCGACCACGGCAGTCAGTCCGAGGCCGGAACGGGTCATTTCTACCAGCGCGTCGGCGACCACGTCGTCGGGGCCGACTACCGGCATGGCGTCGCCGGAATGCATCAGATCACCGATTTTAAGGAGCAGGCGGCGACCCAGCGAACCACCCGGGTGGGCGCGGGCGAAATCGCCCTCGGTAAAGCCGCGCGCCTGCAATAACGCGATCGCCAGGGCGTCGCCCATGGCCAGGGCCGCGGTGGTACTCGAGGTTGGTGCGAGTCCGAGCGGGCAGGCTTCTTCCGTGACCTCAACGTGGATATGGACATCGGCGGCTACCGCCAGCGTCGATTCGGGATTGCCGGTCAGTGCAATCAGCGGCGTGCCCAGGCGTTTGAGCAGCGGCAGCAGAACGGTCAATTCCTCGGTTTCGCCGGAATTGGACAGGGCCAGGGCAACATCCCGCGGCGTGATCATGCCCATGTCACCGTGACTGGCTTCGCCGGCGTGGACAAAAAACGCCGGCGTGCCGGTGCTGGCCAGGGTGGCGGCGATTTTGCCGCCGATGTGTCCCGACTTGCCCATGCCCAGAACCACGACCCGGCCGTCGCAGCGCAGCATGGTGCGCGCCGCATCGACGAAAGCGCTGTCGATTTTTTCAACCTGGCGCGCCACCGTGCGGGCTTCGACCTCGAGCACGGCGCGACCCATGTCGACCAGCGCGCGGGCGTCGGCATCGTCCAGCAGGTGCGGATAATCGGTAGCGGAAGTCATGCGGCGCGTTTCCTGTATGGCAGTCGCGGGTAAGCCAAACTTAGCTCAATTTCATTTCCGCGCGTAGGACCGTAACTCAGACACTGACAAACAGCACCGCCTGGTAGGCGAGAAACCCGACCAGTAACACACCGCCATCAAAGCGGCCGATGGTGCCGGGCCGCTTGTAGGCCCAGGCCAGCGCAAACAATGCCAGGCTCATGATCAGCATATAGGGGACATCACGTTGGATGATTTCCGCTTCGAATCGTGACGGCGCAATGAGCGCGGGCATCGCCAGCACCCCGAGCGCGTTGAACATGTTAGACCCCAGCACGTTGCCGAGCGCGATATCCGGCTCGTTTTTGAGCGCGCTGGCAATCGAGGCGGCAAGTTCGGGCAGACTGGTGCCAATGGCAACAATGGTCAGGCCGATAACGACGTCGCTGACACCAAGCGCCTGAGCGATGTCGACCGCGCCACCGACCAGCAGTTTCGAACCCACCAGCAGCAGCGCGAGGCCAAGCGCCAGCCAGGTCGTGGCGCGCAGCGGACTCATGTGTTTCGGCAGTTCGAGATCGAGCTCGTCGCGCAGCGGGTCGCCCGGTGCCGCGTGCAGCGCGAGCCACGCGGTGGCCGCGATGATCACCGCCAGTCCGCCCAGCAGCAGGATACCGTCGACGCGGTCCAGGTCCTGGTCGTAGAGCAATGCGGAGGCGGCCAGCATAACCACCAGCATGAGCGGGAATTCCCGGCGCAGCACCGCGGATTTCACCGTCAGCGGGGCCAACACAGCGGTGGCGCCGAGCACCAGTCCGACATTGGCAATATTGGAACCGATCGCGTTGCCAATCCCGAGCGAGGGATTGCCGTTGAAGGCGGCAACGGCCGACACCAGCATTTCCGGGGCCGAGGTCGCGAAGCCGACGATGACCAGTCCAACCAGCAGCGGCGGTATGCCGAGCAGAGATGCGGTGGCGGCGGCGCCTTCGACGAATCGGTCGGCCCCGTACATGAGTAGGGCCAGCCCGCCGCACAGGGCGGCGACGGGTATCAGCATGGATTCAAGGCGCCTCCGATCATGGGCGCAATGATGACAGATCGTCCCCGTCGATAACATCACGGCACAGGCGGTCTGGCCCTGCTCAGAATCGGATTGCGAACGCTCCTATAATGGCGCCCCAAACCGACTCGATGAGATCAACATCGCGTGAAGGCCATGATCCTGGCTGCCGGCCGCGGTGAACGACTGCGCCCGCTGACCGACACAACGCCGAAACCGCTCATCGAGATCGGCGGCGAGACCCTCATCGAGCGACATCTGCGTGCACTCGCCGGCGCCGGTTTCAGCGAGGTGGTGATCAACGTTGCCCATCTCGGCGCACTGATCGAACAGCGGCTCGGTGACGGCGCCAGATATGGCCTTTCCCTGCAATACTCGCGCGAACCGGACGGTGCGCTGGAAACCGCCGGCGGCATCGCCGCAGCATTGCCCCTGCTCGGCGAGGAGGCGTTCGTGGTGGTCAATGCCGATGTCTGGACGGATTACGATTTTTCGCGGCTCGCCGCGCCACGCGCGACAGCCCACCTGGTGCTGGTCGACAATCCGCCGTTCCATCCTGAAGGGGATTTTTCCCTGCTCGAGGGAGGCATCGCCCGCCTGGCGCGCAATACCCACACCTACAGCGGGATCGGGGTGTATACCCCGGGCGTATTTGCCGGTCTCCAGGCCGGGCGGGCGCGCCTGGCCCCGCTTTTGTTCGAACTGTGTCGGCGCCAGGCCCTCAGCGGCGAGGTCTATGGCGGGCGCTGGTATGACATCGGCACCCGCGACCGGCTCGAGCAGGTACGGCAGGCTATTACCGCTCACGGCGCTTGACCTCGGCGCCGTCTGGGGCGATCATGCTGCAGCGCAAAAAAATACAGCCCACCAGGGTGGCCGCTCCGCGGCACGCCCGAAGCGCGCAGCACTTGAATTACGACACGGAACGCAATGCATTCGAGTTTCTGGAATGTGCATTGCCCGCGTGCCTATTGCAGTTTGAGCGCCCGCCTGGTCCGCCAGCTTGGCCTCGCCTGCATGCTGTTCGCGGGCCTTGCTGCAAACAACGCCTCCGCGGCCGCCGACGAGCGCGCCGCGCCGGTGCTGCGTGTGCTCAAGTTGCGTTATCAGGAAATCAACCACCCGCACCGTGACGCCGCCGGCGAGTCGCGTCTGCTCAGTGACTTCGCGCGTCGTAACGGCATGACCGTGCAATGGATCGACGCTGTCCAGCCGGCCGATCTGCGCCAACAGCTCGAAAGCGGCGACGGCGACATCGTGATCGCCGATCTGCCGCCCACGGCCCCTGCCGAAGCCGCGCTGTTGCCCAGCGTAAGCATGGGCGCCTTCCACTACGTGCTGATCGGTCGCGATGAGCTGCAGGTAGAAAATCCGTCGCAACTGACCAACCTCAAGGTCGCCATCAGCCTCGCCTCGCCGCTATGGCAATACTTCAATGACCTCGCTGTCCAGGTCAGTGGACTGACGATGGTGGTCCTGCCTGACAACACCAGCCGCGCCGCGATCCTCGACGGCATCACCCGCGGCGATTACGACGCCGGCGTTGTTTCGGCGCGTCCGAGCGAGGACCTGGCGGCAGCCAATCCGCGCCTTAAGCGCCTGTTTCCACTCTCGGATCTGAACCTCGCGGTGTGGCGCTTCGCACCCGAAAACACGGCCCTGCGCGACCGCCTCGACTCTTACCTCAAACGCTACCACGGTACTCTTGCCGAACCGTACAAGGCGTTCGGGGATCTCGATCAGATCCGTCGCCGGCACGTACTGCGCGTCATTACCCGCGTCGATCCGCAGAATTATTTTCTCAAGCGCGGCCGGCGCGCGGGCTTTGAATACGAACTGGTGCGCGAGTTTGCCCGCGACCAGGGTCTGGCGGTCGAGTTTCTGGTTGCCGACGACGACGAACAGGTCCTGGAGTGGTTACGCAGTGGTGCCGGTGATCTGGTTGCGACCCGCGCTGATGCCGCCAGTGTGCGTGCCGACCCGGCCCTGACCCTGTCGCGACATTACTTCCACTCGGCGGCGGTGGTCATCAATCGCAACATCGGACCACCGCTCGGCATCGGCGACCTGGGCGGCAAGCGTATCGCGGTGCTGCGTAACAGCGTGCCGCATCGCAGCCTGACCCACGATCAGGGTGACGCGGACGCGCCCACCATCGTCATATTCAATCCGGATACACCGTTCGCGGACCTGGCGGCTAGGATCAAACGCGGCGAGCTCGACGCCGCGGTTGTCGATGCTCACGCCGTCGATTCCTTGCTGAGCCAGTACCCCGACATCCAGGCCGGCCCCTCGTTACCGACCGAATTCAACTATGCCTGGACGCTGCGCACTACCGACCGTGCGCTCGGTTCGGCGGTCGACGACTTCCTGCGTTCGCGTTTCCGACGGGAAACCTACAACATCCTCGCGCGACGCTATTTTGAGCACCCCGGTTCGGCACGCTTCACCAGCTTCGAAAAGATTTCGCCCTACGACGACCTCGTGCAGCGCCATGCCGCAAGCTTTGATTTCGACTGGCGTCTGATCGTGGCGCTGATGTATCAGGAAAGTAAGTTCAATCCGTCCGCGCAGTCCAGCGCCGGCGCTTTGGGTCTGATGCAGTTGCTGCCCGCTACCGCGCGCGCGGTCGGGGTTCGCAATCCCCTCGATCCGGAAGCCGGGATCCGCGGCGGGGTTGCCTACCTGGACCGCCTGCGACGCCGTTTCGACAGCGATATCTCGCCGCGCGAGCGCACCTGGTTTGCACTGGCCGCCTACAACATCGGCTTCCATCGAGTCGACCTCGCGCGCCGCCAGGCGGCTGAGGCGGGGCTCGATCCAAACCGCTGGTTCGGCAACGTCGAGCGCTCGATGCGCAGCATGGCTGGCCAGACCGTGATGTATGTGCGCGCTGTCCGCTCGCTGTACAACACCTACAGCCGCGTGCATGACACGCTTACGGCCGGTACCGAAGCAGGCGCGACGGCGCCGCCGATCTGAGTCGTCTGCCGTTACGCGTTGTGCGCCTGGTAGCGCGTCGGATCGACGATACCGGCGGCGCTGAAGCCGTCCCGGCGCAGGCGGCAGGCGTCACACGCGCCACACGCCTCGGCGGCGGCGTTCGGTTGGTAGCAGCTCAGGGTCATGCTGTAATCGAGCCCTAGCCGCACGCCGGTGCGGATAATTTCAGCTTTACTCATCTCGATCAGCGGTGCGTGCACCGAAAATCGCTGACCCGCTACGCCGGCCGCGGTGGCGACCGCGCACAGGCGTTCGAACTGCTCGATAAAAGCCGGTCTGCAGTCCGGGTAGCCGGAATAATCAACCGCGTTGACGCCGATCAGGATACGCCGGGCAGCAAGGATCTCGGCCCAGCCCAGGGCCAGCGACAGCAGGATGGTATTGCGCGCCGGAACATAGGTCACCGGAATGCCGTCACCGGGTTGGTGCGGCACCGCGATGCTGGTGTCGGTCAGGGCCGAGCCGCCGAACTGCCCGAAATCCACCCGCACGACCCGGTGCGCGGTCGCGCCCAGGGCCCGTGCGATGTCTGCCGCCGCCGCCAGTTCACACTCGTGACGCTGGCCATAGTCGACGCTCAACGCATGGCAGGACAAGCCGTCCGCGGTCGCCATGGCCAGCACGGTAGCGGAATCCAGGCCGCCGGAAAGCAGCACCACCGCACGCTTGTCAGCGGCCGGGTTCATCGCCCCACAGCAGTTTGTGCAGCTGGATCTGAAATCGCACCGGCGCGCGGTCTTCGACCACCCAATCGGCCAGCTCACGGGCCGGCAGCTGACCATGGCTGGGCGAGAACAGGATCTCGGCGTCGACCGCGTGGCTGGCGATGAACTCACGGCTCCAGTCGTAATCGGCACGGTCGGCGATCACGAATTTGAGCTGGTCGCCGGCGCGCAGGTGCTTGAGATTGGCGAGGCGATTGCGCGCGGACTCGCCCGACGCCGGGGTTTTGATGTCAACGACTTTCATGACCCGCCGGTCGACCGCCGCGATATCGAGAGCGCCGCTGGTCTCGAGCGAGACCCGGTAGCCGGCGTCGCACAGCGCGCGCATCAGTGGCAGCACCGCCGGCTGGGCCAGCGGCTCGCCACCGGTCACGGTGACCCAGGCAACGCCGAACGCTTCGACCTGGGACAGGATCGCCGCCTGGCTCATCATGGTGCCACCGGAAAACGCATAGGCGGTATCGCAATAGATACAGCGCAGCGGACAGCCGGTGGTGCGCACGAACACCGTCGGACGACCGACGGTGGTCGACTCGCCCTGCAGTGACAGGAAAATTTCGGTGATCCGCAGTGCGGTTTCAGAACCCGCCGCGGCCGGTTGATTTTTCATCGCCGCCGCGGTGCTGGCGCCGGGCGCCATCGGCGCGTCGCTCAGGGCACGGCGCGCATGCGTTGCATGCGCTCATCGGCCAGGCGCGCGGCGGCCGAACCCGGAAAGCGGGTTTTCAGGTCGGTAAGCACGGCCGCGGCCTGTTCGGAAAGGCCGAGCTCGTCATAGCTGTAGGCGATTTTCAGCATCGCGTGCGATTGTTTTTTGCTGGCCGGATGATTCTGCAGCAATTTCTGGTATTGCTCGATGGCCGGTTCGAACTGGCGCATGACGTAATACGCTTCACCCAGCCAGTACTGCGCGTTGTCCGCGTTGCGGCTGGCCGGATAAAGCTGCAGGTAGCTGTTGAACGCGGCGATCGAATCTTCGTACTGACCGGCCTTGAGCATCGTGAATGCTTCGCGATAGGCAGTCTCCGACGCCGCGCTGTCAATGGTCGGCCCCGCCACCGCACGCGGCGGCGTCGGGGTGTTGATGACCACGGCGGTATGTGCCGGCGGCACGGCGGCCGCGGGGGTCGGCGGTACGGCGGCCGGCGCAGCCGGCGGAACTGCGGCGCCGGGGACCGGCGGCGCGGTAGCGGCAGTTCGCGGGATCTCGCGGATCCGCGCATCCGGCACCACGCCCTGGGGCGTGACGTCGACCGCAATACTCTGTTCGGCCGGCGCCCCGGCGATGCGGCTGTCGCCGGCGGCAGTCAGCGTCGGCAGTGGCGGATCGACGGTCAGCTGATCGGGCGCCGCCGGCAGCGCCGCGATGGCGCCAGCCGCGGACACCGGCGCGCCACCCTGTTCAAGCGCGCCGAGGCGGCGATCGACATCGACATAGGCGTCGCGCTGGGACTTGCGCTGCTGCTCAAGGGCAAAAATCTGGTTCTCCAGTTCGCCGCGCAGCTGGCGCACTTCCTGCTGCAGCAGTTCCACCTGGCGCACGAGATCGAGCAGGCCCTTGTTCTCCAGGGCCTGTTCAACACGCTGCAGACGCAGGTTCACCGCGCCCTCGGCCTGAGCCTGCGCCACGGCCGGCAGCAACAGCGCGCCCAGCACCGGTAACGCCGCGGCGCGCAGGCTTCTCGCCATATTCATCAGTAGACCAGCTCCACGCGGCGATTGAGGCCGTAAGACTGTTCGTCGTGTCCGTCGGCCGCCGGCTGCTCCTCGCCGTAGCTGACCGCGGTTACCTGCCCGGCCGAAGCGCCGAGCAGGACCAGCTGGCGGCGCACGGCCAGCGCGCGGCGTTCACCAAGGGCGAGGTTGTATTCACGCGACCCGCGTTCGTCGGCGTGTCCTTCCAGGGTCACGGTGGTGCCCGGATTGGCCGCCAGCAGGGCGGCGTGAGCGGCCACGGTGTCGTTGAAATCAGCGCGTATGTTGGCGCTGTCGTAGTCGAAGTAGATCACGCGCACCGCCAGCGGACTGGTCGGATCGTTCAATGCGGCAAGGCTGACCGAGCGGTCGTCCTCAAGACCCTGGCTCTGCACGCCACTGCCCGCGCCCGCATCGTCGCTCATACTGCGATCTTCGACGTTGGCGCGGTTTTGTGCGTCCGCGTCCTTGGTCTTGCTTGAACCGCAGGCCGCGAGCGTCAGCGCGACGAGCACAACACATAGTTTCAGACCCATGCCTTTCATGTTCATTATCCTCAGTGAAGAGATATCGCGCCGCGCTATCCGCAACGGCTGTTGATCAATTTCGGAACGGGCCCCATGCGGGCTCCCTGACTTCGCCGCGCTGGAGGGCCAGGCGCTGCTTCAAACGCCCATCGGTCGAGGTCGCAGCGAGCTCGCTCCCGGAAGGTCCCATTGTCGCATAAATTATCATACTGCCGTTCGGCGCGAAGCTTGGTGATTCGTCGAGTCGAGCGTTGGTCAGGATCTCGAAGCCGTTCGTGGCCAGGTCCAGCACCGCGATGCGATAACCGCCCTTGCCACCGTTAACGACCGCGATTTTCTTGCCGTCCGGCGAGTGCCGACCGCGGGAGTTGTAGTTGCCCATATTGAACGTCAACCGCTGCGGCGCGCTGCCGTCGAACTTGAGACGGTAGATCTGCGGGCCGCCGCCGCGGTCGGAGGTAAAGATCAGACTGCGCCCGTCCGGTGCCCAGTTCGCTTCGGTGTCGATCGCGGCATGGTTGGTCAGGCGGGTGAGATTGCGCGTGCGCAGGCTGTAGGTATAGATCTCGGGGTTGCCGTCGCGTGACAGGGTCACGGCCAGCCGTTCACCGTCCGGAGCAAACGCCGGCGCGCTGTTGATACCACGCCCGGAAATGATTTTTTCGCGCTTGCCGGTACGGATGTCCTGCAGGTACACCGCCGAGTTGCGATCCTCGAACGAAACGTAGGCCAGCTGGTCGCCGTCCGGCGACCACGCCGGCGATAACAGGGGCTGGGTCGATTCAAGTATGGTGTGCGGATCATAGCCATCGGCGTCGGCGACCTGGAGACGATAAACCGAACGTTTCGCGGACTTCTTTTCGACGGTGATGTAGGCAATACGACTCGCGAAAGCGCCTTTCTGGTTGAGTAGTTTTTCGTAGATCAGATCGCTGACGTGGTGCGCCGTCAGGCGCATGTTTTCAGCCGTGGTCGGAATGCGAAAACCGAGCAGCTGCTTGCCCTGGTAAACATCGAGCAGACGAAATTCGACGACGTAGCCGCCGTCCGGCGAACTGAGGACTTTGCCGACCACCAGGTTCTCCATGCCAACGACGCGCCAGTCCTTGAAATTAACGGCGCTGAAGCTGGCTGGAGAGGAAGGCATGTCGGCCGGTGGCATAGCCACGAATTGTCCGCTGCGGGCGAGATCGGCGCGCACCACGCCGGCTACATCGACCGCGATATCGGCCGCACCGACCACCGCGAACGGTACGATTGCGATGGGCAGCGCGGATTCAATACCCTGCTCGATACGAATGGTCAGTTCGCCGTCCGGCGCGGCCACGGCGTGGCCGGCCCAATACAGGACCACGGCAGCAACGGCCAGGCGCCAGCGCGCAGGGCCGCAGCCCCGGCACAGCGATTCAGGTTTGCGGGTCGAAAACAAACGATATGCTCCTCATCTGTTGAAACAAACGCGGATCCGACGGAACCGGTAAGGGTGACGCCTTTCTGACCGCGGTTTCGGCCTGGCGGTCAAAGGTCTGGTTACCGCTCGATTTTACAATCTGCACGCCAACAACTTCACCGCCCGGGATCACCGTGATCCGCACGATGCAGGACAGCCCGTCGAGCCCCGGCAGGATCGTAAACGACTGCCGAACCCGGCTGGCGATCGCGGCGACGAAACGATCGATCTCGCGCGCATCCTGATCGGCCTGCGCCGCCGCCTCTTCGAGCGCGAGTTCGTCCTGCAGAGCCTGCTCGATCCGTTTACGTTCAGCCTCACGAGCCTGCTTCTGCGCCTGCTCCGCGGCGGCTTTTTTGGCCGCTTCATCGAGGCGGCGTTGTTCCTCGGCGGCGGCGGCTTTCCTGGCCGCTGCCTCGGCACGCTGCTGTTCTTCCGCGGCGGCTTTTTTCGCCGCCGTCTCGGCGCGCTGCTGTTCTTCGGCCGCGGCTTTTTTCGCCGCCGTCTCGGCACGCTGCTTTTCCACGGCGGCGGCCTCGGCCTGCTTCTGTGCCTGCTCGCGCTCCTTGCTCAGACGCTTTCGCTCAGCCTCGAGTTCCTTGATCCGATCCTGTTCCGCCTGACGCTTTTTTTCGAGTTCACTGGCCTTGCGTTCGGCCTCCTTGATCTCCCGTTCGCGCGCCAGCTTCTCCTTGTTCTCGGCGGCCTTGAGGCGTTCGACTTCGGCCGCCACCTGGGCCTGATCGATGACCTTGGCCTGCACGATATCGGGCCGCGGCGCCGGCCGCCGCAGGGCCTCGCTGGTGAAATCAACGCTGAAGAACACCACCGCCACGATCGCCAGGTGCACGATGACGGACTGCGCTATCGCTCGCTTCGAGTACATCGGTGCTCAGCGGTCAGGGGGTTCGGTGATCAGTCCGACGCCATTCACGCCCGCGCCCTGCAGCAGCGCCATGACTTCGACCACCCGCCCGTAGTCGACCCCGCTGTCGCCTTCGACCAGCACCTCGGTGTCCGGGCGGTACTTCAGCACGGCCGCCACCCGCGTCACCAGCACCTCGTCACTGATCGCGGACTCGGGCGTTTCGCCGATGTCGATGTACACGCTGCCGCCGGCATCGACCGACACGATCAGCGGTTCGCGCTCGCTTGGTGGCAGCACTACTGACGGCGCCTGTGGCAGATCGATTTTGACGCCCTGGGTAATCAACGGTGCGGTGATCATGAAGATGATCAGCAGCACCAGCATGACATCGATATACGGCACCACGTTGATTTCCGACATCATGCGGCGCGAGCGGCGCTGGTTGATCATGGCATCGCTCCGCCAGGCTCAGTCATGTACCTGGCGGCGCAGGATGGCAAGGAATTCTTCGACAAAGATATCGTAACGCCCAAAAATACGATCGATGAGGTTCGCGTACCGGTTGTAGGCGATAACCGCCGGGATTGCCGCAAACAGTCCCATCGCCGTTGCGACCAGGGCTTCGGAAATGCCGGGCGCAACCATCGCCAGGGTCGCCTGGTGGACGTTGGCCAGCGACTGGAAGGAATTCATGATCCCCCACACCGTGCCGAACAGCCCAATGTAGGGACTGACCGAGCCGACCGTCGCCAGGGTCGGCAGGTTCATTTCCAATGCCTCGAGTTCGCGGCTGACGGCGACCTTCATGGCGCGCTGCGCGCCATCGAGAATATCGCCCGCGTCGAGGCCGTCACGTTTGCGCAGACGCGCGAACTCGCGGAACCCGGACTCGAAAATCTTTTCCACCCCGGTCGTTTCGGTCGGCGAGGTGGAAATGCGGTTGTAAAGCTCGGTGAGATCCTCGCTCGACCAGAACTCATCTTCGAATGCCTGCATTTCCGCGCGCGCCTGGCGCATTTGCCGGCGCTTGGCGAAAATCAGCGCCCACGACGCCAGCGAAGCGATCAGCAGCACGATCATGACCAGCTTGACGAGCAGGCTGGCGCCCAGGATCAGGCTGGCAATAGACAGGTCAGTCGACACCTTGAAATACCCTCATCATGTGGGCCGGCACGCGGCTTGGTGAAAACGACGTGGCGTTGATACACGCAACGGTATTGCGGGCCGTGCACACGGCGCCGCCGGCGGCGTCATCGATATGCTGCGCGAATTCGATACTCACCCGGCGCAGACGTTCGAGCTTCGACACCACGGTAAGTTCCTCGTTGAACCGGGCTGCGCGCAGGTAATGTACATCGGCGTGGGTGATCACGAAGATCAGGCCCTGCTCGGCGGCCAGACGATCCTGTTCAAAGCCCAGCGCGCGCAGCCATTCGGTGCGGGCGCGCTCCATATAGCGCAGGTAATTGGCGTGATACACGATCCCGGCAGCGTCGGTGTCTTCGTAATAGACCCGTACCGGCCAGGCAAAAGTTTCGCGCAACACGTGGAACTCACTCGCCGTCGTTGAACAGGTCTTGCGCGCGCGCGTGAGAGTCCGGCATATCCAGGCCAAAGTGCTGCCAGGCCGCGCGCGTCGCCACCCGGCCGCGCGGTGTACGCATGAGGAAACCCTGCTGGATCAGGAATGGCTCGATGACGTCCTCGATGGTCCCGCGCTCCTCACTGATCGCCGCCGCCAGGCTGTCGATACCGACCGGTCCGCCATCGAACTTCTGCATCACCGCCAGCAGCAGCTTGCGGTCCATGACATCGAAGCCGTGCTGGTCGACGTTGAGCAGGTCGAGCGCGCGCGCCGTGATGGCGCCGTCGAGGATGCCGTCGGCCTTGATTTCGGCGTAGTCGCGCGCGCGCCGCAGCAACCGGTTGGCGATACGCGGCGTGCCCCGCGAGCGCTGCGCCAGCTCGGCGGCGCCGCCGGGATCGATTTTGACGCCGAGAATTTTCGCCGCGCGTTTGATGATCGTGGCGAGATCGGCCGCGGAATAAAACTCCAGGCGTTGCACGATGCCGAAACGGTCACGCAGCGGCGAGGTCAGCAGGCCGGCGCGGGTGGTCGCGCCGACCAGGGTAAAGCGCGGCAGGTCGAGCTTGATCGCGCGCGCCCCCGGCCCTTCGCCGATCATGATGTCGAGTTGATAGTCCTCCATCGCCGGGTAGAGGATTTCTTCGACGACCGGACTCAAGCGATGGATCTCGTCGATGAACAGCACATCGTGCGGCTCGAGATTGGTCAGCAGGGCGGCGAGATCGCCGGGTCGCTCCAGGACCGGTCCCGAGGTCTGGCGCAGATTGACGCCCATTTCGTGGGCCACGATGTTGGCGAGGGTAGTTTTGCCCAGGCCCGGCGGACCAAAGATGAGGACGTGGTCGAGCGCATCGCCACGCTTGCGCGCCGCACCGATAAAAATCTCCATCTGCTCGTGCACCACCGGCTGACCGATATAGTCCGCCAGCAGCCTGGGACGGATGGAGTTTTCCATCGCCACCTCGTCGCTGGAGGCGTGTGCCGCGATCAAACGTTCCGACTCAGTCATGCGCGCCGATCCGCCGCATAGCGATAATCATCGCGGCACCAGGTTCTTGAGCACTTCGCGAATGATCGCTTCGCTACTCAAGCCGTCGCACTCGATGGCGTGCACGTACTTGCTCGCATCCTGGGGTTTGTAGCCGAGCGCGATCAGGCCGCTGACGGCGTCGCCGGCGGCATCGGCGCGTTGTGGCGCACGGCCACCGGCGCCGAGCGAGCCGTCGCTGGCAGGCGCGACCCGGTCGCGCATTTCCACGATCAGGCGCTCGGCGGTTTTTTTGCCGACCCCGGGCAGGGCGGTCAGGCGCGCGGTGTCGCCGGCCTGCACACAGGTGGCGAACGCGTCGGCGTCCATACCCGACAGGATCACCAGCGCCATTTTTGTGCCCACGCCATTGACCTTGAGCAGGGCGCGGAACAGGCCGCGCTCGGAGTCGCTGGAAAATCCGTAGAGCAGGTGCGCATCGTCGCGGATCGCCAGGTGCGTATACAGCGATACGCGCTCGTTCAACTCCGGCAACGACCAGATGGTCGTCATCGGCGCCTCGAGTTCATAACCGACGCCGTTGCAATCGACGATCAGCTGCGGCGGCTTCTTCTCGATCAGGATGCCGCTGATGCGACCGATCACGAACGGGCTCCTGCCAGCGCGAGCTGGGCCAGGCCTTCGCGCATGTGCGCGTGGCAGATCGCGGCGGCGAGCGCGTCGGCTGCGTCGCTGGCGGGCAGGGCGTCGAGACCAAGCAATGCCTTGACCATATGCTGGACCTGACCCTTGCCGGCGTGCCCGCGCCCGACCACCGTCTGCTTGATTGCGGTGGCGGTGTATTCGGCGGTTTTGAGGCCGCTTTTGCACACCGTCAGCATGGCAACACCACGGGCGTGGCCGAGTTTCAGCGCCGAGTCGGCGTTGCGATTCATGAATACCTTTTCGATTGCAGCCTCGTGCGGCCGATGTTCGTCAATCACCGCGCACAGTTGATCGTGGAGCATGACCAGGCGCTCACTCAGCGCCGCGCTGCCGAGCTGAATGCAGCCATTGTCGATGTGTGTCACGCGATGCCGTTCGACGCGCACCAGGCCATAGCCGGTTACGCGCGAACCCGGGTCTATGCCAAGGATAACGGTCAAGGCGCTGCAACACGCATTCAGTCGCCGATCCGGGCCATGATTTCGTCGGAGATCCCGGCGTTGGAATAAACCTTCTGCACGTCGTCGAGGTCTTCGAGCAGGTCGAGCAGGCGCAGCATTTTTTCGGCATCCTCCTCGCCCAGTTCGCTGTTGGTTTCCGCGCGCATGGTGACGTCGCTGCTTTCGGCGACAAAACCGGCCTCGAGCAGGGCCTGCTTGACGTCGGAAAACCCGTCCGGATCGGTCAGCACGTCGAACGATCCATCGTCGTTGACAATAACATCTTCCGCGCCGGCTTCCAGCGCCGCCTCGATCAGCGTGTCTTCGTCGACGCCGGCATCGAAACTCAGCAGGCCGACCTTGTTGAACATGTAGGACACCGATCCATCGGTGCCGAGGTTGCCACCGGATTTGCTGAACGCGTGGCGGACTTCGGCGACGGTGCGGTTGCGATTGTCGGTCATGCAGTCGACCATCACCGCGGCGCCGCCGGGGCCGTAGCCCTCATAGCGGATCTCATCGTAATTGTCGCCTTCGGCGGCGCCGGCGCCGCGTGCGATGGCGCGCTCGATGGTGTCCTTGGGCATGTTGGCGGCCAGCGCGCTGTCGACGGCGGTACGCAGGCGCGGATTGGAAGCCAGGTCGCCGCCGCCGATCCGCGCGGCAATGGTGGTTTCACGGATCAGGCGGGTAAACAGTTTGCCGCGCTTGGCGTCCTGGCGGTTTTTGCGATGGCGGATATTGGCCCATTTACTGTGTCCGGCCATGGTTGTAGTTGGCTTGCTCCCGAGGCTTGGTCTGGAAAGGCGTGATTGTCGCAAATCGCGCTTGCGCTTGCAGCGCTCGCGTGCACCTCGAATGCCTGCCGAGGAAGCCGCGGGGTGAGTCAGGCGTCGTTGTTGCCGAGCACTTGCTGGCGGCGGGCGGCGGCGAAATCCAGCAGCCGTTTGATCGGAACCCGGGCGCGTTCGACGATAGCGTCGGGGAGGGTGATGTCGGTGCCGCCATCACGCAGCGCGTTGCGCAGCTTGGTCAGGCCGTTCATCGCCATCCACGGGCATTCCGCGCAGCTTCTGCAGGTTGCACCGCGTCCCGCGGTCGGCGCCTCGATCAGGCGTTTGCCCGGCGCGGCCTGCTGCATCTTGTAGAAAATACCTTTGTCGGTGGCGACGATGAAGGTATCCGCGGCCGACGTCCGTACTTCGTTGATCAACCCCGACGTCGAACCGACGTAGTCGGCCAGCGCGATCACCGCGGCCGGCGATTCGGGGTGGACCAGTACGCGTGCCTGCGGGTGCGCTGCGGCCACTGCGCGCAGCTCTTCGGCCTTGAACTCTTCATGAACGATGCACGCGCCCTGCCACAACAACATGTCGGCGCCGGTTTCGGTGTGAATGTAGTCGCCGAGGAAACGATCGGGCGCCCACAGGATCTTCTCGCCGCGCTGGTCGAGATGACGCACCACGTCGAGCGCACTGCCGGAGGTCACCATCCAGTCGGCGCGCGCTTTGACGGCGGCGCTGGTGTTGGCGTAGACGACCACGGTGCGGTCGGGATGGGCGTCACAGAAGGCGCCGAAGGCGTCGGCCGGACAACCGAGGTCGAGCGAGCAGTTGGCGCCGAGATCAGGCATCAGCACGCGTTTTTCGGGATTCAGGATCTTGGCGGTTTCGCCCATGAACCGCACCCCGGCAACAACCAGGGTGGCAGCGGGGTGGTCGTGGCCGAACTGCGCCATGTCGAGGGAATCGGAAACGTGTCCGCCGGTTTCATCGGCCAGCGCCTGGATGTCAGGATCGGTGTAGTAATGGGCGACCAGCACGGCGTCATTGGCCCGCAGCAGTGCCGCGATCTCGGCTTTGAGTGCGCCGCGCTCGGCGTCCGCGAGGTCCTCGCGGATGACCGGTGGGACGCGCACGGTGGGCATTGCTGGCATCAGGGTTTCGTTCATGGCGGGTAGGCCGCGCGGCAAATCCTCGCTGTCGATTGCTGAACCCGGCTCAGGTCCGGGCCGCGTTTCGGATCATATGGCTACGGGCGAGCGGAATTACAAGTCGCGGCCTGCGCGAGGCGGCACGGCGGCTTATTCAGCGGCCGCTGTCGGGGCCTTGCGCAGGCGGATGGCGAGCTCCTTAAGTTGGCGCTCACTTACGG
This sequence comes from uncultured Gammaproteobacteria bacterium, assembly GCA_942490995.1. Lineage (GTDB taxonomy): Bacteria > Pseudomonadota > Gammaproteobacteria > UBA981. The sequence goes on from CALOBG010000051.1 coordinate 25,963, forward strand.
TGCTCGGCGCTGAGGTTAAGGGGCAGCTCGCCGTCTGGGTTTTCGGAAACGCGATCACATCACGGATCGAGTGTTCGCCGGCCATCAGCATGACCAGGCGGTCGAGGCCAAATGCGATGCCGCCGTGCGGCGGACAGCCGTATTCCAGCGCTTCGATCAGGAAGCCGAATTTTTCTTCCGCCTCGTCATCCGGAATACCCAGCAGCTTGAATACCGCGCGCTGCATTTCGGGACGGTGGATACGGATCGAGCCGCCGCCGATTTCAGAGCCGTTCAGGACCATGTCGTAAGCCCTTGAAATGGCCTCGCCCGGCGCTCGAGTAACGCTGTCGACGCCCTCGACCGGGGCCGTGAACGGATGGTGTAACGCCGCCCAGCGTTGCGCTTCCTTATCGAACTCGAACATCGGGAAATCGACCACCCACAGCGGCCGCCAGTCGCCTTCGAGCAGTTCCAGGTCGGCGGCCAGCTTGTCGCGCAGGGCGCCGAGCGCGGCATTGACGACCGCGGCGCTGTCGGCGCCGAAAAACACCAGGTCGCCGTTGGCGGCGCCAACCCGTTGCAACACTTCGCTGACCACGGCCGCGGGCAGAAACTTCAGGATCGGCGACTGCAGACCGTCGATGCCGGCGGCGATATCGTTGACCTTGATATAGGCCAGACCCTTGGCGCCGAAAATGCGTACGAAGTCGGTGTAGTCATCGATCTGTTTACGCGTCAGGCGCGCGCCGCCGGGCGCCCGCATGGCGGCAACGCGGCCGCTTTTTGCCGGTTCGGCGAAAACCTTGAACTCGACCCCGGCCATGAGATCGCTGATCTCGACCAGTTCCAGCGGGTTGCGCAAATCGGGACGATCGGAGCCGTACCGCGACATCGCCTCGGCGTGGCTCAGGCGCGGAAACGGGTCCGGCAGTTCGACCCCCAGTACCGATCGGAACAGGGCCCGGATCATGGTCTCCATGAGCGCCGTGATCTCGGCTTCATCGGTGAACGAGAGCTCGATATCGAGCTGGGTGAACTCCGGCTGGCGGTCGGCGCGCAGGTCTTCGTCGCGGAAACAGCGCACGATCTGATAGTAGCGATCGAGGCCGGACATCATGAGCAGCTGTTTGAACAGCTGTGGCGACTGCGGCAGCGCAAAGAACCGCCCGCCGTGAGTGCGGCTCGGCACCAGGTAGTCGCGCGCGCCTTCCGGGGTTGCCTTGGTCAGCATCGGCGTTTCGATGTCGAGGAAACCCGCCGCATCGACCCAGGCGCGCAGTTCACGGGTGATGCGCGCGCGCAGCATCAGGTTGTCGCGCATGCGCGTCGTACGCAGGTCGATATAGCGGTATTTGAGGCGGGTGTCGTCGTGAACGTGGCGCTCCTCGATCTGGAACGGCGGCGTTTTCGCGTCGTTGAGGATCTCGAGATCCCTGACCAGCACCTCGATCTGCCCGGTCGGCATGTCGGCGTTGACGGTACCGGCCGGGCGCGCCCGGATCCGTCCGCTGGCGCGCAACACGTATTCGCCGCGCGCGCGCTCGGCGATAGCGAAGCTCTGCGGCGTGTCCGGATCGATCACGATCTGGGCAACGCCCTCGCGATCGCGCAGGTCGATAAATATCACGCCACCGTGGTCGCGACGATGATGTACCCAGCCGCACAGGGTAACGTCCTGATCGATCAGGGTTTCATTTAGGACCCCGCAGTAGTGGCTTCTCATTGACACCGGATCGCACCTTGACAGGAGGTAAAAAAACGACAGCGCGGGCTGTTGCCAGCCTGGCGCGGGCAGCGGTCAGACTGGTTCGCCAGCCGTCGTCTCGAACATGCCATGCACCCGGCATTATCGAAGCTGCTGCCGAGGCCAGGGCCCTTAGCGGCGAAACGGGCGGCATCATACGGTCTGCGCTGCGCCCCCGCAATCTGGGGTCGCCTTACTCGGCCGCCGGTTTCGAACTCGGCTGGGGGGCGCGCTTTTCGGTTTTAGCGCCGCTGGCCGGCTCGCTCGGCTTGGAATCGCTGGCGCCGGTTTTAGCGGCGTTGTCCGCGCTTTTGCTCGCGCCTTCGCTGCCCTTGTCGTCGCTGCCGCTGCCCTTCGCGGTGTCGCCGCCGTCTTTGTCGGCCGCGCCCTTGTCCTTGGGTTTACCATTGTTCTTGAAGTCGGTTTCGTACCAGCCGGTGCCCTTGAGCTGAAAGGCGACCGTGGAGATCAGTTTGATCAAAGTGTCCTTAGCGCAGTCGGGGCAGGTTTTCAGGCGTTCGTCGCTCATGCGCTGCATGACTTCGAGCTTGTGCCCGCATTCCTGGCACTGGTATTCATAGATCGGCATGATTGTTCTCAACCATCAACGGAGCGGCGATCATGGCGATCGGACGCAAAATTTCAAGGCTTTCCGCTCCCGCGGGCGCACACAGCCGCCCATGGTCCGCGCGGCGTGTACATGCCGCGCCGATTTCGCTAGGATCGCGGCCCGGCCACGCGAGGTCATTCCAGTAACACCTCAGCGGCCGTCCAACCGACATAGCTTATAGCACTCGCTTGAAGCGCACGCGGGCCGTTAGCTCAGCTGGTAGAGCACCGGACTTTTAATCCGATGGTCGTAGGTTCGAACCCTACACGGCCCACCATATCCGACCCCGGCCCGTCAGCCGGCCGGCAGCGCCCGAGGCCCGGCGAAGCCGGCGCGGGTAAAAGAGGCAGAATGGCGGATATTGGCGGGCTTTCGGCCATTATCGGTATCGATTACGGCAGCAAAGACGGTTATAGTGCGCCGATCACCAGCGAATCCAAGAAAAAGGGACACGAATCCCGTAATTCCTCGCGCGGTATCCTCGAAATCTAGACGGAGACAGACCCAACATGGCGGTTAACATTATTCTGGCCTTGTCGCTTTTCGGCCTGGCAGTAGCCTTCTATTACTCCTCGTCGGTCAGAAAAGTACCGATCGACATGGGTGTCGAGGACGGCGATACCAAGCTGCGCCTGGCCAAGATCCATGCGGCGATCGCCAGTGGCGCGATGGCTTTCCTCAAGCAGGAATACAAGTTCATGGCCATTTTCATGGTCGTGTTCGCCGCCATCATCGCTGCGCTCATCGACGACCATCACACCGACTACGTCAACGAGGGTGTCTACACCGCGGTAGCGTTTCTGTTCGGCGCCATCATTTCCATTGTGTCGGGCTTCATCGGCATGATAATCGCCACCGAGGGCAACGTGCGCACCACGGTCTCGGCCAATAAGTCGCTGTCCGATGCGTTCAACGTCGCGGTGCATTCCGGCGCCGTCATGGGCTTCGGTCTCGTCTCGCTCGCCACGCTCGGCCTGCTCGTCGTCTACCTCGTGCTCAAAGCGATCATGCCGGCGGAACTGCCGACCCACATCCTCATGGAAGTGATCGCGGGCTTCGGTCTCGGCGGCTCGTCGATCGCGCTGTTCGCCCGCGTCGGCGGCGGTATTTTTACCAAGGCCGCCGACGTCGGCGCGGACCTGGTCGGCAAGGTCGAAGCCGGCCTTCCCGAAGACGACCCGCGCAACCCGGCGGTGATCGCCGACAACGTCGGTGACAACGTCGGCGACGTCGCCGGCATGGGCGCCGATTTGTTCGGTTCGTGCGCGGAAAGCACCTGTGCGGCGATGGTCATCAGCGCCATCGCGTTTTCCGGCAACGTCGACGCCCTGCTCTACCCGATCCTGATCTCGGCGGTCGGCATCCCGGTCAGCCTCGTTACCATCATGATGGTGCGGGTCAGCACCGAAGACCAGGTCGGGCCGGCATTGAAAAAGATGCTGATCATTTCCAGCGCCCTGATGGCGGCGGTGATGTATTTCGTCACCGTCCAGCTGATCCCGGAAACGTTCGAGATCACCGGCCAGGCGTGTACGGCACTGAACGTTTACTACTGTTTCCTGACCGGTCTGATCGCGGGCCTGGTGGTCGGCCTGATGACCGAGTACTACACCGCGCACGACTACGCGCCGGTACGCGAAGTGGCGCAGTCCTGCGAAACCGGCGCCGCGACCAACATCATTTTTGGTCTGGCACTGGGCTACAAAAGCGCGGTCGGCCCCTATCTTGCGATCGGCGTCGCGATCTACGTCCCGTGGATCCTGGCCGGCATGTACGGCGTCGCGATCGCCTCGCTGGGTATGCTCGGCACGCTCGTCATCGCCCTGACCATCGATGCCTACGGGCCGGTCGCCGACAATGCCGGCGGCATCGCCGAGATGGCCGGCATGGATGAACACGTCCGCGAGCGCACCGACATTCTCGACGCGGCCGGAAACACCACCGCCGCGATGGGCAAGGGCTTTGCCATCGGCGCCGCCATTCTGACCTCGCTGGCGCTGTTCGCCGCCTTCCTGACCCGCGCCGACCTGCTGCTCAAGGAACAGCACGGTCCGAGCTACGACCTGCTCGGCTCGATCAACCTGCTCGACCCGATGGTCTATACCGGCTTGTTCATCGGTGCGGTGCTGCCGGCCTATTTTTCCGCCATGACCATGAAATCGGTCGGCTCGGCGGCCTACTCGATGATCGAGGAAGTGCGCCGCCAGTTCCGTGAGATCCCCGGCATCATGGAAGGCACCGGCGAACCGGACTACGACGAGTGTGTCGCGATCTCGACCAGGGCCGCGCTCAAGGAAATGATCCCGCCCGGCGTGTTGATCATGGGTGCACCGCTGGTCACCGGCTACCTGTTCGGCATCGAGGCCACCGCCGGCCTGCTGGCCGGGTCGCTGGTTTCGGGCGGCGTGCTGGCAATCTCGGCATCCAATGCCGGCGGCGCCTGGGACAACGCCAAAAAATATATCGAGAAAGGCAACCTCGGCGGTAAAGGCACCGAAACGCACAAGGCGGCCGTGGTCGGCGATACCGTTGGCGACCCGCTGAAGGATACCTCCGGGCCATCGCTGAATATCCTGATCAAGCTGTCCGCAATTCTGTCGCTGGTTTTTGTACCGTTCTTCGTGCAGTACGGCGGCGTGCTGATGGGCTAACCCGACGACGTCTTTCTAGTACCAGGGCCGGCTTCCAAGCCGGCCTTTTTTTTGCCGGGACGGTACGCGCTGTCGGATCTCAAGGCTCGCGCCGCGGCGCCGTGTAACTTAAAGGCGTGATACTCGAATCCGCTGACTCGCTCCCAATCTCTGGCACTGCGGGTCGAACCTGCACCGCTTTTCCAGGCTGCATGGTCAGCGCGGCGGCGTTTTGAGCCCGATCACAATGAAACGTGTCCGACCGCGACGGCGGACGCTAAGGGATATTCGAGGGTTTCAGGCACGACGCGCGCCTGTGCGCGCGTCGTAGGTTGACGACGGGATAGCTGTCAGGCGGCGCGCGGCAGACGTCCGCGCTCGGGCAGCGGCTCGACGTTGTCGGGCGCCGCGTGACCGTCCGTTTGCGCTGCAGCAGGGGCAGACTGGACGAGGTGCGCGATTTCGCACAGGCGCGCAACCAGGAACAGCCCGACCGCGCCCATCAGGGCCTTGCTAAACACCCCCAGCGCCAGCGCTTCAGCGCTGGTTCCGGCCAGCCACAACGCGCTTCCGAGGGCTATTGCGGCGGCGGCGAGGCCGAGCAGGCCGCAGATATCGAGGGCAAAACAGAACCAAGTGCGATTTTTCATAGTTTTTTCCGTCGTCGTTGCCGGCTTGAATGCCGGTCTGTGAGTTCGTTGGGCGCCACTATAAAGAACATAGGCGTCAGAACTGTTAAACGGTCGACATTCGTCCGTGGATTTAACAGTTGTTCATAGGTCGGATCTTATAACCCGTTGAAAAGAGGGAACCAAAAGCGCTCCATCCGATCAGATCATGAAATCAACGCCAATCAACTTCGTGATCTGGGAGTTTCGGATGGAGCGCAGCGAAATTAGCATGGTGAGCCGCCAGTTAAAACGCACACTGGGCGAGCAGACGCTCAACGATTTGGGCCGGGCGACGCGATTCTGTCGTCGCGAACGAGAGATCACGCCGTTTCGTCTGGCGGTGAGTCTGATTGAGAGCTTCGGGGCTCGTTCGGCGAACTGTATTGCGGATATGCGGCGTGCATTCAATGCGCTTTGCGCAACCTCGATCCGCTACAAACCATTTCATAACCAACTGGCCAAACGACAGTTTCCGATGTTCATGCAGGCGCTGCTGAGCGAATTGCTCGATGGCCTGGCGTGCGACGTCCTGCGTTTCGAATCGAACAGTCCGTTTGCCCGGTTTGATCACATCCGCATCCAGGACGGCACCTCATTTGCGCTGAAACCGGTGTTGCAAGACACGTTTCCTGGCCGCTTCACCACGGTCAGCCCCGCCGCAGTAGAGCTCCATGCCGATCTCGACCTACTCAGCGAGACGGCGAACCAGATTGTACTCAGCCCCGATAGCTCGGCGGAGAGGCAGTTCTTGCCGCCAGTCGAACAGGTCGTTGGCGGATTACTGCTCGCCGACCGAGGCTACTTTGCGCGACCCTACTTTGAGGCCCTCGACACAGCTGGCGGCCATTTCATCGTGCGTGCGGGACAGAGCATCAACCCGCTGATCTTGAGTGCTCGTCAGAGCAATGGCCGACGGGTTAAACGCTTTGCCAACCAGCGTATGAAAACCGTGGCATCAATGTTGAAGCGTTTCGATTGCCTCGACATGACGGTGCAATTCGACGGTGTCGATGGACCCTGGACCTGTCGATTAGTTGTCCACCCCAACATCAAGAAAGGCGCGGCACCCCGGTACCTAGTCACGAATCTTGATGCGGCCGCGTTCACGCCCGAGCACATCAGCGATGCCTATCGGTTGCGTTGGCAGGTCGAGTTATTGTTCAAAGAATGGAAGTCTTACGCCAATTTACGCGCCTTTGACACCGCTAATCCGTACATTGCCGAAGGCCTGATCTGGGCAGCACTGTGTGCCGCAACCCTGCAGCGTCATTGCGCGCATGTTACCGAGCGCTTGCTGAACGTCGCTATCTCCACGCACACCGTTGCCAAGTGTCTGCATCACGTGCTCGGAGAGGTATTGCATACGCTCATACATCGTTCGCATGCGTTGGATCTGCCAATCGAACGCGCGTTACATTACCTGGCCAGCAACGCCCAGCGTGCTAAACCCGACCGCGACCGATGCTCGGGACGACTCAAACTCGGGCTGCGCCATATTCATGTGGCCGCTTAAGAACTAACCTATGAACAGTTGTTAAAGCTTGTCGCCGCCGGGCGGGGCAAAGGGGCTTTACGGATGGGGGCGGTAGGCAGGCTGGCGGCAGCGGGCGCGCCGCCAGCCGGGTCTCAGCGGCGTTCCGCTTCCTCCAGCTCGATGATCGTTTTTTCGACCTCGGCAAGCCGCGCAACGATCTTCTGACGCTGGTAATTGCTCAGGCCCGGGGTCGCGCGCGCAATCCTGAGCTGTTCCGCGGCATGCGGGAATTCGCCAACGCTGAGAAAGTACTCAGCCAGCGAATGGTGGGCATTGGCGCTTTCGCCGATCTGGTTCTCGGCCTCCGCCAGCAGCTTGTAAAACTTCGGATCGCGCCGATCGGACAAGCCATAGCCACGCAGCATTTCCTTGGCTTCCTGGCCGCGCTTCACCAGCAGCAGCGCGTTGATATAGCCGTACACGGCGGCACGGTTCTCGGGCTCGAGATCGTAGGCGCGACGAAAATGCGCGAGCGACGCCTCGTAGTCGCGTGCGCGCTGTTCGAGTTTCGCCGCGGCGATCCGAAACGGCACCAGGGTCGGGTAGTCGGCCATGAGCTTGGTCAGTTCGGTGCGCGCCTGTTCGAAATCGCCGGTCTCGGTCAGGGCCAGGGCGTATCCATAGCGCGCCACTTCTTCGAACTCGTAGTCGCCGTTGCGCAGTTCGGTGGCAAATATGTGTCGCGCCTGCATCGGATCGCGCTCGCCGCGTACGCGCAGCTTGGCCTTGACCAGGTGGTAGTTGTAGCTGTCCTCGCGAACGACCGCGGGCTTGACCTTCTCGGCGCGGCTGCGCGCCTCGGCGATGCGGTTGATGGTGATCGGGTGGCTGCGCAGGTATTCGGGTATGTAGGCCGGATCGCTGTAGCGGTTGGCGAGCTGCATGCGCTCGAAAAATACCGCCATTTTCGTGGTGTCGTAGCCCGCTTCGCTCATCAGGCGCAGGCCCAGAGAATCGGCTTCCTTTTCGTTCGCGCGGGTGAAATTGATCTGGTGCTGGGCGGCCGCCGCCTGGGTCGCCATGAGCGCCGCGGCGCCGGCCTGCGGGTTGGCGACCGCCAGCAGGATGGCCCCGACCATGGCCGCCATGGCCGGCATGCTCATGTTCGATGCGGCCTCGATCATGCGCGCGCCATGGCGCTGGGTAACATGCGAGATCTCGTGGCCGACGACCGAGGCCAGTTCGGCTTCACTCTGGCTCTCCAGGATCAACCCGGTGTGGAAAGCGATGAATCCCCCCGGCACCGCGAAGGCATTGACGACCGGGCTGTCGAGGACAAAAAAGTAGAACTCGCCGTAGTAGTCGGAATGATCGCTCATCGAGTGACCGAGTTTCTGGATGTAATCCTCGATTTCCTCGTCATCGACTATCGGTGCATGCCGGCGCAGCATGCGCATGAAGTTTTCGCCGAGCTTGCGCTCCTGCTCGGGCGAAATGATGGCCCCGGCCGAATCGCCGATATCGGGCAGGTTGATCGCTTCCTGCGCCGCCACGGTGGTGGTCAGGATGGCGGCGCAGATGGCAAGCGTGGCGCAGCAACGGTCGAATGTCATGGGCAATCCTGCAAACGTGCTTGGGTAACGCTTCCGGCGCGCGGTGCCAGGGCGTGTGGATATATTGTAGAGTAAGACCGCCTGAGCCGTCGCGAGTTCGAGCGCACGGGTTCGGCAACCCAATCAGTCCGCAACCTAACCCGGTATTGTGAAATGACGGTGGAGAAACGCAACGCATTTTATGCGCAGTCCGGCGGCGTAACGGCTGTGATCAACGCCTCGGCGTGCGGTGTCATTGAAACCGCCCGCGCCCATCCCGAGCGCATCGGCGCGATTTATGCCGGGCGTAACGGCATTATCGGCGCGCTCACCGAGGACCTCATCGACACCGGCGCCGAGTCCGACGCCGCCATCGCGGCCCTGCGCCATACCCCGGCCGGCGCGTTTGGATCGTGCCGGTACAAGCTGCGCGGGTTGGCCGAGAGCCGCGCCGAATACGAGCGCCTTATCGAAGTCTTCAAGGCTCACGACATCGGCTATTTTTTCTACAACGGCGGCGGCGATTCGCAGGACACAACCAACAAGATCGCCCAGTTCAGCGCCGAACACGATTACCCGCTGACCTGCATCGGCGTGCCGAAAACGGTCGACAACGACCTGCCGGTGACCGACAACTGCCCCGGCTTCGGTTCGGTCGCCAAGTACGTCGCGGTGTCGATCCGCGAGGCGGGTTTCGACGTTGCTTCGATGGCCAAGACTTCGACCAAGGTGTTTGTACTCGAGGTCATGGGCCGCCACGCCGGCTGGATCGCCGCTGCCGGCGGTCTTGCCGCCAACGCTCCCGGGCAGGCGCCACACCTGATCCTGTTCCCCGAGGTCGTGTTCGATGAACGCGGCTTCCTCGAACGCGTGCGGACCTGCGTGGAAACCTATGGCTACTGCGCGATCGTGGTGTCCGAAGGCCTGCGCAATGCCGCCGGCGCGTTTGTCGCCGAAGCCGGCAGCCGGGATGCCTTCGGCCATGCCCAGCTCGGTGGCGTGGCGCCGGTCATTGCCGAACTGGTCAAGCGCGAGCTCGGCTACAAGTACCACTGGGCGGTCGCCGATTACCTGCAGCGCGCGGCGCGGCATATCGCCTCGAAAACCGACGTCGAGCAGGCTTACGCACTCGGTCGGGCGGCGGTCGAGATGGCCTTATCCGGCGCCAACGCGGTAATGCCCACCATCGTGCGGACCTCGGATACGCCGTATGCCTGGGAGATCGGCCAGGCGCGGCTCGCCGACATTGCCAACGTGGAAAAGAAACTGCCGGCCGAGTTCATCGGCGAAGACGGCTACTCGATCACCGCTGCCTGCCGCCGCTACCTGGCGCCACTGATCGCCGGCGAGGATTACCCGCCCTACGTCGACGGCCTGCCGGACTACGTGGTGCTGAAAAACCAGGCGGTCGAACGCAAGCTCACGACCCGTTTCGAACTCGCCTGACGCAAAACCGGACCCGGTTCGCGCTCAGGCCCGCGCTGCGAGTCGATGGGTGATCCCGGCGCGGTCCAGCAAGGCGCGGGTCTCGGCCAGCGGCAGACCGACCACATTGCTGTAACTGCCGTCGATACGCGTGACCAGCGCGCCACCGAGGCCCTGGATACCATAGGCGCCGGCCTTGTCGTCGCCTTCGCCACTGTCGAGGTAGGCCGCGATGAGGGTCGGCGCGAGCGTGCAGAACTCGACCCGCGTCGTGACCACCACGCTGCGGATTGTGCCATTGACCTCGCCCAGCGCCACCGCACTCAGTACTTCGTGCCAGCGCCCTGACAGGGCTGCCAGCATGGTTGCCGCCGCGGCCCGATCCCGCGGTTTGCCGAACACTTCGCCATCGACGCTGACCGTGGTATCGGCGGCCAGCACGGCGTGCCCCGCGCCGAGCACTGCGCGGGCAGCGGCGACTTTCAGCACCGCGACGCGCTCGACGTAGGCGGCCGGCGGCTCCTGCGGCGCGCGGGTTTCGTCGACGCTCAGGCGCAGCACCTCGAACCCGACACCCAGCAGGCGCAGAAATTCTGCGCGCCGCGGAGACTGGGATGCGAGCTGCAGCAACGCGGGTCGGCGCGGTTCGCCGCTGCCTTCAGGCGCGGTGGTAGGGGTGTTGTTCAATGATGCTCCAGGCGCGATAAATCTGCTCGGCCAAGACAACCTGTACCAGCAGATGCGGCAAGGTCAGGCGCGACAGGGACCAGCACTGCGCAGCCGCGTTCAGGACGTCTTTATCCAGACCGTCGGCGCCACCGATGGCAAAAGCGATTTTTGCTTCGCTTGCGCGCGCGCGGGCGAGTCCGGCGGCGAACTCGGTGCTGGTGTGGCTGACGCCGCGCTCGTCAAGCGCGATCAGCGGGGTGGCGCCATTGCGCTTGAGCAACCGTGCACCTTCGTCACGCCGGCCAACCGCTGCGGCGCGATCGCGCGCCGGGGTCAGATAGGTGAAGGTCAGGGTGAAATCGCGCGGCAGACGCCGCGCATACTCGCTCGTCGCGTCACGAACCCACGCCGGCGGCCGACGACATATACACAGGACTTCAATCAACATCGCCCGCGTTCCACGGCCGCGCGTCGTGATCAGCGCGCGTTCACCACGCGTCTGCGCGGGTCAGGGGATGCGTCTCCCACAGTTTTTCGAGCTGGTAGAAATCGCGTGCCTCGGCCTGCATGATGTGGACGACCACGTCGCCGAGGTCGATCAACACCCACTCCGCCGCGTTCTCGCCCTCGACGCCGAGCGGCCGCACACCGATGGCCGCGGCCGCTTCGCGCACGCGCTCGAGCAGGGCCTTGACCTGCCGCGACGAGCGCCCGGTGGCGATGATCATGTAATCCGTGATCACCGTCATGCGGGCGACGTCCAGAACCCGGATATCGAGCGCCTTGCCGTCGTCAAGGGCGCTGTGGATCTGATCGGCGAGGCTGGCGGGTTCGATGTTCGGTTGGCTGTTCATGTTTCGTATAAATGGCGTTCACGGATCAGGTTGTCGACCGCATCCGGAACCAGGTGGCGAATGCTGCGTCCGCTGCGGCGCCGTTGGCGGAGGTCGCTCGAGGCGATCGGCAGCAGCGGAAGATCGAGAAAAAAGACATGGCCGGCGCGCTTGTCATGAAGATCAGCCACCGTCACAGACTGCGCATTCCCGACCAGCTCGTCAAGTCCGGGCAGCGCGGCGGCAGCGTCCGGGCGACTGGCGACCACGATATGCGCGAGGCTGAGAATGTCTTCAGGGCGGTGCCAGGCGGGCAGGGTGCGGAACGAGTCGAGGCCCAGGATCAGGCACAACGCGGCGTGCTCGTCGCGCGCGCGCAGGTGCTCGAGCGTATCCACGGTATAAGACACCCCGCCGCGTTCGATTTCAGTGAGGTCGAGGCGCAGCGGCGCCTCGACCACGGCCGCGAGCATCGCGCAACGATCGCTGACCGAGGCTTGCGGCGGATCGCGATGCCCGGGCAGGTTCAGCGGCATCAGCCGCACGTGGTCGAGCTGCAACGCTTCGGCGGCTTCGATCGCGACGCGTAGATGACCATTGTGAACCGGGTCAAAATTACCGCCCAGCAGCCCGACCGCGGTTCGCCTACCGCTCACCGCCGCTCCCGCCGCGCGTATGACTCAATCGCGGATATGACCGTCTCCCAGCACGATCCACTTCAGGGACGTGAGCCCCTCGAGCCCGACCGGGCCGCGGGCGTGGAACTTATCGGTGCTGATCCCGATCTCGGCGCCGAGCCCGAATTCGAAACCGTCGGCGAAGCGCGTCGAGGTATTGACCATCACTGAACTGGAATCGACTTCGCGCATGAACCGTCGCGCGTTGCCGATGTCCTCGGTGACGATGGCATCGGTATGCTGGGAACCGTACTGGCGGATATGCGCCATGGCGGCGTCGAGGTCATCGACCACACGCACGGCCAGGATCGGCGCGAGGTATTCTTCGTACCAGTCCTGTTCCGTCGCCGCGCGCACGGCGTGATGAAACATTTGCGTCCGTTCGCACCCACGCAGTTCGACCGCGGCAGCGTGGTAGTCCTCGAGCAGGGCGGGAAACACGCGCTCGGCGGCGGCCGGCGTGGCGAGCAGGGTCTCCATGGTGTTGCAGGTGCCGTAGCGCTGGGTCTTGGCATTGAACGCCACCGCACGCGCCTTCACGGCATCGGCACTGTCGTCGAGAAACACGTGACAGACGCCATCGAGGTGTTTGATCACCGGCATCCGCGCTTCGCTGGAAACGCGTTCGATCAGGCCTTTGCCGCCGCGCGGAACGATGACATCGACGTACTCGGACTGCTGCAGCAACACGCCGACCGCGGCGCGGTCGGTGGTCGCCATGACCTGCACCGCGCTGGTCGGCAGACCGGCGGCGGCGAGGCCGGCCTCGATACAGGCGGCAATGGCGAGGTTGGAGTGGCGCGCCTCGGAGCCACCGCGCAGGATGGCCGCGTTACCCGACTTCAGGCACAGCGCGGCGGCATCGGCGGTGACGTTGGGGCGCGATTCGTAAATGATACCGATAACGCCGAGCGGCACGCGCATGCGCCCGACCTGGATACCGCTCGGCCGGTAATTGAGATCGCTGATGGCGCCGACCGGATCGGGCAGCTCAGCCACTTCACGCACGCCCGCGGCCATGCCCGCGATGCGCGTTTCGTCGAGTCGTAACCGATCGACGAGCGCCGCATCGAGGCCGCTGGCCGCCGCCACGTCCTCCTCGTTGGCGGCCAGGATGCGCGCGCTGGCCGCGACGATGGCGTCAGCGGCGGCATGCAGGGCGCGGTTCTTGTCCGCGGTTGCGGCGCGCGCCATGGCATAGCTCGCCGTTCTTGCGTTGCGCGCAAGTTCGACCACGTAGGCGTTGACGTCCTCCGCCATAACGCCGAGCTCGGCACGTTGTTGACTGTTCACCTTAATGCACCCTGTACAAGGATTGCCGGACGCTGTTCCGGTACCCGCCGGCGTGCGGATCACGCCTCGCGCATAGCAGTTTAGCACCGCCCGGCGGTGGCCCGGCAACGCTGCCGGTGGCGTGCGGGTCGCACGCCACGAACCGTATCCGACGTTTTTGCCCGCCTGTTTAGTAGGCCGGCACCATGGTCCGCACCCCGCGCGCGCCGCATAAGCACAGCACGAGTATTTCGATTTCATCCCACGGCGCGCCGCTGCGACCACCTTTGACCACCGTGTCGATGTAATTGCTATAGGTCAGCAGGGTCAGCAACTGGGCGTGAGAGTAGCGTTCGAGCACACTGCCGATAATCCGTTTACGGTTGCCCCACACGCGATATTGATCCATCGCCGCGCTGACCGAACTGCCTTTCGCGCACAGCGCGGCCATCGCGGTGAGCTGGCGCAGTTCGCGGCCCAGCGCCCACACCACCAGCACCGGCTCGGTGCCTTCCTCGCGCAGCCCGCGGGCGATGCGCATGGCGCGCGACAGCTCCCGGCCGAGGGCCGCGTCGACGAACTGGTAAACGTCGAAACGGGCACTGTCGGTAACGGCGCTGATGACCGCCCGTGCGTCAATGGTTTCCTCGGCCACCAGCAGACACAGCTTTTCCAGCTCCTGGGCCGCGGCGAGCAGGTTGCCCTCGACGCGGTCGGCGATCAGCGTCTGCGCTTCATCGCTGAGAATTTTTCCGCTGGCCGCGGCGCGGCGCTTGAGCCACGCCGGTAGCTGGCGGGCTTCGAGATCGCGCGCCGTCACGCACACGGTGTTTTTCTCGAGCGCCTTGAACCACTTGGTTTTGCGCGCCGCCGCGTCGAGTTTGCCGGCCACGATCAGAACGACGTCCTCGGCCTGCGGTGCGCCGATCAGGGTGTCCAGCACCGCCTGGCCGCGCTTGTCCGGCTTGCGTTTTCCGAGTCGAATTTCGAGCAGCCGGCGTTCGGCGAACAAGGACATGGCGCTGCTGGCGGCGGCCACCGCATCCCAGTCGGAAGCCGTTTCGACGTCGAATACCCGGCGCTCGGCGATACCGTCGTCGTGGGCGCGTCGGCGCAGCGCATCGCCACATTCCGAAAGCTGCAGCGGCTCGTCGCCATACAGAAAATAACAGGGGTCGAGGCCATGACTGCCGAGGCGGTCAAGCAGGCGGTCGGCAGAGAGCTGCATTATTCCGTCGAGGTGCCGCGCTCGCCGATATCCACCGACTGCATGCGCAGAACCATCGCCGTCGCCGCGATCGCGGCGAGGTCGGCTTCGATGATCGAATCCTGCTTCTCGGTGCCGAGCACGGAATTTTCGTCGAACACGTAGTCGAGCTGCCAGTTGACCATTTCGCGCGGGATCAGCAGCTCGCCGGCGCCGGAGCGGACCTGGAATTCCGCGCTCAGCGCGAGTTCGATTTCGCGCACCTTACCGGTCGCGGGGTCGACCGACAGCACGCGACGGTCGTAACGTTCGTCGAGCACCTCGAGGACCATGTCACTGCCATCGGCGATACCCATCACCAGCGCGCCACGATTCACCAGTTCGGTGCGCAGCGCGCTGCCGACCCGGCTGCCGATACGTTCCTTGACAAAAACCTTGTAGCCGACCGCCGAACCCGGCCCGCTGCCGCGCAGGTGCCAGCCTCCGCAGCCGATCAGCGCGGCGCTGAGCACGAACACGAGCAGGCTTTTCCAGGGTTCGAACATGTTATGCGTCGGCGACGACGACGTTGACCAGTTTGCCGGGGACAACAATGATTTTGCGGATCGTTTTGCCATCGGTAAAGCGCTTTACGTTGCCGTCGGCCATCGCCGCCGCTTCGCAGCTGGCCTTGTCGGCACCGGCGGCAACCTGCACGAGGGCGCGTTTGCGGCCGTTGACCTGCACCACCAGGTCGATTTCCTCGCGCACCATGGCGCGCGGATCGGCCACCGGCCAGGGCGCGTCGGTGAGGTCCTCGGCGTGACCGAGCGCGCGCCACAACACGGACGCGACGTGGGGCACGATCGGACCGAGCAGCTGCACCACCGCGGTCAGTCCTTCCTGGCGCACGGCGCGCGCGGCGTCGCCGTCGTCAGCCACGCGGCCGAGATGGTTGACCAGTTCCATCACCGCGGCGATCGCGGTATTGAATTTGTAGCGTCTGGAAATGTCGTCGGACACCTTGGCGATGGTTTCATGGATGTGGCGGCGCAGATCTTTCAGTTCCGCGCTGTAGTCGGCCGCGTCGGCGGCGTCCGGGATCCCCGCGCTGACGTGTTCATGGGTCATCCGCCACAAGGACTTGAGGAAACGCGAGGCACCCTCGACCGCGGTGTCGGACCATTCCAGGGTTTGATCCGGCGGCGCCGCGAACATGGTGTACAGGCGCACGGTATCGGCGCCGTAACGGTCGATCAGGGCCTGCGGATCGACGCCGTTGTTTTTCGACTTCGACATCTTCTCGATCGCGCCGATCTCGACCGGCAGACCGTCGGCATGCGCACGCGCCGTGACCGCGCGGCCCTTGGCGTCGGTTTCGACATCGACATCGGCGGGGCTGAAATACTGGCGGCGACCCTCGCCGCTGTCGCGAAAATAGGTTTCCTTGCACACCATGCCCTGGGTCAGCAGGCGTTTGAACGGCTCGTCCGAGGTCACCAGGCCGGCGTCACGCATGGCCTTGTGGAAAAAGCGCGCGTAGAGCAGGTGCAGGACCGCGTGCTCGATACCGCCGATGTAGATATCCACCGGCATCCAGTAGTTGACCCGCTCGTCGACCATGCCCTCGCCGTCCGGGCAACAGAAGCGCGAGAAGTACCACGACGATTCGAAAAATGTATCGAAGGTATCGGTTTCGCGGCGCCCGTGGCTGCCGTCGGGGAGGGTCGCGTCGGTGAACGCCGGCATGCTGCGCAAGGGTGAAACCACACCTTCCCAGGCGATGTCTTCGGGCAGTTCCACCGGCAGGCGCTGATCCGACTCGGCCACCACCCGGCCGTCGTCGCCGTAGATGATCGGGATCGGGCAACCCCAGTAACGCTGCCGCGACACCAGCCAGTCGCGCAGGCGGTACTGGACGCGGCGTTCGGCCTGGCCGCGTGCTTCGAGCTGCTCGGCAATGGCGGCAAAGGCAGCCTCGAAATCGAGGCCATCGCACTCGGCGCTGTTGACCAGGATGCCGTAGCCGGTCCACGCCGCCGCGCCGATATCAACCGTACTGCCGTCAGCGGGCGTGACGACCTGGCGTACCGGCAGGCCATGCTTGTGCGCGAATTCCCAGTCGCGCTGATCGTGCGCCGGCACCGACATCACCGCGCCCGTGCCGTAGCCCATGAGCACGAAATTCGCGACCCACACCGGCAGCGGCGCGCCGGTCAGGGGATGGACGGCGGTGATGCCGAGATCCATGCCGCGCTTTTCCATCTTTTCGATGACCGCTTCGGAAGTCGACTGGTGGCGGCACTGCTCGACGAAAGCGGCCAGTTCGGCATTGTTCGCCGCCGCCGCAACGGTCAACGGATGCTCCGGCGCAACCGCCATGTAGGTGGCGCCGTAGAGGGTATCCGGGCGGGTGGTGAAGACTTCGAGCTGGCCGTGCCCGTCGTTCAGGTCAAAGCGGATGGACAGCCCTTCCGAGCGGCCGATCCAGTTGCGCTGCATGGTTTTGACCGCTTCCGGCCAGGCATCCATGTGCTCGAGTTCGTCGAGCAGTTCGTCGGCGTAAGCCGTGATACGCAGGAACCACTGCGGGATTTCGCGGCGCTCGACGGCTGCGCCCGAGCGCCAGCCGCAGCCGTCGATAACCTGTTCGTTGGCGAGCACGGTCTGGTCGACCGGATCCCAGTTGACCACGGCGGTATCGCGATAAACCAGGCCTTTTTCATACAGCCGGGCAAAAAACCACTGCTCCCAGCGGTAGTACGCCGGATCGCAGGTCGCCAGCTCGCGATCCCAGTCGTAGGCAAAACCGAGGCGCTCGAGCTGGGCGCGCATGTAGGCAATATTGGAACGCGTCCACTCGGCGGGCGGAATATTGTTCTCGATCGCGGCATTTTCCGCCGGCATGCCGAACGCGTCCCAGCCCATGGGCTGCATGACGTTTTTGCCCTGCATGCGCTGGTAACGGGCAATCACGTCGCCGATGGTGTAGTTGCGCACATGGCCCATGTGCAGGCGCCCGCTCGGATAAGGAAACATGCACAGGCAGTAGAACTTCTCGCGCGAGGGATCCTCGCCGACCTTGAAGGTTTTGTTGGTAGCCCAGTACGCCTGCATGGCCGGCTCGATGTCGGCCGGCTCGTAGCGTTCGGTCAGGAACTCCTGCATGGGTATTCTGCGCTCGGTGGCGCCCTTGATCTGTGCGAATACGGGTCTGCGGCAAGGCGCCCGGGAACGGCCGGGAGGGTCGGAATTGCTGCGCTGCAAAGCATACAGTAGGGTCTCAGGGCGCGCAAAAAAAAAGCCGGCGCAAAAGGCCGCGCCGGCGGGGCCTCAAAAAGGCCGAGGAGGGTACGGTGAACGGCGCTCAGGGCGTCGCTGCGGTCAGTCGTTCGCGGTTGTTTTTGAGTGTTGCCGCGCCGATGCCCTTGACCAGCAACAGGTCGTCGACGGTTTTGAACGGCCCGTGGGTTTCGCGGTAGGCCACGATCGCCGCGGCGCGCGCCGGTCCGATACCGACGATGGTGGTGGCGAGGGTTTCCGCATCCGCGGAATTGAGGTTGATGCGCTCGGCGGCGGCGAGAGTCAGGCTGACGGCGAGCAGCGCCGCGCTGAGCAGGGTTTTGATGATGGACATATCCGTGTCTCCTGTAGGTTTCATGATGACCCGCAACCGTGCTGCAACGCGGTGGCGGACACTCGAGCACGGTATCGAAACGAGTTTCGGCCAGCGAGCGCGATCTCAGCGTCCCGCGGGTCGGGTGACGGGAAATTTTCCTGGATCAGATCTCGAACACGCGACCCGGCAGCCCGGCCTGGTCGGCCGATTTTCATGGAATTGTCATATTCGGGCCGTTTAATGGGCGCAGTCGCAACGCAGGAGTAAGCTTGCGACCATCCGTTCAGCAATCCGGCCCGCAGTCATGACCCTCAATGTCCTCATCGTTGATGACGAAGCCGCAATCCGCCAGATGCTGAGTTTCACGCTCGCCGGCGACGGTTACAGCGCGGTCGAAGCCGGCGATGTCGAATCCGCCCAGGATGCGCTCAAGACCCTGACCCCGGACGTGATCCTGCTCGACTGGATGCTGCCGGGACTGAGCGGCCTGGATTTTGCGCGCCGCCTCAAACGCGACGCCAGCACCAGCGCTATCCCGATCATCATGCTCACCGCGCGCGGCGCGGAGGCCGACAAGGTGCGCGGACTCGACACCGGCGCCGACGATTTCGTGACCAAGCCGTTCTCGACCCGCGAACTGCTGGCGCGGGTACGCGCGGTGGTGCGCCGCAGCCGCAGAGCCGAACCCGGTACCAGCCTCGCCGCCGGTCCGCTCAATCTCGATGCCGATACTAACCGCGTGCGCTGCGGCGAACAGGTCATCGAACTGAGCCCGACCGAGTTCCGCCTGCTGCATTTTTTTATGACCCATCCGGAGCGGGTGTTTTCCCGCTCGCAGCTGCTCGACAATGTCTGGGGTACGGATACCTATATCGAAGAACGTACCGTCGACGTGCACATCCGGCGCCTGCGCAAATTGCTGGCGCCATTCCAATGCGACCTCTACGTGCAGACCGTGCGCAGCGTCGGCTACCGCTTCTCGACGACCGCCTGAGCGGCGTCGAACCGGCAGCGCCCGCCACCGCCCTGCCCGTGACCTGGATCAAAAGCCACGTACAGAGACTTCATCGCGGCCGCGATTTTGCCCATAATTGCGCCGCGCGAGTTTGTTCACGACAAGGGTGACGGCATGCAGCTGCGCGATGTGTGGCGATTGACAGGGTTTGTGCTGCTCGGACTGGCCTTCGGCCTGCTCCTTGGCGTGCCGGTGTGGGGGCTGTTCGGCGGCCTGCTCAGCTATGTCGTCGTTGTGCACAGCGATTTGAACGACCTGCTCAACTGGCTGCGCCATCGTAAAGTCTACGACCCGCCGGAACGCGCCGGGGTGTTCGAGGAACTGACGCTCGAAATCGACTACCTGCGCGAGCGCCACAAGAAGCGCAAAAAGAAGCTCAGCAATTACCTCAAACAGTTCCAGCAGGCGACCCGCGCGCTGCCGGATGCAACCGTGGTGCTGGACAAAAACGACGAAGTCCGCTGGGCCAACAAGGCGGCCCGCGACGCGCTCGGGGTGCGCTGGCCCGATGACGTCGGTCAACGCATTACCAATCTCATCCGTGTGCCCGAACTGCGCCAGTACATCGCCGCGCGCGTCGATAACGACAGCACCACCATAGAAATAGAAAGCCCGACCGATCGCGATCGTCAGCTCAGCGTGCTGACCGCGCCGTACGGCAATGACCAGCGTATCCTGGTGGCGCGAGACGTCACCCAGCTGCATCGCGCCAACCAGATCCGCAGCGACTTCGTCGCCAACGTGTCGCACGAATTGCGCACCCCGATCACGGTTTTCCGCGGCTACCTCGAAACCCTGAGCGACCAGGCCGACAGTTGCCCGCCCGGCTGGCGGCCGGCGCTGGAGCAGATGACCGTGCACGCCGATCGCATGCGCGCACTGGTCGAGGAGCTGCTGCTGCTGTCCAGCCTCGAAGCCGAAGACGAGGTCGCGCAGCCGGTGACCGTCGACGTCGCCCAGCTGATCACGGAAATCCACGCACGGGCGCGCGAACTGAGCGGCGCCAGGGAACACTTCTTTTCACTCGAGGTGGACAGCGAGCTGTACCTGCGCGGCGCGCGCGAGGAGCTGTTCAGCGCATTTTCCAACCTGGTTTTCAATGCCGTCCACTACACCGATGCACGCGGCATCATTCGCATCCGCTGGTACGCCGACGCTGAAGGCGCCCATTTTGTTGTCGAGGACAATGGCATCGGCATCGGCGAGGAGCACATCGAACGTCTCACGGAACGATTTTATCGGGTCGATCCCTCGCGCCAGCGCGGCGCGGAGATCGGTGGCACGGGCCTTGGCCTGGCTATCGTGAAGCACGTTCTTGCCCGCCACCATGCGCTGCTGGCGATTACCAGCCAGCCCGGCGAGGGCAGTACCTTCAGTGCTGATTTTCCGCCCGGTGAAATCGTCCGTCCGAGCTCGGAACCGGCCAGCGGTGCGCGCGACGCGGGTTGATCGGCAGCGCGGTCACCGCGCCAACTGACGAGCACGGCGCCCGGCTCAGCGGCGGCGGGCCAGCAGCTCCTGTTCGACCTGGTCGAGTGCGACATGACGGACGTCCTTGCCCTCGACCAGATAAATGACGTTTTCGCCGATGTTATCGGCGTGATCACCAATCCGTTCCAGCGCACGCACCGCCAGGACCGCGTCCAGCACCGGTGAAATCGCCCGAGGATCCTCCATCATGAACGTGATCAGATGACGCATGATGACGTCGGTCTCGGTGTCGATCTCGCGATCTTCCTGGGCCACCGCGAAGGCGGCCTGCGAATCCATGCGCGCGAAAGCGTCGAGGGCGGACCGCACCATGCGCCGCACATGGTGCCCCATCGGTAACATGCCGACGTAGTAGGAACTCAGCGCGCGATTGTCCGGCAGGTTGAGGATCAGGCGGGCAATTTTTTCGGCTTCGTCACCGATGCGCTCGAGGTCGGTGATGGTCTTGCTCACCGCCAGTACCAGGCGCAGATCGCCGGCCGCCGGCTGACGGCGTAGCAGGATCTCGGTGCAGTCGCTGTCGATCTCGACCTCCAGCGCGTTGACCTTGTAGTCGTTGACCGCGACATATTCAGCGGCTTCGAAATCGCCCTTGGCGAGCGTATCTAGAACCCGCTGCAGGTGGTCCTCGACCAGTCCGCCCATGGCCAGCACCTTGGAGCGGATATCTTCCAGCTCCTTGTCGAACTGTTGCGAAATGTGATGCGGTAAGCGGGAATTTGCCATGGCGGTTCCCCTTTAAAGGGCCGAAAGGTGGGCCGGCGGGCGCAATATCATCCGTAACGACCGGTAATATAGTCCTCGGTCTGCTTTTTTTCCGGCGTCGTGAACAGGTGCCGGGTCTGGCCGAATTCGATCAGATCGCCCATATACATGAAAGCCGTAAAATCGGACACGCGCGCGGCCTGTTGCATGTTGTGCGTCACAATAACGATAGTGTATTCGCTCTTCAGTTCGTAGATCAGCTCTTCGATCTTCAACGTCGAGATCGGGTCGAGGGCGGAAGCCGGCTCGTCGAGCAACAGCACTTCCGGTTCGATCGCAATCGCGCGCGCGATTACCAGGCGCTGCTGCTGACCACCGGACAGGCCCAGTGCGCTGTCGTGAACGCGGTCCTTCACTTCCTCCCACAGCGCCGCACGGCGCAGCGAGCGCTCGACCGCCTTGTCGAGAACACGGCGCGTCTTGATGCCCTGGATGCGCAGGCCGTAGGCGACGTTTTCGTAGATCGATTTCGGGAACGGGTTGGGCTTCTGAAACACCATGCCGACGCGGCGGCGCAGGGTCGCGATATTGATACTGCGGTCGTAGATGTTCTGCCCATTGAGTAGCACCTCGCCGCTGATGCGCACGTCGTCGATGAGGTCGTTCATGCGATTGAAACAGCGCAGCAGGGTCGATTTACCGCAACCCGACGGACCGATGAAGGCGGTGACTTTTTTCTCCGGGATCAGCAGGTCGATGGCGTTGAGCGCCTGCTTGTCGCCGTAGTACAGATCCAGCCCTTGCACTTCGATGCAGTTGCGTACCTGCGGGTTGGCCGCGGGCGCCGCCCCGCCGCGCTGCAGACGCTGCACGTCGACGCGCCGACTCAGACCCGCGGCGGGTTGTTCGCTGGTGTCGTTCATGATCTCGGGCGCCGCCGCGCGGGCTTCAGGTGTCAGCTGCATTGTACTTTTCCCTCAGGCTGTTGCGAATACTGATTGCGGCCAGGTTCAGGGTCACGATGATCACCACCAGCAGCAGCGAAGTGGCGTATACCAACGGTCGCGCCGCCTCGACGTTGGGACTTTGAAAACCGACGTCGTAAATATGAAAACCGAGATGCATGAACTTGCGATCGAGGTGCAGGAACGGAAAGTTGCCGTCCAGCGGCAGCGTCGGAGCGAGCTTGACCACGCCGACCATCATCAACGGGGCGACCTCGCCGGCGGCGCGCGCCACCGCCAGGATCAGCCCGGTCATCATCGCCGGTGTCGCCATCGGCAGCACTGTACGCCACAAGGTTTCGGCCTTGGTCGCGCCCAGCGCCAGCGAACCTTCACGGATACTGCGCGGGATCCGCGACAGGCCTTCCTCGGTGGCGACGATGACCACCGGCACGGTCAGCAGGGCCAGGGTCAGCGATGACCACAACAGGCCGGGCGTACCGAAGGTCGGCGCCGGCAGTGCCGCGGGGAAAAACAGCTGATCGATGGAACCGCCGGCGGAGTAGACAAAGAAGCCGAGACCAAACACCCCGTAGACCACCGACGGCACGCCGGCGAGGTTGTTGACCGCGATGCGGATAATGCGCGTCAGTACGCCCTGGTGGGCGTATTCACGCAGGTAGATGGCCGCCACCACGCCGAACGGTGTGACGAATACAGACATCAGCAGGACCATCAGCACGGTGCCGAAGATGGCCGGGAATACCCCGCCTTCGGTATTCGCTTCGCGCGGATCGTCGAGCACAAACTCGGCGAGTTTGGCCAGGTAGTGCGCGCTTTTCTCGATCACACCCATGCTGTTGGGGGTGAAAACGCGCACCAGATCGCTGAACTTGAGTTTGACCTCGGTGCCTTCAACGGTGCGGGCGACAAGCTGATCGCGACCAACGTCTCGATAAAGAACGGCCAGTTCTTCGCTCAGAACGGTATAGCGTTCGTTTTGCTGCTCGCGCTCCGCCTCCAGTGCGGCGTAGCGCGGATCGTCGCGCCCGGCGCCGTCGAGCTCGAGACCACGGCGCCGCAATCGCAGGCGCTCCAGGGCGTAATTGACCGCACCCATGGCGTGCTTTTCGATCGCTTCGATGCGCTCGGAAATTTCATGCCTGCGGGACAGGCGGCGCTCGATCTCGGCCATGAGCTCAGCACCGGTCGATACCGCCTCGCCGTTTTCAGTGATCGCCTCTACGTAGCCGTAGAAGTTGCCCCATTCCTCGCGCTCGGCAACGAACGCATCCTCGGGATAATCGGTGGCGCTGAACTCGCCCTCGTTGTACCACTTGAAGTCGAATCCGTTGACGTCGCGGTTACCGATCTTGAGCAGGTAGCGGTCGACGAAATCCTGGCCCTCGGGCACGCTGACCCCGAGGGCCTCGACGCGCGCCGCGGTCACCGTTTCCTCATCGACGATTTCGCCGAGTGTATAGCGTGCCGTGCCGTCGGCATCGGTCAGCGTGAAGCGGGCAACGTCCTGCGGCCAGAAGTGACCCATGCCGCGCACGCTGATCAGGATCAACAGGCCGAACACCATAATCAGACTGAAACTGACGGTGCCCGCGGTCAGCCAGATCCACGGCGCACCGGAACGGATCCAGCTCAGCAGCGATTTGTCGTTGCCGGCCATGCGCTACAGGCTCGCGTATTTGCGCCGCAGACGCTGGCGCACGACTTCGGCCGCGGTGTTGACCACGAAGGTGACAAGAAACAGCACCAGGGCGGCCAGGAACAGGATCCGGTAGTGCGTGCTGTCGACTTCCGATTCGGGCATTTCGACGGCGATATTGGCCGACAGCGCACGAAAACCCTGAAAAATATTGATGTCCATGATCGGCGTGTTGCCGGTCGCCATGAGCACGATCATGGTTTCGCCGACGGCGCGGCCCATGCCGATCATGATGGCCGAAAAGATGCCGGGGCTGGCGGTCAGCAGCACTACCCGCAGGGCGGTCTGCCACGGCGTTGCGCCCAGCGCCAGGGAACCCATGGTCAGCGAACGCGGTACGCTGAACACGGCATCTTCGCTGATCGAGAATATGGTCGGAATGACGGCGAAGCCGATCGCCACGCCGACCACGAGGGAATTGCGCTGGTCATAGGTGATGCCGAATTCGGTGGTCAGCCAGTGCGGTACGCTGCCGTCGAAAAACCACACTTCAAGCACGCTGCCGAGCTGCAGGCACAGCCACGCCGCAACACAGATCACCGGGATGAGGAACAGCGCTTCCCAGCCGTCAGGCAAGCGTTGGCGCCAGCGGTCCGGGAATCGCGAATACGCCCAGGCCGCGACGATGATTGCCGCCGGCACCAGGCCCAGGGCCAGAAACAGGCCGAGTAGCTCGCGCTCGATCACCGGCGCCAGCCACAAACCGGCGAGGAAACCCAGGATCACGGTCGGCAGCGCGGCCATCACCTCGATCGAAGGTTTGACGATGTTGCGGATCGCGGGGGTCATGAAATAAGCGGTATAAATGGCGCCGAATACCGCCAGCGGCATGGCGAACAGCATCGAGTAGAAGGTCGCTTTGAAGGTGCCGAAGGTCAGCGGGGTGAGGCTGAATTTGGGTTCGAAATCACTACTCGCCGACGACGACTGCCAGATGTACTCGGGGCCGGCGCGACTTTCGTACCAGATCTCGCCCCACAACGCCGTCAGCGACACTTCCGGGTGTTCGTTTTCAATCCCGAACACTTCCAGGGTGCCGTCCACCCCGACCACCATGGCGGCGTCGGCGCGCGGCGACATGGCCAGCGCCGTGGCGCCGTGATGGGGGGTCGGCTGAACCAGCACCTGGCGCTCGGCGGTGGTGTGGTACAGGGCCAGATTACCGCCGGTATCGATGGCGGCAAACGCCTTGCGGAAATGTTCCGGCGCGATGTAGGCGATCGCACTCGGCAGGGCGTCGAAGGTCCGCACCCGCGCCAGGGTGTAGGCGTTGTTTTCGTCGCGCACCGGGAACCATTGCGAGAGCCCGCCGCGGTCGTTGCCGAGCAACACCGAAATGCCGCCACTCAACAGCTCGAGCGCCGTAATGCGGGCGCCGTTCTCGACGGCGCTGGCGCGGTCGACCAGGCGCACGTCGCTTTTGTCGCTGACATCGAACAATGACAGCAGACCATCGGTAGTGACCACGTAAAGCTCGCGCTGTTCGACATCGAGCGCGATATGGGTCACGTTGCTGCCGTCAATTTCGATTTCGCTACGCACCTCGGTGAGGGTGATTTCGTCGTCCAGAAACGAGCTTTCAGCGACCACATTGAAAAGCACGACGCGACCATTGACGCCGACCGTGACCACGGTCGTCGAGTCGTCGTCGCTCTGCCCGGCCAGTAGCCGCGCCGCGCCGCCACCCTGATCGACGCTGAGCGCTGCACGGCCGAGGGGGTAGCTGATCGTGGGCGTCACCAGGCGACGATCGTCGGGGTAGCTGATGGCGTAGTCGGCGCGCGCCACCACCACGCCGCCGTCCGCGGTGGCCGCGAACAGGGCGCGGCTGGCCGGATCGCCGGCCGCAACCACGACCCCGGAATCGGCCGCGGTTTCAGTCTCGAGGAGCTGTCCACCGCTGAGGGTGTGACCGTCGTGCAGGGACAGGAACCGGTAGCTGCCGTCGGCGCTGACGTCGAGGCCGATTTCAGCGTATTCATCGATCGCGACATAGGCGCTGGCCGAGCGCTCCGGGCGCGTGTGCGAGGCGCTGGACGTGATCGTCGCGGCTTCGAACAACGGCAAAACGACATAGAAAAGGTAGATAAATATCAGCAGGATAGCGATGATCACCGCAACCCCGCCGACGCCCATGACGGCCGCGAAAGAGCGGTCTTTGAGGATCCGCAGGCGTTCGCGCGCCGGGCGTTCGGCGATATTCAGGGAAAATTCGGCCTCGGGCTGGATTGACGACATGTCGCTACCATCAGGGGATGGGCCAGCGCCAGGTGAGCGGTACACACGGCAGCCGGGCGGCCATTGTCGAGGGCGAATATTACGGTTTTATGACAGCCCCGGCTGGCGCGCCGCGGCGCTCGACCGCAGCGCTATTTGCAGGCCGCGATATAGGCTATCCAGCCGGCGTCGGCATCGGCGCTCTCGACGGCGCTGAACTCGCCGCTGCCTTCGTTTTCGTCTTCGTCCCAGCCCTGCCAGTAGACCGTGCTCGAGCTGAAGCCGGCCTCGGCGAGGATTTCGCGGATCTCGGGCAACGTCCACAACCGCCAATCGTAACTGTACGCGCGCTGCAGGCGCGAGCCGTCGGGGAAGCGGAAATGGATATGACAGCGCAGATCGCCGTTGACCGGGTTGTACGCGGCCTGGTCCCAGACGTAGGTGAAGTGTTTGTGACGGGTTTTTTCCTTGAGCACGCGGAACGCGTCGTAGCCGCCGAAGCAGTCAAGAAAAAACACCCCGTCGTCGACCAGGGCGTCACGTACGGAAGCGAAGTAACGCCGCAACTGGCTGCGCTGCTTGAACAGCCAATAGCTGAAATTCATCGCCAGCACCACGTCCTGCAGGGCGGTATTGGCCTCGAGCACGTCCTGCTCGAGCAGGACGACACGTTCGCGTTGCGCCACATCGAGCGCGGCGAGATGGTGCGCCGCTCCCCACCCCAGCACCTCGCCATCGAGATCGATGGCGGTGGCGTAGTTGCCGACCCGGCGCCGCACCCATTCGCAGGACGTATTCGCCGTGCCGCAGAAATCCTCACGCAGATAACGCGCCTGGCGACCGCGCAGCGCCTGGAAAGTCTGGTCGACGAAATCGATTTCGGCTTCCACGCATTGCACTGCTTTTTCGTATAACTCGTGAGGATCGGCAGTCTCCGCGAGCGGGCGTCGCGCAGCCGATTTACGTTTCTTGTCTTTAGCTTTGACCATAATCAATCGCCTGCCTCACCAGACTTGCGGTGCCGCTGAAAAGCGCGCAATGTTATTCCAATTGCGATGCTATCACCGCGCACCGCGCGTGCGCGAAAATCTGCAGATTAAATTTCATGGATGCCAAAACGCTTCAGATCGGAGACCCCGAACTCTATATCAATCGAGAACTGAGCCTGCTCGAGTTTAATCGCCGCGTGCTCGAGCAGGCCAAAGACGACTCCAACCCGCTGCTCGAGCGGCTGCGCTTTCTGTGTATCGCGAGCAGCAATCTCGATGAGTTTTTTGAGATCCGTGTCGCCGGACTGAAACAGCAGGTCGCGTTCGCCGCCGCCCAGTTCGGACCTGACCAGCTGCCGCCGACCGAGGAACTGCGCGCCATCAGCGTGACCGCCCACGCCCTGGTCGAAGAGCAGTACCGCGTGCTCAACGACGAGCTGCTGCCGCTGCTTGGCGAACAGGGCATCCAGTTCCTGAAACGCTCGGAGTGGAACGCGCGCCAGGCGGCCTGGGTGCGACGTTTTTTCAACCGTGAACTGTTGCCGGTATTGAGCCCTATTGGCCTCGATCCCTCGCACCCGTTCCCGCGCATCCTCAACAAGAGTCTGAACTTCCTGGTCTCGCTGGAAGGCACCGACGCGTTCGGCCGCAACTCCGTAATTGCCATCGTACAGGCGCCGCGCTCCCTGCCCCGGATCATTAATATTCCCGAAGGTCACGCCGCCGGCCCCAACGAGTTCGTGTTCCTGTCCTCGATCATCCACGCTCATGTCGACGATATTTTTCCCGGCATGAGCGTCACCGGCTGCTACCAGTTCCGCGTCACGCGCAACAGCGACTTATTCGTCGACGACGAAGAAGTCGATGACCTGCTCGCCGCGCTCGAAGGCGAACTCCACCAGCGCCGTTTCGGTGACGCCGTGCGTCTCGAAGTGGCCAGCGAGTGCCCGCAGGAGATGACCTCGCTGCTGATGCACGAATTCAACCTGCTCGAACAGGACATCTACAGTTGCAACGGTCCGGTGAACCTGACCCGGCTGATGGCCGTGCCGGATATGATCGAACGACCCGATCTGAAGTTCCCGCCGTTCACCCCGGGGCGCTCCCTGCGCCTGACGCGTAACCACGACCTGTTTGACGTCATCCGCCGCGGCGACGTGCTGCTGCATCATCCCTTCCAGTCATTCACCCCGGTCACCGATTTCCTTTTCCAGGCCGCGCGCGATCCCGATGTGCTCGTGATCAAGCAGACCCTGTACCGTACCGGGCCGGATTCGACCATCGTGCAGGCGCTGCTGGAGGCCGCGCGCCGCGGCAAGGAAGTGACCGTGGTCATCGAGCTGAAAGCGCGCTTCGACGAGCAGGCCAACATCGAACTCGCCACCCGCCTGGCCGAAGCCGGGGCGCATGTCGTCTACGGCATCGTCGGCCACAAAACCCACGCCAAGATGATCCTGGTCGTGCGCCGCGAAGGTAAACAGCTGCGCCGCTACGTGCACCTCGGCACCGGTAACTACCATGCACAGACGGCACGCGTGTATACCGACTATGGCCTGTTCACCTGCGACAACACCATGGGCGTCGACGTGCAGAAAATTTTCCACCAGCTGACCGCGCCGGGGCGCGCCGGCAAGCTGAAGAAGCTGCTGCAATCGCCGTTCACGATGCACAAAACCGTGCTCGAGCTGATCAATCGCGAGGCCGAACACGCGCGCGCCGGCAAGACCGCGCGCATCATCGTCAAGATGAACGCACTGTCCGAGGTACAGACCATCAACGCGCTATACGAAGCGTCGCAGGCCGGCGTCAAGATCGACCTGGTCATCCGCGGCGTGTGCGCGCTGCGTCCCGGCATCGAGGGCATATCCGACAATATCCGCGTGCGCTCCATCATCGGTCGCTTCCTCGAACACGCGCGGGTGTTCTATTTTCTCAATGACGGCAACGCCGAGATCTACCTGTCGAGCGCCGACTGGATGGGCCGGAACTTTTTCAATCGGGTTGAAACCGCGTTTCTGATCGAAGACAAACGCCTGCATCAGCGCATCCTCAAGGAATGCCTGAACAATTACCTGTCCGACAATACCCGCGCCTGGCTGTTGCGCAGCGACGGCAGCTACGCGCGCTCGAAGCCCGGATCGGCGCGACCCCGCGACGCCCAGCAGCGCCTGCTCGAAGCGCTCGACGAATAGGCCCGTCGCAGCCCGGCTACTTGATCTTCAACTTGAAGCCGGCGCCTTTCAGATAGCCGGCCTCGGATTCCAGATCGGCGCGGGTCAGGGGATGCAGCGCCAGCCATTGCGCCGGGAAGGTCAGCTTCAGGACCTGTGCTTCTACCGAGAAGCGGATCTCCGGCAGCGCTTCTTCGCTGCGCCGCCGGTGCAGCACCACCGCCAGGCGCAGCAACACCCCCAGGTTCAACACCACCTTGGCGTGTTCGCTCGGCAGGCGATTGAATTCGGCCAGCGGAAACTTACGCCGATGGGCGCGCACTAGGGTCGCCAGGCGGCGCTGTTCGCCACGCGCGAAGCCCGGCATATCGAGATGCGTCAGCAGGTAGGCGCCGTGCTTGTGGTTCTGGGTGTGCGAAACCGACAATCCGATCTCGTGCAGCGTTGCCGCCCAGCGCAACAGCCGACGCTGTTCGACGCCGAGACGCCAGTCCCTGGCAACCTGCGCGAACAGATCGCCGGCGGTGGCCTCGACGCGCCGATACTGGGCCTCGTCAATCTGGTAGCGGCGCACCAGTTCGGCGATGGTGCGTTCGCGAACGTCCTCCTGGTGAATGCGTCCGAGCAGGTCGTAGAGCAGGCCTTCGCGCAGTGCGCGGTCGCTGACCCGCATGCGCTCGATAGCGAGCGCCTCGAAAGCTGCCAGCAGGATAGCGACGCCGCCCGGCAGCACCACGCGCCGTTCCTCGGAAAGCGTTTTCAAGACCACCTTGTCGATATGGCCGGCGTCGACCATCGCGTCTCGCAATCGCACCAGGCTGGCGGGGGTAATACCCTCGTCGCTCCAGCCTTCGGCGAGCACGATCTCGCGCACCGCGAGAATAGTCCCCGAGGCGCCGATCGCGGACTGCCAGCCGAGCTTGCGGTAGGAGTACTCGAACGTTTCCAGTTCCTGGCGCGCGGCCAGTACGGCCGCCTGCATGGCCTTGGCCGTGATGCGTTTATCGCCGAAGTAGGCCGCGCTGTGGCTGACGCAGCCGAGGTGCACGGACTCGGTGCGCGACGGTTCGAAACGTCGACCGAGGATGAACTCGGTACTGCCGCCACCGATGTCCATGACCAGGCGCTGTTCGGCGGCGTCGTCGAGACCGTGGGCTACGCCGAGGTAGATCAGGCGCGCTTCCTCGGGCCCGGAAATGATATCGATAGGGTGACCGAGGGCGTCCTCGGCGCGGGAAATGAAACTCTGCGCGTTGCGCGCCTTGCGCAGGGTATTGGTGCCGACGATGCGCACCGACTCTTTCGGCAGTTCGCGGATCCGTTCGCCGAACTGTTCAAGCGTGACCAGCGCGCGGGCGATGGCAGCTTGTGTCAGCTTGTTATCGGCATCGAGTCCGGCGGCCAGGCGCACGACTTCGCGCATGCGATCGACAACCTGGAAATCGTCGCCGCTGGTACGCGCAACAATCATATGAAAGCTGTTGGAGCCGAGATCGACGGCAGCGATCGTCGCCGGCACGGAGGTATTCATAAAATACGGGATGAAGCCACGGTATGGTCGGCGGTCGCCTTTTCGGCTGGCGGGATTATACTGCAAAGACCAGCTAACGAAGCGGCGAGGTCGTGCCCATGAGCGAACAGGATATCCAGCGCATTCTGCCCGGTGAAGCAGCGCGGCTGCTGGCCGATGATCCCCGCGCGATCCTCATCGACGTGCGTTCCAAAGTGGAATTCGACTACGTCGGTCATCCTCTCGGCGCCGTCAATGTGATGTGGAAGGATTACCCCGACTGGCAGGAGAACCCGGCTTTTGTTGCGACCGTCAAGGCCGAACTCGAAACACACGGCGGCGATGACGCGAGCCGTCCGATCCTCGCCATCT
Source organism: uncultured Gammaproteobacteria bacterium (assembly GCA_942490995.1). GTDB lineage: Bacteria > Pseudomonadota > Gammaproteobacteria > UBA981. The sequence goes on from CALOBG010000051.1 coordinate 57,481, forward strand.
GCCGCAGCGGGGCGCGCTCGATGGCGGCGGCCAGGGCCCTGGCCGCGGCTGGCTACCGCAATCTGTACAACGTCGAAGAAGGTTTCGAGGGCGACAAGGACGCTGCCGGTCACCGCGGCACCGTCGGCGGCTGGAAAGCGCACGGCCTGGCCTGGGAGCAGACCTGAAGCGGGTCCGGACCGCGCCCGTCAAGCCCCGCCTGGCGGCTCGGCGCCGCACTGCCAGCACTGGCGAAACTGACCTTCACTGACCTCGCCACACTGCCCGCAGCGCCACTCGGAACGTCGCGGCTGCGGTTCCAGGGCCGCATCAATCAGGCGTCGAGCGCGGTTTTCATCGTCCGCATCCACGACCCAGATCTCCGGCCAGGCCTCGTTCAGCGGCAGTTCGCCGATGGCGCCGCCGAGATAACGATTGCGCACCAGGCACTCGACCCCGGCACTCTGCAAAATGGACTCCAGCCAGCCGCAGGTCACGGGGTCGGCCGTGACGTAGATCAGTTTCACCGTCGGGGTTTCACTTTCCGCAGCATAAGGCGCATATAATGCCCGGCTTTGTCGCCGCCGCACATCTCCGCCGTGCGCCGGATATCCCTGCATTCCCCAACCGCGCAGCACAGCCATGTCAGCCGAAAAACTCCGCAATATCGCCATCGTCGCGCACGTCGACCATGGCAAAACCACGCTCGTAGACGAATTGCTCAAGCAATCCGGCTCGCTCGATCCGCGCCGTACCAGCGCTGCCGAGCGGGTCATGGACAGCAACGATATCGAGCGTGAACGCGGTATCACGATCCTGGCCAAGAACACCGCGCTGGGCTGGAAGGATTACCGCATCAACGTGGTCGATACACCCGGCCACGCCGATTTCGGCGGCGAGGTCGAACGCATCCTGTCGATGGTCGACTCCGTCCTGCTGCTGGTCGACGCGGTTGACGGACCCATGCCGCAAACCCGCTTCGTGACCCAGAAAGCGTTCGCCCGCGGTCTGCATCCGCTGGTTGTGATCAATAAGTGCGATCGACTCGGCGCGCGACCACACTGGGTGCTCGACCAGACCTTTGAGCTGTTTGACCTGCTTGGCGCCACCGACGCCCAACTCGACTTCCCGGTGGTCTATACCTCGGCAACCCTGGGCTACGCGCGGCGCGAGCCGGATGGCGCGGAGACCGACATGCAGACATTGTTCGAAACCATCGTCAGTCACGTGCCGGCGCCGCGGGTCGAACGGGGCGGCTCACTGCAGATGCAGATCAGCTCACTCGACTATTCGAGCTATGTCGGCGCGATCGGCATCGGTCGCATCACGCGGGGCACCATCGCCAGCAACCAGCAGCTCGTCATCCTCGACCGCGACGGCCGCTCGCGGCGCGGGCGGGTGCTCGAGGTCCTCGGTTTTCAGGGCTTGAAGCGCGAAGTCCGCGCCTCCGCCGAGGCCGGCGATATTGTCGCCATCACCGGCATCGACGATCTGCGCATTTCCGATACCCTGTGCGATCCGGCCGCCCCCGAGGCCCTGCCGCCACTGTCGGTCGACGAACCCACCGTGTCGATGACCTTCGAGGTCTCGGATTCGCCGTTTGCCGGCCGCGAAGGCCGTTTCGTGACCAGCCGCAACCTCGTCGAACGTCTCGAGCGCGAACTGATCCACAACGTCGCCCTGCGCGTCGAGCCGACCCCCGATCCGAAAGTGATCCTGGTTTCCGGACGCGGCGAACTGCACCTCTCGATCCTGATCGAAAACATGCGCCGCGAAGGCTATGCGTTCTGCGTCGGCCGCCCGCAGGTCATCATCAGGACCATCGACGGCGTCACCCAGGAACCGTTCGAGCAGCTCGTTATCGATGTTCCGGAGCAGTACCAGGGCACGGTCATGGAACGCCTCGGCGCCCGCCGCGGTGCGATCCAGTCGATGCGCCCGGATGGCAATGGCCGGGTGCGCCTCGACTACGTCATTCCGGCGCGCGGACTGATTGGATTCCGTACCGAATTCATGACCGCGACGTCCGGCACCGGACTGGTGTTCTCGAGCTTTGACGGCTACCGGCCGCTCAGCGGCGGTAACATCGCGGCGCGCAAGAACGGCGTGCTGATCGCCAATGCCGACGGCAAGGCGCTCGGCTTCGCCCTGTTCAATCTGCAGGAGCGCGGACGCATGTTCGTCAGTCCCGGCGACGAAGTGTTCGAAGGCATGATCGTCGGCATTCACGCCCGCGACAACGACCTGGTCGTGAACCCGATGAAAGCCAAGCAGCTGAACAACATTCGCGCCGCGGGCAATGACGAAAACATCCTGCTCACGCCACCGGTGCGTTTCGACCTCGAGCAGGCCATCGAATTCCTCGCCGACGACGAACTCGTCGAAGTTACGCCCCTCGCAATCAGGCTGCGCAAGCGCGAACTGAAAGAACCCGACCGCCGGCGCACCCAGCGCGTCAGCGAACGCGCGGAAAGCATGGTTTGATCGGTCTTATCCAGCGCGTCGACAAGGCCCACGTCGAAGTATCCGGCGAAGTCATCGGCAGTATTCAGCGCGGCCTGATGGCCCTGATCGGGATCACGCGCGGCGACACCGTGGTGGAGGCGCGGCGCCTCGTCGAGCGGCTGCTCAGCTACCGCGTTTTTCCCGATGCCGAACGCAAAATGAACCTGTCCCTGAGCGACATCGACGGCGGCCTGCTGCTGGTGCCGCAGTTCACCCTCGCCGCCGACACGCGCAATGGCACGCGCCCGAGCTTCACCCCGGCAGCGGCACCGGAAGACGGCAAGCGTCTGTTCGCGCACGTCGTCGAAACAGCGCGGAAACACTATCCACGGGTCGGCACCGGCCGCTTCGGCGCGGCCATGAAAGTGTCGCTGGTCAACGACGGCCCGGTGACCTTCTGGCTGGAAGTACCACCGCCCAAAACGCCAGCCGAATCCTAGCTCTCGGCAAATGCCGCGAGCGCCGCGGCCACCGCGCCGGCGCCACTACCCAGCGTGATCGAGTAATGGTTGGTGTCCGGGATCTCCTGCCACGCCAGGTGTCCGATCGCGTCAACCTTGGCCTTGACCGCGGCCGGCGCCATCAACGGCTCGCTCTGGTTGAGCAGGCCGCGTTCGGCGCTCAGCAGCAGCATCGGCGTCGACACCCGGTCGATCATGGTCACCATCTCGGCTTTCATCGGGTCAAGACCGTCGGCGCGTACCGCCGCCTCGACAACACGACTTCTGAGATGGGGCTCTTGTCCGACCAGGTCGTAATTGAAATAGTCCTCGAGCGCGGGACTCCACGCGGCCGCGTCGCTGAAGGCCGGGTGTTCGCGCCAGAAATCGAGGTAGGCGGCACGGCTGGGGAACTCGCGCGACAGCCGCGCCAGCGCCGGGCCGAGGACTTTTTCGAGCAAAGCCTCGGGCGTCATGCCAGGCGGCAAGGGCAGGGCGATACCACCGTCGACCAGCACCAGGCGTGACAGGTAGTGCGGCCGGGTGGCACCAAATACGACACCGATGTAGGCGCCCATCGAATGTCCGGCCAGCACCACCGGCGCTTCGGCCAGGGCGTCGATGACCGCACACAGGTCGTCGACATGACGCGCCAGTCCGTAGGGCCCGCCCAGGGCGTTGCTGGCACCACGGCCGCGCAGATCGGGGGCGAGGATATTGAACTTACCCGCGGGCAGGCTCGCCACCACCGGCGCCCATGCCAGGTGCGAGGCGGAAATGCCGTGCACCAGTAGCAGGGTCGGCCCGGAACCGGGCCAGCGCGCGACACTGAGCTTGCCCCCGTCGACCTCAACTTCGACAATTTCTGCTGTCATCGTCATGATCACCACCCTGTGCGGACACCGCCGGAGGAAAGTGCGGGGATGCTAACAGACTTCGCCGCCACGCCATGACCACCGCCACACGCCACCTGCTGATCGTTTTTCACTCGCAGTCCGGCTCGACCCGGACGCTGGCCGAGGCGGTCATCGCGGGCGCCGGCGACGAGGCTATCGCCGGGGTTGAGATCCGGATCAGGGACCCGCTTGAGGCAACCCCCACGGACGTGCGTTGGGCCAACGCCATTATCCTCGGCACACCGGAAAATTTTGGCTATATGTCCGGCGCCCTGAAGTTTTTTTTCGATCACATCTACTACCCCTGCCTGGAACACACCCAGGGGCTCGGCTACGCGGTTTTTATCAAGGCCGGTAACGACGGTCAGGGCGCCCTCAGCGCGATTACCCGCATCACCACCGGCCTCGCCTGGCGCCTGCTGGCCGAACCGCTGATTGTTGCCGGGTCGCTTGAGGACAGCCACCTCGCCGCCGGCCGCGAACTCGGCATGACGATCGCCGCCGGGCTGGAGGCCGGCCTGTTTTGATCCGGATCACCTGCTGTGGCGACGTACCGCGATGCTTATGCCGTAGAATGCGCGGCTGATGACGACTTCCTGGACACGCCCATGTCGCTAGAGAACACTGCTCGCCTCGGCGCCGCCGCGCCGGATAACAATGCGCGCGACATCCGCAAAACCGCTATTGATCCGGATTTCTGGTATCCGGTCGCGCGGAGCCGGGATCTGAAGCCCGGCAAAACCCTGCCGGTGACGTTCGCCGGTGAGCCGATCGTGCTGGCGCGCTCGCGCGACGGCCAGCTGTTCGCGCTCGAGAACCGCTGCGCCCATCGCCAGGTACCCCTGCATGTCGGCGAAGTTTCGGGCTGCACCATCAAGTGCGGCTACCACGGCTGGGAATACGACGCCAAGGGACGCTGCATCAGCGTACCCTACATCGACATGGACAAGATGAAGCCGAACGGCGTGCGCCATTATCCCTCGCGCGAAGCCTACGGCCTGATTTTTGTATTCCCCGGCGCGCTCGAGAAAGCCGAGCAGGTTGCGTTTCCGCAGGTGCCTTCGGCCGACGACAACAACTACAAAACCCGCTACCTCGATCGGCGTGTCGACTGCCATTTCACGTTCATGCATGAAAACCTCATGGACATGAACCACCAGTTCCTCCACCGCCGCCTGATGGGCGGGATCAAAACCATTTTTCTCGGCGCGCGCCACGGTGACAACTGGGTGGAAGCGGATTACACCTTCAAACGCAACAGCGGCAAGCAGCCGCTGGGCGAGAAGTTCATGCTCGGTCAACGCCCGCAGGCGGATCCCGGCGAACGCGACCTGATGACCATCCGCACCGAATATCCCTACCAGACCCTCAAGTTCTGGACCGCTGGCAGCGAGCACCCGGCGCTCGATCTGTGGAACGTGTATATCCCGGTCGACCGCGAACAGCGCGTCAACCACACCTTCGGGCTGATGATGATCCGCCGCCCCAGGGCGAGCATCCTGCTTGACGTGTTCTTGCCGTTCATCGTGTGGTTCACGAACGGTATCTTTGCCGAGGACCGCATCATCTGCGAACTCGAACAGGCGGCCTTCGACGCCCAGGGCGAGGACTGGAACCAGGAAATTTTTCCGGCCATTCGCGAACTGCGCAAAGTGCTGACCGACAACGGCTTACCGCTTAAGGGCTAAGGGCTCTTATCCTCGCCCAGCCAATCGCGCGGGCGGATAAAATCCTTGTACAACGCAGCTTCCGCTGAACCCGGCTGCGGCTGCCAGTCGTAACGCCAGCGCACGTCCGGCGGCATCGACATCAGGATCGATTCGGTACGTCCGCCACTTTGCAGCCCGAAGATCGTGCCGCGGTCGTAAACCAGGTTGAACTCCACGTAGCGACCGCGGCGGTAAAGCTGAAAATCGCGCTCGCGCTCGCCGTAGGCGATGTCCCGGCGGCGCTGCACGATAGGCACATAGGCTTCGATATATTTCGATCCGACGCTCTGGATGAACGCGAAACAGCGTGCGAACGGCCACTCGTTCAGGTCATCAAAAAACAGCCCGCCGATACCGCGCTGTTCGTCACGGTGACGGAGATAAAAATATTCGTCGCACCAGCGTTTGAAGCGCGGGTAGACGTCGGCGCCGAAATCGCTGCACGCCGCACGCGCGGTGCGGTGCCAGTCCAGCGCGTCATCTTCGAAGCCGTAATAAGGGGTCAGATCGAAACCGCCGCCGAACCACCACACCGGCGCCTCACCGTCCTTCTCGGCAACAAACAGCCGCACGTTGGCGTGCGAAGTCGGCACGTAGGGATTGCGCGGATGGACCACCACCGACACACCCATGGCGCGAAATCGACGTCCGGCGAGCTCCGGACGACGCGCACTCGCCGCGGCCGGCAAAGCCGCGCCGCTGACGTGTGAGAAATTGACCCCGGCGCGTTCGAACACCTCGCCGTCGGCCAGCACTCGAGTGCGACCGCCACCGCCCTCGCTGCGGTCCCAGCCGTCTTCGACGAAGCGCTGACCACGCTCGCAGGCCTCCAGCGCAACGCAGATCGCGTCCTGCAGTTGGCGCAACCAGGTTTCGACCCCGCTGATCGCGGCCTCATCGATGCGTTCTGTCATGAAGTTGATTTACCCCTACGAGGCCGCAACTTATCAAACCGCGGTCGAACTGTTAATGTACGCGCGCTCTTCAGGCCGCGACGAAACGGCATCCATGAACACACGCAACGCGCGCATCACGCGCGACACCAAGGAAACCCAGATCCTGGCCGTGGTCGATCTGGACGGCAGCGGCGTGGCCGAATTCACCACCGGCTTGCCGTTTCTCGATCACATGCTCGACCAGATCGCGCGTCATGGCCTGATCGATATCACCATCAAGGCCAACGGCGATCTCGAAATCGACGCCCACCACACGGTCGAAGACATCGGGATTACGTTCGGCCAGGCGGTCACCCGGGCGCTCGGTTCGAAAGCGCGGCATCCGGCGTTATGGTCACGCCTACGTACCGCTCGACGAGGCCCTGTCCCGGGTCGTGATCGATCTGTCCGGCCGTCCCGGGCCTGACGTATGCGGTCGATTTCCCGCGCGCGCGGGTCGGCGATTTCGACGTCGACCTGTTTGCCGAGTTTTTCCAGGGCTTCGTCAATCACGCCAACTGTACCCTGCACATCGACAACCTGCGCGGACGCAATGCCCACCACATCATCGAAACGGTGTTCAAGGCTTTCGGCCGCGCACTGCGTATGGCGGTCGAGCCGGATCCGCGCATGGGCGACGTCATGCCCTCGACCAAGGGTACGCTGTAAGGGTCACCGGGTTTTGCAATCATGACCAGCGTCGCCGTCATCGACTACGGAGGCAGCAACCTGCGCTCGGTCGCCAAGGCGCTCGAAGCCGTAGTGGACGCGCGCAGCCGGGTCCTGGTGACCGACGATCCGGCAACCATCCTCGCCGCCGAGCGGGTGGTGTTTCCCGGCCAGGGTGCAATCGGCAACTGCATGGCGCGCCTGCGCGAACACGCGCTGACCGATGTCATCCGCGAATGCGCCGCAACCCGGCCGTTTCTCGGCATCTGCCTCGGCCTGCAGTCGCTGCTTGGCGACAGCGACGAAGACGGCGGCACCGCCTGCCTTGGACTTTACGCCGGCGGCGTCCACCGCTTTGCCGACCGGCCACCGCCGGCGGCTGACGGCAGTCCACAGAAAGTGCCGCACATGGGCTGGAACGAAGTCCACTGGACGCGGGCGCACCCGCTGACCGCCGGCATCGATACCGGCACGCGTTTCTATTTTGTGCACAGCTATTACGTCGCGCCGCTGGACGAGACGCTGATCATCGGCCACACCGATTACATCACACGCTTCGCGTCCGCGCTTGCTGCCGGCTATGTGTTCGCCACCCAGTTCCACCCCGAAAAAAGCGCCGCCGCCGGGCTGCAGCTGCTGCGCAATTTCGTGGCTTGGGACGGCAGCACCTGAGGCGCCGCCCTCAGCGGAATACGGCGCCGAGATCGCGGGTCAGTTCGGCGGCCGGCACCGCGCGCAGCCCGCGGACATTCTGTCCCGACCACAGCGGCGAAAAATCACTCGAACCGCGCGCTTCGGCATGCGCGCGCAGCGGCGCAAGGGCGGCCGTGGCGAGCGGAAACGGCGGTGCAACCGCGCTCATCGGACCGAGTTCACGCATGATCCGATTGACAATGCCGCGCGCCGGACGCCCGGAGAACACGTTGGTAACCGCGGTATGTCCGGCCTGTGGCGAAACCAGTGCCGCGCGGTGCACGGCGCTGGTCGTCGCTTCCGCGCAGAGCAGGTAAGCGGTACCGACCTGCACGCCGGCCGCGCCGAGCGCCAGCGCCGCGGCGACTTCGGCCGCGCCGGCAATACCGCCGGCTGCAATCACCGGCACCCGGACCGCGTCGACGAGCTGTCCGACCAGGGCCAGGGTGCCGACCTGGGTGCTCAGATCGTCGTCCAGGAACAGGCCGCGATGGCCCCCGGCTTCGAGTCCCTGGGCAATGATCGCGTCGACTCCACGTTGTTCCAGCCAGCGCGCTTCGGCAACGCTGGTCGCCGTGGCGAGCACCCGCGCGCCGCTCGCGCGCACACGCGCCAGCAAGGTTTTTGACGGCAGACCGAAATGAAAGCTGACCACCGCGGGGCGACGGGCTTCGACACAGGCCGCGGCAGCGGCGTTGAACGGGGTGCGCGCCGGACCCGCCGCTGTCGGTGCGGGCTCAATACCAAATTCCGTGTAGTACGGCGCCAGCGCAAGCTGCCAGCGCTGCAGGTCGGCCGGCTCGGCACGCGGTTCGTCATGACAGAAAAAATTGACGTTGTAGGGGCGGTTGGTCTGTGCGGCGATGGTGCGCATCGCCTCGTTCAGCGTCTCGCTACCCAGCATCGCCGCCGGCAGCGAGCCGAGCGCGCCGGCGGCCGAGACCGCGATGGTCAGTTCGGCGCCCTGCACGCCGGCCATCGGCGCCTGGATGATCGGCAGTTCAGTGCCGAGGATGCGGGTCAGACGAAGGCAGTTGTCGTTCATCGCCGGCTGACCAGGTGCCATGCCGATGAGCATCGATCAGATCGAAGATATCGCCGAACGGATCGGTAATCGAGCTGCGGCGCGCGCATGGTTCAGGACTCGAATATCGACAGTTTCAGTGCTACCGGGCGCCCCAGCCACGCGGCGTGGGTACTGTGATCGGCGAGGTCGTCGCCGGTGCGTGGATGGACCAGGACGGTCAGTCCGTCGCGGTGCTGTTCCAGCCAGCCGATCACGGTCTCGAACTGCTCGCTATCGAATGACAACTGGCAGCTCCAGCACGGGTGCGGGCCGACCGGGCGCTGGTGCACCCGGCCCTGCGCAATGCCGAACCGGGCGTTAGCCGTCGCGCACAACACCTGCGCCTGTTGCAGGGTAGAAGCGTCGAAATAAACGTGCGCGTGGTAACGCTCGAAACCGTTGTACGGTTGTGCCGGCGCGCGATCCATTGATCGCTCAGGATGCGGCGTGGCGCCTGAACAGCTCATCGGTGATCGAAAAATCGTCGATTTCGCCGCTGCTGCTGAACACCTCGACTTCGATGTCGCCGTCGGCCATGAACTCGATTTCCCAGCGTTCCGAAGGCACCGTGACCCCGACCATGATGGCGCCCTCGCGCACACTCGACAACGAGTAGTGGATATCGGCGGCATCGAGCCGATCGAGGAAGTCGGTAAGCTTTTCAAGTTTGTTCATGGTCGTCATCGGGTTTTGTGTATCTCGACAGGAGCGTGAGTATCCGAAGCGCAGCCACCGTTAGGCTCGGCTATCGCCGGCATAACATTGGGAAAAATGCTGCACGGTCGGAAACGGATCATAAAAATGATGCAGCAGCGCTTTCCAGCGCTGATATTCGAGCGAACCGCGGAAACCCTCGGTATGCGCTTCCAGCGTTTCCCAGTCGACCAGCAGAATGTAGCGGTGCGGATCCTCGATACAGCGCTCGAGGCGGTGGCCGAGATAGCCCGGCATGCCGGCGATGATCGCCTGGGCTTCGCCAAACGCCTGTTCAAAAGCCGTTTCCTGGCCGGCGATCACGTCGAGCACCGCGACTTCGAGCACCATCTACGCTCGCTCACTCATTTGGCCGCCACTACTTCGAGTTCGATCAACATATTCGGCCATACCAGGCCGGGTAGTATGGTCAACATCGAAGCCGGTGCACAGTCGCCGAGATGGCGTTGGCGGATCTCGCGATAAGCGGCCAGGTCTTCGCGCCGCAGCAGGTGCTGGGTCAGCTTGACGATATCCTCGATGCCCATATCGGCGGCAGCGAGGATGGCGCCGACATTGCGCCAGGCGAGTTCGGCCTGCTCGGCGAACGTGTCCGGCAGCTCACCGTTGCTCGAATCGATCCCGGGAGTCCCGGACACATACATCAGCCGCTTGCCGCTCGGCACTTCTACCGCATCGCTGTAGGTGCCGACCCGTGCGGCGACGCCGATATTGATGCAACGATTCATCGCGTCATACTCCTGAACTGGGCGCGGCTGCGGAAATCCGGCGCGGCGCGGCGCGTCACAGCTTACCGCGATCCGACCACAACCAGAACGACCGCCGGCCGAGGACGCGGCTCGGCCTTCGCGTATCATGCCGTGCCGGAGCCATCGCCACCCACCGCGGAACCCGAACCCCGGAGCTGCCCATGAAACTCGACGGCATACGCGTACTCGATCTGACCCGCTTTCTGCCCGGCCCCTACATGGCCCAGGTAATGGCCGATCACGGCGCCGAGGTGATCAAGGTCGAAAGTTTCGAAGGCGAGCCGACACGGCGCCTCGGGCCACCGATCAAAGGCCATTCGGCCTATTTTCGCAACACCCAACGCGGCAAGCTGAGCCTGCGTCTGAACCTCAAGGCAGCGGCCGGGCGAGAAATATTTCTGCGCCTGGCAGCGCAGGCGGACATCATCATCGAGTCTTTCCGTCCTGGGGTAGTCGACCGTCTCGGCATCGGTTACGGCGCGATACGCGCAGACAATCCGCGGGTTATCTACTGCGCGCTGTCGGCTTTCGGCCAGGACGGCGCGCTGGCGCAACGCCCTTCGCACGACCTCGGCGCGCAGGCCCTGACCGGCACCCTGTCGCTGATGCAGCGGGGCAACGAGCCGCCCGGTCTGCCGGCCACACCGACCGCCGACGTCGCGCTGGGATCGCTGGCCCTCGCCGGAGTCATGATGGCGCTGTACCGGCGTGAACAGAGCGGCACCGGTGACTACCTCGACATGGCCATGACCGACAGCCTGATGTCGTGGAACCCGCATATCGTCAGCAGTGTCCTGGCCGAAGACCGGCCGCCGGCACTGGCGCAGGAACGGCTGTACGGCGGCGCGGCTTTCTACAATGTGTATCGCACCGCCGACGATCGCGCGATCGTGCTGTCAGGCGCGGAAATGAATTTTGTCGAGCACCTGCTCAAGGCGCTCGAGCGCCCGGATCTGATCGCGCTGTGCCGCCTGCCGTGGGGTTCGGAACAGCAACCGGTAACCGAATTTCTACGCGCAACGTTTGCCACCCGCACCCGCGACGAATGGGATCGCTGGCTGGCTGACAAGGGTGTGTGCTACGCGCCGGTACTGGATCTCAAGGAGGCCTGGCAGCAACCGTATCTGCGCGAGCGCGGCATGATCACCACCGGCGCCGACGGCGTTGAACGCCTGGACACGCCGCTGCGGTTTCGCGCCGAGCCGGGGCGCGCCGCCGACCGACTCGCCGATCTCGGCGCCGATAATGCTGCCGTGCTCGAACGCCTGGGTTACGATGCCGAGCAGCAGCGACGACTCGGCGAACAGGGTGTGATCTGATGCCCGCGAGTCGAACGCCGCATGACGTTTACAGGCACAGCCGGGCGACACCATGACGACCACCGCGCAATTGATATCCAGGCGCCATCGCGTTGACGACTTCGACGCCGCGCAGGCCATGTTTCGCGCACGCGGCTGGAGCGACGGCCTGCCGATCGTACCGCCGACCCCGGCGCGGGTCGCAGCCTGCCTGGAATGGGCGCTGCTCGATGCGCAGCACCTGATCGGCGTCGAGCCGGTCCGCGAACGCCCCATCACGGCCGAAAAACTTGCCATCAATGCGGTCATGGCCGGCTGCCAGCCGATGCATTTCCCCCTCGTCGTCACCGCGCTGACGGCCATGCTCACGGAACCGTTCGTGTTGCACGGCGCGACCTCGAGTACCGGCGGTTGCGCGGTGTTGATCGTGATCAACGGCCCGGTGCGTCGCGAGCAGGGCATGGGCGGCAGCTTCAACGCCCTCGGCGGTGAACAGGCCACCACCGCCATCGGTCGCGCGGTACGCCTGGTGCTGTACAACCTGTTCGATGTACGGCCGGGCGAGGTCGACCGTTCGACGCTCGGCCATCCCGGCAAGATCAGCTATTGCCTGAGCGAGGACGAGGAACATACGCCGTGGCTGCCACTGGCCGAAGAGCGCGGCGCACCGCGGCACGCTTCGGCGGTCACCGTCATGGCCGCCGGCGCACCGCGTCAGATCATGAACGAGTGGACGACCGTGCCGGAACAATTGCTGGATACCTATGTCGCCGAAATCAAGGCCTCCATGCGCCACTATTCGATCTGGCCCGGCAACTACGCGATCGTCGTGCCGCCACAGTTGCGCGCCCATTTCGATGCCGCCGGCTGGTCAAAACGCGATATTCGCGAATACGTTTTCGCCAACGCGCGGATACTGCGGCGAGAATGGGAAACCTGCGGGAAAAGCGCCGTGGTCGGAGAACACGGCGAGCGCGAACACGCCGCACTGCCGAGTCCGGACCATCTGCTGGTGATCGCCGCCGGCGGACCGGCCGGCGGTTTCGGCGCCGTGATCCCGCCGTGGCTGGGCACTACCAGCGCGGCGGTGACGCTTGCCGTCGGCGCCTGTGTCGACTGCGAAATCTGATCCGGAGCTGCCCTGATATGACGATCGAATTTCTTGACCCCACCCACGAAACACAACACGCGGCATTTACCCTCGCCCCGCGCCTCGACACGCTCGACAATGCGGTTGTCGCGATCGTCTCCAACGGCAAGAAGGGCACGCTGCCGTTCTTCGACGCCTTTGAAGAACAGCTGCGCCGGGTTCACAAGGTTGCCGAGGTCGTGCGCCTGACCAAATCCAATTACAGCACGCCGGTCGAAGCCGGTTTACTCAGCGATGCCGCGCGCTGGAACGCCCTGGTCGCCGGCATCGGCGACTGAGGCAGCTGTTCGTCGTGCAGTTTGCATGACGCCATCATCGCCGAGCGCCTCGGCATTCCGGCCGTCGCCATCCTGACCACCGCGTTTGTCAGTGCCGGCGATCTGATGGCGCGCGTACTCGGCGCCGAAGCTTTTCAGTACGCGATCACGACGCACCCGATCTCGAGCGCCGGGACGGCGGCGCTGCGCGATCGCGCGCACGATGCCGTCGCCGACAGCGTGCGCATCCTGTGTGCGTCCTGAGCGGCGCTCAGGACTGCCGATCGGCAACCATGCGCAGCGCCACACGCAGGTGCTGGTATTTCCATTCGCCGTCGAGCTTCACGTAATCGTCGTCGTAGCGCAGCGCCAGCCACTTTTCGTCGTCATTTTCGGCATAGGTCCACGGTCCCATGATGTACCAGCTCGCGGTCGCACGATCGCCCTGCACATCGATGATCGGGTTCATGATGTTGTGCTGTGAAAAGCTGAACATCTTGCGGAAATTGCTGAACAGCTCGCGGATCTCGGCGTGGCCCGTTGCCTTGCCAAAATCAGCGCTCTCCCAGATCGCGTCCGGCGCAAATACCGAGGCAATGCGATCCGGGTTATGCAGGTCATCGCAGATCTCGCAGTAACGCGCCTTGAGTTGTTTGATCGCTTCGATGTCTTCGATGCGCATGATGCGTTTTTCGAGTGCCGCCAGGTCCATAGTAGATCCTCCATTGCGTTGCGCCTCCCAGCGAGGCGCGCTTGATAATAATCGCGACCGCGCAGGCTGTCAGTCGAGGGGTGGCGCAAAGACGGCGTCGAGTTCGCCTATCGAGGCGGCATCCGCGGCAAATGTGAACGTACCGGTGTCGCGGATCTCGCGAGCGGCGCTGAACAGGGCGCCGAACGCGGCGCGGTTCAGCGCCGACCCTACGCTGACCCGTTTGACCCCGAGCGCAGCCAGGTCCTTTAAGGTCAGAGTGCTGCCGGACAGGCCCATGACCACGTTGACCGGCCGGTCGACCGCCTTGACCAGGGTGCCGATGTCCTCGGCGCTGCGCAGGCCGGGCGCATAGAGCACATCGGCGCCGGCATCCTGGTAGGCCTGCAGTCGCGCTATCGTTGCGCCGAGATCGGCACGCCCATACAGATAGTTTTCCGCACGTGCGGTCAGGACAAATGGAAACGGCAGGCCCCGCGCGGCCTCCACCGCAGCCGTGATCCGGGCCGCCGCCAGTTCGAGCGCATAGATAGGGTCGTCGGGATCGCCGCTGGCGTCTTCGATAGAACCACCGACCAGACCGACGGCCGCCGCCTTCCGAATCGTCGCAGCGACTGCGTCAGGGTCTGCGCCATAGCCGCCCTCGAGATCGGCACTGACCGGCAATGCGCAGGCAGCGACGATCGCGGCAGCGTTGGCAAGCGCCTCCTGCCGCGACACCAGCCCCCTGGCGTCGCATCGACCGAGCGTGAACGCCAGCCCGGCGCTGGTGGTGGCCAACGCTTCGAAACCCAGACTGGCCAGCACTCGGGCCGATCCAGCATCCCACGGATTGGGGATCACGAAACAGCCGGGGCGACGGTGCAGCGCCGCGAACGTTTCGCCTTTGTTAAGCTGCGAGAGCATCACCAACCTCCGGTGCTGAGCCTACTGCGTGACGCGCGCTCTTTCACGTGCGCGATTACCGTTTCGAGCAGACCCTGATGCACCTCCGAACGGCTCATAACTACAACCGCTGCGTCACCCGGACGCATGCAGAGATTACTCGACGCCTTGGCTGCAGGTCACTACGTCGCGACCGTAACACCGTTCGCTTTCAATACCGAGAGTATTCGAGAGACATCGCTGTCGGTATCGATTTCCGCGTCGAAGGCGGTAAACATCTCCGCCGCGGTACTGTCGCGACTGGTTATTTCCATCATGCTGCCACCGCCGACGTCGTAGTTAAAACCATGCACCGTGTTGCGCGGCACATGCACCAGGGTGCCGGCCGGGCAGGTGTGTTCTTCACCGGCACATTGAAATTTCACCGTACCCGAGATCACGTAGAAGGCTTCGTCCCAGTCGTGGCTGTGCGGCGGCGGGCCGAAACCGGCTTCGCCCTTCTGAAAGGTAATGCCGTAGCTTTCGGTGGCAGTCGATGCCGCCAGGATCGTCACTTTCGTACCAACCACATCAAGCGCCGCCGGGCGATCTTCAGGTTTCATTACAAAGTGTGTCTTTTTCATATTCCAGGCCCTCTGGCTTTGTAGCCGCTTTAGTCATTGTCGTCGCTCATATTGCCCGCCGCCAGTGAGTGACTACCACAACAGCCTGCGCCGCGCCGCGCTCAACAGCAGCCTGGAATACAACTTGTGGAACGGCAGCAGGACGCTGACCATGGCGTCCGGTGACTGCTCGGCGCCGTCCCTGCGGTGGCGAGCGACAACCGCGGAGCCGAAAAACAGGCGGGTTCGAGGCGCGCGGTCCGTGGCGCCTGATGCACTCATCAACCACGATCGCGTCCGGCCTCGATAGTCGGAAAGCAGGAGCTGATCGGGCCGTCTGTCCTCGACGGTCCAGGCCGCAAACGAATCAACTTTTGCCTTCGCCAGGGCGCGTGCGTTGTCGTCCGTCGAAGGTCTGGCTACCGCCAGGCCGAGCAGGACTCGTTCGACCTTGAATAAGGCGGTTGTGTAGAACGCTTCGATGTATTCGGCCTGGGTTACGGCTTTATCGATTTCGCAGACATAACAATCGGTATAGGCGCCACTTTTGCGATAGTTCAAAAGCAGCGAATGCGGGGGAAGCTCACAGGCTTGAACGGCGTGCATTGTCGCTCACGACCGCAGCCTGGCGATCATCTCGATTTCGACCTGCAGGTTTGGACCAGCCAGTGCCACAACCCCGACCCCGGTCAGGCTCGGCTGCGCACCGTCGAATAGTACGTGCAAGTGTGGCATCAGCACCTCCAGGCGCGCCGGTGTCAGATCCACAACGTAGACTCGAACCATGACGAGGTCTGCTGCGGACGCACCGACGGCTTCGAGCGCCGCCTTAGCGTTGGTCACCACCAGTGCCGCCTGTTCGGCGAGACCGTCGGGCGCGGGCTCACCGCCCGGTCGCGAAGCGACCTGCCCGGAGATAAAGGCCAGCCTGCCCGGCTCCACGGTTGTGATCTGCGAATAACCAAGCGCGGACGCATCGGGCAACGATGGCGGGTTCAGGCGCGCGAGTGATAGCGACAATTCAGTTTCTCCTTGGTCAAAAGAAAATACGCCAGGGGAAAGATTGCGGGCGGTGCGCAAAAGGAAGCACGGAGATTTGTACTTGCTCCGCCAGCGGGTGAATCTCGCCGTATGGTATCGAAATTATCTCCCCGCCAGCGCCAGTTTCAACCGCCGTTGCCGATCGATCCCCGCAATAGATCGCTCATCATGCTACAAGCGCTTCGAAAACCAGATATTTTTATGTCCGACAGGGTGGTCATGCACATCAGCCTGTTTTCTATATCCCAGTTTTTCGTAGAACAGTGGCGCCTGGAAACTGTGGGTGGACAGGATGACGTTCTCGCAGCCCCGCTGTTTCGCTTCGATTTCGACCGCGTTCAGCAGCCTGGTTCCGATCCCGGTCGAGCGCTGCGTTTCGGCGACCCAAACGTGGCCGAGGAAACATGTCCTGTGCCACGTGTGCCCAGCGGCGCCGGCGATGATTTCGCCGTTTGCATTCTGGATCGTTGCGGCGAGATAGGCGGCGTCGGAACAGCCGGTGACTAGTGCATTGAATTCGTAGAGTTGCTGAGCCAGAAAGGCTTCAAGCTTGTGGTAGCCCGAAGCGTCATGAACAATGGTGGTGGTTTCCATGGGGCTCAGGACCTCGGCAAATCATGGTCAACCTGTCTGCGCTTTCAGCAAAGCATCGGACGAGTAAGCCGCAAGCGCCTCCAGCTCCGCTTCGCAGTCGCCCACGAAGCACGAACCATGCATGACCGCCAGGCGCTCAGGGTTCAACGCTTTGAGTGACCGGATGGTCGAGGCCGTTGTGGGCGTAAGCGCCATCGCATGAAAGGCTTCTTCGGCAAATATCGCGCTCGGGGCGATGCTTTCGTCGGTAATCGCTGGTCCATTACCGAGCTGGGTGAACAGATCGCCGGTAAACAGGGTTCTTGTCGTTTCCTCGAACACAAGCCCGGATTCCCACGCGTGTGGTACGTGCGGAGTGTCGATATACCTTACGCGCTTGCCGCCTAATTCCAGGATTTCGTTGTTTTCTAACGCTCTCGGTGGACGGTCGGCCAGATCGTTCAGTGAGACCATGCACGCGATCGCGCCGTGGACTATTTGTGCTTCCGGGGCAACGGCCAGCCACTGATTCATTGATCCGCATTCGTCAGACTCGACATGCCCGAAAGAAATCCAGCGGACCTTGTTCAAAGCCACGATACTCGCGGCCGCCTTCGAGACGGACTCGAAAAGACCCCGTCCGCCGCAATGAAACAGAAACGGTTCGTCGGCATTAATCAGGTATTGATTGAACGTAAAGCCGTTGGGTGGCATGTCCGGCATGAATGTCGAAAGTCGAAAAATATCTTTCGCGATCTCGTCAATTTGAGTTTGCATTCGATTAACCTCACTCGTCTCATTGATGCCCAGTCACAAGACACATCGCGGATGTTCACCTTTCGATACCGGGTCCGAATAATTCACGTGCAAAAGCGAGCTCCCTACGCGCGAGGGCCATTTCACTGCAGGGACCTGCGCCGCGGGGCACCAGGCTCCTCCGTTGTCAGGCGGCCTGAGCACAGCCTTCAGGTGGAACGGATTCGGACCGCTCCTCAACCAACGCTAAATCGCTGCGCGGCCGCACATCTGTCCATACGGGTGACACCCGCCGCGCGCTAATTGTGGCGTCGGCCCGCGTCCGGTTTCAAGCGCTCTGTGGTGGCGACGCGTACTCGGTAACCTTTTGTTTGGTCGGCGGAAAACGAAAGCCACCGAACCGGAAAGCGCTGGTTCTGCTGAGCAACTCCCAGTTTCCATCGCGAAAACATTCGCACGAGAAAGCATGCATGACCAATCCTCTCGTGTGCCGTATGCGAGAACGATTTTGCAGAACGATTGATACCTCATTGACCAGGGCTCGGAGCAACCCGTCCATATCCTGATAGTCGGCCAGAGCGTAACCACGATTCCAGAAGTATTCATCCCCGGCGATGTGGGCTCTTTCAGCCGATAAACTGGCCCCGCCTTTTTCGTAGATATTTGTGGAAAAAGCATAGTCAGCGCCGCAAGGGAGCGCGAAGCTTGTTCGCCAGTAAGTCACGATCGAGTTGGATTTTCGCGTCTCGCCACCGAGTTCGGGGAACCTTCGAAGCGCCTTTTTTATCGAAGCTGTTTTCATGGACCCCGACTTTCGGTTGGGCGACACATTGCAAGTGGCTCGGTTCGCACAAAGATATGTTGCCGCGCTGAATGTGCCCACTCCAGCGGTTGAGCTTACGCCCTTGCTTATAGGGTACGGTCTTCGTTGAGTTGAGCGAATTCTTCCGCGTATCGAACCAGACCAGCTTGCCCGGCGAGACCGTCCTCGACAAGTTCAAGCGCCTGGAAGGCGGCGAAGCCACCGTACTCGTCCGACAATCCCCAGCTACTTCCCGGCTTGAAGCCGAATCTGGCGTAGTAGCCCGGCTCGCCGAGGACGACCAGAAAGCGGTGGTTCCGCGCACGCGCAATCTGTATCCCGGCAAGGATCAGCTTCGAACCGATGCCGCGACCTTGATACTCGGGCAGCACGGCCACCGGTGCCAATCCCAGGCCGTGATCATCGACACCTGACACAACCGGACTAAAGGCGATATGGCCAACGATGTTGTTCTCGGTTGTCGCAACCAGGGAAATTTCGAGCTTGCCATGCGCGCGCAAAAGGTTTACCAGCGTCGCCTCGATGGCGGAGGGAAAAACGGCTTTAAGGACGACGCTTATATGCGGCGCATCCGCCGGCTCTTCTGGACGTATGTGCGTGAACACCTGACGTGGCCCCTGACGTTTGGGTAGCCGGCGTGTTACCACACGCCGCTCAAAAAGGGAAAGTGGCGAACCACTGGAGAATAGCTGGCGCCGCTTCTGCCAATGATTCGGTCAATCGGCCCACTGTTCAGCCGAACAGCCAATCATGCAGGAACCTCCCGGGACTGAACGCGAATGCCCCGGCAATCAAAATGCCCCCGAAATATAAACCGAGCATATTGAAGCGATGCATCGCAACTCTGTGTGTTCGCGCGGCGTAATAGGCCAACGGTACTGTTATCAAAGTCAGCAGGCTCAGAGAATGAATGTAACCGAAATGCCCCCTGAAGCTCGGGCCCACCTGCGCGGGCATGATCAGAGTGATCGTTCCCGTTACAAACATCAGAACTAGCCCGCATTTCTCACCGCGTCGGCGATTAACGCAGTCGTCTGGTAGCGATGGGGAAGCGAGCCGCGCATCGCTGGCGTGAACCCGGCAGATCACGCGGCTTGCCTATTTGCGGGCGAGCGAACCCACCCGACGGTGTCGGTGGTGGGGGTCGATGGCGAAGGCAGCAGTCTGGTTCGTAGGGGGCGGCTTAACCCGCATTTCTCACCGCGTCGGCGATTAACGCAGTCGTCTGGTAGCGATGGGGAAGCGAGCCGCGCATCGCTGGCGTGAACCCGGCAGATCACGCGGCTTGCCTATTTGCGGGCGAGCGAACCCACCCGACGGTGTCGGTGGTGGGGTTCGATGGCAGGGAAAGCGGTCTGGTTCGTGGGGGCGGCTTAACGCGCCGCGACGTCCAGGGCATGGCAGGCGGCGATGAACTCCCGCTGATGCGGGCAGCCGCTACTCATCGCGAGCTTGACCCTGCGCACGCTGACCGTGACCACCGCGCCGATCTTCAACAGGCGCAGGCGGATGGTCGTCGCACAAGCACGCGCGAGCGTGGTGCCGGCCAGTCCGATGCGGCGCACGGCGTGCATCAGCACATAAGCCGCCGACGCCCACCACAGGCGCAGCTGGTTACCGCGCAGGGTCTCGGTCGAGAGCCGGTCGGCGAACAGGTCGAGCTGGCATTCCTTGATGCGGTTCTCGGCCTCACCGCGCGCGCAATAGAAGTCCTCGTACAGCGCCCGTGCCGCCCAGCGTCGCTTCGACAACGAGGTCACGATGAAGCGCGGATTCGATTTGTCACCGGTATGCTCAGCCTTGGCCACCACACGGCGTGACCGGCTCCAGCTCTTGCGCGTCCGATACGCGAGCTCGCGGAAACAGCGCGCCGGGCTCTGCGTGGCTGCCGACGTCTCCGCCACCGTCTGCAGTTCACTGCCTATCGCCCGTACCAGACGGGCGTTACGTGCCAGCCCGAACACGTATTCCACGCCATTTTCCTCGCACCAGCCCATCAACGCCTCGCGGCAGAAGCCCGAGTCCGCCCGCAGCACGATGCGCGTCTTCGGCCACCGCACACGCACCTGGGCGACGATGCGCTCGACCTCCTCCACCGCCCCCGCCGCACCGTCGATGTTCGCCGGTAGCAGCTTCGCGGCCAACAGATGCTCGCCGCAGTAGATGTACAACGGCAGGTAGCAGTAGTGATCGTAATAGCCGTGAAAGAACCGTGCTTCCTGATGGCCGTGCAACGCCACGTCGGTCGCATCCAGATCCAGCACGATCTCCGCCGGCGGCTCGCGGTAAGCCTCCAGGAACAGCGCCACGAACAACCGTTCGATCGCTGATTCGTCCGGGCGGATCTTGTGATAGCGATGCGCCCCGCTCGCTGGATAGCATTCCAGACGGCTCAGCGTGCTCTTGCCCGCCAGTGCTGCACAGTCCTCGCGTAACCGCGGCGACAGCTTGCCCAGCAGCGCACCCATCACCGGGTCATGGCGTAGCTCGTCGTGGTCGTTCAGGTCTTCGTATCCCAGCGCCAGCGCGAACACCCGTTGACCGACCAGCGTGCGCAACGAGTGCTCGACCAGCTCAGCCTGCCGCTCGTCGATGAAGCAGCGCGACAGCCGGTCGATCAGACCGACCGCCGCGTCCGCCTTACCCAGCAGTAGCGCGCCGCCATCCGAGCTCACCGTTCCGCCATCGAACGCCGCCACCACGCGGCGGCGTCCAGCCCATGAAAACGTCAGTTGTTCAGCGGTACACTGTGTCGGCATCGGGAACCTCCTCTGAGGGGTCGTAACTCGTTCACGCAAAACAAGTTTGATCCTCTCGGAGGCCCGATGCACTAACTACGTGTGAGAAATCCGGGCTAGATAATATCGGCCTATCGATCGGTGTGCCGGCGATCCTTTCCGGCTGAACATCAGGTACGTTCCGAGAAAGAACGCTGGCGCTACGGTAGCGAGGTGCAGATAGATCAAATGCTCATACTTCATTTTGCCACCTCACACCAGGATAACCTGCGTGTTTCCAGGGGCTTTCGCGAGCGAGACCGCGCGGTCACCCGGTGTTACCGCGCGTTATAGACCCGGGCTCATTGCCGGCTACGAGCGCGTGGCAGCCACCCCTCGCACTCGATCGCGTATGTAGTTCATGCACAGTGAAAGGGAAACGAAAGAAATTTTTTTTTATTTTAGGGCATCAATCCCTGCCTGGGAGCAGGCCACGTCTTCTTCGACGGAACCCCCTCCGACACCAATTCCGCCAACAACTTCGTCGCCTACGATTATCGGCAGGCCGCCGCCGACGAAAGTTGCATTGGTGAAGTGCGACAGGCCGTGGACAAGACTTGGGTCGTCCTTAATGTACTGATAGATGTCTGCCGTCCCCATGCCAAACAGCGCCGTGAACGCTTTCCGCTGACAACCTTCGATCCCCAGGATCGGCGCGCCATCCATTCTTCCAAATGCAACGAGCCGGCCGCCATCGTCAACGACCGCTGCATTCTGTCTACAGCCAAGTTCCTCGGCTTTGGCGATAGCCGCCGCAATCATTCTGGTAGCTGCTTCGTAGCTGATGGTTTGTTTCGTATTCGTATTTGCCATAGCAAAAATCCTTAACGTGAATTATCAGGAGTCTGGTTGGTCGATTTCGACCGGCGAAGATCACCACTTTCGAGGATTACAAATAGTCGGCTGACGCCGGATAAATCGCTCGGCACTACGGGCTTGTTCAACCCGGGTGCACATTCTGGTCCACAACAAGGGCGCAGTAGCCGGCCGGGTTGGACGCGGTAGGGTGGCGAATTCATTCGTCTCTGACCGCCATCATGGTGGTGACGAGATGAGCGAACAACTTTCGGTCTGCGCCTGTTTCGGCGAATATTTCCGCCGTGCATACTGACAGCGTTCGACCAGCTCGAATAACTTGACCGACGGCTACTATCCGGTCGCCGATACCTGGCGCCATATAGTTGATTTTGTACTCCACCGTTACGACATCGTAGCCTTCGGGCAGAAGCGTTTGCGCGGCGTAACCGGCAGCGCTGTCAGCGACGGCGCTGGCAATAATTCCGTGTACGTTACCGTGCGGCTGAAGCATTTCCGCGTCGACCGGCACGGATATTTCGACCCTTCCAGGCGCTACGTTCGTGACTTCGGCATGGAGCTTGTTGTTCATGAACGGCTGGTCGCGGAGACTCTTTCGGACTCGGTCCGCGTAGCCGTCAAACTTGGGTTCGAAAACGTTCGACATTCGTTCAGCTCACAAGACGCCGGCCCGGCTTGCGGGCCCTATGTGTGCGTCGTTCGGATCTCAACAAGCAGGTGTTCATTTTCCAGCGAGTGCCGACTCCGGGGTCGAATACGCCAGGAATAATAGCCGCTCGAGTTAACACCATACAACGCACATCGCCGTCACTTTGAAACCTGCTTGGGCTTGGTCGTCGAGGAAGGCGAAGTCATCGCAGTTTGCCAGGACGTGAAGCCGTACGTTGTGTTGGGCGATATTTCCGCACTTCGCGCACCCCCCGTCAGTTGGTTTCGAGTGTTCGCTGTACGGTAGTGACTATCGCGCCCATCACCATTGCTTTTGCAGGTTGAAATCACATTCTTGGCGGCTCGAGTCTTGTTCCGATGTCCTGCATGGACACGCGAAAGTTTCATTTTTTTTCCGGATTCGACAGTGAAACTTGGAGTATCGGCTCACGACGGTTGATTGCGCTACATGGCGCGCCACCTTTTTTCCGCGTGAACTCTCGATAGTCTGCGTATCACAGCGCGCTGCTCGATGGCGATAACCCGAAACCGCAGGGTGCAGGTACATTGACACAGTATGCTATTCAATGGGTGCGCCACACCTGGCTACCATCTCTCGGCCCAATACACTATTTCGGGTGGGACTTCTGATATGGCCACGCCGGCCATCTGCCCGTGGTTCCATGGGAATCCTTTGGTCGTGCCTGGCTGCGCAAAAATATAGTAGACCGTGTAATTATCGGAAAACGTCTCCTGTACTCCCTGCGGCGCGAGGTAATCGGGAGGCAGGGGAATTGCGTGTTCAGTCTCCGGCTCGGCGCCTTCGGCACCGGGCGACGCGGAGCCTGCGACGTGCATTGCCTGCTTCGAATACACCGACATCTCGGCCCGCGCCCGCTCCAGGGGCACGCGGATGCGCAGCTGCAAATGCGCACCTCCCTGCAGAAATCCCGGGAAATAGGAGATAGCTGCGGTGTTCGACATTGCTTTGATACGTGCCGGGAAATGGTTGACGAGATGAGAGCTCCAGGCGGCCAGGTACTCATCGTAGCTATCGAGATCTGAACGGACTCTCAGATTCCACGCGAAGTATCCCGCGGCGAGCACGTAAACAGCGGCAGCGACGAGTAGACCCTGCAACAACGTGCGAACGACGCCCTTTGCCATTTACCAACGACCTATCGCTGAGTTAAGCCGCATGTCATAGCGCACACTAAGATTGGGATCGCACTGGCACAACGAGTAGGCGTGCTGTAGCACGAAGAGTTTTTATGAAAAAGGGCACGTCGGGTTGTCAGCAACATGTCTTCTCAAGCGTCATCGATAATTGGTGACAAAACGATGAGTCAAGTCTCACCCGATTATAGAAGTCGATGTAAGACCGCACCGAATCGCGGCCCCGCTTATCGCTGGTCAACACGTGCCGGTGGTAGGTATCGGGCAATTCGTTCAGGCGAACCGCAATTGTCTTGAATTTGTCACTGCGTTTACAGGTATGTCGGACGCCGGGCGTGGGGATCTGTAACGCGAGGAGGGTGGCAACGATTGCGATTGCGATCGCGATCGCGCCCACAACCTCCCCGATAGCACCGAGTCTTGAATCGTCATTGCTTCAGCCGCCTGGGCCCAGAATCACCTGCGTGCTACTGCGAACTTGTTCGGTGTCGCTGCGCATGTCTACTCGGTACAAGTCCGCAGTAGGACGTCAGGTTGATCCGCTGGGCAGGCGGGGTACTTGTTTCATGGTTACAGACGAATATATTGAGTGTTTTTCTGCCTCATTATTGGTCCAGGAGGTAATCAAACCCTTCGATATCCATAAATGATCCCGCACCTTCGTCATCGATTGCTTTGAGTCCAGCGTCCAACGCTTGCTGTGCCGTCGAGTATCGCTCAAGCCACACGGACCATATCCCGAGGGGGTTTACAATTGCCAGCTCCCACTCATTTTCTGACGCTTTTGTGGCCACTACTTCGAGCTTCACACCATTAGCGATTACCGTCTGAACACGATCTTCTTCGAACATCCATATTCTCCTTAGCAGGTTCCATCCTGATTCCTATGGCTGATTTAGCTGTATTTGCGTGTCAACCTGTTCTCCAGCCTATCGAGGCTATAGAAAAAGTAGTTCATCGTCGGCAGCGGGCACAAACTCCGTAAGGCCGCAAAGACGAGACCGGCGCGCCGGCCTGTCCCCCTGCAAGGCTGCTCAAGGTGGTCCTGTTCAGCTATTCGCAAGGCTTGCTCAGTAGCCGCTGCATCGGGTGAAGCTACCGAGTAACGCGCATAAGCACAAGGGCAGGACACGAGTCGATAGAGGACCCCAGATCCTGGACGGTGGCTTACGTGAAATCTTAACGCCGATTCAGGCCGCCGGGTTCCGGAGTCCGCTTCGCCGCGGGGACTGCAGCCCGCAGCAGGTATCTGATTGGTTCCGCCACGTCCGCATTTTCGTAAACGCAACGTAAACGACGCCCTATTCGAGTCCTTCCCGGACGTAGTAGAAATGCCCGCTGTAAATTTGGCGGAGCATTTTCGATGGCACGACGTTCACAGGCGGATTGGCAGGCCCTGATAGAGGCGCACGCATCAAGTGGGTTAACAGCCGCGGCGTTCTGCCGCCAGCACGGAGTTAATCCCAAGTCTTTCAGTTTTCGGCGTCGTCAGCTGGGCAAAACCGCAGTGGCACCGCGCAGTCCCTTTGTGGCGATGAAGTTGAGCGGTGGTTCACGCGCTGAGGTACTGCGGCTCCATGTGGGTTCGAGCACGACGCTGGAGCTGTCGCCAGGCGTTGACGTGGCCTGGTTAACCGGGCTGCTGCGTGCGCTGAAGGATTAAGCGATGGAGATGTTTCGTGACGTGCCGGCGGTCTATGTGCATCGTGAACCGGTCGATTTCCGGAAGTCGATCAACGGCCTGACGTTGATCATTGAAGATGACCTATCCCACTCGCCGTTCACCGGGGCCTTGTACGTGTTCTGCAACCGCAAACGGGATAAGTTGAAGATCGTGTATTGGGACCGCAGTGGTTTCGTATTGTGGTACAAACGTCTCGAGCAGGACAA
Source organism: uncultured Gammaproteobacteria bacterium (assembly GCA_942490995.1). GTDB lineage: Bacteria > Pseudomonadota > Gammaproteobacteria > UBA981. The sequence continues at coordinate 83,240 of CALOBG010000051.1, forward strand.
ATTCCGCTGGCCAATGCGGTGGCCGGAAGCGTTGATCGAACTCAACGAAACGCAACTGCATCGGCTGCTGCAAGGCTACGCGTTCATGCCTGAGGAAGGTCATAAAACATTGCATTATGCGAGTGTTTTATAGCGACTCAGATCGATCGTTTTGCTATACTGCCGCGCATGTCAACGGTGCTCGAACAACTCCCTGATGATGTTGACGCACTGAAGTTATTGGTCGTTGAACAGGCTGCTCGCAATGAGCAGTTGATGGCCGATAATCAGAACTACAAAACGCAAGTCTCGCTCCTCCAAGAACGTTTAAACCTCGCTTTGGCGATCCGCTTTGCCGCACGCAGTGGGAAGGTGTCGCCCGATCAAATCCGATTGTTTGACGAAGCGGAGGCTGACGCCACTGAGTCTGGCGAGACCGACACACCCTTGACGATTGAGATCGCCCCGCACACGCGCCAACGCGGTGGGCGTAAACCGCTGCCGGAGAATCTGCCACGCGTCGAGGTGGTGCATGTGCTGCCCGAGTCCGAGCAGGTGTGTACACACGATGGTCGGCCGCTGAAAATGATCGGCGAGGTGGTCAGCGAGCAGCTGGATATTGTGCCGGCGGTCATCCAGGTGATCCGTCATATCCGCAAGCAGTATGTGTGCAATTGCGGGCGGTGCATCAAGACTGCGCCGTTGCCGGCCCAACCCATTCCAAAAAGCATGGCCTCACCGGGCTTATTAGCCCATATCGCGGTCTGCAAGTATGTCGATGGCTTACCGTTGTACCGGCAGGAGACGATTTTAAATCGTATTAACGTCGACCTGCCGCGCGGTACGCAGGCGAGTTGGATGATCAAGGCCGGCACATTGGTGCAGCCGTTGATTAATCTGATGCGTGACCGGCTGCTCGATTATGACATCGTACAGATGGATGAGACGCGGGTGCAGGTTTTGAAGGAAGCCGGTCGTCGCGCGCAATCACAATCCTACCTGTGGGTGCAACGCGGTGGACCGCCGGATGAGCGGGTCATCTTGTACGATTACGACGCCTCGCGAAGTGGCGCGGTGCCGCAACGGTTGTTGGCGGGCTATCGTGGTTACCTTCAGACTGACGGTTATGACGGCTACAACGCGTTGGTTGCGACGAACGGGTTGAAACAGCTCGGTTGCATGGCCCATGCGCGTCGTCGTTTTGACGAGGCGGTGAAAGCACAAGGGAAGAACAAGCGTCGGGGTAAGGCTTGGCGCGGTTTATCACTCATACAAAAGTTATACCGGGTTGAGAAACAGGCGCGGCCGATGGCGGCCGATGAGCGTTACGCCTACCGCCTTCGGCACGCGAAGCCGGTGCTCGACGAGATGCGAGGATGGCTTGAATCCGTGCTACCCCAGGTCCCGCCGACTGGTGCAGTCGGTAAAGCCCTGAATTATTTACATCACGAATGGGACAAGCTCACGCGCTACCTGGATGACGGACGGCTGGAGATTGACAACAACCTGTGCGAGAACGCGGTGCGTCCGTTCGTGATGGGCCGCAAGGCCTGGTTGTTCAGTGACTCGGTCGCCGGGGTTAATGCCTCGGCCAATCTTTATTCTTTGGTTGAGACCGCCAAGGCGCACGGACTGGAGCCCTATGCCTACCTGCGCGAGGTGTTCACGAAACTGCCTGGCGCGACGACGGTCGAAGACATCGAAGCACTTCTGCCGGGCAATATCAGTCTCTAACGTACTAATCCACATCGAACAACGGTGGGGTTTATCGCGCGCTTACCATCCAGATGGTCGATCACCGTGATATCTAATTCGACCATCTGTCGCACCACCGGATCGGGGAAGTGCGCGGGGATGTCGCTGCGTTCCTTTTTACGTCCGGCTCGCGCCCCGAGGGGCGGCAGGTTGTATTGGCTGACGGTGTTCTGGATGTGTGCGGTGAGGTCGCCCCGATAGCGGGCGAACATCATGCGCCGTCGCAGGAGATCCCGGGTTGCCCGCATTCGGGCTGGATAGGGCATAGGCCTGCGGCAACATACCGGCTTTGAGCAAGCGCGCAATCTTCTCTGAATCGATGCGGTCATTCTTAGCCTTTCCGCCATGGATGGCTTTCATGTAGAGCGCATGGCCGAGGACGAACGGGATCTCTTCGCGGGCACACCAATCGGCCAGCCAGTACCAGGTAAACAGACATTTCGACACTGATGACGAGGTCGTCGCGGTAGGGGTCGATGGCTTTGGCAAGCGGCTCAGGCGCCGTTTTCATATTGCAAATGCAAAACCGTTTCGCCGGCCTGGTTGATGATGCACACGTACATCGTTTTCGCGTGTAAGTCGATCCCACAATAATGCTGATGGGCTGTGTTATAAAATCGCATCTGAGGTCTCCTTCTGGGCATTGAGTCTATGAACTCTCAATTGTGTAGGACCGTCAGCTTGCTGATAAAGCCGGAAAGTCCCAGGAGGGGGCCTCAATGAGTATCAAAACGCTGGAGTCGGACACTTGACTGTCGCTTTCCCTTCGCTGCCGCTCCGGTCGGCGCCCGTCAAGTGCCGCTCAACTCGGCGTTAGGCAGCTTTCCTGAACTCAGTGCCCGTCCAAAGGTAAAATCAGCGCATGGCTGAGTACCGGTACACGGAATACTTCAAAAACCAAGTGCTGCGTAAGCGGCCCTACTTGAGGAAGGAATGGTGCGAGTATGTGCTCGAAAATTCCGAGAAATCTGAGCGTCAAGAACACAATCGTTATCGATATTGGGCGAGAATTCCGGAGCTAGATAACCGATACTTAAGGGTAATCACGCTGGAAGACCGGATAACTATCCATAATGCATTTCCGGATCGGAGCTATAAGCCATGAAGATGAAATACTACAAAGATACCGATTCGCTCTACATCGACCTCTCAGAGAATCCGAGTTCCGAGAGTAAAGAAGTTTCGGAAGGTATTGTTCTGGACTATGACGCTGACGGAAATCTCGTGGGCATAGACATCGACAATGCAAAGTCCAAGGTCGCCCTAGATAAGCTCGTCGTTAGCAGTTTGCCTGGCTCAGTCGAAACCGCTGCCTAACCAGTCGGTGAACCTGACGCTTGACTGCGCCCTCCCTGCGCTACCGCTCCGGTCAGTTGCAATCAAGCGCAGGTTACCTCGGCGTTAGGCGTTACTGTTATCGCACGTAGATTTATAGCCACCAGATCAGCGAGGTTGAAATGGCAACAGCTGTACCCAGGCACACGGTCGATCTAAGCGAATATCCGGATCTCGTCGTTATATACCTCGGGATGCGAGTTAACGCACTGCGGGGATTGAAAACAATCTTCGGTCTTGGCCCGCAGATCCAGGCCGCGGGAGATGCCAAGCCGGAGGGTCTGCTTCACTGCGAACAGAACATCATCTACAGAGTCTTTCCATTTGAAATTGGAATGCGATGGTACTGGAAAGACTTTGAATCGATGGAGGCTTGGACAAGATCTCCACCACATAGAGAATGGTGGACCAAATTCTTGAAGGATTCCGGCGGCACGGGTTTCTGGCATGAAACGTATTGCATGCGTGGCGGGATCGAAGCGATATACGACGATCTCACGAGTAGCGAGTTAGGTTTGCTCGCATTTGCCTCTCGGGTCCCAGCGCGCTCAGGTACATTCAGTGCGCGTCGTCGCCTCGAACGAGAAGGCGCAGATCTTGCTCAACCAGAAGGGGTGTCCGAAAAGGAGTTGCATGGTAACGCCTAACCAAGCGTGTATGGACTCCTCCCACAAGTAGAGACGAAGGTGCGTTGTAGACGGTTGGGATCGTTTGCAGTCGTGTATCCGGCCTCATTGCGGCTTTCGTTATCTGAAGCCGGGCCATCATGAATATCCGCGCACCGAGAGCCAATCGATTGAATTGACCTGTTACGGTCAGCTTGGTTATCGGCTTTCATCGGTACCGGTCCAACCTGAGATGTCATGAACGCGGGTGTCTCTACGCAAACGGGTTGATGGGTCAGGCGACGGCGCGCTCTGAGTCGAAGTCGCTTTCGTGTTTCCACACGGCCCAGCAGATACGGGCGAGTTTATTGGCCAACGCACAGGTAGCCTTGTTGTGGCCGCCCCGTTGTTCGAGCTGGTAGGCCCATTGCTGCAGGCGTGATAAACGTTTCCCGGCACGCTGAAGCTTTTTGGCCCTGGCCAGCACCGAGCGCGCGCCGTGGGTGAGCAGCATGCGGAGGTAGCAGTCTCCCTGTTTGGAGATCCCGCCGAGTCGTCGTTTGCTGCCGGAGCTGTACTCACGTGGCGTGAGGCCAAGCCAACTGGCGAAGCGCCGCCCGTCGGGGAAATGATGCGGAGAGCCGGCACTGGCGAGCATCGCGGTACTGGTCAGCAGTCCAACGCCGGAGACGGTCTGCAGACGGTGAACGTCGACGTTGGCCTTCGTTAAGGCTTTCAGTTGTCGCTCTACGGACGTCATGTCGTTCTCGAGTGTTGCAATCTCTTCAAGGAGACGGGTAAAGACGACCTTCAGAGGTGCCGGTATCGCCTCATCGTCGAGGATCTCTCTCGCTCGTCGCTGAGCGACCTTTGCGCCTTCAGGGATGGCGAAGCCGAGTTCGCGAAGGAAGCCGCGCAGCGCGTTGATCCGTTGAGTACGGGTGCGCTTCCATTGTTCTCGGATCCGATGGAGCTGCTGGATCTGCTGTTGTTCGACGGAGCGCAGGGGGACGGGTTTGATCCCCTCGCAGCGATGGGCTTCGAGAAGTGCCTCGGTGTCGGCACGGTCGGTCTTGTTGCGTCTGCGATAGGGTTTGACGTAGTGAGCCGGGACGATGTCGGTGCGATGGCCGGTGGCTTGGGCCTGGCGCGCCCAGAAGTGTGCGGTGCCGCAGGACTCGACCAGGACCAATGCGGGTGGCTGGGTCGCGAGAAAGGTGCTGAACTCCTTACGCGAGAGGCGCCGGCGTTCGAGGATCCGGTAATGGTCGTTAGCGACGGCGACCTCGAAGACATCTTTTGCCAGGTCGACGGAAATGATCTTAGACTTCATGGGTGGACTCCTTCTGATGCTGAGCAAGTAGCAATGTCACAGTTCTACTTTGGTACATCGATACCGCAAAACAAAGCGCGGGAGGAGTCCATTTCATCAATCGAGGCCGAAGCTTACTGCCGCGCGTTCTAAGCCGGCAGTAAGCTTCGGCCTAAAACGCGCGGCAATCACGCGCGGCTCATCGCGGCGTTAGGTGTAGCAGGCCCTACTCTGTCCACTACATTGTAGTTATACTAGACATATGCCCGAGCTGCGATTCGAATGGGAGCCCGCTAAAAGCCGCATCAATGCGCGGAAGCACGGGATCACCTTCGATGAGGCCCAATCAGTGTTCTACGATGAACACGGTCTCCTAATCGAAGATCCAGACCATTCGAGAGATGAAGACCGCTTCATCTTGCTTGGGATAAGTAGTCCCGCTCGTACACTCGTTGTGAGTCATTGCTACCGCGACGTGGCAGGTACAATCCGAATCATTTCAGCGCGCAAAGCCACTCGGCCGGAGCGCGCTCAATACACATCGAGACTGCGATGAAGAAGGAATACGATTTTTCAAAGGCCAAGCGCAATCCCTATGCGAAAAAGCTAAAGAAGCAGATAACGATCCGAATTGAAGAACCTACAATCGACTACTTCAAAGAACTAGCCGAAGAAATGGGTCTGCCGTATCAAACACTCATTAATCTATACCTTCGGGACTGCGCCGAATCACATAGAAAGCTAAACATGAGATGGAAATAGCTACACCTAACCAAATGTTCGAGGCCGACGCTTGACCGCTCCTCCTTTCGCTACCGCTCCAGTCGTCGCCGTCAAGCGCGGCTCAACATTGCGTTGACGCTGTAGAAAAACCCCATCTGGGGACGTGATCGTCCTCGCCGTGTTCAGCGCCTCGTGGTTTATGAGATGTCAGGTTAAAGATCGGTCAGGTTCGGGCAATGCTCTTGCTTGCGACCATTCATCAGTTTCGCTCCATTTCCCTTCCCCTTCCCGCTAATGCGCATAAACCAGGTTGGCCAGTTTCTCGATGTTTTGTACAAGACTGAACAGCAGCCATTGTGCGTTGACCTTGTGCCGGCCGCGTAGCGTGAAACGGCTGAGTCGTTTGTTGTGTCTCAGGTTGCCGAACACTGGCTCGACGGTGGCGAAACGCTGACCGTATTGGGCACGGCCTTCATCACTGTCAATGCGTTCACGCATCGACGCGGCGAGTCGGTTGGCGAGCGTCGGGTTGTGGTCACGGAAGAACGCGACCTGGCGGGTCGGCGTCTCGTCGGGCGTGCGCAGGCAACGGTCGCGGTGGGTGCACGGTACGCAATCACGCTTGGCGCCCTGGTAACGAACCGCTTCGCGGCCATTGATCCGGCAGTTGGCACCGTGGCGGTAGAGAGACTTCCCGGCCGGGCAGACGCAGGTGCCGGCGATCGGGTCGTGGATGAAGTGGTCCGGTTTGTAGCATGGCGTTTTCTTCTTGTTGCCGGATTTGTCGTAATGCGGATCGGGTTTATCCTGGTGCCGGGCCCGGTTATCAAAACGTTCGTCGCGCTTTCGTAGTTGATTGTCGGCAATGAGTGCATCGACGTTCATGGCATCGAGGGCTACGAGGTTGTTCTTGCTGTAGTACCCGGCATCGGCGGTGATGAGCGTTTGCCGATGGCGATACGGCGCGGCCGCCTCGACGATCGGGATCAGCAGGGCCTGCTCTGAGCCGGTGCCATGGGCCGCGGCTGCGACGATGATCTGGTGTTTGGCATCGACGGCGGCGACGCCGGTGTAGCCCTGGATAACGCCTTTGTCGGTGGCCATCTTGGCACTGTCAATGTCGGTGCGGTTGCTCTTGACGACGTTGCCGCTGCTACCGCGACGGTCTTCGGGGTTGGCGGCCAGCCATTCGCGCAGTTCGGCGGCGTCGTGATGCAGCCGGTCAATCTTCTCGGTTCTGCGTTCGCTGTCGTCAGCGTCGACAGGTTCGCCGTCCGCGGTCTGATGACGGGTCAGCAGCGCTTTCGCGGTTGCTTCGAGTTTGGCGGCCTGGCGCTCGAAGTCGGCGCGTGTACCGCTCTTGTGCTTGGAGGCGTTACTCGGTAGCTTGACCCCGTCGATGGCGAACAGTTCGCCGCCGATGAGGCCCTGATGCTGACAGATGGCAAGTACTGCGCCGAACACGGTGGCGATGTCGTCACCGAGGGTGCTGACGAAATGCGCGAGGGTGGTGAAGTGCGGCTGGCTGTCGCCGCTGAGCGCGATAAATGTTGCGTCACGGGTACAAGCGCGGGCGATCTGGCGGCTACTGAGCAACCCCTGCGAATAGCCGAACAGGACGACCTTGAGCAGCATCGCGGGTGGATAGGCGGGTGCACCGGTCTGGTCGTTGCGATACCGCGCGTCGAAGTGGGAGACGACCCCATGGATGGGGGAGGTAGAGCGAAGCAGGAAGCCAGAGCCGAGGTCGAGTTCATGATCGATGAGATAGCTCAAAGCATGCTCGAAGGTTCCGGGACGCAATTGCTCGGACAGGTCCAAGGCGATGACGCGCAAATCAGCTTGAGTGTCGTAGTAGCGCGCCATCGTCGAGGCTCCTGTGCAGCATTATCGAGCTATCACACAGATCGGCGACGCGATGATAAGTTCCTCGCCTTCGCGCTGCCGCAGAAACTTTTTCTACACCCTCGTTAGGTGTAACTCGGACGTCGTCGTAATGCCAGATGCATATGAGGGGTCCTGCCAGTGCGGCGAAGTCCGTTATCGCGTATCCGGCGAGTCTGTGAATTTGTTCGCGTGCCATTGCACACAATGCCAGGAACAGTCATCTAGTGCGTTTGGTATGGCGCTTTGGATCTCGAACTACACTGTCGATGAGTTAATCGGCGAGCTGAAAAAATGGTCCCGCCGAACTGCAACGGGATTTGTATTGAGTGCTGAATTCTGCAATACATGCGGGACGCGGATATTTCACAGTCATTCGGCGAGTCCAAGCGTCTTAAGCATTAAGCCAGGAACCTTGAACGACACAAAGCTGCTCAATCCTATTGCGCATATTTGGACTTCAGAATCCCAACAATGGATGCAATTCCCTGAAGGTTGTTTGAGATATTCGGAGAATCCACCTGGCTTCGAGGAAATGACAGATGCTTGGCACGAAGCGAAGAAAAGTTACACCTAACAAGCGATGATGATGCTGCCGCATAGCATTCCTGCGGCGTCCTACCGGCCAAGATCCTTCGTGGGCGTGTATCGAGTTTCTTAGCCACCTTGTCGTAAGCGCGCTGGGTGACGTTCGACATCGCTTTCCCTTTAAGGAAAGTATCGATCTCCCAATGGCCGAACGAAGCGTGAACGGTTGTCCGCGCCGGCGGGACGTTCGGAGATATGCCGTTTCCCGATCATCACGCCCCGCGAATCGGCAGATCCGTATCGTTTTCTACGTTTCATCCCAGCTTGTCGAAGATGCCTATACAAGGTGCCGCCGTAGATCCGGTCGTACCAGATATACCGATAAAGCATTTGATGGCTGATGGAGAAAATGCGTAAGCGCGCGATAAACCCCACCGTTGTTCGATGTGGATTAGTACGTTAGAGACTGATATTGCCCGGCAGAAGTGCTTCGATGTCTTCGACCGTCGTCGCGCCAGGCAGTTTCGTGAACACCTCGCGCAGGTAGGCATAGGGCTCCAGTCCGTGCGCCTTGGCGGTCTCAACCAAAGAATAAAGATTGGCCGAGGCATTAACCCCGGCGACCGAGTCACTGAACAACCAGGCCTTGCGGCCCATCACGAACGGACGCACCGCGTTCTCGCACAGGTTGTTGTCAATCTCCAGCCGTCCGTCATCCAGGTAGCGCGTGAGCTTGTCCCATTCGTGATGTAAATAATTCAGGGCTTTACCGACTGCACCAGTCGGCGGGACCTGGGGTAGCACGGACTCAAGCCATCCTCGCATCTCGTCGAGCACCGGCTTCGCGTGCCGAAGGCGGTAGGCGTAACGCTCATCGGCCGCCATCGGCCGCGCCTGTTTCTCAACCCGGTATAACTTTTGTATGAGTGATAAACCGCGCCAAGCCTTACCCCGACGCTTGTTCTTCCCTTGTGCTTTCACCGCCTCGTCAAAACGACGACGCGCATGGGCCATGCAACCGAGCTGTTTCAACCCGTTCGTCGCAACCAACGCGTTGTAGCCGTCATAACCGTCAGTCTGAAGGTAACCACGATAGCCCGCCAACAACCGTTGCGGCACCGCGCCACTTCGCGAGGCGTCGTAATCGTACAAGATGACCCGCTCATCCGGCGGTCCACCGCGTTGCACCCACAGGTAGGATTGTGATTGCGCGCGACGACCGGCTTCCTTCAAAACCTGCACCCGCGTCTCATCCATCTGTACGATGTCATAATCGAGCAGCCGGTCACGCATCAGATTAATCAACGGCTGCACCAATGTGCCGGCCTTGATCATCCAACTCGCCTGCGTACCGCGCGGCAGGTCGACGTTAATACGATTTAAAATCGTCTCCTGCCGGTACAACGGTAAGCCATCGACATACTTGCAGACCGCGATATGGGCTAATAAGCCCGGTGAGGCCATGCTTTTTGGAATGGGTTGGGCCGGCAACGGCGCAGTCTTGATGCACCGCCCGCAATTGCACACATACTGCTTGCGGATATGACGGATCACCTGGATGACCGCCGGCACAATATCCAGCTGCTCGCTGACCACCTCGCCGATCATTTTCAGCGGTCGACCATCGTGTGTACACACCTGCTCGGACTCGGGCAGCACATGCACCACCTCGACGCGTGGCAGATTCTCCGGCAGCGGTTTACGCCCACCGCGTTGGCGCGTGTGCGGGGCGATCTCAATCGTCAAGGGTGTGTCGGTCTCGCCAGACTCAGTGGCGTCAGCCTCCGCTTCGTCAAACAATCGGATTTGATCGGGCGACACCTTCTCACTGCGTGCGGCAAAGCGGATCGCCAAAGCGAGGTTTAAACGTTCTTGGAGGAGCGAGACTTGCGTTTTGTAGTTCTGATTATCGGCCATCAACTGCTCATTGCGAGCAGCCTGTTCAACGACCAATAACTTCAGTGCGTCAACATCATCAGGGAGTTGTTCGAGCACCGTTGACATGCGCGGCAGTATAGCAAAACGATCGATCTGAGTCGCTATAAAACACTCGCATAATGCAATGTTTTATGACCTTCCTCAGGCATGAACGCGTAGCCTTGCAGCAGCCGATGCAGTTGCGTTTCGTTGAGTTCGATCAACGCTTCCGGCCACCGCATTGGCCAGCGGAATTTGTCCTGCTCGAGACGTTTGTACCACAATGCGAAACCACTGCGGTCCCAATACACGATCTTCAACTTATCCCGTTTGCGGTTGCAGAACACGTACAAGGCCCCGGTGAACGGCGAGTGGGATAGGTCATCTTCAATGATCAACGTCAGGCCGTTGATCGACTTCCGGAAATCGACCGGTTCACGATGCACATAGACCGCCGGCACGTCACGAAACATCTCCATCGCTTAATCCTTCAGCGCACGCAGCAGCCCGGTTAACCAGGCCACGTCAACGCCTGGCGACAGCTCCAGCGTCGTGCTCGAACCCACATGGAGCCGCAGTACCTCAGCGCGTGAACCACCGCTCAACTTCATCGCCACAAAGGGACTGCGCGGTGCCACTGCGGTTGTCCCCAACTGACGACGCCGAAAACTGAAAGACTTGGGATTAACACCGTGCTGGCGGCAGAACGCCGCGGCCGTTAACCCACTTGATGCGTGCGCCTCTATCAGGGCCTGCCAATCCGCCTGTGAACGTCGTGCCATCGAAAATGCTCCGCCAAATTTACAGCGGGCATTTCTACTACGTCCGGGAAGGGCTCGAATAGGGCGTCGTTTACGTTGCGCTTACAACGGATCAACGGACTGCGCGGTTTCCGCGGCGAACTCGGCTTCGCTATCCCTGAAGGCAAAGGTCGCTCAGCGACGAGCGAGAGAGATCCTCGACGACGACGCGATACCGGCACCTTTGAAAGTCGTCTTCACCCGGCTCCTTGAAGAGATTGCCACCCTCGAGAACGACATCACGTCCGTCGAGCGACAACTGAAGGCGTTAACGAAGGCCAACGCCAATGTTCGGCGCCTGCAGACCGTCTCCGGCATCGGCCTGTTGACCAGTACCGCGATGCTCGCCAGTGTCGGGTCACCGCATCATTTCCCCGACGGGCGGCACTTCGCCAGTTGGCTCGGTCTCACCCCACGTGAGTACAGCTCCGGCAACAAACGACGACTCGGTGGGATCTCCAAACAGGGCGACTGCTACCTGCGCATGCTGCTTACCCACGGTGCGCGGTCGGTGCTGGCCAGGGCCAAAACACTTCAGCGTGCCGGGAAACATCTATCACGGCTGCAACAGTGGGCCTGCCAGCTCGAACAACGCGTCGGTCATAACAAGGCCACCTGTGCGCTGGCCAATAAACTCGCCCGTATCTGCTGGGCGGTGTGGAAATACGAAAGCGACTTCGACTCAGAGCGCGCCGTCGCCTGACCCATCAACCCGTTTGCGTAGAGACACCCGCGTTCATGACATCTCAGGTTGGACCGGTACCGATGAAAGCCGATAACAAAGCTGACCACGACAGGTCATTTCGATCAATTGGATCTCGGTACGCGGATATTACTCGCCTCATCCATGAGGCTCGCCCTTCGGGCCCGCTAACGCGGTTCCAATTCGTTCCCGACGAATTGGTCATGATGGCCCGGCTTCAGATAATCAAAGCCACAATGAGGCCGGATACACGACTGCAAACGATCCCAACCGTCTACAACGCACCTTCGTCTCTACTTGCGGGAGGAGTCCATACACGCTTTGTTAGGTGGCGATTGTCTTGTGCACACCATGGTTCTCCACTCACGGTAATAAATAGTGCGTAATATCAGTGCCGCTATCGTACTGGGAATGGAGCTAAAGATGAATGAAGCAGATGCTATTGGAGCTCTTGGGGACATCGCAGAGAACGCTGCCACGTATGTCAGCATGTGGATTTCTGTAACATTTGCATACATGACTGCCGCGTACATCGTTGGACGGAAAATGTCTCCATTTCAATGTTGGGTTATAAGTGTGCTCTATTTCGTTACTGCTTTTTTTGTTGGCTCTGCGGCTCTCGTACACACTCAAGCGTGGCTGAGGTACAACGAAAGCCAGAACACAATTTACACTAACTTGTGGCTTCCACCGTACGAGGGAGGTGTTGCCATATTTCTCACAGGAGGAACTCTGGTGGCGCTGTACTTTATGTACAACATTCGAACTTCGGAAGACGCATGAATTGTGGGCGCCACCTAACGCCAGGATAACCTGCGTGTTACAGCGGGCTTTTCTGAAGTGAAAATTGCGAAGCTACGTAAGAAAAGCCCGCTGTAACACGTCAGGTTGATCCATTTGTTAGGTGCTGCTCCAAAGTCTCCGAGGCTGCTCTATCATTCCCTTTCAAGCTTCGATTTCAATGCCTTCATCACCTCTTCGTGCGGAATAAGGGCATTCGCACGCTCTTCAGGAGTCATTGCGTCGAGCTCGGCAACCCTCTCCTTCAACTCCCCCAGAACGCCCTGAGCATCTGCCTCATCGAAACCATGAAATGTCATGTCGGACATGCAGTGAGCCGCAATCTGAGGAAGCGCCAAATTCGCAAGTGTCGATGTGTCGATTGACATCCCAAGCCATTCGGCCCAACGATGGAATGAAAGAGAGAAATTCGTTTCTTCATCAGCCCATCCAGATTCCACCGTTTTTCTAATGTACTCGAAATCGGCTTGATCTCGGTTCCGCTCACCGTTCCGGCCAGTGACTTCCCAAAATGGCTTGTCATCAATTGTCGGACGGTACGTTTCCTTAACGACGATGCGCATGTTCGACAACTCCGGAATAATCCTCTTCAGTTTGCCGTATAGGATTCTGTAGCCTTCCAACGAATCTATCTCATCGGGGTAACACCAGAGCAGTGCCGCCTTCAGGTCCGGCCATGAGATTTCATCGAGCAATTTCGCGAAAGTCATCGATCTTGCACCTCGCTTCAGCGGCACCTAACGCCGCGATGAGCCGCGCGTGACTGCCGCGCGTTTTCGGCCGAGGCTGACCGCCGGTTTAAAACGCGCGGCAGTCACGCGTCGGCCTCGATCGCCGGGTTAGCTTTCTCATGCCAGTACATTTCTTTCGCATATTTAAGCGCAATTGGTATCGGGGGCACTACGAGCAGGAATTGAAATAACAATATGGCTTTTTCAGCTTCACCCTTTTTTGAAAGAATGAAAGACCCGATGGCGGCAGAGAACCAAATGATTGATAAAACTGCGCCAAATAGGAGGCCCGACGCGAGAAGATAGCCGATCCCGGTTAATCTTCTCAGGACATTCTTTGGAACTAGTATGGAAATCCATAAACAGAAGATCGCATACGTGCCAAATATGACAATGAGTCCCCAAAAGATCTGTGTGACGCGCTCTATTTCGCCGCCCGCAAGCATGATCACCAACGCAAATGGGAGCAACACGAGTGTAGGTGAAGCGAGTACCACATCGAAGATTTTTCGCATTGGGCGTGCCAAAGGAAAGCTAACGCAATGTTGAGCCGCGCTTGACGGCGACGACTGGAGCGATAGCGGAAAGAGGAGCGGTCAAGCGTCGGCCTCCAACATTTTGATACTCATTGAGGCCCCCTCCTGGGACTTTCAGGCTTCATCAGCAAGCTGACGGTCCTGCACAATTGAGAGTTCATAGACTCAATGCCCAGAAGGAGACCTCAGATGCGATTTTATAACACAGCCCATCAGCATTATTGTGGGATCGACTTACACGCGAAAACGATGTACGTGTGCATCATCAACCAGGCCGGCGAAACGGTTTTGCATTGCAATATGAAAACGGCGCCTGAGCCGCTTGCCAAAGCCATCGACCCCTACCGCGACGACCTCGTCATCAGTGTCGAATGTCTGTTTACCTGGTACTGGCTGGCCGATTGGTGTGCCCGCGAAGAGATCCCGTTCGTCCTCGGCCATGCGCTCTACATGAAAGCCATCCATGGCGGAAAGGCTAAGAATGACCGCATCGATTCAGAGAAGATTGCGCGCTTGCTCAAAGCCGGTATGTTGCCGCAGGCCTATGCCTATCCAGCCCGAATGCGGGCAACCCGGGATCTCCTGCGACGGCGCATGATGTTCGCCCGCTATCGGGGCGACCTCACCGCACACATCCAGAACACCGTCAGCCAATACAACCTGCCGCCCCTCGGGGCGCGAGCCGGACGTAAAAAGGAACGCAGCGACATCCCCGCGCACTTCCCCGATCCGGTGGTGCGACAGATGGTCGAATTAGATATCACGGTGATCGACCATCTGGATGAACAGTTACGGGTCTTGGAACAAGACCTGGCGCTGAAAGCGAAGGCCCATGATGCCGGCGCTTATCACTTGTTGCGTACCGTACCCGGGATCGGCCGGATCCTGTCAATGGTCATTCTCTACGAGATTGAAGATATCAAGCGGTTCCCAACCCTGGGCCAGTTTGCCTCCTATGCCCGCCTGGTCAAATGCGCGAAAGAGTCGGCGGGCAAGAAACTGGGCTATTCCGGCAAGAAGATTGGCAATGCATATCTCAAATGGGCCTTCAGTGAAGCGGCCGTGTTGTTCCTGAAAGGCAACGAGCCGGCTCAGAAAGCTGTCGCCCGACTGGCCAGTAAGCATGGCAAGGGTAAAGCGTTATCGATACTCGCCCATCGTCTCGGTCGTGCCGTGTACGTCATGCTCACAAAACGTCAACCTTTCGATGAGGCACGTTTCATGGCGACCTTATAACTATGGGAGGCGACCGTGACGCTGGACGTCTAACTGACCGGTGCGAACACACGACTTCGAATGAAGGCGCTGCGATAAAGATGAGATCGTCAACTTCGAGTCCATCAGGCGCACATGAAGCATGGTGGTCGGTCAGTCGCTTTGATTTTCGCGCGGTCGCGCTCCCGCCCAAACGTTTTTGAACTGTGGTCTGCCCCTGCTGCAAGCCTGCGACCAACTACCCGGTGATGTTGACACTTTGAATAGGAAGCATGCAGGGCCTGGAAGGAATTCTAGTGTTGGCTATCGCCTACCTTTAAACGCGATGGCCTGGAAAGCTCGATAGGTGTTTATTGCAGGCTATCTCCTGACAATGCTGTTGGAATCGAAGCCAGACGGACGTTCGAAAATGGAAAACTACCGAAGTCTATTCGGCGGGCCCTTTTTGCCCTTGACCACCGGGGGCCTCATAGGTGTTAGGCGGAAATCTGAACGAGTGGACGCTGTAGCCGGGTCTATCGTACTTTTGTTTCTGCTGATGTCTTACCGCTACTGTCCGTCTGGCTTTGACCGCTTTGCTGGGGAGGATTACTGGGTTTGGGCGCGTATTGTTGATATGGAGAGGAAGGTTGACCTCTACGAGCAACTACGCTCGGTTGAATCTTTTTCATGGCGACGCTCCTACGAAAATGTTCCGGACAACAAACAACACGAGCGATATTACGCCCATATAGAAGGCAATCCCACTAGCCAAATTCAGCCTCGCGATATTGTTGGACAGATAAATACTTAGATTATTCTCTACGTCGTCGCCATCGATAAAATAGGACTTCGCACCGTCCTTTAGCCGTGCTAATACCTTCTGCCCATAAATGATCGAGGCCAACACAACCAGAATCGTCGTAGATAAAGCCAACCAAGAAAAAACTAGCAGCCACAAGCCAGTTGCATCCTCAAGAGGTACGGCCTTGTCGAGAAACGTAATACTTAGCCCTAGCAAAATGGTGGACAGATTTAGCAGGGACTTGTCGTAGGTATCGGAATTAGCAATTTCTCGTTTATTGAGATCTTCGAGGCATCTCCAATACCCGTCATAGTTAGGTTCGCGATCGAGCTTTGTCATTTCTGCCTAACGCCCGGATAACCTGCGTGCTACTGCGGGCTTGTTTTGAGTGAAAATGCGAAGCCACTCCAAACAAGCCCGCAGTAGCACGTCAGGTTGATCCGCTGGTTAGATTGCACACGCACTGTTTCCCGACCCCCGTTCAGCTATAACGACATTTACAACTGGCAACGTACTGGTGGCTGATTGCCTTTCTGGTTTGTGGCCTAGAGTTTAGCCAAATAACTCGAAATCGGAAGCAGCTTTCGTAAGAGCGACATCACGCCACACGTCCCGGAGGCTAGCCTTAACTTTAGCTGCAAGCTTCGATCTTCGCGACTACTTTTCGGTTGCGACCTGGCTGCTGCCTTTCTGATGTGTGGCTCGAAACCCTGGCTAAATGCCGGCACTAGGGACGGGGCATTCGTTCGCCCGATATTCCTCCACTTCCCCCGGAGGCTAGCAAGGAAATGCCTCCTTGCTACTACTTGTCCGGTGGCTACGGCCGAAGCGTCTCACTTCTTCGGCGGAGTGCTTCGAGAAATGGGTGGCTGCAATCTAACGCCACAATGAGCCGCACTTGACGGCGACGACTTGAGCGGCAGCGAAAGGAGGAGCGGTCAAGTGTCGGACTCCATTGTGATGTTAGGTTGATGTTCCGAGGTAGATGTACACCCAAGACGAAAGAACACTGAAGCCGCTGCGCACGGCATGCAACTGCCCCCACCGATTGAGTAGTTCCGTCGCCTCCGAAGAAGTTCTATCGAGGGAGGAACTGAGAAGCCGTTTATTCGTGGGCATGATTACCGCGAAAGTAAACGGCACGACGAAGAATATGAGGGCGGCACCAAGATACCAACCGGGAGATCCGCCACTGAGACCACAGGCGACGCCGGAGATGGTTGCGATGATCGCCAGCGATGCTTGAAGCGCCGCCGCGCGTTTGTAGCTAGGACCAAACACGGTCGCGGCTAGAGCTGTCCCGCACTCCATCCGCGCGGGATGCTCAGCGAGGTTTATATACACTGCTGCTCCAGCAAAGAACGTGCACGAGAAGATTGCTACGAACTGAAATATATCTAAGGCCATTGCTTCCAGGACTCTTTTATCAACCTAACGCTCGGATAACCTGCGTGCTACTGCGGGCTTGTTTTGAGTGAACATGCGCAGCCACTCCAAACAAGCCCGCAGTAGCACGTCAGGTTGATCCGCTGGTTAGATTGCACACGCACTGTTTCCCGACTCCCGTTCAGCTACGACGACATTTACAATTGGCAACGTGCTGGTGGCTGCTTGTCTCTCTGACGTGTGGCCTAAAGTTTAGCCAAATAGCTCGAATTCGGAAGCAGCTTTCGCAAGAGCGACATCACGCCACACGTCCCGGAGGCTAGCCCTAACTTTAGCTGCAAGCTTCGGTCTTCGCGACTACTTTTCGGTTACGACCTGGCTGCTGCACTTCCGATGTTTCGCTGGCCCGACATTTCTCCACTTCCCCCGGAGGCTAGCAAGGAAACGCTGTATTGCTAAAACTTGTCCGGTGGCTACCGGCGAAGCGTTTCCCTTCTTCGACGAAGGGCTTCGAGAAATGGATGGCTGCAATCTAACGTTGCGATGAGCCGCGCTTGACGGCGACCGACCGGAGCGGCAGCGCAGGTGAGGGAGCGGTCAAGCGTCGGACTCGATCGCTTTGATACTCATTGAGGCCCCCTCCTGGGACTTTCAGGCTTCATCAGCAAGCTGACGGTCCTGCACAATTGAGAGTTCATAGACTCAATGCCCAGAAGGAGACCTCAGATGCGATTTTATAACACAGCCCATCAGCATTATTGTGGGATCGACTTACACGCGAAAACGATGTACGTGTGCATCATCAACCAGGCCGGCGAAACGGTTTTGCATTGCAATATGAAAACGGCGCCTGAGCCGCTTGCCAAAGCCATCGACCCCTACCGCGACGACCTCGTCATCAGTGTCGAATGTCTGTTTACCTGGTACTGGCTGGCCGATTGGTGTGCCCGCGAAGAGATCCCGTTCGTCCTCGGCCATGCGCTCTACATGAAAGCCATCCATGGCGGAAAGGCTAAGAATGACCGCATCGATTCAGAGAAGATTGCGCGCTTGCTCAAAGCCGGTATGTTGCCGCAGGCCTATGCCTATCCAGCCCGAATGCGGGCAACCCGGGATCTCCTGCGACGGCGCATGATGTTCGCCCGCTATCGGGGCGACCTCACCGCACACATCCAGAACACCGTCAGCCAATACAACCTGCCGCCCCTCGGGGCGCGAGCCGGACGTAAAAAGGAACGCAGCGACATCCCCGCGCACTTCCCCGATCCGGTGGTGCGACAGATGGTCGAATTAGATATCACGGTGATCGACCATCTGGATGAACAGTTACGGGTCTTGGAACAAGACCTGGCGCTGAAAGCGAAGGCCCATGATGCCGGCGTGTAGCGCGACAATCTGGATGAGAACTCAGCGACAATCAGGGTGAGAACCGGGCGTCGCGGCCAAGGCATGATTACCGGGTGTCGCGCGGTTAGCAAGCGTCGTCGGTTTGTTTGTCGTTGGGCGGCACCGGCGTGGTGTTTTTGATTGTCGCGCGGGTAGCCGGCCGCCCGCGGCCGCGCTTGTCTTCAAGCGCACTTTTTCGCCGATAGCTGTCGACGTTGAGCTCGAAGATTGTGGCGTGGTGAACCAGTCGATCGACGGCGGCCAGGGTCATGGCGGGGTCCGGGAAGATCCGTCCCCATTCGCCGAACGGTTGGTTGGCCGTGATGAGCAGGGAACGGCGTTCGTAGCGGGCGCTGATCAGCTCGAACAGCACGCTGGTTTCCGCCTGATCCTTGGTCACGTAGGCGAGGTCGTCCAGGATTAACAGGTGATACTTGTCGAGCTTGTCGATGGCGGACTCGAGGGTGAGTTCGCGGCGCGCCACCTGCAGTCGCTGAACGAGATCGGTGGTGCGGGTGTAAAGCACACGATAACCGTTCTCCACCAGGGCTAAGCCGATCGCTGCAGCCAGATGGCTTTTGCCGCCGCCGGGCGGGCCGAACAGGATCAGGTTGGCACCTTCATCGAGCCAGCGGTCGCCGCTGGTCAGCGCCGTCACTTGCGCTTTGGAGACCATGGGTACGGCGGTGAAGTCGAACGCATCCAGGCTCTTGCCAGGCGGTAACCGGGCGGCATTGAGATGACGCTCGATGCGCCGGCCGGCGCGCTCGGCCAGCTCCTGCTCTGCGAGGGCCGAGAGCAGCTTCGCTGCCGGCCAGCCTTCGCGATCGGCCTGCTCGGTGAAGCGCGCCCAGACGGCCTTGATGGTCGGCAGGCGTAGCTCGTTAAGCATCAGGGTCAAGCGTGCGGTATCGATCAGGGGTTGCCGGCTCATACGCCACCTCCCGCCGGGACGAGGGCTTCGTAAGCGGCGAGGGAACCCAACGGGATCTCGATGCATGGCACCGCCGCCGGGTCCGGCGAGAAGCGCCTGCGCAACTCAGCCGGATCCGGTAGCTGCCCGGTATCCAACAGGGCGGCCAGGTGCTCGGCGAGCGCCGCTTCACAACCGCGCTCGTGGGCCAGGGCCAGCAGCTCGACCATGCGTCGGCAGGCCGGCCGTTCACCCAGCGCGCTCAGCAACGCCTCAAAGGTGCGCCGGTAAGCGTCTCGCGGGAAGAGTTGATCGCGGTAGACCAGGTTCAACAGGGCCATGGGTTTACGCCGCAACCCCTGGATCACATGATGGTAGTTGACGACGTGGCCGTGTTTGCCATTGTGTTGGGCACGTCCCCTTGGCAGGGTCATCAATGCCGTCCCCCCGATGAACAGTTCCAGGCGGTCATCGTACAGGCGCACGCGCAAGCGGTGGCCGATCAGGCGCGAGGGCACGGTATAAAAGACCTTGCGCAAAGTGAAGCCGCCGGAGGAGGTCACTCGAACCAGCACCTCTTCGAAGTCCTGGGTCCGCAGCCTGGGCAAGGGGCCGAGGACTGCGCGCTCCGCATCGATACGTGCCTGATGGCGCCGATTGCGTCGACTGACCAGTTCATCCACGAAGGCCCGATACGCCGCCACGGTGTCGAAGTCGCGGCTGCCACGCATCAGCAGGGCATCGCGCAGGGCGTGCTTGAGATGGCCGTGCGGGCCTTCGATGCTGCCGTTCTCGTGAGCCACCCCGGGGTTGTTGCGGCTTGGGACCATGCCGTAGTGACGGCACAAGTCATCGTAGCGCCGGGTCAGATCCTCGGCGGCTGCGTGGTCGAGATTCTTGAACGCCGCCGACAGACTGTCGGTACGGTGTTCCCGTGGCACACCGCCGAGCGACCACAACGCGTTCTGAAGTCCTTCCGCCAACGCCACGAAGCGCTCGCCGCCGAGCACCACGTGGGCATGGGAGAAACCCGAGTAGGCGAGCCGGAAATGATACAGCCGATGATCCAGATCGGTGCCATCGATGGTCACGCCAAGATCGGCCATATCGGTGAAGTCGGACAGCCCCATCCGACCGGGCTCGTGGGTCTGGCGGAAAATGATCTCCTGCTCGGGACCGTAGAGCGCCTGCCAGGCGCGCACGCGTCGCTCGAGGGTACGCCGGACGCCGGGGTCGAGTTGTGGATGCCGGCGCATCATCTCCTCGTACAAGGCCACGGGCCGGAGTCCCGGCGAAGCGTTCAACAGCGGCACGACCTCCTCGTCGAAGATCCCGGCCAACGGATCAGGCCGTCGCCGGCTGCGCCGGGTGACTTTCTGCGACGGTAACCGCGTGTCGTTTTCGATTCGGTAAGCACTCGCTGTGCTCAGCGATGCCTTGGCGGCCGCTGCCGCGGGGGTATCAGTCTGTCGGAATTTCATGTAAAGCCTCACTTGGTGATCGGTTAGGTGTCGACCCGGCATCGGGTATTCCTCTTTGGTCAGAAGAACACCCTAAACGGGGTCGGCCGCGATCACCGGGCGGGGTTCCTTCGGGAACCCCGCCGCCGTTTGGCCGTTGACTTCGGTCGGGCTACGCCCTTCCTACGTCAGCGGCCAGACGGCTCGGCTTTCTCATCTTGATTGTCGCGCTGTTCTCAGCTTGATTGTCGCTGCGCAGATAAGGGCCCATGATGCCGGCGCTTATCACTTGTTGCGTACCGTACCCGGGATCGGCCGGATCCTGTCAATGGTCATTCTCTACGAGATTGAAGATATCAAGCGGTTCCCAACCCTGGGCCAGTTTGCCTCCTATGCCCGCCTGGTCAAATGCGCGAAAGAGTCGGCGGGCAAGAAACTGGGCTATTCCGGCAAGAAGATTGGCAATGCATATCTCAAATGGGCCTTCAGTGAAGCGGCCGTGTTGTTCCTGAAAGGCAACGAGCCGGCTCAGAAAGCTGTCGCCCGACTGGCCAGTAAGCATGGCAAGGGTAAAGCGTTATCGATACTCGCCCATCGTCTCGGTCGTGCCGTGTACGTCATGCTCACAAAACGTCAACCTTTCGATGAGGCACGTTTCATGGCGACCTTATAACTATGGGAGGCGACCGTGACGCTGGACGTCTAACTGACCGGTGCGAACACACGACTTCGAATGAAGGCGCTGCGATAAAGATGAGATCGTCAACTTCGAGTCCATCAGGCGCACATGAAGCATGGTGGTCGGTCAGTCGCTTTGGACTTGCCCCGCTTCAGTGGACGGTTAGTAGTCTAAATTCGAGCGGTTTCTGTGGCGAGTAGTCTCCTTTCATAATTGACTGGTGACAAGTACCCCAAGGACGAGTGTCGGCGATGAGGGTTGTACCAACCCTCGAGCCATTCGAATATCGCCATCCGGGCTTCGGCATGCGTCTTAAACGTGTGACGGTTCAGGACCTCTCGTTCCAGCGTTGCGAAGAAGCTCTCTGCCATCGCATTGTCGTAGCAGTCTCCGACCGAGCCCATAGATGGCATGACGCCCATGTTCTGGCAGCGTTTGCCGAACGCATAACTGGTGTATTGGCATCCGTGATCGGAATGGTGAATGACATCCACCGGCCCTCGCTGATAGAGCGCCATGTTGAGCGCTTCCAGTACGAGTTCCGTGCGTAAGTGCGTTGCCATCGACCAGCCTACGATGCGGCGCGACCAGACATCCAGAACGATGGCCAGATAGAGAAAGCCGGACCAGGTTGGAAGATACGTTATGTCAGCAACCCAGAGCTTGTCCGGCCCGGCCGCGACGAACTGACGGTCAACCAGATCGGTCGAACGGGCTGTCCCATCGCTCGTTGTCGTGCGTACATACCGGATCGGGCTTACACCCCGAATACCGGCTGTACGCATCAAGCGAGCGACGCGCTTACGCCCGACACGGCGACCATGATCGTCGGCTAACTCCGCATGGATCGACGGTGAGCCATAGGCCCCTTTCGAACGCCGATGGATCGTATGGATCAACGCCGTCAAGCCAACGTCCTCTCGAGCACGCGCCGACAGGGGTCGGTCGACCCACGCGTAAAAGCCGCTTGTAGATACCTTGAGCAGCCGGCACATGGTGCGTACCGGATAGCAGGCCTGGTTCGCCTTCACGAATCCGAAGAGCGCTTCGGGGTCGCGGTGCTCTCGTTCGCAAACCAGGCCGCGGCTTTTGACAAAATCTCCCGCTCAACCTTGAGTTGACGATTCTCACGCCGCAGCCGAGTCAGCTCCTGACGCTCGGCCTGAGTGAGGCCACCATCGCCATGCCCACCTTCGCGATCTGCCTGCTTGACCCACTGTCGAATTGACCACGACGTGCAGCCGAACTCGGTCGCCAGCTCGTTGAATCCCCGGCCGGCTCGGTAGAGCTCGACCATTTGCTGCCGGAACTCCGGCGTATACTTGACTTGTTTTCTGGACATCTTGAACACCTCGCTTTGTGAGCATCAGGTGTCCACCGAAACGGGTCAAGTCCAGCTTTGATTTTCGCGCGGTCGCGCTCCCGCCCAAACGTTTTTGAACTGTGGTCTGCCCCTGCTGCAAGCCTGCGACCAACTACCCGGTGATGTTGACACTTTGAATAGGAAGCATGCAGGGCCTGGAAGGAATTCTAGTGTTGGCTATCGCCTACCTTTAAACGCGATGGCCTGGAAAGCTCGATAGGTGTTTATTGCAGGCTATCTCCTGACAATGCTGTTGGAATCGAAGCCAGACGGACGTTCGAAAATGGAAAACTACCGAAGTCTATTCGGCGGGCCCTTTTTGCCCTTGACCACCGGGGGCCTCATAGGTGTTAGGTGCTGCAGTTTCGTAGAGAAATTCCGGCGCTAAATCTGCGCCATTTGGCCATTGGATTGTGTTGAGCTCAGCGTTTACGAAGAATTGCTTAAAGTACTCGGGATCTCGCAGCGGCTCGAATATTTCGCCCCATAGTTCATCTTCCAAATCTATTTGTGAAGACTTGCCATCTGCGAATGAGACGCGGATGCAGTAGCCATTTATGTATTCCGCAGTTTTCACTTGTGGGGTCACTGTGTTACTCCAACGGCTCTATTTTATTGAGTGGTTTATGTTCCAGCGCCAAGTTCCAATCTTGCATTAGTTCGGCTTGGTGTATCGACAGCCATTCGAGAACCAACTGTTTCGCACGCGGAGGAAAATTTCCAGAAAGGATTTCTCCAGTTTCGATATTCACCCGGATTTCGGCCCCGCCATATTTCGCGTGGAAATGCGGAGGCGCATGATCTCGGTAATACATTGCAATTACGATTCCGAGAAATCGGGAGATCTCAGGCATGGCCACATTTTACCTAAGAATGTAGATAGGGTACTGCTTTTGGACGTAAGGCCGAAAACGCCCTGAATCGGGGCCTGGAGCACCTAACGCTCGCATGAGCCGCACTTGACGGCGACAACTGGAGCGGTAGCGAAAGGAGGAGCGGTCAAGTGTCGGCCTCGATGCGATTGTTAGATGGCGGTTTCATTGATAAGGATCCGGTAGCTTCAATACTTTCCGAAATTGACCGATTTCCTGCTCACTGGCTCTTCTTGATTCTAGGTTAGCCGGTCCTCGCGTAAAAAAGTCGCTGCCGAGCCCAAAAGTCGCCACCAATCTACCTCCAGCGTAAAACCTGATTATTTGCTTCGCAATGGGCGCTCCGTACCAGGGCGTTCCCCAGTTATCCGAATAGATGTTTGCCAGTTTACGAGCCTTCTCAACAATTACAGGATCCTGCACGCGAAGTATTACTTCATCTCGGTTGGTCGATACCTGGAGCGCGTCAGAAAACGGAATCGGCGGAGCGTTTTGTACTTCCGTTTCGAAGCAACCAGAAAGTAGTAGTGGCAGTGCCATTACGAACGTCGGGGCAAGATTAGTTCGAGCCATCTAACGCCAAGTTAACCCGCACGTTACTGCGGGCTTGTTTTCAGTGAAAATGCGCAGCCACTTAAAACAAGCCCGCAGTAGCGTGTCGGCGTTGAACGCCTTGATACTCATTGAGGCCCCCTCCTGGGACTTTCAGGCTTCATCAGCAAGCTGACGGTCCTGCACAATTGAGAGTTCATAGACTCAATGCCCAGAAGGAGACCTCAGATGCGATTTTATAACACAGCCCATCAGCATTATTGTGGGATCGACTTACACGCGAAAACGATGTACGTGTGCATCATCAACCAGGCCGGCGAAACGGTTTTGCATTGCAATATGAAAACGGCGCCTGAGCCGCTTGCCAAAGCCATCGACCCCTACCGCGACGACCTCGTCATCAGTGTCGAATGTCTGTTTACCTGGTACTGGCTGGCCGATTGGTGTGCCCGCGAAGAGATCCCGTTCGTCCTCGGCCATGCGCTCTACATGAAAGCCATCCATGGCGGAAAGGCTAAGAATGACCGCATCGATTCAGAGAAGATTGCGCGCTTGCTCAAAGCCGGTATGTTGCCGCAGGCCTATGCCTATCCAGCCCGAATGCGGGCAACCCGGGATCTCCTGCGACGGCGCATGATGTTCGCCCGCTATCGGGGCGACCTCACCGCACACATCCAGAACACCGTCAGCCAATACAACCTGCCGCCCCTCGGGGCGCGAGCCGGACGTAAAAAGGAACGCAGCGACATCCCCGCGCACTTCCCCGATCCGGTGGTGCGACAGATGGTCGAATTAGATATCACGGTGATCGACCATCTGGATGAACAGTTACGGGTCTTGGAACAAGACCTGGCGCTGAAAGCGAAGGCCCATGATGCCGGCGCTTTTCACTTGTTGCGTACCGTACCCGGGATCGGCGGGATCCTGTCAATGGTCATTCTCTACGAGATTGAAGATATCAAGCGGTTCCCAACCCTGGGCCAGTTTGCCTCCTATGCCCGCCTGGTCAAATGCGCGAAAGAGTCGGCGGGCAAGAAACTGGGCTATTCCGGCAAGAAGATTGGCAATGCATATCTCAAATGGGCCTTCAGTGAAGCGGTAGTGTTGTTCCTGAAAGGCAACGAGCCGGCTCAGAAAGCTGTCGCCCGACTGGCCAGTAAGCATGGCAAGGGTAAAGCGTTATCGATACTCGCCCATCGTCTCGGTCGTGCCGTGTACGTCATGCTCACAAAACGTCAACCTTTCGATGAGGCACGTTTCATGGCGACCTTATAACTATGGGAGGCGACCGTGACGCTGGACGTCTAACTGACCGGTGCGAACACACGACTTCGAATGAAGGCGCTGCGATAAAGATGAGATCGTCAACTTCGAGTCCATCAGGCGCACATGAAGCATGGTGGTCGGTCAGTCGCTTTGATTTTCGCGCGGTCGCGCTCCCGCCCAAACGTTTTTGAACTGTGGTCTGCCCCTGCTGCAAGCCTGCGACCAACTACCCGGTGATGTTGACACTTTGAATAGGAAGCATGCAGGGCCTGGAAGGAATTCTAGTGTTGGCTATCGCCTACCTTTAAACGCGATGGCCTGGAAAGCTCGATAGGTGTTTATTGCAGGCTATCTCCTGACAATGCTGTTGGAATCGAAGCCAGACGGACGTTCGAAAATGGAAAACTACCGAAGTCTATTCGGCGGGCCCTTTTTGCCCTTGACCACCGGGGGCCTCATAGGTGTTAGGCGGCGATCTGCTCGAAGCTAAATTGGGGGATGTCTGCGCGGTCTTTTGCATGCTCGATTGTGATAGCCAAAATCTTCCCGGACGCATCTAGATCTAAGAGGGTGTTTTCATCCAGATCACGGGTTTCCGCGACCGGCGCTGCTTTAAACTCGATGTAAAGCGTGTCCGTTTCTTCAAAATACTTGATTTTCATGGCTTATATGTCCGGTCGAAGAATGCGTTATGAATTGTCTTTTTGTCTTCCAGTAGGACCACGCGCAAATACTTACCGCTCGCTTCGGCTATTCTAGCCCATCGGCGTATTCTTCCATCAGCTTGAGCGATTTCGGCCTCCGGATTATCGACAACATACTGTATCCATTCGAGTTGAATATCAGCGCGATCGGGGCGCTTCCTCATGTGCTCGAAGTACTTAGTTGTCTTCATTGAGTTTGCGACCGCCGCCTAACGCCGAGTTCAGCCGCCCTTGACGGCGACCGACCGGAGCGGCAGCGAAGGAAGGAAGCGGTCAAGGGTCGGCTGCAACGACGTGTTATGTGCGTGCATCGGTTCTACAGTTGATACCGAGTTAGGTCCAGGGCACCGTGAAACACCCCCAAGATATCAACGTTCTTGTCCGACCTTACGATGTATGCAATTCGGTAATGGCCGTAAAGTAATATTCGTACTGAACGGTTAGAGACCTGGTAGGGATAGCCGGCTTCAGGGAAGTCCACAAGAATCTGTGCCCTCTCGTAGATTCCAGAAACCACGCTTGCGGCTGCGCGCGGATTTTCGATAGCGATATATTCAAAAATATCCTCGAGCCAGCGCTGCGCTTCAGCGGTCCAGTTTAGCTCTGCCATGACCGGATGCGCCGGCCCATCTCTTCGTTAGATATTGTTCGTCCCGCTTCGGAGTCAGCTAACCCGCGCTGAATCATGACGTGAAATGCTAGTTCGCGGACTATTTCCTCGCTGGAGCTGTCATCCGGCTGTTGTTCTAGCAGTTGCTTCAGATCGTCTTTCGCCGTACTCATCGTCTAGTTCCAAGCCTGGGCATGAGGTAAGGATACACGTCAATTCTCCTCACGCACATAACGCTCGGATAACCTGCGTGCTACTGCGGGCTTGTTTTGAGTGAAAATGCGCAGCCACTCCAAACAAGCCCGCAGTAGCACGTCAGGTTGATCCGCTGGTTAGGCGGCGGACAGATTCTCAACTTTGAGCTTACCAAGCTGTTGCTCCGTTACCCACAAATCATAATGCATTTGCTGGTTTAGCCAGCTTTCAGGCGACGTGCTAAATGCTTTTGCCAATCGTAGCGCCATTTCAGGACTGATCCCGGCTCGGCCATTAAGGATTGCTGACAGTGTTTTTCGGCTAACGCCAAGCCCTTCAGCCGCTCGCGTAACGCTGAGTCCCAGAGGTTCCAGGCAGAGTTGCTTTAGCACTTCACCCGGATGCGGCGGATTGTGCATTTTCATCAGTGATAGTCCTCAAGATCTACATCGACAGCGTCCTCGCCATCGAATCTATAAGTGATACGCAAATTGCCAGAGACGCGTACGGACCAAGTACCTTTTCGTTTACCCTTCAATTCATGGAGAACCAAGCCCGGCAGGTTCATATCCTGAGGTCGAATTGAAACTTGCAGCCGGCCGAGTATCAGACGGATGCGAGGTTCTAAGGCTGCCGGAATACCGGACTTCGTGCCGCGCACGAAATATCGCTCTAAACCCCGATGCTTGAAATTTCGGATCACAACACCTAGCGTAACCCATCCGGTTACACGTTACAACGAACTCGAGCCGCCTAACGCTCGGATAACCTGCGTGCTACTGCGGGCTTGTTTTGAGTGAACATGCGCAGCCACTCCAAACAAGCCTGCAGTAGCACGTCAGGTTGATCCGCTGGTTAGATTGCACTCGCACTGTTTCCCGACTCCCGTTCAGCTACAACGACATTTACAACTGGCAACGTCCTGGTGTCTGCTTGCCTTTCTGGCGTGTGGCCTAAAGTTTAGCCAAATAGCTCGAATTCGGAAGCAGATTTCGCAAGAGCGACATCACGCCACGCGTCCCGGAGGCTAGCCCTAACTTTAGCTGCTCGCTTTGGTCTTCGCGACTACTTCTCGGGTACGAGCTGGCTACTGCGCTTCCGATGTTTCGTTAGCCCGACATTGCTCCACTTCCCCCGGAGGCTAGCAAGGAAACGCTGTATTGCTACAACGTGTCCGGTGGCTACGGCCGAAGCGTCTCCCTTCTACGGCAAAGTGCTTCGAGCAATGGGTAACTGCAATCTAACGCTCGGATAACCTGCGTGCTACTGCGGGCTTGTTTTGAGTGAAAATGCGCAGCCACTCCAAACAAGCCCGCAGTAGCACGTCAGGTTGATCCGCTGGTTAGATTGCACACGCACTGTTTCCCGACTCCCGTTCTGCGACGACGACATTTACAACTGGAAACGTCCTGGTGGCTGCTTGCCTTTCTGATGTGTGGCCTAAAGATTAGCCAAACAGCTTGAATTCGATAGCAGCTTTCGCAAGAGCGACATCACGCCACACGTCCCGGAGGCTAGCCCTAACCTTAGCTGCAAGCTTCGGTCTTCGCGACTACTTTTCGGGTACGACCTGGCTGCTGCACTTCTGATGTTTCGTTAGCCCGACATTGCTCCACTTCCCCCGGAGGCTAGCAAGGAAACGCTGTTTTGCTAAAACTTGTCCGGTGGCTACCGGCAAAGCGTTTCCCTTATTCGGCAAAGTGCTTCGAGCAATGGGTAACTGCAATCTAACGCTCGCATGAGCCGCACTTGACGGCGGCCGACCGGAGCGGCAGCGCAGGGAAAGCCGCGGTCAAGTGTCGGCCTCGATGCGATTGTTAGATGCCGCTTTCTCCAAGCGTTCCGCCAACCATACTTTTATAATGGACTGCCGCGTGACTCCTAAACGTCCCGCTTCCCGATCGAGAGACTCGATCATCCATTTGGGAAAATCTACATTCACGCGCTTCTGCTCTTGAAGAGAGCGCCTTGCTTTCGACATATCCAACGCAGCCGTAACGTCTTTTCCCGAGTCGAAATCAGCGTCAAATTTTTTAGCTTTCATAAATCTCGACCTCTTCCGGTCTGGAACGGCGTACTGAGATCAGTCGAATCCTCGAGTTCCGCGGAGTATAGATTGCCGACCATATACGTTCGCCAATCCGACCAATCGCCATAACTCGTGGTTCATCGACTGTATTTGCCGGAATTTCAAGGAGATGTGGATCGTCCCAAAGGGTTTGGGCCGACTCGAAATCAATGCCATGCTTGTCCAGATTTCGCTGGCTTTTGGCTCGGTCGTATTCGAATACCGGCATGGTATAGAAAATATACCAAAATGCCCGATTGTGCTACGCATGGGTTTCCTGCGGCATCTAACGCCGCAATGAGCCGCACTTGACGGCGACCGACCGGAGCGGTAGCGCAGGAAGGGAGCGGTCAAGTGTCGGACTCCATTGCATTGATACTCATTGAGGCCCCCTCCTGGGACTTTCAGGCTTCATCAGCAAGCTGACGGTCCTGCACAATTGAGAGTTCATAGACTCAATGCCCAGAAGGAGACCTCAGATGCGATTTTATAACACAGCCCATCAGCATTATTGTGGGATCGACTTACACGCGAAAACGATGTACGTGTGCATCATCAACCAGGCCGGCGAAACGGTTTTGCATTGCAATATGAAAACGGCGCCTGAGCCGCTTGCCAAAGCCATCGACCCCTACCGCGACGACCTCGTCATCAGTGTCGAATGTCTGTTTACCTGGTACTGGCTGGCCGATTGGTGTGCCCGCGAAGAGATCCCGTTCGTCCTCGGCCATGCGCTCTACATGAAAGCCATCCATGGCGGAAAGGCTAAGAATGACCGCATCGATTCAGAGAAGATTGCGCGCTTGCTCAAAGCCGGTATGTTGCCGCAGGCCTATGCCTATCCAGCCCGAATGCGGGCAACCCGGGATCTCCTGCGACGGCGCATGATGTTCGCCCGCTATCGGGGCGACCTCACCGCACACATCCAGAACACCGTCAGCCAATACAACCTGCCGCCCCTCGGGGCGCGAGCCGGACGTAAAAAGGAACGCAGCGACATCCCCGCGCACTTCCCCGATCCGGTGGTGCGACAGATGGTCGAATTAGATATCACGGTGATCGACCATCTGGATGAACAGTTACGGGTCTTGGAACAAGACCTGGCGCTGAAAGCGAAGGCCCATGATGCCGGCGCTTATCACTTGTTGCGTACCGTACCCGGGATCTGACGTCGGATCCTGTCAATGGTCATTCTCTACGAGATTGAAGATATCAAGCGGTTCCCAACCCTGGGCCAGTTTGCCTCCTATGCCCGCCTGGTCAAATGCGCGAAAGAGTCGGCGGGCAAGAAACTGGGCTATTCCGGCAAGAAGATTGGCAATGCATATCTCAAATGGGCCTTCAGTGAAGCGGTACCGTGTTGTTCCTGAAAGGCAACGAGCCGGCTCAGAAAGCTGTCGCCCGACTGGCCAGTAAGCATGGCAAGGGTAAAGCGTTATCGATACTCGCCCATCGTCTCGGTCGTGCCGTGTACGTCATGCTCACAAAACGTCAACCTTTCGATGAGGCACGTTTCATGGCGACCTTATAACTATGGGAGGCGACCGTGACGCTGGACGTCTAACTGACCGGTGCGAACACACGACTTCGAATGAAGGCGCTGCGATAAAGATGAGATCGTCAACTTCGAGTCCATCAGGCGCACATGAAGCATGGTGGTCGGTCAGTCGCTTTGATTTTCGCGCGGTCGCGCTCCCGCCCAAACGTTTTTGAACTGTGGTCTGCCCCTGCTGCAAGCCTGCGACCAACTACCCGGTGATGTTGACACTTTGAATAGGAAGCATGCAGGGCCTGGAAGGAATTCTAGTGTTGGCTATCGCCTACCTTTAAACGCGATGGCCTGGAAAGCTCGATAGGTGTTTATTGCAGGCTATCTCCTGACAATGCTGTTGGAATCGAAGCCAGACGGACGTTCGAAAATGGAAAACTACCGAAGTCTATTCGGCGGGCCCTTTTGCCCTTGACCACCGGGGGCCTCATAGGTGTTAGGTGGCGTTCTACGGAAATTCTAGCCATTAGTCGGCCCGTTCTTCGAGCATAGATTGGAGTTCATACAGCTTTTCGCGCTGCCCCTCTGTTATGAATCCACGCTCCTTAAAGAATTGGTGCACATCATCGACGAATAGACTCGTATCGAACCAATAGCAACGGTTAGCGAGATAGTAGATATAGTCGAAAAGATCTTCGTCATTTTCGCGTTGTTTATTGCGTTCTGGCGATTCTCGACCGGATATTAATCCTTGGCTTTTTAGGTGGAAGAAGCACTTTGCACACGCTTTTACATCAGCTTTTGCGTCATGGGCGGATGGAAACCCTTCTCCAAACAACTTCGTGTGAAGTTCGGTAAGTGATGGCCATTTGTAGCCCCGTGGCCCCTTTTTGATCTTGCAAAGTTCTGCGGTGGACCGCATCGTGCAAAATCGGGCCTTTTTCTCCAACGGATTCTTTACCCTACCTAGTCGGAAATATTCCGCTGCGATAACTCGCTCATCAAATTGAATATTGTGTGCCACCAATGTGTCCGTGGCTTTAAGGTCTTTCGAGAAGGCTCGGAGTGCCGTGCCTATGCGAATTCCCAGCTTACTGGCAGATTCCGTGGAAATTCCGTGAACCCGCGTTGCGCTTAGCGGAATTTCGAAGCCTTCCGGCTGGATAATGAACGATTGAGATCGCATTTCTGCGCCCGATTCATCAGTCAGAATCCATGCTATCTGGACTAGACGGGGCCACGACCAATAGTCTGATGGTGGAGCTTCGTAATCATCCGGCAGGCCGGCTGTCTCGGTATCGCAGAAGAGATACATCGGCCGAGCCACCTAACGCCCGCATGAGCCGCACTTGACGGCGGCCGACCGGAGCGGCAGCGCAGGGAAAGCCGCGGTCAAGTGTCGGCCTCCATGCGATTGTTAGATTGCAACGCCACTTTGCTCACGACCCCTTTCGCACTAACCACTGCAAACGTTCTGCTCAAAGCTTACGCTTCCTGGCAGCGGCTTCAAACCTTGCGATGAAGCGAGGCTTCTGCTTCCAGCAGCGCCACCACCCAGTCCGACAGAGCGGCAACGGCTTTCCAAGTGACTGGCTGTAGGCCAGATTGTGTTGGATACCGTGAAACAACGGAGCGTCCCATTCGCTCTAGGAACTTCCGCGCTTGGCGATGCGGGCCTCGCTTCTCCCAACGCGACTAGCCCGTAGCAAGCCTGGAGCGAAGGCTGCAGTGCTGGTTGTTGCATCGGATTTCGAAATGTTGGTGCAATCGGTCTCGGTGCAATCTAACGCCAAGTTAACCCGCGCGTTACTGCGGGCTTGTTTTGAGTGAACATGCGCAGCCACTCCAAACAAGCCCGCAGTAACGGGTCGGGTTGAACGATTTGTTAGATTGCAACGCCACTGTTTCCACGACCTCCCTTTCACAACGCACCACGAACAACCCGAGACAAAGCTTACGCCTCCTTGCGCTCACTTCAAATCTTGCGACGGTATCCGCCTGAATGGTGCAACCGCGCTTACCGTTGCGACCGAGCGGCAGCGGCGTTTTCGGCGATTATCTGTAGCCCGGTTTGTGTTGATTAACTTCCAACAACGGAGCGTCCCACTCGCACTAGGGACTTCCGCGCTTGCTGATGCGGGTTTCCGCCTCGCCCAACGTGCTGTCGCCCTGGCTAGCCTAAAGCGAAGACTACTACGCTAACCAGTGCACGAAATTTCGCCATACCGGCGCTATTGGCCTGGCTGCAATCTAACGCTCGGATAACCGGCGTGTTACAGCGGGCTTTTCTGAAGTGAAAATAGCGAAGCCACGCAAGAAAAGCCCGCTGTAACACGTCCGGTTGATCCACTTGTTAGGTGCCATTTTGCTTTGCCTTTCCATGCCCCACCGCCCTTTCCGCTAGAGTCTTTTCCACGAAATCGACGAACCGACGGTCGAGATATGGCTTGGCCAGAAAGCTGTGTTCCCAAGAGTAGTTGATCGCCGGGATCGCCTCATACGCACCAATGGATCTCTTTAATTCCTCGATATCTTCAGCGTCCGTCGTAGAGCAGTATTGCCCCCAATGGAGCCAAAACCAGTAATTGTTGACGAAATCAGTTCTAGCAGCTTCGTCTGGGGTTACGCCGAGGGCACTAGCCATTTTCTCGTAATCATTCTCAAGGCCGTAGCTTTTGATAACGCTTGTTCTAATGGCATCGCTCGTTGCGAACGAATGGATCATTTCGCATACGCGTCCTGCACGAGTCAATCGGTTCGTATCTGCTGCTGTTGCCTGAGACGATTGGACTTGCCGGGCGACGTAAATCAAGGAAGCGATGACGCCGATCGCTCCGACCAACTCCGCGATAGTTGATAGTGCTTCCCAGCTCACGGTGGACTCCCGATGGCACCTAACGCCGCGATGAGCCGCGCGTGATTGCCGCGCGTTTTAGGCCGAACATCACGGCAGGTTTAAAACGCGCGGCAGTCACGCGTCGGACTCGATCGCTTTGATACTCATTGAGGCCCCCTCCTGGGACTTTCAGGCTTCATCAGCAAGCTGACGGTCCTACACAATTGAGAGTTCATAGACTCAATGCCCAGAAGGAGACCCTCAGATGCGATTTTATAACACAGCCCATCAAGAGATTATTGTGGGATCGATTTCGCACGCGAAAACGATGTACGTGTGCATCATCAACCAGGCCAGCGAAACGGAATTTTTTCTGCATTAGCAAATATGAAAACGGCGCCTGACGCCCAAAGCTGACATCGACCCCTACCGCGACGACCTCGTCATCAGTGTCGAATGTCTGTTATTACCTGGTACTGGCTGGCCGATAATGGTGTGCCCGCGAAGGGGGGGGAGATCATTTCCGTTCGTCTCGGCCAATGGATCGCTCGCTACATGAAAGCCGATCCATGGCGGAAAGGCCAAGAATGACCGCATCGATTCAGAGAAGATTGCGCGCTTGCTCAAAGCCGGTATGTTCGGCCGCAGGCCTATGCCTATCCAGCCTGAATCGCGGGCAACCCGGGATCTCCTGCGACAAGGCGCATGATGTTCGCCCGCTGATCGGGCGACCCCACCGCACACATCCAGAACAACCCGTCAAAGCCAATACAACCTGCCGCTTGTCGAGGGGGGGCGCGAGCCGGATTCTGTAAAAAGGAACGCCCAGACATCCCCAAAAAGCGGCACTTCCCCGATCGGTGGTGCGACAGATGGGTCGAATTAGATATCACGGTGATCGACCATCTGGATGAGCAGTTACGGGCCTTGAACAAGACCTGGCGCTGAAAGCGAAGGCCCATGATGGCCGGCGCTTATCACTTGTTGCGTACCGTACCCGGGGTCCGCCGATCCTGTCAATGGTCATTCTCTACGAGATTGAAGACATCAAGCGGTTCCCAACCCTGGGCCAGTTTGCCTCCTATGCCCGCCTGGTCAAATGCGCGAAAGAGTCGGCGGGCAAGAAACTGGGCTATTCCGGCAAGAAGATTGGCAATGCATATCTCAAATGGGCCTTCAGGGTGAAGCCACGTGTTGTTCCTGAAAGGCAACGAGCCGGCTCAGAAAAGCTGTCGCCCGACTGGCCAGTAAGCATGGCAAGGGTAAAGCGTTATCGATACTCGCCCATCGTCTCGGTCGTGCCGTGTACGTCATGCTCACAAAACGTCAACCTTTCGATGAGGCACGTTTCATGGCGACCTTATAACTATGGGAGGCGACCGTGACGCTGGACGTCTAACTGACCGGTGCGAACACACGACTTCGAATGAAGGCGCTGCGATAAAGATGAGATCGTCAACTTCGAGTCCATCAGGCGCACATGAGGCATGGTGGTCGGTCAGTCGCTTTGATTTTCGCGCGGTCGCGCTCCCGCCCAAACGTTTTTGAACTGTGGTCTGCCCCTGCTGCAAGCCTGCGACCAACTACCCGGTGATGTTGACACTTTGAATAGGAAGCATGCAGGGCCTGGAAGGAATTCTAGTGTTGGCTATCGCCTACCTTTAAACGCGATGGCCTGGAAAGCTCGATAGGTGTTTATTGCAGGCTACCGCCTGACAATGCTGTTGGAATCGAAGCCAGACGGACGTTCGAAAATGGAAAACTACCGAAGTCTATTCGGAGGGCGCTTTTTGCCCTTGACCACCGGGGGCCTCATAGGTGTTAGGCGGCACTTTCTCACTGGGCATCAAACCCGATCTTCCTCGCGGCTTCGGCATAGAACAGCTTATTGATCTCGCTTTCCAGCGGTTGCCATTTTGAATCGTTTTCAGATTTTAGGCTAACGCTCACATACCCATCCAGATGTACGATCTCATATTCGATCCTTTCTGAATCGAGCCTCGCAATAAATAGTTCCGTGTATTTCGGGTCTGGCCAGTGAATTGTTACTCGTGTGTAATTTTCCGATTCGTCCATTATCCGATGCGCAAGACCTTCCACCGCTTTATGGTTCTTTGTCGCGTAGCGGAGCCGGCCTTTTTCGTCAATGCTGGTTTCTATTCCGGCTTCGCTAACGCGCTCGTCTAGCTTGTTTTGCGTTTTTTCGTTCTCGATGCTGAACATACCCGCTTCGTGCCGTTCGCACGCAGACACCAAAACTAATAGGGCCAATGAGCATGTAGTTCGGACAAACATACGAGGACCGTTCGGTGCCGCCTAACGCTCGGATAACCTGCGTGCTACTGCGGGCTTGTTTTGAGTGAAAGTGCGCAGCCACTCCAAACAAGCCCGCAGTAGCACGTCAGGTTGATCCGCTGGTTAGATTGCACACGCACTGTTTCCCGACTCCTGTTCTGCGACGACGACATTTACAACTGGCAACGTACTGGTGGCTGCTTGCCTTTCTGGTGTGTGGCCCAATTCGTTGCCGTTACACCCATATTCGGCTGCTGCTTCTCCACGAACGACATCACGCCACACGTCCCGGAGGCTAGCCCTAACTTTAGCTGCTCGCTTTGGTCTTCGCGACTACTTCCCGGTTACGACCTGGCTACTGCACTTCCGATGTTTCGTTAGCCCGACATTGTTCCACTTCGCCCGGAGGCTAGCAGGGAAATGCTTTATTGCTACAACTTGTCCGGTTGCTACGGCCCAAGCGTTTCCCTTCTTCGGCGAAGTGCCTCGAGCAATGGGTGGCTGCAATCTAACGCTCGGATAACCTGCGTGCTACTGCGGACTTGTTTTGAGTGAAAATGCGAAGCCGCTCCAAACAAGCCCGCAGTAGCACGTCAGGTTGATCCGTTGGTTAGATTGCACACGCACTGTTTCCCGACTCCCGTTCAGCTACGACAACATTTGCAATCGGCTACAGGCTGGTGGCTGCTTGCCTTTCTGACGTGTGGCTCAATTCCTTGCTGCTGCATACATGTTCGGCTGCTGCTTCTCCAAGAACGACATCACGCCACGCGTCCCGGAGGCTAGCCCTAACTTTAGCTGCTCGCTTTGGTCTTCGCGACTAATTCTCGGGTACGAGCTGGCTGCTGCACTTCCGATGTGTGGCTCGTATCCCCCGGCTAAGCGCCGGCACTAGGGATCGGCCCTTCGCTAGCCCGACATTCCTCCACTTCGCCCGGAGGCTAGCAAGGAAATGCTTTATTGCTACAACTTGTCCGGTGGCTACGGGCGAAGCGTTTCCCTTATTCGGCGAAGTGTTTTGAGCAATGGGTGGCTGCAATCTAACGCTTGGATAACCTGCGTGCTACTGCGGGCTTGTTTTGAGTGAAAATGCGAAGCCGCTCCAAACAAGCCCGCAGTAGCACGTCAGGTTGATCCGCTGGTTAGGTTGCAACGCGTTACTCCTTTCTCTTTTCTAGCCCGCCATTACGCTTTGCGGTTGCTGCCTTAAGCTTACGCTTAGTGAACTGCACACGTCCTGTATCCCTACGCAGCGCATCGCACACGTCCTGTTTCCCTGCGTAGCGTATGGCGAACGCCCTGTACCCCTACGCAGCTCCTGCGAGTGCTCTCTTCTTGCAACCTAACGCCCGCATGAGCCGCACTTGACGGCGACGACTGGAGCGGTAGCGAAAGGAGGAGCGGTCAAGTGTCGGACTCCATGCGATTGTTAGGCAGAGCATTGCCGAGTCTACGGCCCGCTCTCAGTGCGATAGATCAGGCAGATGAATAAGCCGGCTCACCGCTCGAACCATGCGCTAGCTCCATCCGGACAGTGCCCGTTTGTGTACAGCCATTCAAGATGCTCAACGGTGTTCTGATAAAGGCGCGTTTCTGTCTCTTTAGCATCCGCTGCAGGGAAAAGCACTGTAAGATTGCCGTCTAATTCAGCGCACGCGTTCAAGTAAAAATCCTCGATTTCTCCATGGCGGATCTGGGCAAGTGCGAGATTCAATCGTGCCGTTTCATAGCGAGTCCAAAAGATCTCGCGCGGCATCTGAGCATTGAAATTCAAATTCATCTCGTCGTACGAGATAGCGACAAGTTTGTGCGCCACGATAGCCGCACCACCGCTTCCAGCCGCAAACGCTACAAGAAATGTGGCAATCAATCCAATACGGCGGGCGGGCCGCATACGCTCCGGTTCGGGAGTTGACGTTTCGATTGTAGTGTGGCCGTCACCCATTGAACGTTCTGCCTAACGCTCGGATAACCTGCGTGCTACTGCGGGCTTGTTTTGAGTGAAAATGCGCAGCCGCTCCAAACAAGCCCGCAGTAGCACGTCAGGTTGATCCGCTGGTTAGATTGCACACGCACTGTTTCCCGACTCCCGTTCAGCTATAACGACATTTGCAATTGGCAACGTACTGGTGGCTGCTTGCCTTTCTGATGTGTGGCGTAATGTCTTGCCAGATAGCTTGATTTCGGAAGCAGCTTTCGCAAGAGCGACATCACGCCACACGTCCCGGAGGCTAGCCTTAACTTTAGCTGCTCGCTTCGATCTTCGCGACTACCTCCCGGTTACGACCTTGCTACTGCACTTCCGATGTTTCGTTAGCCCGACATTACTCCACTTCGCCCGGAGGCTAGCAAGGAAATGCTTCTTTTCTACTACTTGTCCGGTGGCTACCGGCGAAGCGTTTCCCTTCTTCGGCGAAGTACTTCGAGCAATGGATGGCTGCAATCTAACGCCCGCATGAGCCGCACTTGACGGCGGCCGACCGGAGCGGCAGCGCAGGGAAAGCCGCGGTCAAGTGTCGGACTCCATGCGATTGTTAGATTGCAACGCCACTATGCTCACCACCCCTTTCGCACAAACCACTACAAACGTCCTGCTCAGAGCTTACGCTTCCTGACAGCGGCTTCAAACCTTGCGATGACGCGAGCGTTCTGCGTCAAGCAGCGCCACTACCCAAGGTGACGGAGTGGCAACGGCTTCCCAAGTTACTGGCTGTAGGCCAGATTGTGTTGAAGACCGTGAAACAACGGAGTGTCCCATTCGATCTAGGGACTTCCGCGCTTGGCGATGCGGGCATCGCTTTTCCCGACGCGGCCAACCCGCAACGAGCTTGGAGCGAAGGCTGTTGCGAAGGGCTTCGATATGTCGCTGCAATCGGTCTCGGTGCAATCTAACGCTCGGATAACCTGCGTGCTACTGCGGGCTTGTTTTGAGTGAACATGCGCAGCCGCTCCAAACAAGCCCGCAGTAGCACGTCAGGTTGATCCGCTGGTTAGATTGCACACGCACTGTTTCAAGACTCCCCTTCAGCGACGACGACATTTGCAACTGGCAGCGTACTGGTGGCTGCTTGCCTTTCTGACGTGTGGCCTAATGTCTTGCCAGATAGCTTGAATTCGGAAGCAGCTTTCGCAAGAGCGACATCACGCCACATGTCCCGGAGGCTAGCCCTAACTTTAGCTGCTCGCTTCGGTCTTCGCGACTACTTCCCGGTTACGACCTGGCTACTGCACTTCCGATGTTTCGTTAGCCCGACTTTGCTCCACTTCCCCCCGGAGGCTAGCAAGGAAATGCTTCATTGCTACAACTTGTCCGGTGGCTACGGACGAAGCGTCTCCCTTCTACGGCGAAGTGCTTCGAGAAATGGGTGGCTGCAATCTAACGCTGAGTTGAGCGGCGTGTTACAGCGGGCTTTTCTGGAGCGATAATGCGACCGCCGCGGAAGAAAAGCCCGCTGTAACACGTCCGCTCGAACGACTTGTTATACCGCTGCATGAACTAGCTTTGGCTTGAGATATAA
Organism: uncultured Gammaproteobacteria bacterium; assembly: GCA_942490995.1. GTDB lineage: Bacteria > Pseudomonadota > Gammaproteobacteria > UBA981. The sequence continues at coordinate 122,440 of CALOBG010000051.1, forward strand.
CTCGATAGAAGCGACGCCCGCTTTGAACTCGGTTCGAAATTCGTCTTCGTCGCTGTCCGAAAGATCGTCGTACATTACATCGCGCTTCTTTGATAGATGCTTTTCCATAGATGCCTTTTCAACATTCGTGGTTTTGGGGTTAGTGAGCTTGAGATAATTGCGAATGTAGTTCATTAGTTCATGTTCTAGCGAAAACAGCACATCGAACTGATCCTTGAGCTCAGTTCCCCACAAAGCCTCTGCTTCTAGCAAATCTGCGTAAAGGCTCGAACGTTCCTCTTGAACCTTCGACCATCGGTTCTCATAAGCCTTCGAAGTTCCGTAATACTGGATTTCGTCGAATGACATTTTCGATGCTTCATCGGGCGGCGGAGACGGCATTTCATGTACCCACATAACCGGGTGGCGAACGCCACGAATAGTATCTCGGTAGCGAAACAGAGCCACTAGCAAACGACGGGCGAGTTCATACTCCGACTGCCCTTTCAACTGCGTCCGCCAAGCGGACAACCCTCGGATAGCAACATAGGCGCCGACAATTGCGGCTCCACTTAGAACTATGTCCTTTAGTACTGCGATGCATTGAGGAATGGTCACGACGAGTTGTTCTCAGCGGTATAACGTTGCGCTCAGCCGCCCATTACAGCGCGCTTTGGAAGAGTGAAAATATCTGCACTCTGGAAAAGCGCGCTGTAATGGGTCGGCTGCAGCGCTTGGTTAGGCGGCGCTCGGTATTGAATTCTGGGTTTCTGCTGCATGAAGTTTTATTCGAAATAAGACAACGTTAATACAGGTTGGCCACCACTTTCGATTCTCCGCCAATTTACGAAAGCCGTACAATCAACTAGGGCTGAGAATTGTTCCGGGCATCGCCGCTTTAAGCTTTTGGCGTTTGTAATTTCTATAGTAATTAACCTTCCAGACTCACAATAGATGGTCGTCATCCCGTCCTCTGGAACGTCCAGTGACGTCATACAATCGATCCATGCATCCATGTTTCGTCCGTAGAATTCCGGAAACCCGAAGGCTTTAGCGAAAACATCATGAAAGGAATCCCAATCAATGATCGTTGACCCGTCTATATTGACTAGGGAATCGAGCACTTTTAAAAGCCGCCTAACGCTCGCATGAGCCGCGCTTGACGGCCACGACTGGAGCGGTAGCGAAAGGAGAAGCGGTCAAGCGTCGGACTCGATGCGATTGTTAGATGCCGCTTTCTCCAGGCGTTCTGCCAACCATACTTTTATAATTGACTGCCGCGTGACTCCTAAACGTCCCGCTTCCCGATCGAGAGACTCGATCATCCATTTGGGGAAATCTACATTCACGCGCTTCTGCTCTTGAAGAGAGCGCCGTGCTTTCGACATATCCAACGCAGCCGTAACGTCTTTTCCCGAATCGAAATCAGCATCAAATTTTTTAGCTTTCATATATCTCGACCTCTTCCGGTCTAGAACGGCGTACTGAGATCAGTCGAATGCTCGAGTTCCGCGGAGTATAGATTGCCGACCACATACGTTCGCCAATCCGACCGATCACCATAACTCGTGGTTCATCGACCGTATTTGCCGGAATTTCAAGGAGATGTGGATCGTCCCAAAGGGTTTGGGCCGACTCGAAATCAATGCCATGCTTGTCCAGATTTCGCTGGCTTTTGGCTCGGTCGTATTCGAATACCGGCATGGTATAGAAAATATACCAAAATGCCCGATTGTGCTACGTATGGGTTTCCTGCGGCATCTAACGCTCGGATAACCTGCGTGTTACAGCGCGCTTCTTGGAGGCGAAAATGCGAAGCCGCTGGAAAGAAGCGCGCTGTAACACGTCAGGTTGATCCGTTTGTTAGGTGCCGCTATCATTGTACAAGTAATGGTACAGCTATCCGGATATCTCACGATGGACACAATTACTTATTCCGAAGCTCGCAGCAAGCTGGCTAAAACTATGGAAAAAGTCTGTGACGATCACGCCCCCGTCATCATTACGCGTAAGAATTCGCGCTCTGTCGTGATGCTGTCGCTCGATGATTATGAAGCTCTCGAAGAGACTACTTACCTACTCCATAGCCCGAAAAACGCGAAACGGCTCCTCGAATCAATCGCTGAAATTGAGTCTTCCGGAGGGACGGAACGAGCCCTCGCTGAATGAAGCTGATCTTTTCGGAACATGCCTGGAAGGATTACTTGTACTGGCAACGTACCGACAAAAAGCTACTAAAACGGATTAACTCTCTGATACTCGACATTCAGCGCTCACCATTTGAGGGGATAGGAAAGCCAGAACCTCTCAAGCATGGACTGGCCGGGTATTGGTCTCGGCGCATCAATGACGAACATCGTGTCGTCTACAGGTTCGAAGACGACGCGATTTACTTTGCGCAAATGCGGTACCACTACTAAGGACGAGGCACCTAACAGTTGTATATACAGAATGCGTAAATAGTGTACTAGGCAGAATCAATATAGTCAGATAAATACGGAATAGGTACACTCGTGGGAGTGAGGCTGGCTGGTGCGCTATACGCCGGCAATATCCCGACTTTGGAACAAGGAGGTTCTGAAATGGGCGAGATCGCTCCACGGATCAAGGACGACGATTTCTGGGATCGGTTCATTCAATGCGTGCGCAAGGTCGAGCGTCGGCCGATATTCGTGCGCCATTATGTGTTGCGGGTCGAGCGGTACCTTCGGGCGATGCGCGGTACCGACCCGGCGACCCATCGGGCGCTCGATGTCGAGGCGTGGCTGCGTCGCGCCGGGCAATCTTCGCGGCTCGAGTCCTGGCAGTTTGTTCAGATCGTGAACGCGCTGCAGCTGTTTTTCGATGAGTTTCTGCGCGTGCCGTGGGCCGGCACGTTTGATTGGGACTACTGGCGGGTTGGCGCGCGCACGCTGGACACCTCCCACTCGACCCTCGCGCGGGAAGCGCCGGTTCCGCTCGACGGCGATGATCACGACGGTGTCCGTCTCGGGGAAATCCGGCGCATGCACCCCGAGATTTTCGATCCGCTGACCTCGGCTATCCGCCAGCGCGCCTATTCGATCCGTACCGAGCAGGCCTACACGCACTGGGTGGCCCGCTATCTGGCTTTCTATGCAGCTCGCGATCCGCGCGAGCTGACTGGCGCGGATGTTCGCCACTTCCTGGAATTCCTGGTGGTGAAACGCAACGTGGCCGCGAGTACGCAAGGCCAGGCCCTGAACGCTCTGGTGTTTCTCTACGCGCAGGTTCTGGAAATGCCACTGCCCGAACTGGAGTCGTTCGCTAGATCGAAGCGTCCGCGCAAGTTGCCGGTGGTCATGACCCCGGATCAGGTTCGGGCGCTTTTTGCGCAGATGACCGGGGTACAGTTGCTGATGGCGCGGCTGCTGTACGGTACGGGCATGCGGCTCATGGAATGTATCCGCCTGCGCGTCAAGGACATCGACTTTGATTACCGTCAGATTGTCGTCCGCGATGGCAAGGGCGCGAAAGATCGCGTCGTACCGCTGCCTGACGCTTTACGCGTACCCCTGCGCCAGCATCTGGACGAAGTCAGAAGTTGTTTTGACGACGATATCGCCAATGGCTTCGGCGAGGTGTTTATGCCCGATGCGCTGGCGCGCAAGTACCCCAGTGCTGCGCGCGAGTGGCAATGGCAGTATGCTTTTCCCAGCAAGCGGCTGTCGGTGGATCCGCGCAGCAACCGCACGCGTCGGCACCACCTGCACGAAAACAGCCTGCAGCGCGCGGTCAAAACCGCGGCCAAAGCCGCGCAAATCACCAAGCCGGTGAATTGCCACAGTCTGCGGCATTCATTCGCCACCCATCTACTCGAAGCGGCTTACGACATCCGCACGGTGCAGGAACTGCTCGGGCACGCCGACGTGTCGACAACGATGATTTATACGCACGTACTCAATCGCGGCGGCAAAGGCGTGCAGAGTCCGCTCGACCGCCTGTGATTGCAACTGGGGTTCAGACGCCCTTGCGTTCTCTCGCGACGGCGCGGTAGCCGATGTCGCGCCGGCAGAACATGCCGTCCCAGCTGATCTCATCAACCCGCGCATAGGCTGTCGCCTGCGCGGCGGCAACGTTCTCGCCGAGACCAACGACACACAGCACGCGGCCGCCGCTGGTCACACATTCGCCGTCCACTTGTCGCGTACCGGCATGGAATACCCGCGCGTCCGGGCGGTCGCCGCCGAGCCCGCTGATCACGTCACCCTTTTTATAGTCGGCGGGATAACCGCCGGCGGCCAGCACGACGCCGAGCGCAGCACGCTCGTCCCACTCCAGCGTGACGGTGTCGGCATTGCCATCGAGCACGGCCAGGCAGGCGCCGACCAGGTCGGTCTCGAGGCGCATCATGATCGGCTGGGTTTCGGGATCGCCGAAGCGGCAATTGAATTCGAGCACTTTCGGAATGCCGTCGGCGCCGATCATCAGTCCGGCGTAAAGAAATCCGGCGTAGGGACGGCCGTCGCTGCGCATGCCGGCGAGGGTCGGCTTTATCACGCTGTCCATGATCCGTGCGCTCATCGCCGCGTCGATGACCGGCGCCGGCGAGTAGGCGCCCATGCCGCCGGTATTGGGTCCGCGATCGCCGTCGTCGCGGGCCTTGTGATCCTGCGAGGAGGCGAACGGGATCGCGGTATCGCCGTCGCACATACAGATGAAACTGGCCTCTTCGCCGCGCAGAAACTCTTCGACCACGATGCGCGCGCCGGCGGCACCGAAACAGCCCTCGCCGAGCATGCTGCGCGCAGCCTCGAGCGCCTGTTCGTGGCTGGTGGCGACAACCACACCTTTACCCGCGGCGAGGCCGTCGGCCTTGACCACGATCGGCACCGGCCCGGCGGCGATATGGGCCAGCGCCGCATCGAGGTCGTCAAACGTCGCGTACGCGGCGGTCGGGATCGCGTGGCGCTTGAGAAAATCCTTGCTATACGACTTCGACGCTTCGAGGACTGCGGCGGCTTGCGGCGGACCGAAACATTTCAGACCCTGGGCCTGGAACGCGTCGACCACACCGGCGACGAGTGGTGCTTCCGGGCCGACGATGGTCAGGCCGATCGCTTCGCTCGCGGCGTAGTGCACCAGGCCTTCGATGTCCTCTGCGTCGATCGCGACATTGCTGACCCCGGGCTCGGCGGCGGTTCCGGCATTGCCCGGCGCGCACAACACGGCTTCGACCCGCGGTGACTGCGCGCACTTCCAGGCCAGCGCGTGTTCGCGCCCGCCACCGCCGATGATCAGTACTTTCATGGTCGCGCTGCGACGCCCACTCAGTGTCTGAAATGACGCTGGCTGGTAAACACCATCGCCATACCGTGTTCGTCGGCGGCGGCGATGACTTCGGCGTCGCGCATCGAACCGCCCGGCTGGATCACGGCGCGGATACCGACTTCGGCGGCCGAATCGATGCCATCGCGGAACGGAAAAAAGGCGTCCGAAGCCATCACCGAGCCGGTTACCTCAAGACCCTCGTCGGCAGCCTTGATGGCGGCAATGCGCGCGCTGTAAACGCGGCTCATCTGCCCGGCGCCGATGCCGATGGTGCGCTGCCCGCGCGCGTATACGATCGCGTTCGACTTCACGCATGCGACCACCCGCCAGGCAAACAGCAGGTCAGTAAGCTCGTCCGCGCTGGGCTGGCGTTTGCTCACCGTTTTCAGATCTTCGAGGCCCAGGGTCTGGGCGTTGAAATCGCGGTCCTGCACCAGCAGGCCGCCCATCACGCGTTTGTACTCTAGTTGTTGGAGCGGCGCCTCGGGCCACGCGCCGGTCGCAAGTACGCGCACGTTCTGCTTGGTTTTGAGGACAATGAGCGCGGCGGATTCGATCGTCGGCGCGATGATCACTTCGACGAATTGGCGTTCAACGATAGCCTTCGCCAACGCCGCGTTGAGCGGCCGGTTGAAGGCGATGATGCCGCCGAACGCCGAAGTCGGATCGGTGGCGTAGGCGGCTTCGTAGGCGCTGGCGATGTCGGTGGCCTCGGCAACCCCGCAGGGATTGGCGTGCTTGACAATGCAGCAGGCTGGGTTGCGGAACGAGCGCACACAGTCGAGCGCGGCGTCGGTGTCGGCGATGTTGTTGTACGACATCGGCTTGCCCTGGAACTGTTCGGCGCGTGCGAGCGTACCGGCCGGCACATCGGCATCGACGTAGAACGCCGCTTGTTGGTGCGGGTTCTCGCCGTAGCGCAGTACTTCACGGCGCTCGACGCGAATATCGAGCCGTTCGGGAAAGCGTTCCACGCTGCCGGCAGCGCGCGCATCGAGGTAAGTACTGATGGCGCGGTCGTAATGCGCGGTATGGGCAAACGCCTTGGCCGCGAGTCGATAGCGGGTGGCGCCGCCGACCGCGCCGTCGCGTTCGAGCTCGGCCAGCACCGCCTGGTAATCCCTGGGGTCGCAGACCACCGCGACGTGGGCGTGGTTCTTGGCCGCCGCGCGCAGCATCGCCGGACCGCCGATGTCGATATTTTCCACCGCCTCGTCAAAGCTGCAATCGGGTCGCGCGATGGTCTGTTCAAAAGGGTAGAGGTTGACCACCACCAGGTCGATTGGCGCGATCGCGTATTCGCCCATCGCCGCGTCGTCGATCCCGCGCCGGGCAAGGATGCCACCGTGGACTTTGGGATGCAGGGTTTTGACCCGACCGCCCATAATCTCGGGAAAACCGGTGTGTTCGGAAACTTCGCGCACCGCGATACCGGCAGCACCGAGTGCACGCGCCGAGCCGCCGGTGGAAAGGATGCCGATCCCGGCCGCCTGCAGACCGCTCGCAAACGACTCGATGCCGCGCTTGTCAGACACACTGATCAGCGCCCACGCCTGCGGGCGCGCTGTTGGATTACTCATCGGCGCTGACCTGGATAATTGCGGTATGCGACTTACTTGTTGTTCAGTCCGTACTTGTTCAGTCGCGTGCGCAGCGTCGCGCGGTTCATACCCAGAATCTGCGCGGCGCGTGAAATATTGCCGCGCGTCTCGCGCAGTACGATCTCAAGCAGCGGGCGCTCGACCTGCGAGATCACCAGGTCGTAGAGTTCGGCGGCCGGCTGGCCGTTGAGATCCTTGAAGTAGCGGTCCAGCGATTGTGCAACCAGTTCGCAGAGTGGTGCGTCGGCACTCTTGCTGCGCTTGGTACTCAAGCTGCCAGCTCCAGCGTCGCTTCGTCGGCAAGGCTATCGATAAACTGCCGCTGCGACGCCACGCTGTCGAGTCGGTTGAACAGCGCACGTCGCGCCGCGCCGCCCGGCACGTGTGCCAGGTACCAGCCAATGTGTTTGCGTGCGATCCGCACCCCCGCAAGCTCGCCATACAAGGCATGCAGGCCGTCGAGGTGCTCGCGCATCACCAGCGCACGCGTCGCCAGGTCCGGCGGGTTCCAGTCGCGGCCGGCGAGCGCGGCCTTGATCGCGCCGAACAGCCACGGGTTACCTTGCGCACCGCGCCCGATCATCAACCCGTCGACACCAGTATCAGCAAGCACGTGCACGGCCTGTTCGGCGCTGATGATGTCGCCATTGGCAATCACCGGGATCGAAACCGCCTGTTTGACCGCGGCAATGGTGTCGTATTCAGCCTTGCCGCGAAACGCGCAGGCGCGCGTCCGTCCGTGCATGGTGATCGCGGCGATGCCGCAGTCCTCGGCGAGGCGCGCGATGCCGACGCCATTGCGCGCCTGCGGACTGGTGCCGGTGCGCGTTTTGAGGGTGACCGGCACCTCGACCGCAGCGACGACACTGGCGAGGATCCGGGCGACCAGGGTTTCGTTTTCGAGCAGCGCTGAACCGGCCTGCTTGTTGCAGACCTTTTTTGCCGGGCAGCCCATGTTGATGTCGATGATGTCGGCGCCGCGCTCGCGGGCCATGCGCGCGCAGTCGGCCAGTGTGTCCGGATCGGCGCCCGCGATCTGAAAAATCCGTGGTGCGCTTTCATTATCGAAGTTCAGTCGCGTGCGTGATTTTTGTGTGTCCCACAACGCCGTGCGCGTGGCGAGCATCTCCGAGACCGCGTAGTCGGCGCCGAGGCGGCGACACAAATTACGGAACGGCCGATCGCTGATCCCGGCCATCGGCGCCAGTGCGATGGGCTGTTGAAAATGGTATGGCCCGATGTTCATGTCTTGGGTCAGTAGCGTTCACACTTTTTAATGGGCGATGCCGGCAGCCGGTGCGTTATTCACACTCGATTGCAAATGCCGGATCCTCGTACAGCGGCGCGTTCCCCCGAGCGCTGACGAGGGGGCGATAATAGCCACAATGGCCGCCGGCTTAAAGGGCGCATTACCGGCGCGAAACCCCGACGGCACGATCTACTGGCGAGCGAAAACTCTCTGCCCACGGCTCCTCGCCGAAAAAGCTTCGGTCATAACGCTCGGCGCGCCGACTTGCGCACGGTACTTTCGCTCGGCGCGGCAACCCGGCAGACAGGATTTTTTGCCCGGACGAGAAGGGCATGCGGTGGTTTTCTCTACGCCCGGTTAACGAAATCGAATTCTGGTTGTTGCGAATGAGCGACGCGGAATGCGGCAATCGACTGCAACAGTCAGTCGCGATGTTGCGGTTGCTTACAGGTCGTGCTTATAAAAAATCGAACTCAAAACTGGTTGCCCGCGCGGCGTCGCCGCCAATCTCAATCACCACATACACCGGCTGATCGGCGACCATGCCCTCGTCGATGGCGATGCTGTCGTCGAGGTATTCCTGCGGTGCGAAGCGGCGCGCCCCGACCAGGGTGCCAACGCCGTCGTGAACGCGCAGTTCGATGACCGGGAAGGGCGCGCGTTCCGGGCCGGCGTTGACCATGGTCGCGTTAACCAGCAGCGCGTCGCGGTACTGCGGATGTTCGCGGACATCGCGGGCCAGCATGCGCACCCCCGAACCGGCCGCCGTCGGCTCGCGACAGTCGACGGCGGCACAGACGCGCGCGAACAACGCCGCGCTACCCGGCAACAGCGCCACAACCTGTTCTCGGAACATGAATGCACCTTGGGCGAGCAGCAGGACGAAAAACAGCACCAACAGCGCGCGCCACATCCCGGTCAGACGAGCGCGCCGGTTGACCCCTTCCAGGGCCGCGAGCTCGTCTACCAGTAACGGCGGTACCGGCGTGCCGTCGGCGGCCAGGCGCGGCTCTGTTTTGTCTTCGTCATGGCGCGCCTCACCTGCCGTGGCGGACACGCCAACCGGCGCGGACCGCGCGTCGTCGTCTGCTTCGTCGTCCGGATCAGAACCCGGGGCAGTAAAAAGAATGGCGTGGTCTTCGGCGCTGAGCGTCATGCCCGCGTCTGCCCCTGGTGGCGGCTCAGCCTCGGGCGGTGTAAAGCCGGATGGCGGCGGCGGGCCGTACGCCAGGTCCGCATCGATCGCGGTCGCGATTGCCGTCGCGCTGCCGGGTTCGGGCGCCGGTAGCGTTTCGGCTTCGGGCTCCGGCTCCTCGGCTGCCGGCGATGCAGTCGACACATCGACAGCCGGCGCGTCCTCGTCTGCTCCCGCTTCCGCAACCTGCGCGGGCGTTACCGGCGGTACTGGAAAGGTGTGCTTTTCCTCAGCTGCGGTCGTCGGCGATTCTTTTTGCCCTTGTTCGGGCGGCTCGTCGTCGATTGCCGGTGGCGATGGGGCGCTTTCGGCTGGCGCCGGGTCCGGCGTGGTGGGCGTTACGTCCTGCCCGCTCGGCGTAGCCGATATCGGATCCGGCGCTGGTGATGGTGCGAGCGCGACCGGCGCGCCTGGCTGCGGTGCGGCGGCATCAAGCCGCGGTGGCGCGGCGCGTTCTTCGACCAGGGTTTCCAGCGCGTTGAACACCGCATCGCACTGGCCGCAGGTGACGAATCCCCCGGCCGCGCTGAGGTGCTCGGCACGCACCCGGAACCAGGCCTGACACTGACTACAGCGGGTTAACACCCAGGACGCTCCTCGACCAGCGATGGACGCAGTCTAGCAGCCTGCCGGACATGCGCGCAGAACGCGCGGAAGGGTGTACCGCCGTGCATTAGCGCAACACAACGTGCTCAGCGCCGCACTCCGGCCAACAACGCCCAGTCGCCGTTCTGCACCGCCGGGTCGAAAACGAAATCCCGCGCATAGGCCTGTTCGACCTGCGCCACCTGGCTGGTCAGCAGGCCGGCGAGGGCGATGCCACCGCCGGCTTTGATCAGATCGGCGAATTCGCCGGCCAGGGTGAGCAGGGGTTCGAGCAGAATATTCGCCAGCAGCAGGTCGGCTCTGCCGTGGCCAAGGATCTCCGGCGCGCCAACCGTGATCGTGGTCTGCGCGGCGTTGTTTGTAACGTTCTCGGCGGCGACCACCAGCGCGGCTTCATCGATATCCACGGCGGTTACGTGCGCAGCGCCGAACCTGGCCGCAGCCAGGGCCAGGATGCCGGATCCGCAGCCGTAATCGATCGCCCGCAGGCCGGTCAGCGGCGCTCGCTGAGCGAGGTAGTTGAGGCACAGGGCCGTCGAGGTATGCGTGCCGGTGCCGAAGGCCTGGCCCGGGTCGAGGCGGATCAGGTGTTGCACCGTCGGCGGTGGTTCGCACCAGCTCGGACATATACACAAGCCACCTTCGAACAGCTGCGGTTGCCAGCGGCTTTTCCATACCTCGTTCCAGGCCTGGTCGACCACTGGCCGCTGTTCGATGGCGAGTTCACCACAGACGTTTTTTAACGCCGCGCCGATCAGGCCAGCATCGTCGCCGTCATCGAACAGCGCAACCACCGTGAACTGCCGCCACTGTTCCGCGCTGCCGAGGCCGGGTTCGCCGAACACCGGGTGATCGCCGTCGGCCTGGGTTACCGCCAGCGCGCCGAATTGTTCGAGCAGGTTTTCGCACGCCGGCCACAGCGCGGCGTCGATGTTGAATTGCAGTTCGAACATGGCCTCAGGTCAGCCCGAGGCGCCGCTCCAGATAATGGATGTCGGTTTTGCCGGTACGCACCGCAGCGTCTGAGACCAGGTCGATGTGCAACGGGATGTTGGTATCGATGCCTTCGATGACGAGTTCGGTGAGCGCGTTTTCGGTCCGCGTCAACGCGCTATCGCGATCTTCGGCATGGCAGATGAGCTTGCCGATCAACGAGTCGTAATAGGGCGGCACCACGTAGCCGTCATAGATATGCGAATCGATACGCACGCCGGGGCCGCCGGCCGGATGGTAAACGGTGATCAGCCCGGGCGACGGCCGGAAGGTGTAGGGGTCTTCGGCGTTGATACGACATTCGACCGCGTGCCCGGAGAACTTGATGTCGTCCTGGGTGAAGGCCAGCTTCTCACCGGCCGCCACCAATAGCTGCTGCTTGACCAGATCGATGCCGGTGATCATCTCGGTCACCGGATGCTCGACCTGGATGCGGGTGTTCATCTCAATAAAAAAGAACTCGCCTTTTTCATACAGAAACTCGAACGTGCCGACGCCGCGGTAGTTGATGCGGCGGCAGGCTTCCACACACAGCGCGCCCATGCGTGCCCGCGTCTCGGCATCAATGCCAGGCGCCGGGGCTTCTTCCATGATTTTCTGGTGACGGCGCTGCATGGAACAGTCACGCTCGCCTAAATGCACGACGTTACCGTGTTCATCGGCCAGCACCTGAAACTCGATATGACGCGGGCGTTCGAGAAATTTCTCCAGGTAAACGCTGTCGTTGTTGAACGCACTGGCCGCTTCCTGGCGGGTCAACGACACCGCGTGACGCAGCGATGCTTCGGTGTGCACCACGCGCATGCCACGCCCACCACCCCCGCCCGAGGCCTTGATGATCACCGGGTAGCCGATACTTTTAGCCAGCGCGTGGTTGTCCTTGTGATCGTCGCTCAAGGGCCGGCCCGAGCCCGGCACGCACGGCACCCCGGCCTCCTTCATGGCGGCGATGGCCGACAGCTTGTCGCCCATCAGGCGCATCGTCTCGGCGCGCGGGCCGATGAACACGAAACCGCTTTTTTCGACGCGCTCGGCGAAATCGGCGTTTTCGGACAGGAAACCGTAGCCGGGATGAATGGCAACCGCGTCGACGACCTCGGCGGCGGCGATCACCGCCGGCACGTTCAGATAACTTTCGGCCGCGGCCGCCGGTCCGATGCACACCGACTCGTCGGCGAGGCGTACGTGTTTCAGATCGCGATCGGCGGCGGAGTGCACGGCGACGGTCTTGATACCGAGGTCGCGGCACGCGCGCAGCACGCGCAGGGCGATTTCGCCGCGGTTGGCTATAACGATTTTGTCAAACATAAGACTCGCTGCGGGGCGTGGATGCCGCGCTCAGGCGATGGCAAACAGCGGTTGTTCGTATTCAACCGGGTGTCCGTTCTCGACCAGGATCGCGGTTACGGTACCGGCGACTTCGGATTCGATCGGGTTCATGATTTTCATCGCTTCGATAATGCATACCGTATCGCCAACCTCGATGGTCTGGCCAACCGAGACGAACGGTGCGGCATCGGGTGACGAGGCGGTATAAAAAGTGCCGACCATCGGTGACTTGACCACCGCGCCGTCGACGGCGGACTGCTCGGCGCTGGCCGCGGCGGGTGGCGCCGGCGGCGTCGCGGTGACCACCGGCGCGGCGGGCGCAGGTGCGATCATGGTCTGCGGCACGCCGCGCGAGATCCGCACCGATTCCTCGCCTTCGCGGATTTCGATTTCGGCAACGCCCGATTCTTCGAGCAGTTCGATGAGTTTCTTGACCTTCCTGATATCCAAAGCGATTCCCTCCCCGGCGGTTCGCCGCGGCCTGATATTTTTATGTTTTTTTATGTGTCTCGAGGTGCGTGGCGGCCGCGCTGACGGCCAGTTCGTAGCCCTGCACGCCGAGCCCGCAGATCACCCCGACCGCGATATCCGACAGGTAGGAGCGATGCCGGAACGCTTCGCGCGCAAACACGTTCGAGATGTGAATTTCGATGAACGGGATCGCAACGCCGAGAAACGCGTCGCGCAGCGCAATGCTGGTATGGGTATAAGCGCCGGGATTGATGACGATGAAATCAGTCCCGGCTGTACCGGCCTCGTGGACCCGCTCGACCAGCGCAGCCTCGGCGTTGGAGTGAAAGCAGGTGGTTTCCAAACCCACCGTAGCGCCGTGTGCACAAATGCGTGCTTCGATCTCAGCGAGCGTGGCCGCGCCATAAATCTCCGGTTCGCGGCGACCCAACAGATTCAGATTAGGGCCGTTGATGAGCAGCAGGCTGGGCACGCGACGATTTCCCGTTGGGTGTGCTGATTGTGCGGCGCGATACTAGCACAATCGCGACGTGTAGTGAACACGATAGCCGATGTTCGGAGCAATTCCCCGCGCGGCGGCGAGGCTGAGATGCTATTGCAGAAGTTCGAGCAGGGTCGTTTCGGCGCTGTCGGCGTGCCACTCACCCTGCTTGGCGAACACCACTTCTTCGCCGCGCAGCACCACCGTGTAGGGCAGGCCGCCGATGTCGTTGCCGAGACGCTGCATCAGCCGTACCACGGCGTCGTCACCGAGCACGATGGGATAATTGACCCCGCGCTCGGCCACGAACGGGGCCACCGCCGCGGCCTGGTCGAGGGCAACGCCGATGAACTGTACGCCGCGCGCCCGGTACTTGTCCTGCAGGGCGATGAAGGCCGGGATCTCGCGCAGACAGGGCGGACACCAGGTCGCCCAGAAATTCAGGACCACCAGTTCGCCCGGCCATTTGTCGAGGCGGCGCGGTGTGCCGTCAAGGGTGACAAACGTCCACGCCAGCGGGGTGTCGGGATCCTCGCCGGCGGCGGATGCGTTGTCATTTGCGGCCGCGCGCAGCGGGCTCTGCTGCAGTTCCGCGACGTCCGGCTGGTTCAGGGCGCGGTGAGTAACGTAGCCGGCGTTGCCGGCGAGCAGCGCCAGCGCCAGCAGTACAACCGGATAGGCGCGCGTCATGGCGCCGACTCGATGCGGTCGAGCAGCGCGCCGAATGCTGCGGCGTCAGCGAAACCGATCAGCCGGTCGGCGCGCAGTTCCGCGCCGCCACGGAAAAACAGCACCGCCGGCGGGCCGAACAGTTCGAAACGCTTGAGCAGGGCCTGGTCGAGGGCATCGTTGGCGGTCACGTCGGCGCGCAGCAACAACATCTCCTCGAGGCGTTCGCGCACCTCAGGCGCGGCAAAGGTTTCGCGCTCGAGGTGTTTGCATTCGATGCACCAGTCGGCATAAAAATCGAGCATGACGGCGCGCTCGGCATTTGCCGCGCTGGCCAGGTGGCGATCGAGCTCGTCGCTGGACTTGACCGCCTCGAAGCTGGTTTCCGGGCGCAACTGCTGACCGCCGCCAAGCGTCGCCAGCGGCGCAAACGGATCGCGCCCGCCGGCCGCCGCGCCGACCAGCAGCACCACGCCATACACCAGCAGCACCACGCCGAGCGCCTGCTGCAGGCGTTCGTGACCGGCCGCGCCGCGCTCGAGCCGCACCAGCGCGCCCAGAAATACCGCGCTGCCGATCAGCAGTGCGGCCCACAGCATCATCGTCGCGGGCGGTGGAATGACGCGTTCGAGAAACCAGATCGCGACACCCAGAAAAATCACCCCGAAAACGTTCTTGACGCGCTCCATCCACTTGCCGGCGCGCGGCAGCAGCGCCCCGGCGGAAGTGCCGATCACCAGCAGCGGCAGGCCCATACCGAGACCGAGCGCAAACAGGGCAGCGCCGCCGATCAGCGGCGAGCCGGTCTGTCCGATGTAAGCCAGCGCGCCGGCCAGCGGCGGCGCAACACACGGCCCGACGATGATCGCGGACGCGACGCCCATGACCGCGACCCCGGTATACGTGCCGCTGCGCTGGCGGCGACTCAATCGATCGAGGCGCGACTGTACAGCGCTCGGCAGCTGTAACTCGTAGAAGCCGAACATCGACAGGGCAAGGGCGACGAACACTGCCGCGAAAGTCATGATCACGGCGGGTTGCTGGAACGCAGCGTGCAGATTTTTGCCGGCCAGGCCGGCAACGACCCCGGCCACCGTATAGGTCGCGGCCATCGCCAGGACGTAGATCGCGGACAGGGTCAGGGCGCGGCCGGTGGTCACCGGCTGCTTCTGCCCGACGATGATGCCGGACAGGATCGGCACCATCGGAAACACACAGGGCGTGAAGGCCAGCAGCAGGCCGAGTCCGAGAAAGGTGACGAAAGTCGTCGCCAATGAGCGCTCACCTAATTGGCGGGTAATGCGATCGCTGGCCGACAGTGCGGCAGCCGTATTGGTGGATGACGGGGCTGCCTGGGCATTGCTGAGCAAGGAAAAACCCAGGGTCTTTTTGATCGGCGGGTAACAGATCCCGTCTTCGGCGCAGCCCTGGTAGCGGACCTCGGTTTCAAGGAGGCTCTCGCCGGGTGGGGCGCTCACTAACGGAACCCGCATCGCCACGGTGTGTTTATAGACTTCGACGCGGCCGAACTCGGGGTCCTCCTTGAACTCACCGTCCGGCAGTTGCGGCTGGCCGAGTTCGGCGCCAGGAGTGCGCGCGCTGAGCGCGAGCTTGTCACGATACAGGTAATAGCCGGGCTCGATGTCCCAGTGCACTTCGAGGTCGCCGTCGGCGGTTACCGATTCGCGAAGTCGAAAGGCCTGGTCGGGGGGCAGGAAATCGCGCGTGCCTTCGAGTTTCACCGGCGCGCCGATACGCTCGAGTTGATCGAGCACGCCGGCCGCCGCGCCGCCGCCGAGGCTGCCCAGCAGCAGCGCTATCGAGAGGTGACGGAGGATTCGATCCATGCGAGGTAAGCTTCTGAAGCGTATGCGATAGGGACCGCAACCACTTCCGGTAGTTCATAGGGATGGCGCTCGATCCACAGCGCTTCCAGGGCCGGATACGCATCCGGGGTGGTTTTTGCCAGCAGCAGGCATTCGCGCTCGCGACCGAGCGCACCCTGCCAGCGGAACACCGAGCTGACGGCGTCGATCTGATTGACGCAGGCCGCCAGCCCACGTTCAACAGCGGCCTCGGCCAGCAGCGTGGCGGTAGTGGGATCCGGACAGGTGCAGTACACCATCAGGGCGCGGGCTTCGGCGGTCATGGCTCTCGTGTGACGGGGTACCTAGCCGGAGCATGATATCGTAAGCGCTGGCACGTAGCTGTCATGTGCCGCTCCTGCTCCGCGTTACCGGTGAACCCGATGAAGCCGATGTTTTTGCGGCGGCGCCTGCTGCCAACGCCTGCCGGCCTTGCCGTACGGCACACGCGCAGACCCTGGTGACCCGCTGATGCCGGTTTTCCTGCTGCTCCTGATCGCGCTGTTGAGCGTGCCGCTGGCCGAGCTGTATGTGCTCATCGAAGTCGGTCGCTCGATTGGCGCCGGGACCACCATTGCGCTGGTGATCCTGACCGCCGTACTCGGCGCCTGGCTGCTGCGCTGGCAGGGCTTGTCGACCCTGGCGCGCGCGCAGACTTCGCTCAATGCCGGCGAACTGCCCGCCACCGAGCTGCTCGAGGGCGTGATCCTGCTCGTCACCGGCTTGATGCTGGTGACTCCCGGGTTCATCACCGACGCGCTCGGTTTCCTGCTCCTGTTACCGGCCGTGCGCCAGCGCATCGCCCGCGCCCTGGCCGCACGCATGATCGTCGCCAACCTCCGCCCACCCGCGGCCAACGATCCGGGGCCACGCACCATAAACGGCGATTACGTCGTCGAAGACGACGAACCCCGCGATCGACTCAAGTAAACCACGCCTAAACCACCCCGCGTCTGTGAATAACTCATAAAGGAGAATGTCCCCTTTATGGGCCCCTATATAGGGAGTTTTTGCGGTTTTTCGGGCCCCGGTGCAGCAACGCTGTGGATAACTTTCGGACGGGGACATTCCCCGTTTCTCCGCCCTTTACAGGGCGGCTAGTTTTTTCGCGGCGCTGAGGAGGGTGGCGTCTTCCTTGCAGAAACACAGGCGGATGTAGCGTTCTTCCGGCGGCTGCTGATAGAACACCGACATGGGAATGGCGGCCACGCCGACGTCCTGGGTCAGGTGGGTAACGAAGTCCATGTCGGTGGCGGTGGATATCGCCGAATAGTCGGCGAGCTGGAAAAAGGTTCCGGCGCTCGGCGTGAAGCGCAGTCGCGAATCGGCCAGGGCGGCGTTGAAGAGATCGCGTTTGTGCTGGTAGAAGGCCGGCAGTTGTTCGAGATGTTCCGGATGCGCGGCCATGAAGTCGGCCAGCGCATGCTGCACCGGCGTGAACGCGACGAACGCAACAAACTGGTGCACGCGGCGCAGCTCGGTGGTGAGCGCCGGCGGCGCGACGACGTAGCCGGTTTTCCAGCCGGTGACGTGGAAGGTTTTGCCGAACGACGACACCGCGAACGCGCGCGCCGCCAGGCGCTCATCGCGCAGCACGCTGGCATGTTCGGCGCCATCGAAAACCAGGTGCTCGTAAACCTCGTCGGCGATCACGATCAGATCGTGCCGCTCGGCGAGCTCGCGCAGCGCCGCGACGTCGCTGCTGTCGATGGTGCTGCCGGTCGGATTGTGCGGCGAGTTGACCATGATCATGCGCGTTCGAGGGCTGATGGCGCGGCCTACCGCGTCCCAGTCGATGCGGTAGTGCGGCGCCGCCAGGGTCAGGTGCACCGGCACGCCGCCGGATAATCGCACCGCCGGGTCGTAGCAGTCATACACCGGGTCGAACATGATGACTTCATCGCCGGGGCGGATCACAGCGGTGACCGCGCAGTAAATCGCTTCGGTCGCGCCGGGCGTGATGGTGACCTCGAGGTCGGCATCGGTTGCGCGGCCGTAATAACGCTTAACTTTCAGCGCACACTGTTCGCGCAGGGCGGCGATCCCGGCCAGCGGCGCATACTGGTTATAACCGTTGTTGGTGTACCAGCTCAGGCGCTCGCGCAGCGCCGCCGGGCCGTCGTAATCGGGATAACCCTGCGACAGGTTGATGGCGCCGTGATCGTGGGCCATCTGCGACATGACCGTAAATATGGTTGTACCGACGTCGGGCAGTTTGCTGTCGAGTCGCGGTGTGGTTGCGTTCATGGGTGGTGGCGGTGGCTATACATCGGTCTTAATTCCGGCGCAAAACGATTATGCTGCGCCGAGCGCCGCGAAGCATAACGCGGGAACGGCGAACAACCTACCGAGCGACCGAAACGTTATTGTGACCGAGCCCCTGACCTTGAACCTGCCGAGCGACCTGCCTGCGGCGCTCGCCGAGGAACTCGCGCCGCTGGCGACGCGTTACCTCGAGGCGCAGGCCGCCCGAGGGCTGCCCGAGGACATCGACGAGGCGACCTTGCGGGTGTTCGCCATCAGTCCGTTCGTGGCCGAGATCGCAATCCGCAGGCCGGCCGATTTCCGCGCCATGACCGGCGCCGAGACCACCGCCAAAGCGCGCCTCGTCGCCGATTACCGCGCGCTGGTCGACGCCACCCTTCAGCCCTGCGATGACCTCGCCGGCGCCAAGCGCGCGCTGCGCGCCCTGCGCCAGATCGAAATGGCACGCATCGCCTGGCGCGATATCCACCTCGGCGCCGACCTGTTCGAAGTGACCGGTGAACTGTCGGCCTTCGCCGATGCCGTGGTCGGTGCCGCCGTGGCGTGGCTCGGCGAGCACCTGGCGCCGCGATTCGGCCGCGCCCTGAACGCCGCCGGCGAAACCCTCGAGCTGCTCGTCATCGGCATGGGCAAGCTCGGCGGGCGGGAACTGAATTTCTCTTCCGATATCGACCTGATTTTTGTCTACGGCGAGTCCGGCACCACCGTCGGCGGTCGCAAGGAGCTGTCGCACCAGGATTACTTCGATCGGCTCGGTCGCGAATTCATCGGCCTGCTGAACGAAGCCACCGCCGACGGTTTCGTGTTCCGTGTCGATATGCGCCTGCGCCCGTTCGGCGACAGCGGTCCGCTGTGTGCGTCCCTGAACGGGCTGGAACAGTATTACGCCGTGCACGGCCGCGACTGGGAACGCTATGCGCTGATCAAGGCGCGCACTATCACCGGCGACAAGTCGACGCGCGCGGCGCTGGCGGACCTGATCCGGCCGTTCGTGTTCCGCCGCTATCTCGATTTCGGCGCGCTCGACGCACTGCGCGAAATGAAACAGGCCATCAATCGCGAAGCGGCCAGCAGCGCGATGGCCGGCGACGTCAAGCGCGGGCCGGGCGGAATTCGCGAAATCGAGTTCACCGGGCAGTTGTTCCAGCTCATACGCGGTGGCCGCGAGCGGCGCCTGCGTGCGCGCTCACTGATGGCGGTATTCGAAGCCTGCGTCGCGCTCGGCCTGCTCGAACGCGCCGAAGTGACCCTGCTCCACGCCAGCTACCGCTTCCTGCGGATCACCGAGCACCGCCTGCAACAGGTCCACGACTGGCAGACCCATAGCCTGCCGACGGACGCGGTTAACCGCGTGCGTCTTGCTTACGCCCTCGGTTTCGCGTCGTGGGCGGAATTCGAACAGCGCCTCAACGAACATCGCCACGCGACGCGCTCGCTGTTCGCGGCAATGCTCGAGACGCCGGGCGCCGCACCCGTCGAGGACGACGGCATGCTCGGCGGGTGGCGCGATCTGTGGCTGTCCGGCGCCGAACCGGACGTGCTCGCGGAACAAGCGCGCACGCTGGCCGGCGACACGTTTTCCGCCGCGCATGTGAACAGTCTGCTCGATCTGAAATCAGAACGATTTCTCGCCCGCTTGAGTCGCGAGGGCCGCGCGCGCCTCGATCGGTTGATGCCGAACCTGCTCGCGCGCGTTGACCAGCGCGCGCTGTCCGCGGCCGGCTTCAAACGCATCGTCGGCCTGCTCCACACCATCGGCCGGCGCAGTGTCTACGTCGCTTTCCTGAACGACAATCCGGCCGCACTCGAGCGTCTGCTGGAACTGTTCGAGGCGAGCCCGTGGATCGCCGAACAGATGATCGCCCAGCCGCTGCTGCTCGATGAACTGCTGGACCAGCGCACCCTCTACGCGCCGCCTGCCGAAGCGCGGCTGCACGAACTGATCGCCGCCCAGGTGCGCGCCGAAGACGGCCTCGAGCAGGCCATGGAAGCGCTGCGCGCGTTCCGTAACCAGCAGGTGCTGCGCGTCGCGGCCAGCGACATCACCGACCATTTCCCGATCGCCGAGGTCAGCAACCAGCTCACCTATATCGCCGAAGCCTGTATCGGCGCGGCCCTGAACGTGGCCTGGGACGAACTTGCCGCGCGCTTCGGCGAACCGTGCTGTGACGACGGCAGCGGCGTGCGTCCGGCCGGCTTCGCGATCATCGCCTACGGCAAACTCGGCGGTCTCGAGCTCGGCTACGGCTCCGATTTGGACCTCGTGTTCCTCAACAATTCGACCGGCACCGCGCAGCACACCAACGGCGCGAAGACTATCGACAACGGCGTGTTTTTTACTCGCCTCGCTCATCGCCTCATTCATATCCTCGCCACCACCACGCCGTCTGGCGTTGCCTACGAAATCGATACCCGTCTGCGACCGAGCGGCAGCGCCGGCATGATGGTGCTGCCGACGCCGGCGTTCCGCGAGTACCTGAGTGACAAGGCCTGGGTGTGGGAACACCAGGCGCTGGTCCGGGCGCGCGCGGTGGCCGGCACCGAGGCGGTGCGCGACGACTTCGCCGCCATCCGTACCGAGGTCCTGTCGCGACCGCGCGACGCGGCCGAGTTGAAAAGCGAGATTGGTGCCATGCGTGCGCGCATGCAGGGCGAACTCGACCGCAGCACAGACCTGCTTTTTGATCTCAAGCAGGGCGCCGGAGGTATTACTGATATTGAATTTATGGTGCAATACGCCGTCCTCAGATGGGCCAGCACGCACCCGCCGCTGCTCGTCTGGACGGACAATCTTCGCTTACTCGAGACCATCGCCAGGCTGGAATTGCTCGACGCTGAAACCTGCCAGCGCCTGCACGACGCCTACTTTGCCTACCGCGCCGATATTCATCGCTGTACCTTGCAGCAGATTGAAAGCCTGGTCGATGCCGACCGGCACGCCGAGCACCGTAGCCATGTGACCGAGATCTGGAAGCGCTTGTTTAACTGACTTACGCGGTTGCCGCGTTGAGACGAGGACGGGAGTAGAGACGATGAGTTATGCCGATCGCGATGGGGTGATCTGGATGGATGGCAACAAGGTCCAGTGGCGGGACGCCAACGTCCATGTCCTGACCCACTCGTTGCATTACGGCGTCGGCGCGTTTGAAGGCATTCGTGCCTACGAAACCGACCAGGGCACCGCGATTTTTCGTCTCGACGATCACGTCCGCCGCCTGTTCGATACCGCGCATATCCTGGAGATGGATATTCCTTATTCGCGCGAGGAGATCGCCAAAGCCTGCGTCGGCGCGGTCAAGGACAACAAGCTCGACTCCGCTTATATCCGGCCGCTGGTCTACTACGGTTCGGAAGGCATGGGCCTGCACGCCACCGGGCTGACCGTGCACGTCGCCATCGCGGCGTGGTTCTGGGGCGCCTATCTCGGCGCCGATGCGCTGGAGAAAGGCATCCGCATCAAAACCTCGTCCTACACCCGCCACCTGGTCAACTCGATCATGTGCCGGGCCAAGGCCTGCGGTAACTACATCAACTCGATCATGGCGCTGCAGGAAGCGGCGCGCGATGGCTATGATGAAGCCCTGCTGCTCGACAATGACGGCATGGTCGCCGAAGGCAGCGGCGAAAACGTGTTCATCGTGCGCAAGGGCGTGGTGTATACACCGGACATCACCTCGGCGCTCGAAGGGATCACCCGCGATACGGTCATGATGCTGGCCGCCGAAGAGGGTATCAAGGTGGTCGAAAAACGCATCACCCGCGACGAAATGTATATCGCCGACGAGGCGTTTTTTACCGGCACGGCCGCTGAGGTCACCCCCATTCGCGAACTCGACAACCGCCAGATCGGCGCCGGTTCCTGCGGGCCGGTCACGCGGCGCCTGCAGGAAGCTTACCTGGCACTTGTCACCGGGCGTCGTCCCGGGCCGCCGGAGTGGCTGACCCTGGTCAGCTGAGGATGTGAACGGCGCCGACCATGGCTGACGCGGCGCTGGTGGTGTGGCAGCTCGTCGACGGCAAACGCGGTCATGAACGGCAGAGCGATGGTCTGATCGGCGCCCTGGCACGACGCACCGCGTTGAATTGCCATCGCGTGGCCGTCCTCGACACGCCGTTCGTTTACCTGTCCGGCTGGCTGCGGCGACGCTTCGCGCCGGGCCGCGACCTGCCGCGCCCCGACCTCATCATCGGCGCCGGACGGGTCTGCCAGCCCGCCCTGCTCGCCGCACGCCGCGCCTACGGCGGGCGCAGCATTTATCTCATGCGCCCCGGCCTGTGGCCGCCGGCCTGGTTCGACCTGTGCATCATTCCACGCCACGACCAGCCGACCCCGGGCGCCCATGTGATGGTCAGCGAAGGACCACTGAACCCGATGCGTCCGGCACCGAAATCGCCAACCCTGGCGCTGATCCTGATCGGCGGGCCGTCGGCCCACTATGACTGGGACACGCCACACCTGGTGGCTCAGATCGAGCGCCTGATCGCCGCCGATCCGGACCGCCAATGGGTGATCAGCGATTCACGCCGCACACCGCCCGGTTTTGCTGCCGCCGTCAATGCCAGACCGCTGCTCGCCGCGCGCTACCGTGCGTTCGCCGATTGCGCGCCGGACTGGCTCGAATCGACCCTGGCGCGCGCCGCGCAGGCCTGGGTCAGCGCCGACAGCGTGGCGATGATCTACGAAGCGCTGAGTGCCGGGGCGCGGGTTGGGATCCTCGACGTGCCGGCAAAATCGCCCGACCGCATCAATACCATCACCACGGCGCTGCTCGAACGCGGCTGGGTCATGCGCGCGGATGTTCCGTCGCCGACCACGGGCCTGACGCAGGCGCTCGACGAGGCCGGTCGTTGCGCCGATCGACTGTTCGAGCGCTGGCCCGAGCTGCACCGTCGCGAGTCATGAAAAAATCGCTGTGTGTCATGCAGGTGCTGCCCGAACTCGAAGTCGGCGGGGTCGAGCGCGGCTCGCTCGAGATCGCCCACGCCCTGGTCGCCGCCGGTCACCGCGCGCTGGTGGTGTCGGGCGGCGGGCGCCTGGTCGGCGAGCTCGAAGCCGGTGGCGCCGAACATATCACCCTCGATGTCGGCGCCAAGCGCCCTGCCAGCCTCGCCCATATCGCACGCCTGGCGCGCCTCTACCGCGAACATGACGTCGATATCGTGCACGCGCGCTCGCGTCTGCCGGCGTGGCTGGCGTGGCTGGCGCGACGCCGCCTCGGCGATCACGCCGCGCCGCGCTGGGTCACCACCGTGCACGGTCCCTACAGCGTCAATCGCTACAGCCGCATCATGGTCAGCGGCGAGGCCGTGATCGCGATCTCGTCATTTATTGCCGACTACATCGCGCGCCATTACCCCGAGGTCCCGGCGCAACGTATAACCACCATCGCGCGCGGCGTCGATCCGGATCGTTATTACCCCGACTTCGCCCCTGACCCGGCGTGGCGAGCGTCGTGGTCGGCCGCCCATCCCGAGCTCGCCGGGCGCGCCCTGCTGACCCTGCCGGGACGGCTCACGCGCTGGAAAGGCCAGCTTGATTTCATCGCCCTGATCGCCGAACTGCGGCGTCGCGGCCAGCCCGTCCACGGCCTCATTGTCGGCGCCGCCCATAAACGCAAACGCGCGTTCGAAAACGAACTGCGCATGGCCGTACGCCGCCGTGGCCTCGACGCCGACATCAGCTTCCTCGGTGACCGCAGCGACCTGCGCGAGATCCTCGCCATCTCCGCGTGTGCCTATTCGCTGACCAGCGAACCGGAAGCCTTCGGCCGCACCACCATCGAAGCGCTGGCGCTGGGCACGCCGGTGATCGGCTACGACCACGGCGGTACCGGCGAGATCCTGGCGCGGGTTTTCCCCGCCGGAACGGTCGCGCCCGGCGACGTCTACGGCGCCGCGGATCGCAGCGAACAGTTGTTGCGCAATACCCCGGCGGTGCCGCGCACACATCCCTATACCACCACCGTGATGCAGGAACAGACGCTGGCGCTGTACGAACGCCTCTACGTCCCTTAACAGGCTGATGAAAGACGTCGCGAGGAAGGTCGGGCGCAAGGCGCGGGCGAGACGAGGACCGGAGTTTACTGGTGTAAATGAGGACCGCAGGCGAGTCCGCAACGCCGCGCACGGCCTCCGCAGTAGTTTTTCACCAGCCTGTTGAGTAGTCGGTCAGTGCCAGTCGGCATAGCCGTAGCCGAAATCGTTGTGCAGATGGCGCGCGCAGGCGGCACGGAACCAGTCGCGATCGGCGGGTGCGTACCAGTCGTCCCAGTCGCGCACTTCGTCGTGCACCACCGGCATGCCGTAGGGGTGGATGTCTTTCTCGCTCATGATCCCCTTGGTCGCGTTGGCCAGCGCATAGTCGATAGCGGCATCGACATCGGCCAGCGGCACCTCGAGAAACGCGACCAGGCGCCTCAGGGCGGCGTGCGGGTCGCCTTGCAGGTCTTCGTAACGCAGACTCATGGTGCGCGCCGGGTGGCGTTTCAGGATCGCGGCCCAGGTGTTGAGATAACGAAAATCCCACCAGATATCTTTCTCGAAACGGCGATGGCGAACATCACCGCGGAGGTAGGTTGCGAACGAACAGTCGTAACGATCCTGCCACTTGCGGTAATGGGCGCTGAGCACGTCACGGATATCGCGCACCAGCACCGCGTATCGCGGCAGGCCCAGCGCCGGTATGGCCATGGCTGCGCCGAGCAGCGGACTGGGAATGGTATGACTGTGTCCGAGGCGCGGCGTGAGCGCGTAACGCGCATCCTCTTTCGGCCCGCCGATGACGACGTTGTCGCTGATCGTGTCGGGCACCTCGAGGCCGTGTTCGCGGGTGATCATCAGCGTTAGAAGGTATTTCAGCCAGTGCGTGCCGCTCTGGTGCATGGTCACCAGGTAGGCGTCGAAACGGCGATGACGGCGGAACGAAAAATTGGTCCAGTCGCGGCGTCGCGCGTGCCAGTGAAACGACAGGCCCGGGATCGGCTCTGGTTCATGCTGCTCAGGATCCGCGTTCATCGGCTCAGCACCTCGAGCATGGTGCGCGCGCGGTTGACGAAAGCGTGATCGGCGCGCGTACGACGCAAGCCGGCGGCGGCGATCGCTGCGAGTCGCGCCGGCTGTGTATTGAGGTCCTGGTACTGGGCAACGAGATCGTCGACCGTGTGCCAGACCAGGACCTCGGTGCCGGGCGAGTAGTGTTGCTCCAGATCGCGACTCGCCTGGGTCAGCAGCACGCCGCCGGTGGCGGGGACTTCGAAAGTGCGCAGGTTGGCACCGTACTCGGTGTTGGGCGACTGGTTGATGTTCAGGACCATGGGATGCGCGTTATACAGGGCATTGATCGTCTCGCTGTCGAGTTTTTTACGGCGATTACGCCGGTTGCGGGCTGAATTCGGGCCGTACACCTGAACGGTCAGTCGATCGGCAATCGCGTCGAGCACGGCGGCGCGATTCGGCGACACGTTGCCGACAAATACCAGCCCGGGCTCGCGGCGCCCGCCGCGCAGCGGACGGTAACGCCGCGGATCGGCGGCCAGCGGCAGGAACGCGCACCGGCTCGCATCGGGGTAGTAATCGGGCAGTATAGTTTCCATGAAGGTATCGAAGTAGAACACATGATCGGCCGGCACCCAGTGTTCGAACTGCGGTTGCCGAAAACAATCGCATACCCAGGCGCCGAGCAGCGGTCGGCTGTTCAGCGCCGATTCCAGTGCCGCGACCGTCGCTGCCGGCAGCACAAACATGCCGAGAAAAATGATCAGGTCGGGCTGGGTCGCGCGACAACGTGCCACCAGCCGCGCCAGCACCAGGGGCGAGGTGTACCATTTCTTCCCGCCGAAGCTTTTCTCGACGCGTTCGGCCACGCTCTGCGGGCTGGTCACGAATGTCGTCGCCGCAACACCGAGTGCCTCGAAGCCCGCAGCCAGATCGTGGTGCCAGGTGGGCAGGCTTTTGAGCTCGACGATGAGGACGGATTTGATCGGACCCGCTGTCATAGCCCGCGGCACCTGAAGCCGCGCGGCAAGCAGCCTGATCGCAACCAACGGCAGGAACAACAGAACATGACCGGACACGATAATCTATTCCGACCCCGGGATTAACAACGCGGTGACTTACGTTCCAGACAAAACCACCGGAAACGCTCGGCCTGCGATCCTGATCATCAAGCTCGGCGCGCTTGGCGACGTGGTCATGGCCACCCCGCTGATCGAGGCGATCATGGCTGCCCATGCCGGCGCGCGTATCGCATTGCTGACCACCCCGGCGTTTGCGCCGCTGTTCGAGGCCTGGCCGGATCTCGAGGTTGGCGCGATTGCCCGTCCCGGCGCGGTGAACCTGTGGCGCATGCTGCGTTATGTGCGCAGCATCGCGCCGCAGCGCATCTACGATCTGCAGGGTAATGACCGCAGCGCCGTGTTGTGCGCGCTGTCGAGCGCGCCGGAACGGGTCGGTAATCATCCGCGTTTTCCTTACAGCCATCATCCGATCAGCGCATGGCGCGGCCAGAGCCATATCTTCGAGCGCATGTGCGCCGTGCTCGAGAGTGCGGGCGTAGCGGTCACGCAACCCACCCCCAGGCTGCCGGTTTCACCGGCGGCGTCGCACAGGATTGCCAGCTGGATAGCGCAGCAGGGCTTCGCCGATCGGTCGTTTGCGCTGCTGCACGCCGGCGCCAGCGCCAGGCGCGAGGCCAAGCGCTGGCCACATTTCGCGGCCCTGGCCCGGCGCCTGCTCGACGCCGGGATCGCGGTGGTGTGGCTCGGCGGGCCCGACGACCGCACACTCAACGCTGAACTTGTCCGCGCCGGCGGCGTCGATACCTGCGGTTTGTTCGACATCGGCGAACTTGCCGAACTTGGCCGCCATGCCCGCTTTGCCGTGACCAATGATTCCGGACCGATGCACGTGCTGTCGGCCGCCGCGATCCCGGTGTTCGGACTTTTCGGGCCGAGCGACTGGCGCCGCAATCACGCGCTCGGACAACGCCAGCATGTGATCGCCTGTGTCGACATCGATCCGAACTGGCGAGGGCAACGCAGCGGCGACTGCCTGGCCGGGGTCAGCGTCGAGGTGGTGTGGTCACGACTGGCCGCAGCCGGTGTGTTGGACTGAATGCGGGCGCGAAATAATGAGTCGCGCGCGTGGTGGTGGCGTGCGGGTCGCGCATCCGGCTAGCATTCGACCGTGCATCCCTGCACGGCCTCACTACCCTCGCGCCACGCTAAGCCGTCCATGGCCCGCTTGCGCTCGAAGCCGCCGGACGCGCGACCCGCACGCCACAGACAGGGCACAAAGTTTTCGCAATCGCAGTTCAGCTCGGCGTGATTGCGCCTACTCGCTCGCGGTAAGGCGCGCGTAAAGTTGGAGGTACTGGTCGACCACGGCCTGTTCGCTGTATTTCGACTTGAAGCTGGCGAGTGCCGCGGCGGCGCGCGCCAGCCGATCGGGCGCGCCCAGCGCCGCCTCAATCGCCGCGGCAAGCTCGATGGGGTCGCTGGCGTCGGTCAGGAAACCGCACGCCGCGTTGACGATCTCGGCCGGACCCTGGGTGCGCGTGGCCAACACCGGCACGCCGCTGGCCATTGCCTCGAGTACAACGATGCCGAAAGGTTCGTCGCGCGATGGCAGCACAAACAGATCGGCGCCACGCAGGAACGCGCCAACGTCATCGACCCAACCCGGCATTCTGACGCTCGCCTCCAGGCCGAGTGCGCGCAGCTGTCTGCGCAGGGCTTTGCGCTGTGGTCCGTCGCCGGCCAGTTCGGTCACAACATCCAGCCCGCGCTTGCGCAGCAGCGCAATGGCCTCGAGCAGCATGTCGAAACCTTTTTTCTGTACCAACCGACCGATAGCTTTGATCCGATAAGGCGGCGCCGCGGCCCGCGCGGTGATCGCATCGACCGGGTTGATAGCGCTGAAATTCGGGATCTGCTCGAGGCTCGCCGCTGCCACGCCGCCGTCGATCAGATAACGCAGCTGTGCCGTGGTGGTGGGCACCAGACAATCGATGTGCTGGTAATACTTGAGGTTGACGAGGTTATGGGTTTTGGCCACGGTCGTGATCGCAAGATTGCGTGCCGCGCGACCACCGAGGTGGGCGGCGCGGGCGAGGTGGGCGTGCGCCAGCCGTGGCTGAAAGCGTTCGAGTTCGCGGCGCATATGTCGCTCGGCGAGTCGATCCCAGCTTCCGTAGCAGCGGATCCCGATACATTCGATACCCGGTTTATCGCGCAGCATGTTGATCGCCGCGCCCCGTTCATCACCGATGGCGAGCACGCTATGGCCGCGTGCGGCAAGCGCGGCGCTGAGATCGACGAACGAACGTTCCGCGCCGCCGAAAGCACGGGCCAGCATGATCTGGGCAATACGCATAGGCTTCATGACGCGCTCAACAGCGCTTCGAGCGCGCTCGCGACGTTCGTGACGCTGAGTTCCTCGAGGTTTTCGTGCGGCGCCTGGACGACCTCAAC
Source organism: uncultured Gammaproteobacteria bacterium (assembly GCA_942490995.1). Classification (GTDB taxonomy): domain Bacteria; phylum Pseudomonadota; class Gammaproteobacteria; genus UBA981. Next base: position 150,901 of record CALOBG010000051.1, read on the forward strand.
GCACGTTCCCCAGGGTCGATAACGCGCCGCATCGCCAGGCCCGAACACGGTCAGGCACGGCACGTTCAGCGCCGCGGCAATATGGCCGAGTCCGGAGTCGTTACCCACAAATGCGCTGGCGCGCGCGATGGCCGCTGCCGCGGTGATCAGATCGGTACGGTCGCTCAGATCGGCCACCGGCAGGGCGAGGCCCTCGAACGTCAGGGGCGCGGCGAGATCGTTGCGTCCACCGACCACGATCGCGCCGTCAAAAGCCTGCGCCTGGGTTTCCAGCAGTGCCCGGTAGCGCGTCGCCGGCCAGCGCTTGCCCGGCCAGTTCGCGCCGGGCGCGATCGCCAGCCAGCGCCAACCGGGCAGGTCACTCAACAGTTCGGCGGCCGCGTCGCGCGCGCGCTGGTCGAGATGAACGCGGCAGGGCGGCGGCGCGACGTTTCCGAGCAGCGGCTGGAGGGCACGGAAGTGGGCCTCGACAGCGTGCAGGCCGACAGCGCGGCGGCGCGGCTTGGGCAGTCGGCGTTCGGCACGCAGCAGGTAGGGCATGACATCGGTGCGCAAATCCACCGCCAGCTGGTAGGTTTGTTGTCTGAGCGCGCGCAGCAGTTGCCACTGGGCGCGCCAGCCGGCGCGCTTGTCGCGATGATAAACGTGACCGAGCTGCGGCAGCGCGCGCAACAGGACGGAGGATCGTCGGTCAGCGACGACGTCGATCGTCGCTGTCGGGTAATGTGCGCGCAGGGCTTCAAGTACCGGCGTGGTCATGACCAGGTCACCGACGTTACTGAGGGTGATGACGAGAATGCGTTGTGCGGGCACAGCGCCGGCCATGCGCGCATTCATTTGCCGATACAGAAACGCGCAAAAATATCACCGAGCAGATCCTCGCTGCTGTAGCGCGCGCTGATGGTTTCAAGCGCGGTGGTGGCGTCGCGATAATGTTCGGCGACGAGTTCGGGGGTTTCGGCGAGGTGCGCGACGTCGATCGTAGCGAGGGCATTCTCGGCCCGTGCCAGCGCATCGAGCTGACGGGCGTGCGCGGTAAATTCGTTTTCGCCGTCGTCGCTCACGCCGAGCGCACAGGCGATGGCCGCACTCAGTTCATCGAGCCCGGCGCCGGTAAGCGCGGAGACAAACACATGCACGGTGTCGGTACCATGCTCGCCGCGCCGCCCGGCGGCGTCGCCGCTCAGGTCAATTTTGTTGTGCACTACGATCGGCGTCACATCGGCCGGCACCTGCGCGCAGAGGTCACGCCACGCTTCGATGGCATCGACGTGGCCAGCTTGATCGGTGACGAGCAGGACGAGATCGGCACGCTCGAGCGCGCGCCTGGCGCGCGCCATGCCGGCGTTCTCGATCGGGTCGACGCTGTCGCGCAGTCCGGCGGTGTCGATCAGGCGCAGCGGAATGCCTGCGATCACAACGTCGGTCTCGACGGTGTCCCGGGTTGTGCCCGGCTGCGGCGATACGATCGCGCGATCGTCATCGGCGAGCCGGTTCAATAGCGACGACTTGCCGACATTGGGCGCGCCGACGATGGCGATGTTCGCGCCCTCGCTGAGACGCGCGCCCTGGCGCGCTCGGGCGATGACGGCGCTGAGCGCCTGACGTGCAGATGCCAGGGCGTGCCGTTGTTGGTCGACCAGCGCAAGGGCATGTAGTTCGTCGGCAAAATCGATACTCGCTTCAAGGTCGGCACGGGCCCGTTGAATATGCGCGATGACGTCATCGACAGCCGTGGCGAAAGCACCACGCAGGGTGCGCATCGCCGAGCGGGCCGCGCGTACGCTTTGACTCGCGATCAGATCCGCGACCGCCTCGGCCTGACTGAGGTCCAGTTTGCCGTTACGAAATGCGCGCTCGGTAAACTCGCCCGCGCGTGCCGGTCGTGCGCCCAGCGCACAGGCGCGGCGCAGGATCTGCTGAAGCACGATGGGATTACCGTGGCCCTGCAGTTCGGCGATGTCGTCGCCGCTGTAGGAATGCGGTGCGGGAAAATACAGGGCCACGCCGCTATCGATTATCGCGCCGTCGAGGTCATGGAACTCAGCGTAGGCAGCGTGCCTTGGCGACGGGCTGCGGCCGGTGATGGCGGCGAGGATCTCGCGTGCGGCCGGTCCGGCAACGCGAACGATGCCGATGCCGCCACGACCGGGCGGTGATGACACGGCAACTATCGTATCGCTGACCATGTGCGATTGCGCCCGGAGTCGGTCGGACTCAGGCGCGAGCGTCAGCCTTCGGCATTTTCAATAGCACGGGTGATCTGCCACTGCTGGGCGATGGAAAGAATATTGTTGACCAGCCAGTAGAGCACCAGACCGGAGGGGAAAAACGCAAAGAACACGGTAAACACGAACGGCAGGATCTGCATGACCTTGGCCTGCGTCGGGTCGAGCGGGGCCGGGTTGAGTTTCTGCTGGCCCCACATGCTGATGCCCATCAACAGCGGCAGCACGAAATAGGGATCGCGGGTCGAGAGGTCGTTGAGCCACAGGATGAACGGCGCCTGGCGCATCTCCACGCTTTCCAGCAGCACCCAGTACAGCGCGATAAATACCGGGATCTGCACCAGGATCGGCAGGCAGCCGCCGAGCGGATTGATTTTTTCATCCTTGTACAGCTGCATCATGGCCTGATTGAGCTGGGCACGATCGTCGGCATAGCGATCGCGCAGTGCGAGCATGCGCGGTTGCACTTTGCGCATGTTCGCCATCGAGCGATAACCTGCTGCCGAGAGCGGGAAAAAAATCAGCTTCAGCAGGACCGTCAACAGGATGATCGCCCAGCCCCAGTTGCCGGTCAGGTCGTGGATAAAACGCAGCACCATGAACAACGGTTTGGCGATAAACCACAGCACGCCGTAATCAACCGCGAGTTCGAGGCCGGGCGCAACCTTGCCGAGACGGTCATGGCGCTTGGGGCCGATGAAGATGGTGCTGGTGAACGTATGGCTGCGTCCACCGAGCACCTCGGCGGCCGGGCTCAGGAAGCCAACCAGGTAGACGTGGTTTTCCAGGACCTTGGAGTAATACTGCGAAACCTGCGTCGGTGGGGGCACCAGGGCGGCAACAAAATAGTGCTGCAGGATCCCGATCCAGCTATCCGCCGCGCTGGCTGCGATGGCCTGCTCTTCGAGATCATCGAAGTCGAATTTTTCGAAGCGTTTTTCCGGGATCGATAGTGCCGCGCCGGTATAGGTGTAGACCATGCCCTGGCGCGAAGATTCTTCGTTGCGCTTGAGCTGTTCATATTGATGAATGCGCAACGGTGCAGCGGTGCCGTTCGTGATCTCGTACTCGACGGTGATGGTGTAACGGTCGCGCTTGAAGCGATAACGTTTTTCGACCTCGATGCCGTCGTCGCTGCGCCAGCTTAAGGGTACGACGAGTTCGTCGGCGCCCGGCGCCATGGTGTAGCTGGTCGACTCGGCGTGATAGGTACTGTGATGATTGGGCAGGGCGCCCTGGCCGGCGAGACCGCCCTGGTAGACAAACACCTGGGGCGGGTGTTCACCGAGCAGTTCGACCGACACTTCCGGGACCTTGGGGTCGACCGGATAATCGCGCAGCGCGGCGCGCACCAGGTTGCCACCGGTGGTGGACAGTGTGATGTCGAACAGATCGGTACGCACGTCTATGACGTGTGCGGTACCCGCGGGATCGCTTGGCGCTTCCGATGGCGGGCCGGTAACTGCAGGTACCGCCGGAGTTAAGGTTTCGTTCGCCGCGGCCACGGGTAAATCGGGGCTGTCATCGCTGCGCGGCAACTCGGGCGCATCGACGGTTGGTTCAACGGCCACCGGCGCGGGCGCGGAGCCGTAATCGGCATCCCAGGCCTGCCACAGCAGCAGGCCAAGAAAGGACAAGGTGGCGACCAGGAACAGGCGGATGTTATCCATCAGGCCGGGTCCGGTGACGAGCGCTGCGTCGATGAGTACGCCGATTCCTGGCGAGCACGGGTCAAGGCCGCCCGTACCGTCATGGCGAGTTCTGCGCGGGTATTTTTTGCGGCCGGCGGGCGGGCATTGAAAACAATGTCCATGGCGGGCAGAGCGGCGGCTTCGCGGCGAAAACAGTCACGAATGATACGTTTGATGGTGTTGCGTTCGTGGGCTTTCAAGGACACGCGGCGTCCGACAGCGATGCCGAGGCGGGCATGCCGGCAGGGGCTGGCGGCCAGGTACACCGTGAACGCGCCTTGATTAAAGCGCTTGCCTACGCGCATCGTATGAATGAACTCGGATCCGCGCAGTATGCGCTGCGCGCGCCGGAAGCGGTGGCCGCTCGACGGGGCACCGCCCTCGGGTGAATTAATTACTGTGCCGCGAGCCGGGCACGGCCGCGGGCGCGTCGTGCCTTGATAACGCGTTGGCCACCTTTGGTTTTCATCCGTGCGCGGAATCCGTGTTTGCGGGCGCGCTTCAGTCGCCCGGGTTGGAATGTCTGTTTCATGGTTCAAAAGGTGCTCGGTTGGACTGGCATGGACGCGGTCTGGCGGCGCCCCGAAAAAGGGCCGCGATAGTAGGCTGGCTTGAGGAAAAAAGTCAATCATTTCAGCTCGGTATTGGGCCGCCGGCGCCCTTGTGGATAAGTTCAGGGATCGCGTATACACTCGCCCCGACCGTCCCTCCCATCGAAAATAAAGAAGACGCCCGCGGTGCAGACCTCTATTTGGCAGCAGTGTTTGGTGCAGCTCGAGCGAGAACTCTCGGCGCAGCAATACAACACCTGGATCCGGCCGCTGCAGGCCGTGGAAGAGGACAATGGGCTTGAGATCCTGGCGCCGAACCGTTTTGTGCTGGACTGGATCCGGGATAAGTACAGTGAACGCATTCAGGTGATCCTGAACGATATCGCGCCGACCAACGGCATTGTCTTGAGCATCGGGGTCGGCTCGCGAAACCAGCGCGACGAGATGCCGGTTGTAACGACACCGAGATCTGCCGTACAGACCGCGCCGCAGGCGGCGGAAGCGGGCGGCCAGCGCGGCAGCGGACTGAAAGCGGATTTTACCTTCGAGTCGTTCGTGGAAGGTAAATCAAACCAGCTCGCCCGCGCGGCTTCCTTCCAGGTCGCTGAAAACCCGGGAAAAGCCTATAACCCGCTGTTTATCTGTGGTGGTGTCGGCCTGGGCAAAACCCATCTGATGCATGCGGTGGGCAATCTGATCGGTGACAGCCGCAAGGGTGCCAAGGTGGTATACCTGCATTCCGAACGTTTTGTCGCTGACATGGTGAAAGCGCTGCAACATAACGTCATCACGGATTTCAAACGTTATTACCGCTCGGTCGACGCGCTGCTCATCGACGATATCCAGTTTTTTGCTGGCAAAGAGCGCTCTCAGGAAGAATTTTTCCATACTTTCAATGCGTTACTTGAAGGCCAGCAGCAAATCGTGCTGACCTGCGACCGCTATCCCAAGGAGGTTTCGGGGGTCGAGGAACGGCTCAAATCGCGCTTCGGCTGGGGTTTGACGATCGCTATCGAACCACCCGAACTCGAAACACGGGTCGCGATCCTGATGCGTAAAGCCCACCAGGGTGGCATAGACCTGCCCCATGAGGTCGCCTTTTTTATCGGCAAGCGCTTTCGTTCCAACGTTCGCGAACTCGAAGGCGCTTTGCACCGGGTGATAGCAAACGCTCACTTTACCGGCAATCCGATCACGCTGGAGTTCGCCAAGGAAGCGTTGCGCGATCTGCTGGCTTTGCAGGATCGGCTGATCACCATGGACAGCATTCAGAAAACCGTTGCCGAGTATTACAAGATCCGGGTCGCGGATCTGTTGTCGAAACGCCGCAATCGCTCGATCGCCCGGCCCCGCCAGGTCGCCATGGCCTTGTCCAAGGATTTAACCAACCACAGCCTGCCTGAAATCGGCGACGCCTTTGGCGGGCGCGATCATACGACCGTGATCCACGCCTGCAGGAAAATCGCGGAACTGAAGGCCAGTGACAGCCGCATACTGGAAGACTACACCAATCTGGAAAGGATACTCACAACCTGAGAGTGAACGTGAGATAAACCTGTGGATAAAAAAGCACGTCATGTTCAGGGAATTTCATGCGCAGCTTATCCACAGCACACACTACCTTGAGCGGTCAAAAATAGAACAATAAGATTTTGATTTTACTCGAAAATTTAGTTATACCCGTAAAAACGGCGACTAATAATAGATATAAACAATGAAGATCAAATTACCAAGAGAAATATTATTACCGGTGCTCCAGGCAGCGAATAATGTCGTCGAACGGCGTCAGACCCTGCCGATCCTGAGTAATCTGTTGTTTCAGGTTGAAGGGTCATCGGTACAGGTGACCGCAACCGATATGGAAGTTGAATTGCTGTGTGAGTTCGAAACGGAACCGGGCACAGACGGCGCCTTGGCTTTACCGGCACGGAAAATTTTCGATATCTGCCGAGCCTTGCCGGCCGAAGCCGAACTGTCGATCGAGGGCAGTGGCGCGAAAACCAAGATTGCATCGGGCCGTAGTCGTTTTTCCCTGGCCAGCATGAAAGCCGACGAGTTTCCTTCCATTGGTAGTTTCGAGGTGGGGTTAACGTTTGAGATAGAAACCGAGACACTGACCGATCTGCTCGAGAGTACCCATTTTGCAATGGCGCACCAGGACGTCCGGTATTACCTCAACGGCCTGTTGCTGGAAATGGATAATGACCGCATTCGCGCGGTAGCGACGGACGGACATCGCCTGGCGCTAACTGATAAAACCATAGAGCTGTCGGTAGACGCACCGTGTCAGTACATTCTGCCGCGAAAAGGAGTTCTGGAAATTTCGCGACTCCTGAACGGGGCGGAAGATCGGGTGACGGTCACGATCGGTGATAACCACCTGCGCGTCGCAACCGGCAAGCAGTCGCTGACGACGAAGCTGGTCGATGGCCGCTTCCCGGATTACGAGCGGGTTATACCGCGTGAAAGTGAAACACCTATCCTGGCCGATCGAGAGACTCTGCGGGCCGGACTCAGCCGCGCGTCGATCCTGTCGAACGAGAAGTTTCGCGGCATTCGATTAATCCTGAAGAAAAACCTGCTTACGGCCGTTGCGCACAACCCGGAGCAGGAAGAGGCCGAGGAGGAAATCGAGATCGATTATGCCGGGGATACGATCGAAGTCGGTTTTAACGTGTCCTATCTACTCGATGTGCTCGGCGTCATGCGGTCGGATACCGTGCGTGTTGATCTGATCGACGGCAACAGCAGTTGTCTCATGCGTTCGCCGAGCGATGAAAGCTCGCGCTACGTCGTAATGCCGATGCGTCTGTAATGATCGGTCGGATTCGTTCCTAAGCGGTCCTTACGCGTTCGAATGCGGTTTGAATCGCTATCGATTACGAATCTTCGCTGTCTTACCCAGCTTGAATTCAGTCCGGGCGCTGAGACCAGCCTGATCTGGGGTGCGAACGGCAGTGGCAAAACGAGCGTTCTGGAGGCGTTTGCGCTCGCCAGCTGGGGTAAGTCGTTTTTATCGAACCGGGCGCTGGATATTGTGCGTAGCGGGTCCGAAGGGCTCTCGGTACGGGCGGTTCTGAACGGAGAAGCGGGGGGCAGGTTCGCGGTGGCCGTGCGCAAGCAGGCCGGAGAGACCGCTATTTCGGTTGACGGGCAGGCCATCCAGGCAGCGTCAGTGTTGGCGCAGCGGGTGCCGATGCTGGTCATCAATTCCAAGGCGGCGGATATCCTGACCGAGAATCCGAGCAATCGACGGGCACTTATAGATCGCACCATGTTCCACGTGGAACCAGGTTACGTATCGGCGTGGAAAAGTTATCGCACCGCGTTGCGACAGCGTAATGAACTGCTGCGCCGGCAGGCGCCGGTTCGAGAAGCTGGTTTCTGGAATCAGCAACTGGTGTCGCTGGCCGAGCAGATTGACCTGCGGCGCCAACAGGTTGTGGCCTGTGTAAACCAGGCACTGGCCGACAATCCACTTCAGGAACGTCTGGGACCGCTGAAGTTGCATTATGCACCGGGCTGGAACCGCACCCAGGGACTGCTTCAGGAACTCGAACAATCATGGACGCGGGATCTCCGGTCTGGCTATACCGCAAGCGGTATGCATCGCGCCGATGTTGCACTGCGGGGAGATGGTAAAACAGTCGCAAGGCGAATTTCGCGGGGGCAGGGCAAGTTTATTGTTTGCAGCATCCTAATGGCCCTGGCCGGCTTTATCCACCGAGAGGTCGGTATACGACCGGTGATCCTGGTCGATGATCTTGCCGCCGAGCTAGATGATAAAATGCGCAGCGGGGTTGTGGACATGATCAACCGGAGTGGCGGCCAGCGGGTGTTTACCGCGATAAAGATCGCCGAACTTCCAGAGGTCGCCGAGAGTACCCAATCGATGTTCCACGTGGAACAAGCCTACCCGGCGGCTATCGCCTGAATTGCGGAGAAACCAATGACTTACGACTCCAAAAATATCAAGGTCCTGAAAGGATTGGACGCCGTCCGCAAGCGTCCCGGGATGTATATCGGCGATACCGACGACGGTACCGGGCTCCACCACATGGTTTTTGAAGTAGTGGATAACTGTGTGGATGAAGCCCTCGCCGGACACTGCACCCGCATCGATGTACGAATCCACAGTGATGAATCCGTGACGGTCATCGACGACGGCCGCGGGATCCCTGTCGACCTGCATGAAGAAGAGCAGCTGTCCGCCGCGGAAGTCATCATGACGACCCTGCACGCAGGCGGTAAATTCGACGATAACTCCTACAAGGTCTCCGGTGGACTGCATGGGGTCGGGGTGTCGGTCGTAAATGCGCTGTCCAGTGAGCTGACGCTGGTTATTCGCCGCGAAGGCAAAGTCTGGCGACAGCATTACAAACACGGTGTCGCGCAAGGGCCGTTGGAGGCTATCGGTGATGCTGAACGCAGCGGGACGGAGATCCGATTTCTACCCAGTACCGCAACGTTCACCAATACCGAGTACCACTACGACATCCTGGCCAAACGCCTGCGCGAACTGTCATTCCTGAACTCCGGACTGCTGATCAGTCTGCTTGACGAACGCAGCGGTAAAAGCGATGAGTTTCAATACGTCGGCGGTATTGCCGCGTTTGTCGAACACCTGAACAAAACAAAAACGCCACTGCATCCGGAAGTTATCCACATCACTTCCGACAAGGATGACGTCGGCGTAGAAATCGCGTTGCAGTGGAATGACTCCTACCAGGAGAACATCTTCTGCTATACCAACAACATCCCGCAGCGCGATGGCGGCAGTCACCTCGCTGGCCTGCGCGGCGCCCTGACTCGAACCCTGAATCAATATATTGATCGCGAGGGCCTCGCCGCCAAAAACAAGGTCACCGTCGCCGGCGAGGACGTCCGTGAAGGGCTAACTGCCGTGCTGTCGGTGAAGGTCCCCGATCCCAAGTTTTCCTCGCAGACCAAGGACAAACTGGTCTCCAGCGAAGTCAAAGGCATCGTCGAATACATTGTTTTCGATAAGTTAAATACGTTTCTTTTAGAGCATCCTCAAGAAGCTCGCGCGATTATGGCCAAGATTGTCGAAGCCGCGCGTGCGCGCGAGGCGGCGCGCAAGGCGCGTGAGCTGACGCGGCGTAAAACGGCGCTCGATATCGCCGGACTCCCGGGTAAGCTTGCCGACTGTCAGGAGCGCGACCCGGCCAAGTCCGAGTTATTTATCGTCGAGGGTGACTCCGCCGGCGGTTCGGCCAAACAGGGTCGCGATCGCAAAAACCAGGCGATATTGCCGCTCAAGGGCAAGATCCTCAACGTCGAGAAGGCGCGCTTCGACAAGATGCTGCAGTCTTCCGAAGTCGGCACCCTGATCACCGCCCTCGGCTGCGGGATCGGAAAAGATGAATATGATCCGGAAAAGCTGCGCTACCACCGCATCATCATCATGACCGACGCCGATGTCGACGGCTCACATATCCGCACCCTGTTGCTGACGTTTTTCTACCGGCAGATGCCCGAGCTGATCGAGCGTGGACACATTTATATCGCGCAGCCGCCGTTGTTCAAGGTCAAGAAAGGCAAGCAGGAGCGTTACCTCAAAGACGAACTCGAACTCGGCGCATACTTTATGGAGGTGGCGACCGGCGACACCGAAATCGACCTCGGCGACAGCCGTATTGCCAACGAGCGGCTGATCGAAATCGGCCGTGAATACCTTCTCCTGCAACAGATCCAGCGGCGTCAGGAGATCCGCTATCCGGCAGCGGTGCTGAACGCATGCAGAACCACGCGCGCTCTTGAAGAACCCGCTTTTGTCGCCCGCGAGGTGTTGTCCGCGTGGGTAGACGATCTGCGCGCAGAGCTGGTGCGTCGCCAGGGCGCCGCGGCGGTGCTCGGCGTCGAGCTGTCCTACAGCGACACCGAACGCTGGCATATCGAGATCCGCCTCAGTGCGAATGGTTCGCTGACCCTGGCCAATCTGCCGCGCGAGTTTTTTATCAGCTCCGAATATCGGCATCTGAACCGCCTCGGCCGCCTGTTCGACGACCGCCTTGCGGCCGGCTCAGCGGTGATCCGCGGCGACGAACGCACCCCGATCGAAACCCTCGGTGCGGTCTACGCCGATCTGCTCGAAACCGCGCGCCGCGGCACCACGGTGCAACGGTATAAAGGCCTTGGCGAAATGAACCCGGATCAGCTGTGGGAAACCACCATGAACCTCGAAACCCGCAACTTGGTGCAGGTCCATATCGAAGACGGCGTTGCCGCCGACCAGATTTTTTCGACCTTGATGGGTGACCAGGTCGAGCCGCGTCGAGAATTCATCGAGCAGCACGCCCTGTCTGTGACAAACGTCGATATCTAGGAGTCTGGAGACAACAAACGTCGCGATACATGCCGTGGGCAAGGCGTGCGCGAGACGAGGACCGGAGTTTACTGGTGTAAATGAGGCTGGCTGCCGAGTCCGCAACGCCGCGCACGACCGCCTCAGTAGTTTTTCACCTGCCCTGCAGCAGGGTGGTGAAAAACGTCGCGAGGAATGCCGTGGGCAAGGCGTGCGCGAGACGAGGACCGGAGTTTATGTCGATAAATGAGGACCGCAGGCGAGCGCACAACGCCGCCCACGGCATCCGCAGTAGTTTTTCACCACCCTGCTAGAGGACAACGGCCAGGGCCGCGGCATACACCGGCCCGGCCCCGGCCGCTTTCAGGGTACGCGCCAGTTCAACGATGGTTGCGCCGGTGGTGATCACGTCGTCGACGATCAGGATCCGCTCGCCGGCGTAGCGGCGCCTGCAGACAAAGACTCCCGACACGTTCGCCGCCCGTTCCGCCGCAGGCAGTCGCGACTGCGGTGCTCGATGTCGACGCCTGCGCACCTCACCCCGGTCGAGCCGGAACCCTCGCGCCGCGGCCAGCGGACGTGCGATTTCGCGTGCCTGGTTATAGCCTCGAGCGATATAGCGCCACCTGCTGAGCGGTACCGGCACAACCAGGTCGACCTCTGGTAAGTAAGGGCTCACCTCCGATGTCAGCATTACAGCGCATGAAGCAAGCGCAGCCAGATCCCGAGAAAATTTACTGTCGCGGATGATGCGGTCGAGCGGATAGGTATATTCAAACGCGGCAAAGCATGCCGTTATGAACGACAACTCAAGACCGCAACCGATGCCCGCCGGCCGCGCCAGATCGCCGTGACAACCGGCGCACAGCCCACTGCCGCGGCTGACCGCACCGCACAGCAGGCAGCGTGCGCGCAGCCCGTTGTACACTTTTAGCAACTCGCCTAAAGTTGACGCGCCGCCTGCCTCATCCATGACGCAGTTCTCGAAACAACCCAAGGGTCAACTTACCCTCAAACTCACCGGATTTCAGCCATGCACGCAATTACTTCACCCGCCGCCGTCGAGCCGACCGCGTTCCGCCACGACTGGAGCCATGCCGACGTCGAAGCGCTTTTTACGCTGCCGTTCAACGATCTGCTGTACCGCGCCCACGGCCTGCATCGAGCCGCTTTTGATCCCAACGAAGTTCAGCTCAGCACCCTGCTCAATATCAAAAGTGGCGGCTGCCCCGAAGACTGCGCTTATTGCCCGCAGAGCGCGCGCTTCGATACCGGCGTCGAAGCTACCCCGGTACTCGACCTTGAAACCGTCCTCACCGCCGCGCGCAGCGCGCGCGACGCCGGCGCCACACGCTTTTGTATGGGCGCCGCCTGGCGTTCACCGAAGGACCGCGATCTCGACAAGGTTGTGACCCTCATCGAAGGCGTACGCCAGCTCGGCATGGAAACCTGCGTCACCCTCGGCATGCTGAATGCCGGCCAGGCGCGCCGCCTGGCCGACGCCGGCCTCGACTACTACAACCACAACCTCGATACCTCGCCCGAATTTTATGGCGAAATCATTTCCACTCGAACTTATGACGACCGCCTGACCACGCTCGCCAATGTTCGCGATGCGGACATTAACGTGTGCTGCGGCGGTATCGTCGGGCTCGGTGAAAGCCTCGCCGATCGCGCCGAACTGTTGCGCACCCTGGCCAATCTTCCGCAGCACCCCGAATCGGTGCCGATCAATCTCCTGGTCCGCGTCGAGGGTACGCCGCTCGCCAATGTCGAAGCCGTTCATCCGATCGATTTCGTCCGCACCATCGCCGTCGCGCGCGTGCTGATGCCGCGCTCATATGTGCGTCTCTCAGCCGGCCGTACCGCCATGACCGACGAAGCCCAGGCCTTGAGTTTTTTTGCCGGCGCGAATTCGATTTTTTACGGCGACGAATTACTTACCACCGAGAACCCGCTGGTCAGCGCCGACCAGCAACTGTTCGCGCGCCTCGGCCTGTCGCCGAGCACCATCGCTCACGGTTGATGCGCGCGCGCAGGTGACAGCCGCTTTTCTCGCGCGCGTAACCGCCGAGCTCGAACGCGTCCGCGCCAGTGACCTGCTGCGTACGCTGGAAACGCGGCTCGGACCGCAACGCGCCCGTATCGAAATCGCTGGCCGTCATCTGGTCAATTTCACCAGCAACGATTATCTCGGCCTCGCTGCCCATCCGCGCGTCCTCGCTCGCGTCGCCGCCGAACTGCCCAGGCAGGGCTTCGGCGCCGGCGCCGCCGCGCTGCTTTCGGGCCGCTCGACGCTGCATGAATCCCTTGAGCGCGAGCTCGCAGACTTCACCGGAACGGAAGCCGGCCTGATGTTTTCGTCCGGTTACCTGGCCAATACCGGCGCGCTGCCGGCGCTGATCGGACGCGACGATTTCGTCGCCCATGACCGCCTCAACCACGCCTCATTGATCGATGGCGTCCTGGCCAGCGGCGCGCGTCATCGTCGTTATGCCCACGCCGATGTCGACGCCGCCGCGAACCTGCTCGGTACAACCTGTACCGGGCACAAATTTCTGATCACCGAATCGGTTTTCAGCATGGACGGCGACTGCGCGCCGCTGTCCGCGCTGGCAACCTGCGCCGCTGCGCAGGGCGCGGTTCTCTACGTCGATGACGCCCACGGTTTCGGCGTCACCGGCGGCGGCCGTGGCGCCGCGGCCAGCCTCGACGCCGAGGCTGTCACCACCCTTACCATGATCACGCTGGGCAAGGCGCTCGGCTCCGTCGGCGCGGTGATCCTCGGCCCGGCCAATATCATCGAGCTGCTGACCCAAGGTGCGCGCACATTTATCTATGACACGGCACTGCCGGCGGTGTGCGCGGCGGCGGCGCTGGAAGCGCTGGACTGCCTGCGCAGCGACGACGGACCGCGGCGGCAACTGGCCGAGAACGTGGCCCTGTTTCGTCGCGCGGCCGAAACCGCCGGCCTGCGCGTGATGCCCAGCACGACACCGATCCAGGCGGTGCCGATCGGTGACGATCGCCGCGCCCTCGAGATCGCCGCGGCGCTCGTCGCGGCCGGCTTTTACGTCCGCGCGATCCGCCCGCCGACGGTACCCAAAGGCACCGCGCGGCTGCGCATTACGATCACCGCAGCCCACACGGCGACCGACATCAACGCGCTCGTTCACACGCTCGCCGAGGTCCTGCCAGCATGACCGAAACCAGCGTCAACCCGATCGACAAGCAACGCGTCGCGGCGCGCTTCAACAAAGCCGCGGCGACCTACGACAAACACGACCAGCTACAGCGCGAAGTCGCGAAGCGGGCGTTGGAGCGTCTCGATTACGTCACGCTCGAACCCACGGCGGTGATCGATCTCGGCTCCGGGACCGGGCGCGGCGCGCGCGCGCTGGCCGGGCGCTACCGTCGCGCCGCGATCACGCACTGCGATCTCGCCCCGGCAATGCTGGCGCGGGCGCGCGCCGAAGGTCCGCGCTGGTTTTCGCGCCAACACTACGTGTGCGGCGACGTCGAGCGGTTGCCGTTCGCCGCGGACCGTTTCGATCTCGCGTTCTCGAGTCTGAGCGTGCAGTGGTGTGTGCAGCTCGATCACGCTTTCCGCGAAGTGCGGCGCATCCTCAAGCCCGGCGGTTTGTTTCTTTTCACTACCCTCGGCCCTGACACGCTCAGGGAATTGCGCAGTGCGTTCGCACAGATTTCCGACGCCGCCCACGTCAACGCGTTTATTGATATGCACGACATCGGCGACCTGCTCGGCCACAGCGGCTTTGCCGACCCGGTTATGGAAACCGAATACCTGACCGTAGAATACGATCAGGTGTTGGACCTGATGCGCGACCTGAAAGGGATCGGTGCCGCCAATGCCGCGCTCGAGCGGCCGCGCGGGCTCCTCGGGCGCACCCAGCTGCGCGCCCTGCTGGCCGCCTACGAACCATTTCGCCGTGACGGCAAGCTGCCGGCGACCTACGAAGTTGTCTACGGACACGCGTGGGTGACCGATGCGCCACCGCCGCAGCGCGGCCACGAGCAGGTTTTCCCGCTGCAGCAACTGCGGCGCCGGCGATGAGCATTTTTATCACCGGCACCGATACCGACTGCGGCAAAACCTATGTCAGCTGCGCGCTGCTGCGCGCCCTCGACGCCGGCGGCTATGCCGCGCTCGGTATGAAGCCGATCGCAAGTGGCGCGACACTGGTCGATGGTCGCCTGCAGAACGCCGATGTCACCGCACTGGAGCGTGCTTCGAACACGGCGATCGCCGCCGAGATCCGCAATCCTTACCTGTTCGCGCCGCCGACCTCACCCCATATCGCCGCCGCCGAGAGCGCTACCGAGATCGATCTCGAGCTTATCCTTGCTGCTTACCGCCGCTGCGCGGCCGCCGCCGACTTTGTGGTCGTCGAAGGCGTCGGCGGCTGGCTGGTACCGCTGTCACCCACCCACACCGTCGCCGACCTCGCGCGCGCCCTGGGCCTGCCGGTGCTGCTGGTGGTCGGTGTGCGGCTGGGCTGTATCAACCACGCGCTGCTCAGCGCTCGGGCCATCGCCGCAAGCGGTCTGGATCTGTACGGCTGGGTCGCGAATATCCTCGATCCCGACCTGCATGCGCTGGACACGGTTATCGAGAGTATCAGCGAGCGGCTGCCCGCACCGTGCCTCGGCATCGTCGGTTGGCAGGCCGACACGGCGCTTGGCGAAGCCGCACTGAAACTCGCTGCCAGCCTGGGCGCCACGGCAGGACGTTCGCGGCCGTAGTCGACAACCTGTGATCACCGAACTCGAACACGACGGCAACGACGCGGTAGCCTGGCTGCTGCAGCCGACGCGGTCGATGACCTGGCCCGCGGCAAAGCGCTTTATTGCCGCTGTTACCCTGGTCAGCCTGGCCATCGGCGGGTTTTTCCTGGCTCTCGGGCTGCCCCTGGTGCTGCCTTTTTCCGGCCTGGAGGCACTCGCCGTCGGCGCCGCCTTCTATGTGGTGCTGCGTGAAGGCGAACGGCGCGAGCTAGTGCGACTGGACGGCGACCAGCTGATCATCGAGCGCGGTGCGCGCGAGCGCGTCTCACGCGACGAATTCAACTGTTTCTGGGTGCGCATCGAACTGCGCGCGCCACCCGGCCGCTGGCAGCCCCAGCGCCTGACCGTGCGCCAGCAGGGCCGCGCGATTGAACTGGGCCGCTTCCTCACCGACGGTGAACGCGAATCGTTCTCGCTTGCGCTGATTAACGCGCTGAAAAAAAAGCGTTAAACTAGGCGCTTCGATACCCCGTCGCGGGCCATCCAGTGGCGCCTGGCCGGTACTCGAACCCGCGCGCCAGGATGGCGGCTGCCACGGCAGCGCGCCATGGCGCAGCAAACGAAAACGACAACTTGAAACCGGAAAAAGCACCAATCCGGCCGTGCGCGGGCACGGCGGTACGGGGAGCCAGAAGCATGACATTCTCACCACTACCCGGGTCCGCATTGTGCAGGGCTCTGTTCGGCACGCTGTTGCTGTTGCCGCTGGGCGCCAGCGCCGAATGGGGCTTGAACCTGCCCCGCGGCGTAACGCCCTTCAGTAACGAAATTTACGACCTGCACATGCTCATTCTCGGCATCTGCGTGGTGATCGGCGTGCTCGTTTTCGGCGTCATGTTTTATTCGATCATCGTGTTCCGTAAATCCAAAGGCGCGCAACCCGCGCAGTGGCACGAAAGTACCACCGTCGAAATGTTATGGACCGTGGTGCCGTTTCTGATCCTGGTCGGGATGGCGGTGCCGGCGACCAAGGCCCTGATCATGATGGAAGACGTGTCCGATCCGGACATGACCATCAAGGTCACGGGTTATCAATGGAAATGGCACTACCAGTACGTTGACGAAGGCATCGGCCTGTTCAGCACCATCGCCGCCGACAGCAACGTTGCCCGCCAGATGGATTCGGGTATCGATCCGAACAGCGTGCCGCATTACCTGCTCGACGTCGACAACCGCCTGGTCGTACCGACCCATAAAAAAATCCGCTTCCTGACCACCGCCGGCGACGTCATCCACGCCTGGTGGGTACCGGCGTTGGGTTGGAAACGCGACGCCATCCCCGGCTTCATCAACGAATCCTGGGCCCTGATCGAAAAGGAAGGCGTTTACCGCGGGCAGTGTGCGGAACTGTGTGGCAAGGACCACGGCTTCATGCCGATCGTGGTCGAGGCCGTGCAACGAGGCCGACTACGCGGCCTGGGTCGAGAAGAAAAAAGGCGAGATGCAGCAAGCCTCCGCCACTATCCCGGTCACCGCGGCCGTTGCGGACAATAACGAGTAGCGCCCGCGGGCCTGCGAACGGACGTCACGAGATCAGTTTGTTAACGAGCCGCGCGAGCGGTAGTACAGCAGAGGTTACCCCATGAGTGAGGCAGCGACCCACCACGACGATCACCACGACCATCACCCTTCCGGGATGATGCGCTGGTTGACTACCACCAACCACAAAGACATCGGCACGCTCTACCTGCTGTTTTCGCTGATGATGTTTTTCATCGGCGGTGCGATGGCGATGATTATCCGCCTGGAGCTGTTTTCGCCGGGCCTGCAGTTCGTCGATCCGCAGTTTTTCAATTCCATGACCACCATGCACGCGCTGGTCATGATTTTCGGCGCCGTGATGCCGGCCTGGACCGGCTTTGCGAACTGGATGATCCCGATGATGATCGGCGCGCCGGACATGGCCCTGCCGCGCCTCAATAACTGGAGCTTCTGGATCCTGCCGTTCGCATTTACGCTGCTGCTGAGCACCCTGTTCATGGAAGGCGGCGCGCCGGCCGGCGGCTGGACCATGTATCCGCCGTTGGTGTTGCAGACCGGCAATGCATTTCCGTTCCTGATCTTCGCGGTGCATTTCATGGGCGCCTCGTCGATCGCCGGCGCCATCAACATCATCGCCACGGTGTTCAATATGCGCGCCCCCGGCATGACGCTGATGAAACTGCCGCTGTTTGTGTGGACCTGGATCATCACCGCATTCCTGCTCATCGCCTCGATCCCGGTACTCGCCGGCGCGGTGACCATGCTGCTCACCGACAAGTTTTTCGGCACCGCATTTTTCAGCGCCGCCGGTGGTGGTGACCCGGTGATGTTTCAGCACATCTTCTGGTTTTTCGGACACCCCGAGGTTTATATCCTGATCCTGCCGGCATTCGGCATCGTGTCCGCCATCATTCCCGACCTTCGCGCGCAAGCCGTTGTTCGGCTACAGCTCGATGGTCTACGCGACCGGCGCGATCGCGTTCCTGTCGTTCATCGTCTGGGCGCACCACATGTTCACCGTCGGTATGCCGCTCGCCGGCGAACTGTTTTTTATGTACACCACCATCCTCATCGCGGTGCCGACCGGGGTGAAGGTGTTCAACTGGGTGGCGACCATGTGGCGCAGCTCGATGACCTTCGAGGTGCCGATGCTGTTTGCGCTGGCGTTCGTGGTGTTGTTCACCATCGGCGGTTTCTCGGGCCTGATGCTGGGCGTCACGCCGGTCGATTTCCAGTACCACGATACCTACTTCGTGGTCGCGCATTTCCATTACGTACTGGTCACCGGCGCGATATTTGCGCTCATGGCCGGGGCCTATTTCTGGCTGCCGAAATGGACCGGGCACATGTACGATGAAACGCTCGGCAAGTGGCACTTCTGGATATCGACGATTTCGGTCAACGTGCTGTTTTTTCCGCAGCACTTCCTGGGCCTGGCCGGCATGCCGCGGCGTATTCCCGATTACGCCGTGCAGTTCACCGATTTCAACCAGGTTTCGAGTATCGGCGGATTCGTTTTCGGCGTTTCGCAGTTCCTGTTCCTGTATCTGGTGGTGAAGTGCATCAAGGGCGGCGCCAAGGCCACCGACCAGGTCTGGGAAGGCGCGCACGGGCTGGAATGGACGCTGCCGTCACCGCCGCCTTACCACAGCTTCAACACGCCGCCGGAACCGGCCAGCATCGAAGGCGGCATGCGCTGAGCAGGACCATGGCAGCGCAAGGTCCGGACTCGCGTAACCACCAGCGCAAGGCCGCGGTACGTACCGCGCTTGCGCTGGGCGTGCTGGCCCTGGCGATTTATGCCTGGGCGATTATTTCGCACCTGTGAGCTGAGCCATGACCAAGCAGCACCTAGTCCAGGCCAACCGTCGTGTCGTCACGCGCCTGCTGGTGGCAACCTGCCTGATGTTTGCGTTCGGTTATGCGCTGGTGCCGATGTACAACGTGTTCTGCGAAATCACCGGGCTGAACGGCAAGACCGGACGTCTGTCGAGCGCCGACGCCGAAGCCACGGTAGTCGATGAATCGCGTCTCGTTACCGTCGAATTCGTGACCAACGTCAACGCCGGCATGCCGTGGGAGTTCCGTCCCGTGCAGAACAAGATCGAGGTCCATCCCGGCGCCGAAACCATGGTCGAGTTCGAAGCCGTCAACTTTGCCCAGTACCCGGTGACCGGCAGCGCGGTGCCGAGCGTGGCGCCAAGCGCCGCGGCACGGTATTTCAACAAAACCGAATGTTTCTGCTTTTCGCAGCAGGCCCTTGCGGCCGGTGAAAAGCGCCTCATGCCGGTGCGTTTCGTGGTCGACCCCAAGCTCCCGGCGCGGGTCTCGGTGGTAACGCTGGCCTACACCTTTTTCGAGTCCGTCGAAACGGCGGCCAGGCCGAGCGCTGCCGATCCGCCGCCGCCGTCCTGAACGTGAAGACACAAGTTAACTTTAACCAGAGAATTGAAAGTCATGGCTGAAGCACATTCCGACTACTACATCCCCGAACCAAGCCATTGGCCGGTGACCGCATCTATCGCGATTTTCACCATGTTCGTCGGCGGCGCTACGACCCTGAACGGCGGCAGCATCGGTCCGACCATCCTGGGTTGCGGGTTCCTGCTGTTCGTTTTCATGCTGTTCGGCTGGTTCGGCGTCGTGATCAAGGAAAGCGAAGGCGGCATCTATAACGACCAGGTCGATGTCAGTTTTCGCATGGGCATGGCGTGGTTCATTTTTTCTGAAGTGATGTTTTTTGCGGCGTTTTTCGGCGCGCTTTATTACGCCCGCATCTACTCGGTGCCGTGGCTGGGTGGCGAAGGCTCAGGGGCCGCCACCAACCAGTTCCTGTGGCCGGAGTTTGCCGCCGCGTGGCCGCTGTTCGAGTCACCTTCGACCTATGGCTTCACACATTTCAAGGAAACCATCGGCGCCTGGGGCGTGCCGTTCTGGAACACCCTGATCCTGCTGACCAGCGGCGCGACCGTAACCTGGGCGCACTGGGGTCTCAAGATCGGCAGCCGCAAGCATCTGATTGCCGGGCTGGTCGTGACCGTCGCGCTCGGCGCGCTGTTTGTCGGTTTTCAGGCGCAGGAATATGGTCACGCCTACCACGAACTCGGTCTGACCCTGAACTCCGGCATCTACGGCGCGACGTTTTTTATGCTGACCGGATTTCATGGTTTCCATGTCACCATGGGCACCATCATGCTCGCGACCATCCTCGGGCGCTCCATCAAGGGCCATTTCACGCCCAAGCACCACTTCGGCTTCGAAGCGGTGGCGTGGTACTGGCACTTCGTCGACGTGGTCTGGATCGGCCTGTTTATTTTCGTCTACTGGCTGTAATCCAGGGTCCGTGCAGGACAAAAAAAGCGCCACTTCGAGGTGGCGCTTTTTTTTGTTCAGCCGTTCGGCGTAATGATGCCGAGCGAATAGAGTATGGCGATAATCGCGACCAGGCCGATCGAAAGCGCAACCCGTACGGTCAACGCTTTGACGGTCGCCGTGCCCTGAGGGTCTTTGCCGCGGAACAGGCTCACGAACGCTGTACCGAGCGAGATCAGGATCAATATGAAGATCCCGATAATGAAAGCTTTGATAATCGGTGAGTCAGCCATGTGCTGCGCCAGGGTTTGAACGTCGAGGCATTATCAGGATTCGCCGATCGAACCACAATCGTCATGACCCATCGCATCACCCTGTACATCCTGTTCACCCTCGCCTGCTCGGTGCTGGTCAGTCTCGGCCTGTGGCAACTCGAGCGCGCGGCGCAGAAGCGCGAACGCTACGCTGCTTACAGCACGGCGTTCGCCGACCGTCCGCTCGAGTTCGACGCGATCGAACAGGGCGCCGCTTCCGCAGACTATCGGTGGCGAC
Organism: uncultured Gammaproteobacteria bacterium; assembly: GCA_942490995.1. Classification (GTDB taxonomy): domain Bacteria; phylum Pseudomonadota; class Gammaproteobacteria; genus UBA981. The sequence goes on from CALOBG010000051.1 coordinate 171,848, forward strand.
GCGTCCACCTCAGTGGACGCTATCTCGAGGTCAACGTATTGCTCGACAACCGCATCCGCCATGGTCGGGTCGGCTACGAAGTCTTGACCCCTTTCCTCACCGACGGCGGACGCACCATCCTCGTTGACCGTGGCTGGACGGTGGTGCCGGGTTCGCGTTCGGCATTGCCCGAGGTTGCCGCCGGCGACGATGCAACGACACTGGCAGGCTACCTGGGTGATGCACCGGTGGTCGGGCTGGTCATGGATAGCGCCGCGCACGACGCCGAATGGCTGTCGCCACAGCTGCTGCGCGTGCAGCGCGTCGCGCTTGACGGCCTGTCGGACGTGCTCGGTCACGAACTGTGGCCGGCAGTGGTTTATCTTGACGGTGGGCAGCCGGCTGCGCTGGTCACCGAATGGCCGGCGCCCGGTGACGGTTCGGCGCGGCATACCGCTTACGCGGTGCAGTGGTTCGCAATGGCGGTGGTGCTCGCAGCCATTGGTTGGTGGCAGGTGCGCCGCCGAGGACCGATCCGTGGATGAACAGCCAGGTCGGCGCGGCGTGTCGCCGCGCGTGATTGCGGCTACCGTCGTCGCGGTGTTTGTCGCACCGATCCTGCTGGCCTGGTGGATGGCGGTGGCACGCCCGCCCGGCGAACACGGGCTGGTCAATCGCGGTACGCTGATCCGCCCGCCTATCGACATCAAGGCCAGTGCGGCGCTGGCGCCGTTGGGCGATATCGAACTCGGTCCGGGCGAATGGGCGATGCTGTATTACGCGCCGACCTGCGGCGCGGACTGCCGCGCTGTTCAGACCATGCTTACCACCATTCACAGCGTTCTTGGTCATGACAGTACGCGCGTGCGGCTCGTATCACTGCTCGACGAGGCGGTCGACGCGCCGGGACTGCAGGTGCTGGCCAATCCCGCCGCGCGTCGCTATCTGGCTGCTGCGGTCAGCACCGCGAGCGACAATAACGGGCACGAACAGGGCGTGGTATTCCTTGATTGGCGCGGCCAGATCATGATCTATTATTCCAACGTCGACGTACCGGCGGACATCAAGAAAGATCTGAAGCGATTGCTGCGTGGTTCAAAAATCAACTGACCTTTCATCGCTGTTGCGCCTGCTGACCTGGCTGTTGCCGGCGCTGGCGCTGACGGTGATCGTGTTCGGCGCTTACGTTCGGCTCAGCGATGCCGGTCTCGGCTGCCCGGACTGGCCGGGATGCTATGGGCGCCTGAGCGTGCCCGAAAGCGCGCCCGAGGTGCACCTCGAAGATCCGCAGTGGGCCTCACGGCCACTCGAGGTTGGCAAGGCCTGGCGCGAAATGATCCACCGCTACCTGGCCAGCACCTTAGGGCTCGGCATCGTTTTGCAGGCGTTGCTGGTGTGGTGGCGGCGTGGGGCCGCGCCGGCGTCCGCGGCGGTTTACTGGCTGGTGCCGCTGGTCGTTTTTCAGGGTCTGCTTGGCATGTGGACGGTGACCCTGTTGTTGAAGCCCCTGGTGGTAAGTGCCCACTTGCTGGGCGGACTGCTGACCTTAGGCCTGTTGTGCTGGGTTGCCTGTGAACGCCTGTGGCCGCAACCAGTCACCTCGCCCGGCGCGCTGCGCATGGCCGCCCGCCTCGCCCTGGTGCTGCTGGCCGGACAGATATTTCTGGGTGGCTGGACGAGTGCCAATTATGCCGCGCTGGCCTGTACCGATTTTCCGACCTGCCACGGTCAGTGGTGGCCGCAGGCGGATTTCGCTGAGGGTTTCGTGTTGTGGCGGGGGCTCGGGGTCAACTACGAATTCGGCGTACTCGATACACCGGCACGCACCGCGATCCATCTTACCCACCGCATCGGGGCGCTGCTGACAACCCTCGGCGTCGGCGCGGTTGCAGTGTGGGCGTGCGCCAGCGGTGTGCAACGACTGCGCCGCACCGGCTGGTGTATACTCGCCGCGCTCACGCTGCAGTTAGCACTCGGCATCACCAACGTCGTCGGTGGCCTGCCGCTGGCCGTGGCAGTGGCGCACAATGCCGGGGCGGCGCTCCTGACAGTCAGCTTGCTCGGCCTGGTTCACTTTACCCGCGCAAACTGACGGCGAGCCGGCCTGGCCGCTCAACCCGTTCGAACGGCAGCGATGATGTCCAGATCACAAGCGCTCAAAACATCGTTACCGCGCGCCACCCGGCGCGGAGTGTGTCGTGTCGACTAACCTGGCCATCGCTGCGACCCTCGGCCACTGGCGCGACTACGCCGAGTTGTGCAAGCCGCGCGTCGTCGGACTGATCGTGTTCACCGCCGTGATCGGCATGTTCCTCGCCACCCCAGGCACGGTGCCGCTGGCGGTGCTGATCCCGGCCACCCTAGGTATCGGCCTGGCCGCGGCCTCGGCGGCCGCGATCAATCACGTCGCCGAATACCGCATCGACGCATTGATGGCGCGCACCGCCAGGCGGCCGCTGCCGCAGGGCGGCCTCAAACGGTCACAGGCGCTGGCTTTCGCATTGTTGATCGGCGCGGTGTCGATGTACCTGTTGGTTGCTTTCGTCAACGTGCTGACCGCGGTACTGACGTTCGCTTCGTTGATCGGGTACGCGGTGATCTACACCATGTACCTGAAATACGCCACGCCGCAGAACATCGTCATCGGTGGCGCCGCCGGCGCCGCGCCGCCGGTGCTCGGCTGGACCGCGGTCACCGGCAGCGTCGATCCCCACGCGCTGCTGCTGTTTCTGATCATCTTCGCCTGGACGCCGCCGCATTTCTGGGCGCTGGCGATTTATCGGCGCGAAGAATACGCCAAGGCCGCGATCCCGATGTTGCCGGTCACCCACGGCGTGGCATTCACGCGCCGCCAGATCCTGCTGTATACGCTGATCCTGGTGATCGCCACGCTGTTGCCTTATGCCACTTATATGAGTGGTGCGGTATATCTGATCGGCGCGCTGGCCCTGGACGCCGTGTTTCTCTACTACGCCGTACGCATGCAGTTCGATCATGACGACGAACTGGCGATGACCACGTTCCGTTACTCGATCGTTTACCTGAGCCTGTTATTCGTGGTGTTTTTTATCGACCACTACTGGCTCGGCCTGATGGGGCTGCTCGGCATCGTCTGACCGCGGGCGAGCGCGGCGGCGATCTCAGGCGGGTTCGAGATCGAACTCCGGCATCGCCTTGCGGATTTTGGCAAACGCAGTTTTTTCCAGCTGACGGATGCGTTCGGCGGATACGCCGTAGCGGTCGGCCAGATCGTGCAGGGTCGCTTTCGGTTCCTCCAGCCAGCGGCTGACGACGATGTCGCGGCTGCGCGGATCGAGCGCCGACAGTGCCGCGCCGAGCTTTTCATGTTGCATTGCGCTGGTCTGCTCGCGCTCAAACACGGCGGCCGGTTCGAAGCGGCGGTCGGGCAGGTAGCCGGCCGGCGCGAAGTCGCCGTCCTCGTCGTTGTCGGTGTAACCGTCAAAGGCCAGATCGTGGGCGCTCAGGCGCTGTTCCATGGTTTCCACGTCGAGCGCTTCGACATCGAGGTCATCGGCAATCGCAGCGCGTTCGTTGGCGCCGAGCCAGCCGAGCGCTTTCTTGGCGCCGCGCAGGTTGAAAAACAGCTTGCGCTGGGCCTTGGTCGTCGCCACTTTGACGATGCGCCAGTTGCGCAGAATAAACTCGTGGATCTCGGCTTTGATCCAGTGCACCGCGAACGATACCAGGCGTACGCCGACGTCGGGATCGAAGCGTTTGACCGCCTTCATGAGACCGATATTCCCTTCCTGGACGAGGTCACCGGTGGCCAGACCGTAACCCCGATACCCGCGCGCGACTTTGACCACGAAGCGCAGGTGCGCGAGTACGAGTTCGCGCGCAGCGTCGAGGTCTTCGTGATCGCGGTAACGACGGGCCAGGTCCTGCTCGCGCTCGAGGCTGAGCAGGGGCACCCGGTTGACGATCTCGATGTAGGATTCAAGGGAGCCAGCGGTGGTCGGAACCGGCAGATCCAATGTCGCAGCAAGCATGTACGTTCACCTCAATCAGGGCTTGATGATGCCAATATTAGCACTCTCCGGGTTGGAGTGCTAAGCATCGATCAAGTTCCTTGGATAGGGGCGGGATCCGGCTCGGACGGCCCTATTCGTCGAGCGTCGGTACGAACTGACGCAGGCTCAGCAGTGTGCCCAGCCATGCCCCGCTCCAACCGGTCAGCGCCGACAGCGCGATCACGCCGAACACGAATTTCAGCGACGGCGCGCTGAGCACGAAACTGCTGCCATAGGCGCCGGCGAGCGCCGCAACCGGTCCTGACAGGGCAAGAAATACCGCCTCGACCAGCACCACGGCCAGGATCCCGGCAACCAGGCCGTGCAGCGCCCCGCTGTACAGAAACGGCCGTCGCACGTAGGCATCGGTGGCGCCGACCAGCTTCAACACTTCGATTTCCTTAAGTTGTTGGGCGACCAGCACGCGGATGGTGTTGCCGACAATCAGTACCGCGGCACCGATCAGCAGCACCGCAAGCACCGCCAGCGCCCTTGACGCGAGGGCGCTGAAGGCCCGCAGCCGGTCGATCCAGGCAAAATCGACCAGCACCGAGTCGACCTCGGCCCGAGCGCTGAGTGCCGCGACCAGCGCCTGGCCGCCGTCCGCGTCCCAGGTTTCGCGGTGCGGCGTCACCAGCAGCAGGTGAGGCAGCGGGTTGTGGCCGCCGACTTTGACCCCGTTCAGACCGATGGCGTGGCGAAATTCAGCAAAGGCCGCCGCCGAGTTCACCACTTCAACCGCTTTGATCGCCGCCTCGCTGGCGATGCGCCCGGCCAGCGCCCGTGCCTGGTCTTCATCGACGGCCTTGTCGAGAAACACCGACAGGCTCGGCTCCGCACCCCACTCGGCAAACACCGCGCGCTGGTTCTCGAGCAGCGCCAGCAGGGTTGCCGGCAGCCCGATGGCCACTGCCATGACCGCCATCGAAACGACCGCGGCAAGCACGTTGGCGCGGATGTGGCCGAATCCTTCGCCAGCCGCGCGGGCGTGGCCGAGTACCCAGCCGCGCCGGGTCCGCGTGCGCCGGCCGCTGCTTGCGCCGCTGCGCGCCATTACCCCGATGCCGCGCCCGCACCGACAATATTGCCGTGCTGAAGCTGGATGTGGCGGCAGGGTCTGAGCGCCAGCAGGTCGAGGTCGTGGGTGGCGATGATCACCGTTACGCCGACCTGGTTGAACTGGTCGAACAGGCGAATGATTTCGCGCGACAAGGCCGGATCCAGGTTGCCTGTCGGTTCGTCGGCGAGCAGCATCAGCGGCCGGTTCACCACCGCGCGCGCGATGCCGACGCGCTGTTGTTCGCCGGTCGACAGCGTCCCCGCCAGGGCGTTTTCACGGGCCAGCAGATTAACCTTGTCGAGTGCCGCGCGAACCCGTTTGCGGATCTCCGCCTGGGCGATGCCGCTGACCCACAGCGGCATCGCAACGTTATCAAACGCACTGCGGCGCGGCAGCAGGTGGTGCTCCTGGAAAACGATGCCAAGGCGGCGGCGGTAATAGGGGATCTCGCGCGCCTGGATACGTTCGAGATTGCGTCCCTCGACCATGATCTGGCCACGGCTGGCGCGGTCCATCAATGCGATCAATCTGAGCAAGGTGCTTTTTCCAGCACCGGAATGCCCGGTCAGAAACACGAATTCGCCGGCCTCGATGTCGAGATTGATATTGCGTAAACCCTCGTTGCCGCCGGGGTAGCGTTTGCTGACATTGTTGAACTGGATCACGACGTGCGCTCGGCTCCCGCGGCGATAAAGCCATCGAGCAGTGCATTGACGAACACGCCGGCAGCAAAAACCTGCAGGTCTTCCGCTTTTTCGCCGACGCCGACATAGCGGATCGGCAATTTGAACCGCTCGGCCAGCGCAAAAATGACGCCCCCGCGGGCGCTGCCGTCAAGCTTGGTCAGGGCCAGTCCGGTGACCTCGACGGCGGCCAGGAACTGCTCGGCCTGGTTGATCGCGTTCTGGCCCATGGTTGCGTCGAGGACGAGCAGGGTTTCGTGTGGCGCGTGTTCGTCGTACTTGCCGATCACCCGGCGCACCTTGGTCAGTTCCGACATCAGGTTGCTCTGGGTGTGCAGGCGTCCGGCCGTATCGGCGATCAGGATATCGATATCGCGCTTGCGCGCCGCCGCACAGGCATCGAACACCACCGCCGCCGGGTCGGCCCCCGGCGCTTGTGCGATCACCGGGATCTGCAGGCGCTCGCCCCAGGTTTTGAGCTGATCGACCGCGGCGGCGCGGAACGTATCGCCGGCGGCGAGCATGACGCTGCGCCCGGCGGCCTGTTGCTGGCGTGCGATCTTGGCAATCGTGGTGGTTTTGCCGACGCCGTTGACGCCGACCACCAGCACCACGAACGGACCGGGGCTCGAGGATTCGAAGCGCAGTTCGTGCTGGCATGGTTCGAGGATGGCGAGCATTTCCCGCGCGATGGCCGCCGCCGGCGTTTCCTTTGCGCCGATCCGGCGTACGCTTTCTACCAGGCGGGTGGTGGCCGCGACGCCGACGTCGCTGGTCAGCAGCAGGGTTTCCAGCTCGTCCAGGGTTGCGGCGTCGAGCCTGGTATCGCGGCCGAGGAGTTGATTGATGCCGCCGACCAGGCCGTCACGGGTGCGCGCTATGCCGGCTTTGAGACGTGAAAACATGAACTGACCGTTACCAAAAATTAATCTTTGCGACCGCCAGCGGCGGCCGTCGCGACGCCGGTCGTGTGATACGTCCCGCCTCGCTCACGCACGCAAGTGCGCTATCCTAGCATTCGCGCGCCGGCGGTGAGCCCACCAGGCGGGGCTGTCAGTTGACCGCGGTCGCTGGCCGCGGCCCGGCGCGACAGTGACGTTCGACTGAACGAAATCGCGGTCGGCGAGTCGATATCCCGAGACCAGAAATTTAATGGAGCAGCGGATTTGCGTTGTACAGCAATCATAGCGTTTTTGACCTGCCTGCTGGCGCCGTACTCGGCGCTCCAGGCCAGCACGCGCACCCACGAATTCACCCTCGACAACGGACTCCAGGTGATCGTCCAGGAAGATCACCGCGCACCGGTCGCGGTGGTGCAGGTCTGGTACCGGGTCGGCGGCGCCTACGAACATGACGGCATTACCGGCGTCTCGCACGCCCTCGAACACATGATGTTCAAGGGCACTAAAGACCTCGGAGTCGGCGAATTTTCGCGCATCGTGGCCGCCAACGGCGGGCGCGAAAACGCCTTCACCGGCAGCGACTTCACTGCCTACTTTCAGGAGTGGTCGGCAAGCAACGTCGAACTGAGTTTCAAACTCGAAGCCGACCGCATGCAGAACCTGCTCATCGATGACGCCGAGTTCGCCAAGGAGATCAACGTCGTGCTCGAGGAGCGCCGTCTGCGTACCGACGACAACCCGCAGGCGCTGGCCAGCGAGGCGGCGCGCGCCGCGGCGTTTCAGACCAGCCCGTATCGTTATCCGATCATCGGCTGGGAAGCGGACATCAAGAACATGACCGGTGCGGATCTGCGCAGCTGGTACCAGCGCTGGTACGGCCCCAACAACGCCACCGTGGTGGTGGTCGGCGACGTCGATCCGCAAACCGTGCTGGCCGCGGCGAAGAAACATTTCGGGCCGTTGAAAGCGCGTGTCATCGAGCCGCCCAAGCCGCGGCCCGAAGTTGCGCAGACCGGCGTGAAGCGGGTTCAGTTCGAATCTGACCAGGCCCGCATTCCGTATCTCGTGATGGCCTACAAAGCGCCGGTACTGACCCAGGCGGTTGCCGGTGGCGAGGTCGAAGAGTGGGAGGTTTATGCCCTCGATGTCCTTTCGGAAACGCTCGACGGCGACGCCAGTGCGCGTCTGCGTCGCAATCTCGTGCGTGGCAGCGAAGTCGCCGCGCACGTTGGTGCCGGCTACTCTTCGGCCGATATGCTGACCACCCTGTTCTACTTCAGCGGTGTGCCCAGCGACGGCACTTCGCTGGAGCAACTCGAGGCCGCGGTGGTGGCCGAAATCGACGCCCTTAAAAGCGACCCGCCGAGCCCCGCGGAGCTCGAACGGATCAAGACTCAGGTTGTTGCCGACAGCATCTTCGAACTCGATTCAATGCAGCACCAGGCGATCATTATCGGCAGCCTGGAATCGGTCGGCCTCGACTGGCGACTGAAGGACGATTACGTCGAACGCATCAAGGCGGTGACCAGCGAACAGGTCCGCGCGGTGGCGGAGAAATACCTGCGGCCCGAAACCCTCACCGTTGCCTACCTGTTACCGGAGAACAAGGAATGATCATGTTGTGTCTGCGCGCGGTCATCGCCGCCATCGCGCTGCTCGGCGCGTCGACGCTTGCCGCCGGACCTGCGATCGAAACCTGGCAGACGAGCAACGGTGCGCGCGTTTACTTTGTGCCGGCCGAAGAGATCCCGATGTTCGATGTACGCATCACCTTCGCCGCCGGCAGCGCTCGCGATGGCGATCGCAAGGGCGTCGCCAGCATCACCAGCGATCTGCTCCTGCAGGGTGCCGCCGAACTCGATGCCAATGGCTTCACCGACGCCCTCGGTCAGACCGGCGCCAAGTTGAGCACCGGCGCCCAGCGCGACATGGCCTACCTGAGTCTGCGCACCATGAGCGAGCCGCGTTACGCTGACCCGGCGCTCGCGCTCCTCGAGAGCGCCATGGCCCGCCCGCGGTTCGACGCGTCCGCGATCGCCAGGCTCAAGGCGCGCGCGATGGTTTCATTTCGCCACAAGCTGCAATCGCCGGGTACGATTGCCGAGGAAACGTTCTACGCCAACCTCTACGCCGATCATCCGTACGCGAGTTCACCGGACGGCACGGAGAAAAGTGTCGCGGCGCTCACGGCCGACGATATCCGGACCTTCCATCAGCGTTACTACGTCGCCAATAACGCCGTGATCGCCATCGTCGGCGCGCTTGATCGCGCACGTGCGGAAGCCATTGCCGAGCGCCTCGGCGCGGCCCTCCCGGCCGGGGCCAGGGCACCCGAGCTGCCGGCAGTAGCGATGACCGCGGCGTCGCAGACCCACGTCGAATTTCCTTCGATCCAGAGCCACGTGCGCGTCGGCCTGCCCGGCATGAGTCGCAACGACCCTGACTACTTTCCCTTGCTGGTCGGTAACCATGCCCTTGGCGGCAACTCGCTGGTTTCGATCCTGTTCGATGAGATCCGCTCGAAACGCGGCCTGTCCTACAGCGCGTACAGCTATTTCCATCCCATGGCCCAGCGCGGTCCGTTCGTCGCGGTCCTGCAGACCGATCGCTCACAACAGGACGAGGCGATGCGAGTGCTGCATGAAACCATCAAGCGCTTCGTCGACGATGGCCCGCCGCCGGCGGCGCTCGAGTCCGCCCGCCAGAATCTGATCGGTGGCTTTCCGCTGCGCATCGACAGCAATCAGAAAATCACCGAATACATTTCGATGATCGGCTACTACGATCTGCCGCTCGATTATCTCGATACGTTTACGGATTCGGTCGCGGCGGTGACGGCCGCGGACGTGCGCGACGCGTTCCAGCGTCGCGTGACGCTCGACAATCTGGTCACCGTGGTGGTTGGTCGCGGCGTCGAGGACGAGGGCTCCTGAGCCGCACACGGACCGCGCCAGGCAGCGTCCGCATTATCGGCGGACGCTGGCGCGGCACGCGCATCGCGGTGGCGACGCGTGCAGGCCTGCGGCCCAGCCCCGACCGCGTTCGCGAAACCCTGTTCAACTGGCTGATGCCTTACCTGCCTGGCGCATGTTGCCTGGATCTGTATGCCGGCAGCGGCGTGCTCGGTTTCGAAGCCGTCTCGCGCGGCGCCGCAAGCGCCACCCTGGTTGAACTCGAGGGTGCGACGACGGCCGAACTCGCGGCCCTGCGCGCGCGGCTCAACGCCGACACGATCGAAGTCTGCCGCGCCGACGTCATCGCCTGGCTCGACGGCCCGGCGCGTGCATTCGATATCGTTTTTGTCGATCCGCCGTTCGCTACCGCGCTGCTCGAACCGACCCTGGCGGGTCTCGCTCAGGGGTGGCTCAGTCCTTCCGCGGTGGTTTATATCGAAGGCTCAAGCGCAAGCCTGGATCCCGGCAGTGACTGGCAGGTGCTGAAATCCGCGCGCACGCGCGAGGTCGAGTACGCATTGCTGCGCCGCTCGGGCTAGAATGCGCCATCCTGCAACCACATTTGACTTGCGCAGCGCGCGACTAAGGAACTGTGTTGGCAATTACCGCCATCTACCCCGGAACATTCGACCCGATTACGCTCGGTCATGTTGACATCGTCTCACGCGCCGCGCCGCTGTTCGAACGCCTGGTCATCGGCGTCGCCGGCAGCACCGGCAAAAACACCGTGTTCTCGGCTGCCGAGCGGGTCGAGTTGGCGGCCGAAGTCCTGGCCGATTACGGCAACGTCGAGGTTATGCGCTTCGATGGCCTGATGGTCGATTTCGCGCGCAAGTGCGGCGCCACGGTCGTCCTGCGCGGGTTGCGTGCAGTGACTGATTTCGAATACGAATTTCAACTCGCCGGTATGAACCGCAAGCTGATGCCGGAGGCCGATACGGTTTTCCTGCCGACTTCCGAGCAGCATACCTACATCTCGTCTTCGCTGGTGCGCGAAATCTCCGCGCTCGGTGGCGACATCAGCCCGTTTGTTCACCCGCGCATCAAGCGTGCACTCGACGAACGCCGATCGGCCAGGCTTAAAGCCGACACCAGCGGAGGATGACAGCGCCAGCGGGTGTAGTGCGTGGCATCAGGCAAGGGTTCGACGATGGCGCTTAAAATCACCGATCAATGCATCAATTGCGACGTGTGCGAGCCGGAGTGCCCGAACCAGGCGATCTACGAAGGCGAGCTGTACTACGAAATCGATGCCGATAAATGTACCGAATGCGTCGGTCATTTCGCTACGCCGCAATGCGTCGAGGTATGCCCCGTCGATTGCATTCCGCACGACCCCGAGCGCGTCGAGACCCGGGCCGAGTTGCTCGACAAGTATCGCACCCTGACCGGCGCCGACCATACGTTGAAGGTGAATTGATCATGCTCCGCCGAACGACCCGTTATGCCCTGGTCCTGCTGCTGTGGTGTTTGCCGCTGGCCCTCCACGCCGGCGAAGCCGGCGCACCGGGGCACAACGCAATCGCCTCCGCCCACCCCGCGGCGACCGCCGCCGGGCGGGTCGTGCTCGATGCCGGGGGTAACGCGTTTGACGCCGCAATCGCGGTCGCCGCGGCGCTGGCGGTGGTCGAGCCGTATAGTTCCGGCATCGGCGGCGGTGGCTTTTTTCTCCTCCACCGTGCCGCCGACGGCGCGCAGATCTTTGTTGACGCGCGCGAAACCGCGCCGGCCGCCGCCAGCGCCGACATGTACCTCGACGCGGCGGGCGAATTCGTCGCCGAGCGCGCTTTGAACGGCGCGCTGGCGGCCGGGATCCCCGGTCTGCCCGCGGCGCTCGCCCACCTTGCCGAACACTACGGCAAACGAACTCTGGCCGACAATCTGGCCCCCGCGGTCGCGCTCGCCCGCGACGGTTTCGCGGTCGGACCGCGCTACCAGATGATGGCCGGATTTCGCGCTGGCGCGCTGTCGGCGCTGCCCGAAGCCGCGGCCATCTTTCTGCATGACGGCGCCGCGCCGGCGCCTGGTGCTCGCATCGTGCAGGGCGATCTGGCCGACACCCTGGTTGCGATCGGCGCTGACGGCGCCGAGAGTTTTTACCGCGGCGCGCTGGCGGCGCGCCTGGTCGCCGGCGTGCGGGCGGTCGGCGGGATCTGGACCGCGGCCGACCTGGCCACTTACCGCGTTGTCGAACGCCCGCCCATCATTGCCCAATACCGCGACATGCGCGTCGTCTCCGCGCCACCGCCTTCGTCGGGTGGGATCGTGCTCAGCGAGGCGTTGAATATCCTCGAACGCTACGATCTGGAAACGTTCGATGAAGTCGACCGACTGCACCTCGTCATCGAAGCCATGCGTCGCGCCTACCGCGACCGCGCCGATTTTCTCGGCGATCCGGATTTCACCGATATCCCCACGTCGCGATTACTGGCGAAATCCTACGCCGACTGGCTGGCACGCGATCTGAGTGTCGCTCGGGCCACGCCGAGCGACTCGCTGCCGCCGATCGGGGTACGTCCGGAAGGCCAGGACACCACCCACTTTTCGGTCCTCGACGCCGCCGGTAACCGGGTCGCCGCGACCCTCAGCATCAACTATCCGTTCGGCGCGGCGGTGGTGGCCCCCGGTACCGGCGTGTTGCTGAACAACGAAATGGACGATTTTTCCGCGCGACCCCTGACCCCCAACGCCTATGGCCTGGTCGGCGCCGGCGCGAACGCCATCGCACCCGGCAAGCGGCCGCTGTCGAGCATGACCCCGACGTTTCTCGAAACCCCCGAGCGTATCGGCGTAATCGGCACGCCGGGTGGCAGCCGCATCATTTCCATGGTCCTGATCGGGATACTCGAATTTGCCCGCGGTACCGCGCCCGAAACCTGGGTCAGCGCGGCGCGTTATCACCATCAGTACCTGCCCGACGAAGTGCAATACGAAAACGGTGGCCTGAGTGCCGAAGTGATCGCCGCGCTTGGCGCCAAGGGCCACACGCTTGCCGAGAAGTCGCGCAACTACGGCAACATGCAGGCCATCCTCTGGGATCGTGCCGAAGGCAAGGTCGAAGCGGCCAGCGATCCGCGCGGTGAAGGCGGCGCGGCAGTCTGGCCATAGCGGCCTGGTGAAAACCGGCGAGCGAAAAGTTGCAGCGCTATCCGTGGCGTGCGGGCCGCGCGTCAGGCTAGCGTTCGACCGTGCGTCCGTGCACGGTCTCACTGCCCTCGCGCTGCGCTAAACCATCCATGGCCCGCTTGCGCTCGAGGCCGCCTGACGCGCGGCCCGCACGCCACTGGCACCTGCCAGGCACCCTGTTTCGCTCGTTTTTTTCGATCAGCGCTGGCAGCTGGCGCAGAAAAAACTCGAACGCTGGCCAATCACCGCCGCGCGTAGCGGCGCCGCGCAGACCGTGCACGCCTGCCCGGCGCGACCGTATACCTGCAGTTGATGACGAAAATAGCCGGGCTCGCCGTCGTTGCGTACGAAGTCGCGCAAGGTTGTGCCGCCCGCGGTGATCGCCTCACCGAGTACGTCCCGCACATGGCCCACCAGCGCCGCGTAACGCTGCGCGCTGATCCGACCCGCCGCGCGCGCCGGATGGATGCCGGCGCGGAACAGCGCCTCACTGGCGTAGATATTGCCGACGCCGACGACGATATGGTTGTCCATGATGAAGTTTTTTATCGCCAGCCGCCGGCCCGCGGCGCGTTCGCGCAGATAAACCGCATCGAACCGTGGATCGAACGGCTCAGGGCCGAGATGGCGGAGCAATTCGTGTGCCAGCGGGTCGTTGCGCGTGAACTCCATCATGCCGAAGCGGCGCGGATCGCGCAGGCGCAGTGCACGCGTGGCGCTGAACGTGATCTCGACATGATCGTGCGGCAGTCGTGCGGCGCGCTGCGCAACCACGCGCAGGCTGCCGGACATGCCGAGATGGACGATGAGGGTGCCGGCGTCGAAACCGAACAGCAGATATTTCGCGCGCCGCTCCAGCGTCTGCAGGCGTTGACCCTCGAGTACCCGCGGCAGGTCTGCGGCGATCGGGCGGCGCAGCCGGTAGTCGTTGACGGTGACCGACCTGACGCGACGCCCGACGATCAGTGGCTGCAGGCCGCGCCGGGTCGAAGCGGCCACTCGGTTCGCGGATGACCTCTTCGCATCCGGCCTCGAGGTCATCGGGCTCGATTGGGAGGATCACCTGAAGTCCTATCGCAAGAGCATCACGCGGGGGGACTCCGTGCTCGACGTGGCCAAGGCGGTCTACGGATTCCTGAGCCCCATCGATGACAGCTGCCTGCGCCTCAGGTTCGGCAACGAGCTCGTCCCGGCGGTCACCTGGCAACGCAAGCTCAACGCGAACCTCGGCGGCGTCCAGACGATCCTGGCGGGTTGGGACCAGACCGAAGGCGGCATCCGGCACGGCACCACTCCCTACGGCATCGCCTACATGCAGCTCGGGAACCTGCGCGGGGAGGCGTTCCTCACGGAGTTCGACAACTTGCTCGAGACCTTCTCCGACCGCTGGGGACTCATCTTGGACCTGCGCTACGGGCTGCGGGCCGACGCCGACGTGGTCTCCCAATTGGCGGGACGATTCGTCTCCGAGCCGACGCCCTATGGCGTGCACGCGGTCTGGACGAACGGGGTCGAGGAGAATCGCGAGCTCATCCTGCAGCCCCGCGGTGACTGGACCTTCGACGGCGTCGTCTACGCCCTGACCGGCCCCTTCACCGCGGGCGAGGCCGAGCGCCTGGCGCTCATGGTGGAGTCGCTGCCGCGCGGCATGACGCTCGGCGAGCCCACGGCTGGACACGGTGTCGGCGCGCAGTGGTCCGAGCTCGCCCCCGGCCTCGAGATCTACCGCCGCGCCGGACTCACCATCGACACGAACGGCAACTTCCTTCCGGTGGAGGGCAAGCAGCCCGACAAGCTCATCGTCGTGCCGCAGGACGAGTTCGGCGCCAAGTCCGACCCCGTGCTCTACAAGGCGCTCGAGGAGATCTACCGCGTGCCCCCCGCCGAACGCCGCAAGGCGCGCAGCGGCGAGCTTTGGGTGGAGGCGACGGAGGCCTCCGCGCCGCAGCGCTAGGGACCTTTCGCGAATCCCACGACCGGCTGCTAGGCCTGTGAGCGTTGCGGCGCCCGCGCCAGGAGGAGCAACGCCACGAACCACGCCAGGAACAAGTGGCGCGGGATGAAGTGGGTGTGGATGGCCGAGTGTTGGCGCATCACCATCACCCAGAGCAGCGACACGACCAGCGCCAGGGCGAGGGGCACCAGGCGCGACGGGCCGCCGCGCCAGATCCATGGGCCCGCCGCGCTCGAGCCCGGTAGCTTGCAACGGGGGATCAAGAGCAGCGCCGCTCCCCCCAGGCAGAGCGCGAAGGGGAGTCCGAAGAAGAGCTCGTGGGAGCTGTACAGGCTCACGTAGCGCCAGGCGAGCCAGAGCGGGTTCAGCTCCTCCTCGGACACGCGCGCGACGTTGCGGATCGAATTGTCGAAGCGCTGCACGGCCGAGGTCATGAGGTCGGTCCACGCCTCGCCGAGGCTGCCCCAATAGAGCGCGACCTGGAGGAAGTGCAGCCCGTGCGCGAACGCGAAGCCGCCCGTCGCGGCCAGCAGCACCATCCCGAGGTGGCGCCGCGCGGCTCGATCGCCGAAGGCATGGAAGGCGGCGAAGATCGGCAGCGGGCTGAGCGCCACGAGGAAGAAGTAGTCGAAGGACAGCCAACCCTGGAGAAAGCCCAGGCCGAACATCCACCAGGCGGCGGGTCCGAGCGCTCGACGCTGCGCGAGCTCTCCCTCCGACCGGGCGAACAGCCGGAGCGCGATGCCGAGCTGGGCCCACAGGAGAGAGAGCGCGTAGCCCTGGTAGCAGAGCCCGGCCATCATGTTCCAGGTGAGCGGCAGGATCGCGACGCCGCCGATGACCCAGGCGGCGCGCGTAGGAGTGAGCACGCGCAACAGCGAAGCGGCCAGGAAGGCCAGGCACAGAATGCCCACCGCGACGGGGATCGAACGGAACAGCCCGAGCTCGCCCTTGCCGAACACGAGGCGCGCCACGGAGGCGGTCAAGTCCGGGCCCGGCGGATAGTGGGTATAGACCTCGTGGGCGTCCTTGCCCTTGCCCCGATGTCCTTCGCGCTTGAACTGACGCCCGTAGACGGTGTTCGAGAGCCCGTAGTCCGAGGTCAGGCCCGCCACCGCGTGGTACTCGGCGGCGCGTACGACGTTGGCCTCGGAGAAGGCATCCGCCACCGGCGAGAGCCCGTCCTCCAGGTTCACCACGTCGAGCACGACGCGCCCGGATACATAGGCCACGAGCAGCCAGACCAACCACCGAGCGGCGCCGTCCAGCATCAGCGTGCGCGGGTCGTCATCGCGGCGGGGGCACGGCGGCACGCGGTGGGTTCCACTCCTCTCCGTGCACGTGCGGGTGCGCGGGAAGGAAGGGCGTCCATTCCCGCGGTGGGTCGTTCGAGCGCATGCCGTTGCACGGATCGGAGGATGCTATACTCCCGAGCGTGGAGCAAGGGCAGGACGATTCGACCTGTGGTCCCCCGTGTGGTCACGCGCTCCGGGACCTGCGCTCCGCCGGCTACCGCTCGCGCTGCACGCGCTGCGGCTCCTTCTGGGACGAGGAGTATCGCCACGCCCGAGTGGAGTACGACGCGAGCTACCTCGCTGCGCGCCACCACACGGACGAGCGCGTGGGGGAGACGAAGGTGCGCGCGCTGCGGCGCTGGCTCGAACTCGCGGGCGTCTCGCTCGCGGGCACCGGCGCCGCGCAGCTCAGGACCTGCGAGGTGGGCTTCGGCGGCGGGTACTGCCTGGCCTGGATGAACGGCCAGCCGGTGGAGGCGCTCGGCATCGAGGCCTCCGACGACCACGTGCGCCGCGCGGAGGAGCTGGGCATCCCGTCCAGCCGCGTGCTGCGCTTCGATCGCCTGCCCGAGCGCCTGGACCGACCCGTGGACCTGTGGCTGTTCCTCGACAGCTTCGAGCACCTGCCCGATGCCGCCGCGTTCAGCGCGTGGGTGGCGGAGAACTCCGCGCCGGAGGCCCGCCTGCTCCTGGTGGCGCCCGAGGCGGGCAGCGCCTCCGAGCGCTTGCTCGGGCGGTCCTGGCCGCACCGACTGGTGGATCACGCGTTCCACTGGTCGCGCAAGGGGGTCACCGCCTTCCTGGCGGAGCGCGGGTTCGAACTCGAGCGCGCCTTCCGACCCGTGAAGTACGTGGCCCTGCGCACCGCCATCGACCACCTGGCCCACAAGCTGGCGCTGCCGAGGTTGCGCGGTCTCGGTGAAGGTTGGATTCCAGGCTGGGCGGTGCCCTTCAACATCGGTCAGATGGGGCTCCTGTTTCGGCGCCGAGCGGTGCGGCCCTGATGAACCTCGAACGCAAGAAGACCCTCGACCTGTGGCTGGGCGGGCTGGCGCTGTTCCTGCTCAAGCCCATCGTGGCCGGCCTCGGGGTCGCGTTGCGGCGCGAGCACCAGCTCGAAGTGCGCGGCGGCATCTTCGTGATGAAGCTCCAGGGCGGAGGCAGCCTCCTGCTCGCGCTGCCCGCGCTGCTCGGGCTCAAGCGCCGCTATCCCGAGCGCCGGCTGGTGCTGATCTGCACCCCGGGCGTGCAGGCGTTCGCTCGGTTGCTCGGCGTCTTCGACGACTACCGCGTGATCGATGACCGGGACGCGCCGCGCATGCTGCTCTCGAGCGTGCGCTGCCTCGCGTCTTCATTCCGGAGCGACACCTTCATCGACTTCGAGGTCTACAGCCGGCTCTCGAGCGTCTTCAGCGTGCTGACCGCCGCGCGCAACCGAATCGGCTTCTACCTCGAGAGCACCTTCTGGCGCGAGCGGCTGCACACGCACCTCATCTACTTCGGGCGGCATGCCGCGGTGCAGCACTTCTACGCGCGCGTGGCGGAGCTCCTGGGGGCGGAGGTGGCGAGCGCCGAGGAGTGCGCGGCACAGCTCCGGGGGCGTCTGGCACAGCTTCGATCGGAGGCCGGCTCGAAGCTCCAGTACGCTGCGGACGAGCGCTACCTCTGCATCGGCAGCACCTGCTCCGAGTTGGGACGCGAACGGATGCTGACGCCGAGCATGTGGCGCCAGGTCTTCGAGCAGCGCTTCGGCGCGCTCGAGCTCGAGCGTGTGGTGTTCCTGGGCGTCGCCGCCGACCGCGAGTTCGTCGCGTCGGTGGTGGACGAATTGCAGCGCGCGCTGCCGGACGTGCGCTTCGACGTGCTGTGCGGCGAGCTCTCGCTGGCGGAGTCCGTGCACGTCCTCTCCGGGGCGCAGCACTTCTGGGGCGTCGATTCGGGGCTGCTGCATTTCGCGCGCTTGCTCTGCGTGCGCAGCCTCTCCTATTGGGGGCCCACCTCGCCGGCCACGCGGCTCGTCCCGATCCCCGGCCTCGAGGAAGAGGTGGTCTACCGGCCGATCGCTTGCTCGCCCTGCGTGCACTCGGCCGAGATCCCGCCGTGCCGCGGCGACAACCAGTGCGTGAAGCGCCTGTTCGCCGAGCCGGAGCAAGAGAACTTCGTGCCGGTGCTCGGTCCCGAGGCCTTCGAGTCTCCCGGGGCTCCCAGCGCATGAAGGAGGCCGCGGGCAGGACGCAAGCCGGGCCCGCCGCGGGCGAGCCGGTGCCCCACGCCGGGGAACATGCGCGGCAGGCGGGCGGTGTCGTCCAGCGCGTCCTGGGCGTGCTGCTCCTGGGCAGCGCGCTCCTCGTGACCCTGCTCACGTTCGCCGTGCCCCTCGCTCCCGAGTGGAACGATGCGGCGTGGTACTACATGAACGTGCACTTCCTCGAGACCGGGGAGTACCTGTTCGAGAGCGCCTATCCGTCCTTCGAAGGGGCGAGCCAGCTGTATCCCGTGCTGGGGTACAGCCTGTGGCTCTGGGTCGCGCGGGGTGTGGAGCAACTCGTCGGGCTGCCCTGGGTGACGGGCGTTCAGGTGGGGCAAACCGCGCTGCACTTGGCCTCGGCCTGGTGCGTGGTGCAGCTCCTGCGCTCCATGGGCGCGGCGCGTTGGGCGCGGCTGGGCGGCTTGATGTTCTTGGCGTATCCACCTCTGCTCCTCTATGCCGGCTTCGTGATGTCCGAGACGCTGGCCACGTTCCTGGCCTTGTTCTCGAGCCTGGCCGCGGTCCAGCACCTGAGGACGGGAGCGCTGCGCTGGCTCGCCGCCGCGCTGTTCGTCTCCGGCTACTCCATCCTGGTGAAGCCGGTGTTCGCGCTCTTGACGGTGTTGATCTTCGGAGTCGCGTTCCTGGCCGCTGCGCGTCGCGCAGGGCCGTGGCGGCGCGTTCTCGCGCTGGTGCCCCTGGCGCTGCTCCCCACCGCGGCGCAGTCCCTCGTCTCCTATGGCCTGTATGGCAACTTCGCGGTCCGCAGCGGCGCGGGTTGGAACCTCTGGGAGCGGGTGATCGTCGCCGACGGCCTGGTGCCGGAGAGCTCGGAGGCTCTTGCGCGCGCCCGTGACCTGTTCGAGCGACGGGGCCGTCGCGTCCCCATCGACAAGTCCTGGTGGGTGATCGCAAGCCGCTTGAGCCGCATGGGCTACTCCGAGTCCTTCACGGCGGAGCTCTGCGGCGAGATCGCTCGCGATGGGATCGCCGAGCATCCGTTGGAGTACGCGCTGGGGACGTTCCACAACGGCATGCTCTCCAGCTTGGCGACGCCGCGCATCCGCAACTCGTTCGCCGCGTCGGCGGACTACCTCGCCGAACTCGAGGCCTTCGGCCAAGAGCCGCAGCACCTTCCGCTCTACGACAAGCTGCGCGCCCAGACGTTCGCAGAACCGGGCTGGCGCGCGCCCTGGATCCGGCTCCAGCATCGCCTCGTCGGCTGGCTCGAGCCGTACACGGATCGAATCCACGGCTGGGCGCTGGTGCTCCCATGCATGCTCGGGGCGCTGGAGGCTGTCCTCGCCTTGCTGCGCAAGCGGCGGGCGCCGGACGAGCTGATGCGGCTCATGCTCTACTTCACGCCGATCCTGATCGTGCTGGGCTCGAACCTGGCCGAGAAGCCCCTCGCCCGGTTCGTGATGCCCGCGGTCCCCTTCGGGATCATCGGGCTGATCGTGCTGCTAGAGCGCATCGGTACGCGTCGGCTCACGGATGAGACGGCAGCCGCCTCCTGAGCGAAGATCGCGACTTCCAAGGAACCTGTGCGGGTTCGCGTGAGTCCGGAAGGGGGCGCGCACTCGCAGCGCCCAGGCTCCGGCCTGGTGTTGCCTGGTGGTGCTCGTTGCGGGAGGGGCGGCCGCTAGTTGCTTGCGCTCTGCGCAAGGGGAGCCGCCGCCGCTGCGCTTCCAGAATGTCGCTGGCCATGGCGCGCGAATGCCACGTCGTGGGTAGGTGCTGAGCGCCGTTGCTCGAGGAGAGCGCGATCACGCCATCGCGCTCCGTGACGTCCCCGTCGAGCTTGCCCAAGGAGGTGAGCCATCGACTCGCGTACGGCGGCAAGCAGGTGCCTCGAGCTTGCAAGCCTGTCGCCATTCGTCGGTCCGGCGACGCACGGCCCCGGTTTCGTCGCCCTTCATGCTGACGTGCGAAGAGTCATTGGGAACGAGCTGCACCGTTCGTGCGCTGGGGCGATTCCCAATGGACGGAAACTGTTTCGATCGCGTGTGCGCGATGGAACTGCCTGCGACGTGTCCACGTCTATCGAGTGCCCCAATGGGGGAGCCTGCTCGCTCGGCTCATTCGGGGCAAAGAGGTGAACGAACGCGTGAGCCTCTTCAGGGAGATGCACTCCTGATTGACTTGTCGGCTCTGCGATTGCCTCGCAGGGCGCATCCCACGTTGTCCTTTGCATGAGGAATTGAAGATGGTGGTTCCAGGTAGATTCGTTTTCGCCGGAGGTCTGTCGCTATTGGTCCTGTGTGGTGCGGCTAGCGCACAAAGCAGTCACAGCAAGAAAGTCCGTAGGGTGACGCAGCCTCTGCTTCAGGCCGATCTGGACCTGAGCACGGGGCAGTACACGATCGGCTCGAAGATCAATCAGAAGTCGTCACACTTCTTCAATACGTCGCGCTCCCTGAGCAACGTCGATTTCGCCGGCTTCGTCGGCATCGATTCCGTTCAGTGCGAGTGGTTCGACACGGCCGAGAAGGGCATGGGCAAGACCGGTGGGAAGTCCGAGATCATGACCTCCTTCCTATTTGCCTATTGCTCCTCCGCCCGAGCCACCCAATCGGGGGGAGTCGGGGGCTCCGCGACGGTCAGCTTCGTGGAGGGGTACATGACGCCGGCTCTCGGCGGCGCTCGTCCCACGTTCGCGAGTCGCACCGCGGTCTACAACCTCTCGGGCCTGCCGGCCAACACGGCGGCCTCCTCGTTCTTCGGCGGCTTCAACTGCTTCTTCATCCGCATCCGGACGGCGACCCCGGTGTCCAACCCCGGCATGCCGCCGTTCGATGGTGGGCAGAGCCTCGCGGACGGGGTGCTCGGCTGGAGCTGGGACTTCCGCGACCTCTCGCTCTCGGTCCCGTTGGCCCACACCTTCCCGTTCATGGCCTGCGTGACCTCGTGCTCCGGCGTCGGGCCCGACGGCCAGACCATCTCGGACGGCATCGACCAATTCTGCGGCACGTTCCCGAACAACCCGCCGTTCGGGCTGCTCACGACTTTCACCTTCGGCACGGTGACCACGTACACCTCGCTGAACATGGAGATCCGCGAGGCCAACGCGATCCCGGGAGCCACGTCGATCTACAACCCGGCGATGCGCTCGGCCACCGAGTCCACCGAGAACCCCGTCATCCTGTCCTCGATCGGGCAGAGCAGCCTGGGTGACCCGTGGAAGCTGCAGCTCGACTGCACCGCGGCGACGATCGGCGGCAAGCCGGCGATCTACATCGTCGAGTTCCTGCCCGGCAACGTGCCGGTCACCTCCCCCAGCTTCGCGATCGGGCACCTCCTCATCAGCCTGGCCGCTCCGGTGACCAAGGTGTTCATCGTTCCCGGAGCGAGCGGCTCGGTCGGCACCTTCCCGCCGGGCGGCCCCGGGATCCCGATCCCCATCGACCTGCAGTTCCTGGACGTCTCCTACCAGATCCAGGGCTTCTGCGGCGACACGCCGAAGGGCTTCCTGTCGAACGGTCTCAACCAGACGATGGGCAGCTTCTAGAGCCTTCCCGGGGGGAGTGAAGTCGAGAGGTCGCGGTTCGCGCCGCGGCCTCTCGCTGTTCACTTGCCGCGGACCTCAATAGCCGAGCGCCTGGATGCGCTCGAGCTCCTCGAGGGAGAACGCGGGTTGCTCGGCGTCCTCGAGGATCAAGCGCTGGAAGAGGGGCGCATGCCACGCCATGAGCTTCTCCTCCATGTCCCGGCGCACCTCGGGGTTGGCTGCCGACACATCCTCCTGCTCGAGGGGATCGGTCGCGAGGTCGAAGAGCAGGCTCTGGCGGCTGCGCATCTCGTGCACCAGCTTCCAGCGCCCATGGCGCACCGCCTGCAGCTCGGCGTCGCGGTACGTCGCTGCGAAGTGGGGGCGCAGGGTGATCTCGCCCAGCAGCGAGCGTGCGAGCCGCTCGGGCGCCGGCGGATCCTGCGCCGGGACCTGGCTCAGGATCGTCGGGTAAACGTCCATGGTGGAGACCGGCAGCGAGACGCGACGCGGGGTGAAGCGACCGCTGGGCTTCACGATCAGCGGCACGTGGATCAGCTCCTGGAAGAGTGTGCGGGTGTGGCCGATCCAGCGGTCGGCTCGGTCCATCAGCGCTTCCCCGTGGTCGGCGGTGAGGATCACGAGCGTGTCGTCGTAGAGGTCCAGGGCCTCCAGCCCATCGAGGAGCCTCCCGATGTGCTCGTCGGTGTAGCGGATCTCGGCGTCGTACAGGTCGTTGAGGTAGCGGATGTCCTCTTCGCCGTAGCGCCCTGCGCTGGCGCGCCGCCGCAGCTTGTCGATGTTGTCGCGCTCGCTGGTCAGGCGGCTCTCCGTGGGGCGCAGGAGCTCGGGATAGTCCTGTTCCACGTAGTCGTAGTGGGGATCGAAGTAGTGGACGAAGAGGAGGAAGGGCTCGGGGGCATCGACGCGGCGCTCCAGGTACTCGAGCGCCAGGTCCGTCAGCCCCTCCGAGGAGACGTGTTCGTGGCCCTGCGCATGATCCTCGTTCCACTCGTCGAAGCCGCGGTCGAAGCCCAGCTTGGAGCCGATGAACAGGTGCGAGACGATGCCCGCCGTCGCGTATCCGCGTCGGCCGAGCTCCTGCGCCAGGGTGGGCAGGTGATCGGGCAGCGCGATCGCGCGGTTGCGCACTCCGATCTGCGCCGGCGGGAGGCCGGTCAGGATGGAGGCGACCGCGGGAGTGGTCCAGGGGGCCGGCGACAGCGCGTCCTCGAAGACCACCGCCCGATCGGCGAAGGCGTCGATGCGGGGTGACGTGGGCCGTCCGTAGCCATGGGTGCCCAGGCGGTCCGCACGCAGGGTGTCCACCACGATGAGCAGCACGTTGGGCTGACGCGGTCGCAGGTACCACCAGAGCCCCGCGCCCGAGGCGGCGAGCAGCAGCGCCCAAGGGAGCCAACGCCGGCGCTTCATTCCGCTCCCCAGGGGTCGCCCGTGCGCGCCAACCACGGCTCCAGTTCTTCCTCGCGCAAGCGCTCCACCAGCTCGGGCTTCTCCGCGGCCAAGTTCACGAGCTGGAACGGGTCCGCGTGGTTGTCGTAGAGCCGCAGCACTTCCTCCGTGCCGCTATCGACCACTCCGCGTCCATCCGCCGGCGAGCGCTCGATCACGAGCGTGTAGCGCGCCGTGCGTACACCGCGCCAACCCGCTTCGGGATGGTCGTGGGGGACCCTGAGGTACAACTGGGAGCTGGGGCGCGGCCCTTCACCCGTCAGCACGACGCTCGAGAGGTCCCGCCCTTCCACCGACTCGGGCGTGTGCTCGCCGAAGCCCATCAAGCCCAACAGCGTCGGGTAGAGATCCGGCACCGAGATCAGAAGGTCGTCGTGCCGCGCCTCCACCCGCCCGGGCCAGCGCAGCAGGAACGGAACGCGCACCGACTCCTCATAGGGTTGGTTCTTCGCCATCTCGCCGTGCAGCCCCAGGCAATCACCGTGGTCCGAGGTGAAGAGCACGATGGTGTCGTCCGTGAGCCCTTGCGCTTCGAGCGCCGCCAGGATGCGACCCACCTGCTCGTCCACGCCGGTCATGGCCGCGTACTGCTGCCGGAGATGATCGCGCGTGTAGCTGCCCGCCCCGGAGTCGGCCGGCATCAGGCTCCCGTGCGGAGCCAACAGCTCCTCCTGGGACAGGTGGTCGTAGCGCTCGAGGTAGTGGCTCGGCACCTGTGCGTAGGGCGTATGGGGCGGGTTCATGGCCACGACGAGCGCGAACGGAGCTTCGGGTTGCCGCAGGGTGCCTCCCTCGTTCTCGAGGAAGCGAATCGCCTGATCCACCTCGTGCTCGGGACTCCACTGCGTCACCTTGACGCGCTGGTCGCGGGGTGCCTCGCTCGTCCAGTACTGCGGCGTCAGGTGCTGATCGAACGTGTTGTAGGCGTACCAGAATCCGAAGCCGTGTCGCCGTTCGGGCGGGGTCCACTCGTTCCAGGCCAGGTGGGGTCGGTTGTTGTAGGACTTGACGAAGGGCTCGCGCGGGGCCTCGAGGTGCCACTTGCCGATGTACCCGAGCGAGTACCCCTGGTCCGCGAGCACGTCGGACCAGCACCGATCCTCCAGCCGCAACTCGTACCCGTAGCGTGTTCCCTTCGAGTTGCAGTTCCCGAGCACGCCGTTCGCGAACGGGTACTTGCCCGTCATGAACATCGCCCGATAGGGACTGCACACCGGGTAGTTGCTCACCGCGTCCGTGAGCACGAGCGACTCCTCCGCGAGGCGATCCAGGTGCGGTGTGATCACCGCCTCCTCGCCCAGGAACCCGAGCGACCGCCCGCGCCATTGGTCCGGCAGCAGGATCAGGAGGTTCGGCGGCTCGGCCGCGGCGGTGGGCTCCTCTTGTTCCGGACTCGCACCGCGCGCCTGGCCGGCGCCGAGTCCGCAGATGAGCAGCAGGAGGGCGGGCCCCAGCGCGGCTCCACCGAACGACCCACCAAACAGCCAGGCGAACGACCAGGCGAACGGTGTGACGAGGCGTGCGGCGAAGTTCGTGGGCAACCGATGGGGCATGGCCGGCGCGGGAGTATAGCGCGCGGCTCTCGGTGCCCGCGGGATCCCGCGCGCTTCCCTACGACATGAGCTGGCCGCCGTTGACGTTGAGTACGTGTCCGGTGACGAAGGACGCGGCGTCGGAGGCCAGGTAGAGCGCGGCCTGGGCCACGTCGTCGGTTTCACCGATGCGGGCCAAGGGCAGGTCGGCAGCGATTTCCGCCTCCGCGCCGTCCTCCAGGAGATGGGCGATCATCTCGGTGCGGATGAAGCCCGGGGCGATCGCGTTCACGCGGATGCCCTGCGGACCCAGGAGGCGCGCGAAGGAGCGGGTGAGGGAGATGACGGCGGCCTTCGAGGCGGAGTAGTGGGGCGCCTTCGGGCCGCCGAACTGGCCGCCCACCGAGGAGACGTTGATCACGCAGCCGCTCTTCTGGCGCTCGAACTGACGCGCGGCGGCCTGGGTGCAGAAGAACACGCCCTTCTGGTTCGTGTCGGTGGTCCGGTCCCAGTCCTCTTCGGTGATCTCGAGGAAGGGCTGCTGCTTCAGGTAGCCGGCGTTGTTCACCAGCACGTCCAGGCGTCCGAAGTGCTCGGTGACGCGGCCGATGGCGGACCGGATGCTCGCGAGCGAGGTGACGTCGAGGTCCACGGCCAGGGCGTCGCCCAGCTCCTCGGCCAGCGCGGCCGCGCGGGCTTCCTCGGTGCGGTAGGTGAGCGCGACGCGCGCGCCGGCCGCCGAGAAGGCACGTGCGATCTGGGCGCCGATGCCGCGCGAGCCGCCGGTGACGAGCACCACGCGCTCACGCAGGGATGCGAAGGGGTCCGGGGTCATCCGGCCAGGCGCTCGAACTCTTGCCAGCGCAGCAGGATCTCCTCGAGCACACCCTCGGCATCCAGTGCGTGCGCGTGGGAGAGCTCCTCGTTCGAGCCGGGCTCGACGAAGCGACTGTCCAAGACCCCGAGGCGCAGGAACTCGCAGCCCACGTCGTGGTCCGCGGCGAGCGCCGCGATGGCGCTGCCCACCCCGCCGTCGAGCACGCTCTCCTCGAGCGTGACCACGCGCGTGTGCCCGGCCATCAGGCCCAGGAGCTGTTCCTTGGGCAGCGGCTTCAGGTGCCTGAGGTTGACGAGCTCGGCGTGCATGCCGCGCGCGGCCAGGGAGTCGGTCACCTCGCGCGCCACGCCGAACTTGTTGCCCACGGTGAGGAGCAGGAGGTCGGCTCCCTCCTGCACCACCTCCGCCCGGGCGAAGCTGATCGGCGACTCGGTCAGCACGGACGTGTCGATGGACGGCGCGGGTCCGTAGGGCATGAGGATGAGGGTGGGACCGTGCGGGCCTTCCAGGGCGTCGGACACCATGCGCTCCGCCTCGTGGCGATCCTTGGGATAGCGCACGGTGAGTCCAGGCAAGCCGCGCAGGTAGGCGAAGTCGTAGATGCCGTGGTGGGTGGGGTTGTCGTAGCCGGCGAAGCCGCTGCGGAAGCCCAGGATCAGGCAGGGCGTCTCCATGAAGCACACGTCGTGCAGGAGCTGATCGAAGGCGCGCTGCATGAAGGTGCTCTGGTACGCGAGCACGGGCTTCTTGCCGCCCAAGGACAGGCCCACGGCCAAGGTCATGGCGTGCTGCTCCTCCATCCCGGGGTCGAAGCAGCGCTCGGGGAACTCCTCGAAGACCGAGGTGAGGCCCGTGGCGTACAGCGTCGAGGGCGTGATGCAGACGATGTCCGCGTCCTCTCCATGGCGCTCATCGATCTCGCGCGCGGCACCTCGGTGGGATAGCCCGTGGCCTGGGTCGCGTCGCGCGGGGCTGCCGGACTGCGGGTCGAAGGCGAAGGAGAAGTGCTGGCGGTAGGGATGGTCCTCGGCGGGCTGCCAGCCGTGACCCTTGATGGTCTTCACGTGCACGAAGGCCGGTCGGTAGGCAGCCTTGGCCTCCTCGAGCGCGGACAGGAGCTGCGCGACGTCGTGTCCGTCCACGGGACCGACGTAGTGGAACCCGAGCGCTTCGAAGAAGTTGCGCGAGCGCTCCTCACCGCCCTGCAACGCCTCGTGCAGGCCGCCGAAGCCGGGGCTGATGGCGAAGCCGTTGTCGTTGAGGACGCAGACCAGTCGAGCGTTCTTCTCGACGGCGGCATGGTTCAGGCCCTCGAAGGCCATGCCCTCGGCCAGCGCCCCGTCGCCGATGATCGCACACGGTGTGGTCTTCGCTCCCGTTCAGCTTCTTCGCCAGGGCGACGCCGAGGGCCACGGAGATCGACGTGCCCGCGTGCGAGGCCTCGATCGGATCGTGTTCGCTCTCGTCGCGCGTCAGGAAGCGATTCATGCCTCCGTAGGAATTGAGGCTCGGGAACAGGTGGGCGCGACCCGTGATGATCTTGTGCGTGTAGCCCTGGTGGCCGGTGTCCCAGATCATGTCTTCGCGCGGCGAATCGAAGGCGGCGTGCAGCGCGACGGTCAGCTCCACGGTGCCCAGGTTGGCGCCGATGTGCCCGCCGGTCTCGGCGATGTTCTCGATCAGGAAGCGACGGGTCGCGTCGGCGAACTCCTGGAGCTCGCGGGGCGAGCGGCCGCGCAGCTCGATGGGACTCTGGATCGTCTCGGGCGACAGCTCGCCGGCGTGGGTTGGGTTCATTCGATCTCCACCTCGATGTGCTCGAGGGCGACACGGAGCCTGCGCTCCAGCTCTTCACGGTCCTCGGCCACGGCCCACAGGAAGCCGAGCACCGAGGTGTTGTCTCCGAGGCGCTCGATGTGCGCCCCGGGGTTCTTCAGGATCGTTCCGCCGCGCATGCCCTCGAGCTCGAGGGCCTGGGGCAGGCCGCGCAGGCCGCGGAAGGTGCCGGGGCGATCGGGAAAGATGGCCATCCAGCCCGCGTGGCACTTGGCCTTGGGAGCGTCCGAGGGGGACCAGCCTTCGGGATCCGCCAGGTAGGCGAACCAGTCCTGGATCGGGCTCCGGTCCGTGGCGAGCGGCGTGACGTGCGCCGTGCTCACGTCGCCGTGGAAGCGCGGAGTCAACTCGAGGATGACCGGCCCCGCCTCGCTCACCACCACGTCCGCCTTGATCGGACCCGTGTCGATACCGAGGGCCAGGGCGGCGCGTTCCACGAGCTCGTAGACCTCGCCCTCCACGTCGGCGCCGACGCTCGAAGGCTGGCAGCCCCAGGTCGGGACGCAGCAGGGCGGCTCGGTGAAGTGGCGGTCGAGGATGCCTCCGGGGTGCAGCACGCCGCGCGCGAAGAACGCGTTGACGTCCACGTGTTGGCCGCGTGCGAAGGCCTGCACGAGCACCGTGCGGTCGGGGTCCGGTCGCTTGGCGGCGGCGAACGCCGCGGGCACCTCTTCCAGGGTTTCGATGGTGCGCACGCCCCGGCTGCCGGAGCTGGACATGGGCTTGACCACCGCCGGTAGACCCAAGTGCTCGAGGGCCTGCAGCAGCTCCTCCACGGTGTCCACCGCCTCGGCGATCGGAGTCGGGATGTCGGCGGCGTGCCAGATCAGTCCGGCGGCGTACTTGTCGAGCGCGCGCGCCACGGCGCGCGGGTCGTTGGCGGGGGTGGCGGTGGCTTCGCCGACGGCGGCCACGGCGTTCAGCCCGAAGTCGTTGCTGCAGTAGGCGCCGCCCAACGGCATCTGGCCATCGATGACCAAGGCCAACTCGCGCAGGGCTTTCTCATCGGTGCCGCTGACCGGATGGAACAGGTCGCACAGTCCGCGACCCGGCGCGTCCTCGCGCAGGTCCGTCAGGATCACGTCGAGCCCGGCGTCCTGGGCCCAACGGATGCCGGGTAGCTGCAGCTCGCTGCCGCCGATGTAGAGCAGGGACTTCCTCATGTCTGGGAAGCCTGATCGGCTCTGGGGGGAAAAACTTTAGCGGCGCCGCCGGCGGGGCCCCGGATCCACCCCAGGTTCCCGGACCCGCTCAACTTCGGGCGGGCCCGGGGTCGAGTCTGTGTATGCCCCGGGTTAGGGGCCCCGCAGCCCCAGGAATCCACCATGATGCAACCCACCGCGCCCGCCCAGAACGGTTCCCTTTCCGTCGCCACCCTGCCGCAGGGCCCCGAGGATTCGGGCCTCATCGGTGAGGCCCTGGCCGCGGTCGAGCGCTGGTCCCCCAGCCTGCAGGTCGCGGAGTCCTTCCCGAACTTCCTCAGCGAGGCCGCGGCGGGCCGCGTGGACCTGCTGGTGCTCCGGGATCGAGGCGCCAAGGGCGAGACGGCCCAGCTCGTCCGCCGCGTGCGCCAGGCGGGGTACCAGGGTGCGGTGCTGGCGCTCGTGGACGAGACGAGCCAACCGCGCAAGCTGATCCAGGCGGGCGCGGATGCCACCCTGGATCAGGAGAACCTGGACCCCATTTTCCTGGAGTCGATCATCGGCGTGGCCCTGTCCCTGCCGCACCGCGGCCGCTGAGTCCGCGCTACGGAACCCGGTTGCCCGCCACCGCTTCCAAGTCCGAGGCCCCGCGACGCTCCGGGCAGCGCGGGGCCTCGGACATGGAACGGGTGGCGGGCAACCGGGTTCCGTACCACCGACGCTAGAGTCTCTCCCGAGAGATGCGTTGGCCCCAGTCGTTGACCGCCGAGGCGGAGTCGGACCCCCCTTCCGGTCGGAGGCTGGGCTTCCTCGGGCTCGGGGTGGCCCTCGCCATTGCCTACCTGGTGGTCGCCCTGGGCTCGCTCTCCTCCTACGGCGCCACCTGGGACTGCGTGATGGGGGAGTATCCCTATGGTGAGCGACTGCTCGAGTATGGGCTCACCGGGGACGAGGCCTTCCTGACGCTGGAGAGCTACGAGCCCGAGCCCACGCGCCGCCAGCCCCACCCGAACTTCGACACCGTCCGCCTGGAGTGGATGCGCGTCTATCCGTTCGCGGGGATCCTCTCGGCCATCTCGTGCCGCGTGCTGTGGACGGAGCTCGGGATCGTGCCCGCCCTCGAGGCGCACAACCTGGTGATCCCGCTCATGGTGGCCGCGCTCGTGGCCTTGATGGTCTGGATCGTGGCTCCGCGCCAGGGGCCGCTCGCGGCGGCGGCGGCGGTCGTGTTCTTGGTGGCCTCGCCCCGCTTCTTCGCGCACTCGATGAACAACCTGAAGGACGCGCCCGAGACGTGTCTCTACGTGGGGGCCACCCTGCTCGGGTACATCGCATTGACCGGCGGCGGGTTGCGCTGGTGGATCGGCTCGGGAGCGCTGACCGGATTCGCGTTGGCGCAGAAGCCCAACGCGCTCTTCGTGCCGCCGCAGTTCGGGTTGTTCCTGCTCCTGGTGGCGCTCGTTCCGGCCTTCCGCAGGACGGGCACCGTGCGCTGGTCTTGGCGCGGCTTCCTTCTGGGGACGCTTGTCCTGGTGCTCGCGCACTACAGCGTGTCGCCGCGCTACTGGACCGAGCCGATCGAAGGGCCGACGGCGCGCATCGCCGAGATGATGCGGCTCGGAAACCAGGCATTCGACGAAGGCGCGCTGGCGGAAGTGCGTGGCACCGCGGAGACCGAGCCCACCGTGCCGCTCTACGCGCCGCTCTTCGTCGCCACCACCACGCCGCCGATCCTCTTGCTGCTAGGGCTCGTGGGCCTGTTCTCGCGCCGATTGCGCGGTCCGTTGGGCGCCTTCGTCTGGTCGGGACTGGCGGTCACGATCGGACGCAACATGCTGCCCGGCGTGCGGAACTTCGACGGCATCCGGCACTTCCTCGAGTTCTACCCCTACCTGGCGATCGCCGCGGGGGTGGGGTTGGTGGCGTTGCTCGAAGGATCGAGGCGCCTTGGCCGGCTCTGGAACCGCTGGCTCTCGGGCGCGCTGGTCGGAGCCTGTCTCTTGGCGCCGATGGTCCAGTCGGTCGCCACGCATCCCAACGGCGTGGGCTACTTCAACGCCCTCGTGGGCGGCCTGGAGGGAGCGCAGCGGCGCAAGATTCCTGGCGCCACGGACTACTGGGCGAACACCTACCTGCAGGCGATCCGGTGGATCAACGGGCACGCGGAGCCCGGCGACGTGCTGCTGTTCCCGACCGCGGGTCACGTGGCCGCCGCGATGGTCCCGACGCACCTGCGCAGCGACCTCTCGCTCTGGAGACGGGATCGGACCGCTCAGCGCGGGTCCACCTACGTGGCCTACATCACGCGGCCGGGAACTTATCGCGCGTTGATGTACGAGCTGGAGAAGCGACGGGAGCCGGTGCACGAGATCCGCGTCCAGGGCGGCGTGCTGTGCCGCATCTTCCGCCTCGAACCCGGTCCAAAGAGCGAGGAGTTGCTCGCCCTGTGGGAACGCAAGCTCGGGGCACGCGAATCGACGACGCGTATCCTGCGTTGGCTGGAGGAGAACCCCGACCGTGCGCCCGAGGCCTGGGCGATCGTGCTCTCCGTGAACCGAGCAGGCTTCGACGAGACCTTGGCGCGCCTGAAGGAGTACTTCCCCGAGGAGCTGCACGAGGGCTTGGAAGGCGTGCTCTGGAACCAACTCGATGGCTAGCGCGGCGCAGGCACCCTCGGCCGGGAGGGCCGGCGCAGGAGCGCACGAACGGCGCACGCCCGCCGGACCGGTGCTGCGCATGGTCGGCCTCGGTTTGCTGCTGTGGTTCGCGGGGCGCGCCGCGGTCAGCGCGTGGCAGGCCGTGCACGAGCTGGCCTCGACCCCGCGCGCGGTGTGGAGCGAAGCCCTCACGTCCTCGGAGGAGGAGCGCATCGTCGCCGAACTCCTGCGCAGGGACAGGTCCGGCGGCTTGCCCGACGGCTATCACCTGGGTCTCTACCTCGCGCTGCGAGCGGCCGTACCGCCCGACGGACGTGTGTTCTTCATCAAGGACGAGGGCACGCGCGCGGCGAACGTCGCCCTGCGCTTGCACGTGCTGCTCTACCCGCGCTTCTTGAGGCGCGTGCCCTTGAGCCGCAGGATCGAGGGCGAGCTCGACGAGCTCACCTTCGCCGTGACCTTCGAGGGCCACGTGCCGCGCGGCTTGGACCGCGTCGCCCAGCCGATCGACAGGGGTGAGGATTGGGTGCTCTGGCGGTGCGGGGGCAAGCCGTGAGCTTCCTCCTGTTGGCGCGCATCGTGGGCATCCCGCTCCTGCTCGGCGCGGCGACGCTGCTCGTCTCCGGATTCGAGTTCCGTCGCCACCGGCTCTCGTTCCCGGGCTGGGCCTGGCTCCTGGGCTCGGCCGAAGTGGGGCTCTTGACCCTCGGCTGGCTGGCCATCGGACTGGAGAGCGTACCCGCCTGGGGGATCGACGCGGGCTGCATCGCGTTGGCAGGGGCGCTGCTGCTCCTGAGCCGCCGCGCGACGCTGCGCCGGGGCGCGACGCGGGAAGCGCAGGGTCGCTACGAACCCGAGCCGCCGGACGAGGACGGGGGCTGGGGGTCGTCGCCGCGCTGGGAGCGCATGCTCTTCCTGGCGACCGTCGCGCTGGTGCTGGCGATCACCGGCGCGCACGTGGTGCTCAGCTCGCGCCACGCGATCGTCTCGGGGGACGAAGCGATCTTCTGGTCGTTCCGCCCCAAGATCCTGTGGGAGCACGGCGGGTTGAACGCGGCCTACAGCGCGGACGTGCTACGCCATCGCATGCCGAACGCGGAGTACCCGCTGCTCAATCCGCTGCTGCAGACGTGGTTCTTCGCCCATGTCGGCCAGATCACCCACGTCGCCAACCGCATCCCCCTGCAGCTCTATTCGTTCGCGCTGCTCCTGATCCTCGGGGGCGCGCTCCAACGCGTCTGCCGCCCGGCGCTGGCCGCGGCGCTGCTCGTCCTGGTGGCGACGATGCCGCAGACCCTCATCGGGTCGAAGGTGGCGCAGAGCGACATCATGGTCTGCTGCGGGAGCGTGATGGCGCTCGATGCTTGGCTCAGGATGAGCGGGCCCGAGCGAGCACGCTGGCTGGGGCTGGGAGCCTTCGCCGTCGCGTTCGTGGTGTGGTCCAAGCTGGAAGGCTTGATCCTGTGCGCCTCCGGGCTCGCTGCACTCGTGCTCTCGCCCAGGGTCCTGCTGGCCGGCCTGCGCCGCCGGCGTGAGTGGCTGTGGGCGCTCCTCCCCCTGGGGATGGTGGTGCTCAACTGGAGCCTGAACCGCCTCCTGGATGCGAAGCCGGCCTTCGGGCGTTCGGACGGCGCGGGCGCGCTGATCGCGGGCTTCCTGGAGCGCTTCGCCGATCGCGGGCCGGTGATCCTCGCGTACTTCTCCAGCGACGTCTTGCTCGATCCCCGGCATGCGCACCTCGTGCTGGCGGCGTTCCTCGCCCTCGTGGTCTCGGGCGGCCGGCTCTGGCTCCGAACGAGGCTGCGGGTTCCGACGCTGCTCCTGCTGGTGGCGATCGTCGCCTACCTGGCGGTCTTCCTGATCGTCCCCTCGCAGGACGTGAACTGGCACCTCGCCACGGCCGCGCAGCGCCTGTTCCACCAACTGGCGCTGCCGATGACGCTGTGGGTCGGCGTGGTGCTGGGTCGCGCGAGCGCGGCGTCGGTCCGCTGATCCGTCAGGGCAACCAGGACCAGACGTCCGTGCGGAAGAAGCGCTCCACCGGGCGCCAGATCTCGCGCCACAGGAAGCTCTCGCCGATCTTGATGCGCGCGTAGCCGGTCATCCCCGGCACCAGGTGGTGGTCCGTCTCGTCCAGACTGCAGAGGACGCGTACGAGCGACGGATCGCGCACGCCCGGGCCCTTCTCCAGTTGCGCCTCGCGATCGGAGCGCACCGGTTCGACGCCGAGCTCTGATTCGGTGGAGGTCGTGGGGCCGAGGGCGAGCACGCGTCCCGTGAGGAGCTCGCCGTCCAACCCATCGAGGCGGATGCCCACGTCCATGCCGAGCTTGGCGAGCGCTCCGGCCGATTCGTCCGCGCGCACTTCGACCTGCAGCGAGCTCTGGTCTTGCACGACGGCCAGGAGCTCGCCGGCCGTGGCGATCTGTCCCTTGCGCTCTTCCATGAAGGGCGTCACGACGAGGCCCGCCACCGGCGTGCGCACCTGGGTCAGCTCGATCGCGCGCGTGTAGTGATCGATGGAGGTCTGGGCGACCTTGATGAGCGCACGTTTGGCGCGCACCTCCTCCTCGCGAGCGCCGGCCTCGAGCAGAGCCAAGCGCTCGCGGGCGCCGGCCAGTTGGTGCGTCGCCTCGTCGCGCGCGAGCCGCGCCGCTTCGACGTCCTTCGACGTGCCGGCGTTCTTGCGCACGAGCTCCGCGAGCCGCTCCAACTCCGCCTCGTTGTGCTGCAGCCGGATGCGCCACAGCTCCTGTGTCTCGCGCGCGATCGCCACCTCTTCCTTGCGGGCGCCGGCCAAGAGCAGGTCCAGCTCGGCGGAGTGGCGCTCGAGGTCCGCCTGGGCGGTCAGCAGGCCGGTCCGGTACTCCCGGTCATCGAGCACGGCGATCAGGCTACCGCCTTCGACCTGGTCCCCCTGGCGCACCGCCACCTCGAGGATCTCGCCGGCGACGGCGGCGCGCACCCCGTGCTGGGAGATCGGGATGATCCTGCAGGCGCCCACGACCTCGTGGCTCCAGGGCAGGAGCAGGACCCAGACCACTCCGGCGAGCAGCAGCAGCCGAAGCGTCCATTTGAAGAGGGTGCGCAACATGTCGAGGCGGGGCTGTGCGAAGTCGGCTCGAGGTGACTCGGCCGCCCTCGGCTCGGCGAAGTCTAGCCGGGCAACACGGTGGATCGCGACTCGTCTCCCGGCCGGATTCGAAGGCCGGGGGGGAGACACCGGGGCCCGGCGTGTCCCGGGGTACCTGTCGCGGGGAGTCCTGCGACGGCCGGGACCGGAGTTCCGCGCGTTGGAGCCTGGGACGAATCGGGCGCGGCCAGTAGAACTTCAGCTCCCGTTCCACGTGAACGGCAGGCCCATGGGTGGAGACTCCGACAAGTTCCAGAGCTTCGAGCAGGCGGGTTGGGAGCGCGTGGCCGAGGCCTACGACGGAGCCTTCACGACGCTCACGACCCAGGCGATTCCGGCGCTGCTCGATGCGCTGCGGGTCGCGCCGAACCAGGAGCTGCTCGACGTCTGCTGCGGCCCCGGCTTCGCGGCCGCCGAAGCCGCGCGCCGGGGAGCGCGGCCGACCGGCATCGACTTTTCGGCGGCCATGGTGGAGCGTGCCTCGCACGCGCACCCGGGCATCGCGTTCCGGATCGGGGACGCCCAGGAGCTCCCGTTCCCGGACGCTTCCTTCGACGCGGTGTCGATCGCCTACGGGTTGCTCCATCTCGCGCGCCCGGACGACGCGCTCGCGGAGGCCCGGCGAGTGCTCCGTCCCGGCGGTCGGATCGCCACGGTCGTCTGGGCTCGTCCCGAGCGCGCGCTCGGCTTCCAGGTCGTGATGGACGCCGTCCGCGAGCTCGGCTCGATGGACGTGAACCTGCCGCCGGGGCCCGACTTCTTCCGCTTCAGCGATGAGGCGGAGTGCGAGCGCTCCTTCGAGGCGGCGGGCTTCGAGGAGGTACGCTGCGCGGAGGTGTCGCAGGTCTGGGAGCTGGCGCAGGCCGACGACCTGTTCCAGGCGATGCACGCTGGAACCGTGCGCACGGGCGGGCTCCTGGTCGGGCAGGCACCGGAGGCGCTGACGCGGATTCGCGCGCGGATGCAGCAGGCCATGGCGCCGTTCGCAGCGGACCCGTCCGGTGATCCGGCCGCGGGCTTTTGCGTCCCGATGCCCGCGCTGCTTACCCAAGCGGTTCGGTAGACCCGGTGGAGGTGGACAAGGAGCAAGCCGCCGGGGCGAGTCGGTCCCGGAGCCAGCGCGTCCTCACGCGCCTCCTCATCGTGCTCACGGTCAGCTTGACCTTGGACCTCTGCGCCTCGGTCTTCCTGCGCGCTCTCGGTCGTCACCCGGCGGACACGCCGGACAAGGCCTACCGCACGCGGCACGCGGCCTATCATCACTCCCTCGAGCCGGGCGTATCCTCCGACGAAGCGCGTTGGGGTCCCCTCGTGTACCCGCTGCGCACGAACTCGCTCGGCTTCCGGGACGCCGAGGTGCGCGACGTCGCGCTCGCCACCGAGCGCGAGCGCATCGTCGTGATCGGCGACTCGTTCACCGAGGGGTTGGGCGTGGCGTTCTCCGAGACCTTCGTCGGCCGTCTGGCGCAGGCGCTGGAGCCGCGCGGCATCGAGGTTCTGAACGCCGGTGTGCTGAGCTACGCGCCGTCGATCTACTTGGCCAAGACGCGGCACCTCCTGGACGAGGTGGGGCTCGAGTTCGATCACTTGGTGGTGATGCTGGATCTCTCGGACATCCAGGACGAGGTGGATCGATACGCGAACCTGGATGCCGAGGTGGCGGCGCGCAAGGCGGACGGTGCGCGCAGGCCGCGACTCCTGGCGAGGTGCGTGCGCTTCATCGACGAACACACCGTCTTGCTCGGGAGCCTGCGCAACTGGATGCGGGGCAAGCCGCGGCGGCCCGCCGACGCCGCGCAGCACATGATCACCGGTGCGCTCGATCGCTCGCGCTGCCTGTGGACGGTGGAGCCGAAGTGGTTCGAGGCGTACGGGCGAGAGGGTCTGGAGAGGGCCACGCAGCGCATGGATCGCCTGGCCCGGCTCCTGGACGAGCGCGGCATCGAGCTGACCGTGGCCGTCTATCCCTGGCCCGATCAGATCCAGCGCAGGGACCTCGAGTCCAGGCACGTGGCCCACTGGCGCGCGTGGGCCGAACAGCACGGCGCGGGCTTCGTGAACCACTTCCCCGACTTCATCGATGACCGTCCGGCCGATGAGGTCATCGACGAGTACTTCATCCCGGGCGACGTGCACCACAACAGCACGGGCCACGCACGGCTCGCCGAACGGCTCCTGAGCTCGCTCCCGTAACGCGCGCCGGACGAGGCGTCTACGCAAAAGGACGCACGGGTCTCAGCCGCTCGCCGTATGGGGGCGTAGCTCTGCGCCGGGTATTCCTGGGATCCCATTCCGAGCGCCCCGTCCCTCGGCGCCGGGACCTTCGAGGTACGACCCATGCGAGCAGACACCATCCAAACCGACGCGACCCTGGCCCAGCTGGCCGCCACGCATCCTGGAGCCTCCAGGGTCTTCCACCGACATGGACTCGACTTCTGTTGCCACGGGGACGTTTCGCTCGAGTCCGCCTGCCAGGGAGCCGGGCTGGGGGTGGACGAGCTCCTGGACGAGCTCCGCAGCGAAGAGCCCTTGGACCCCAGCTTCGAGGACTGGAACTCCGCGGTGCCCAACGCGTTGATCGAGCACATCCTCGAGCGCTATCACAAATTCCATCGAGCCGAGGTGCCCCGGCTCCTGGAGATGGCGCGCAAGGTCGAGCAGGCGCACGGCGAGAAGGCCTCGTGCCCGAAGGGGCTGGTGCAGCATCTTGCGCACATGCAGCGAGAGCTCGAGCTGCACATGCGCAAGGAGGAGGAGATCCTCTTCCCCGCCATCCTGGCCGGCAACGGCGCGATGATGGGGATGCCGGTGCAGGCGATGGAGCACGAGCACCGCGAGCACGGCGCCAACCTGGCGCGCCTGCGCGAGCTGGCCCAGGACTTCCAGGCGCCGGAGGAAGCCTGTGGGACGTGGAAGGCGCTCTACCTCGAGCTGGAGCAGCTCGAGAGCGACCTGATGCACCACATCCACCTCGAGAACAACATCCTCTTCCCGAAGATCCTGCGTGGCTGAGGCCGGGAAGGCGGCGCTGCCCTCCGTACCCCTCGATCCGGCGGCCCGGGCGGGTTCGGGTCGAGTGGATGCCGAGCGACGTTGCGCGGCGCTGCGCCGGTTGGTGGGCAACACGCCGATGTTCGCGCTCACCTGCGTCGTGCGCGGCGAACGGCGGACGATCTACGCCAAGCACGAGACGCTGAACTTCACCGGCAGCATCAAGGATCGGATGGCGCTGCACATCCTGGAGGAGGCCCACGCCCGGGGGGACATCCATCCGGGCGACGTGATCGCGGAGGCCACCAGCGGCAACACGGGGATCGCCCTGGCGGCGGTCGGCCGCGCCCTGGGCCACCCCGTGCGCATCTTTCTTCCGGATTGGATGAGCCGCGAGCGCACGCTCCTGATGCAGAGCCTCGGTGCCCACGTGGTGCCCGTGTCCAAGGAGGACGGCGGCTTCCTGCGCAGCATCGAGCTGGCGGAGGAGTACGCGCGCGAGCACGACGGCGTCTTCCTCCCTCAGCAGTTCAAGAACGAGGCGAACGTGCGCGCGCATCGTGAGACCACCGGCCCCGAGATCCTCGCCCAGGTCGGTGCGCAGGCGCCCACGGGATTCGTGGCGGGAGTCGGCACCGGCGGAACCGTCATGGGCGTCGGCGCGTTCCTCCGTGAGCAGGTGCCCGGCATCGGGATCCACCCCCTCGAGCCCGCGAACTCGCCTACCCTGCGCGAAGGGCACAAAGTGGGCTCCCATCGCATCCAGGGCATCAGCGACGAGTTCGTGCCCAGCATCGTGGAGCTCGAGCGATTGGACCGCATCCTCGACGTTTGGGATGGAGACGCGATCCTGATGTCCCAGCGTTTGGCCCGCGAGATGGGCATCGCGGTGGGGATCAGCTCCGGGGCGAACCTCCTCGGCGCGCTCGAGCTGGCCCTGGAGCAGGGGCCCGACTCCCGCGTGGTCACGGTGTTCCCGGACTCGAACAAGAAGTACCTCTCGACGGATCTGTGTCGCGAGGAGCCGATGCGAGACGAGTACCTGAGCGGCTCGGTGGAGCTCCTCGGTTGCGACGTGATCCCGGGCCCGCGGATCGGGTTGTAGCGGGCGGACAGAGCCTCCGGAAGGGTCCGAGCCAGCCCGCCCTCCCGATCGCCCGTCCGCCGGCGTCGATCCGCGGGAAACGCGTCCAGGACCTCGGCGCCCTCCCGAGTTAGGATCCCGGGCATGGGAGAATCGCGATGAGAGGGGTCATGCGCGCGATGCTGTGGGCGAGCGTCCCCGGCCTGTTGTTGCTGCAGGCTTGTCGCGCCACGCCGCGCAGCTTCCACCGACCGGGCTCGACGTTTTGGGCGCCGAGCGCGCCCGCCCTCGATCCCGCGGACGCCTCCG
Source organism: uncultured Gammaproteobacteria bacterium (assembly GCA_942490995.1). Lineage (GTDB taxonomy): Bacteria > Pseudomonadota > Gammaproteobacteria > UBA981. The sequence goes on from CALOBG010000051.1 coordinate 210,562, forward strand.
ACGTACCGGGTTCCCCCGGTTCCCCCGGTTCCCCCGGTTCATCGGACGCCGAATCGCCTGCGGGCGCGTCCTTGGACGCCGGCCCGCGCTTGCCGCTCTCCTCCGAGCTGGAACCGGGTGCGTACCGCATCTCCCTCGCGGAGGTCCTGCGCGTCGTGGGGAACGACTCCCTGGCCCTCGCGATCTCCCGGGAGCGCGCCAAGATGGCCCGCGCCGACGAGCAGCAGGTGCTCGACTCGCTGATCCCCTCGCTCTCCGCGGACCTCAAGTTCCAGGGACAGGACGGCCTGGTGCAGAACACGGCGGGGACGTTCCTCAGCGTGGACCGCCACAACACGTTCGCGGGCGTGGTGACGGAGATCTACTTCGATCCGGCGGTGGCCTACTACCGCGTGGGCGAGACCGAGGCCCTGGCCGAGGCCAGCACCCACACGATCCACAGCACCTCCAACGACGTGCTGCGCCAGGCGGCCAACCTCTACGTCGACCTGGTCGAAGCCTACGTGCAGCTCGAGATCGCACGGGGATCCGTCGGCCACTACGAGGAGATCGTCGCGCTCGAGCAGGCCCGCTTCGAAGGTGGCGAGGTGCCGGAGTCCCAGGTGGTGCGCGCGCAGGCCCGCCTGACGCGCGCGGGGCGCGCGGAGGTGTCTGCCGTGCGCCGTGCACGGCGCGCATCGTCGGCCTTGGTGGCGTTGCTCGGGCTGGACCCGACCGTGGAGCTCTTCCCCACGGAGCGAGACTTCCAGCTCATCACGTTGGTGCACACCGACGACCTCGAGCACCTGATCGAGATCGGTTGGCAGCGCCGGCCCGAACTCTCCGCCGCGGTCGCGCGCTCTCGTTCCGCGCAGGAGGAGCACGACTACTACGAGAACAACTGGAAGATCCCGCACATCGAAGGCACCGCGGTCTACGGCGGCCTGGGCGAGAACGAAGAAGACCTGCAGGACCACTTCGCCTACGGTCTCGCCCTGCGCTGGAAGGCGCTCCTGACCGACCACTCCGGCCGCCAACGCGCCCGCGCCAACCGCCGCCGCGCCGCTCTGGAGGAGGAGCAGGTCCGACGAGGCATCACCCAGGAGGTGGTGGACGCGGTGCACTCCGTGCGCTCCTCGCGCACGATGATCACCTCGGCGATGCAGGAGGTGCAGGCCACCCAGGAAGTCTTCGACGCCACCATGGTCCGCTACGAGTCCGGCGACACCGACCAGATGGACGTGATCTGGGCCGAGATCGACCTCGTCAACGCCCAGAGCTCGCTCGCCATGGCGTTCGGCAACCACAACCGCGCCCAATACGACCTGCTGCGTGCCATCGGCGGCCCGCGCATCGAAGCCTCGACGGTCGGAAGCACGGGCACCTACGGCGGCGTGCCGGACTAGCTGTACCTAGCGCGGCAGGACCTGGAAGAACACGCGCTCGCGGGGGAGGAGGTCTTCGCAGAGGCGCTTTACGTCGGCTTCGATCGTGTGGAGTGGTGCGCCGCGGAGTATCGCTAGGGCGCGGCGGGCTACGGCTCGGGTGTCGTCATCCGTTGCGTCGCCGGGTGCGGCCCGGAGTGTCTCCACGAATACGCCGTTGCGTGACAGCGCCATGGCGCAGGCGGCGGCTTGCCGGTCGAGGGGATCCTCGGACTCGAAGCGGTCGATCAGGGCCTTCCGTGTGCTCTCGTCGATCAGGAGGTAGCCCAGTGCGAAGATCGCGTTGCGGCGTAGCACGTCGTCCTTCTCCCGGGTCGCCAGCTTGAGCAGCGCCTTGCGCGCCGACTTGTCCGCGTATCCCGTGGCGCCCAGGGCACGAATCCAGTTCTTCTCGATGCGCGGGTCCTTCTCCTTGGCCAGCGCGCTCCGCACCGTCTTGACGGCCGACGCCGCGCCGAGCTGCTCGAGGGCGACCGCGACCTGGTTGCGGATCTCCGGCCGTCGGTCGCGAGCATGGTCTTCGAGGAGCGCGGCGAAGGGTGGAGGCGAGAGCCTGCCGATGGTGCCGATGCACGCCTCGAGAGATTCGTTCCCGCGCCACACCAGCCGGCCCCTGCCCAGCTCCTGATTCGCAAACTCCGCGGCATCCGGGTGGTGCGCGAAGAGCAGCTCGAGTCGCTGCCTTCATGCGCCCTGGACCAGGCCGGGTTGGCAGCTCAGGAGCAGCTTGATGTTCGCGGCCATCTCCCAGAGGCTCAATCCACGCCTGAAGGGGATGCCGAGGTTGTAGCTGGTAGGCCGCGCCGATCACCAACCGGCGCGGCGGCCGCGCGGCCTCCGGCAGCTCGGGCTCACGACCCCTGGCTCGCGAAGCCGCGGTCGCGAAGCACCAGGCCAGCTCGGCTTCGTCGAGCTCGAACGGCACCGACACCAGCACCTTGCCATCGACGCCGATCCACAGGTTGTGGGGCAGGGGCGTCCCGCGACCGAGGTCGAACCGCGCCTGACCCCACTCCATCGTGTCCCGGTGGTCGGCGCACTCGATCCCGGCGAACCGCTTGCAGGGTGTTCCGTCCGCGCGTGCGTGCTGAAGGAGGCGACGAGGTTGATCGTCTCCGCCGCGAGCCCGCGGATGAGCTTCGAGTCCTCGAGCATCTCGAGCAGCTCCTCCGAGCGCGGCTCGCCTTCGAAGTGCATCGAGAGGAACGTGACACGCTCTTCGATGGCGACCCGCTGCTTGGCCGCCGCCGGACCCGGGGTCCAAGAAATGGTGTGGTCCTGGCGCGCGCTCGCACCACACGCTGGCGAGCACGAGCGTGGGCGGCTGACATGCCGATGATGGTGGCGAGACAGCGCATGCCGGCATCCTAGCCCGCATCCCTCACGAACTCGTGAGCCAGAATGGTCCAGGTCGCCCCGTGGTCGTGCCTTGTCATCGCCGACCGCGCAGTCGATCTTGAACAGGTCGTCGAGGACGGCGGTGGTGACAAAGTGTGGCAACGAGACGACGTGGGCCATTCTGGCCGCGAGTCCGTGAGGGATGCGGGCTAGACCACCCGCACCGCGGGGCGAAGGACCGGCGCGGATCGAGCGCGGCGCGGCGTCGGGCGCGCCCCTAGAACGTGAAGGTCACGCCTGCGAAGCCGAAGTCGATGTCCTCCCCCGACCCGCTCTCGTCGAGCGCGTCCCCGGCGAACAGGCGCGCGTAGCCGACGTCCACACGCACGTGCTGTTGTGGGCGCCAGGTCGCGGTCAGGTCGGTCTCGAACCCGATCCGGGAGGAGGAGTACGTCCCACCGGCACGCCAGGGATTGCCGCCCGCGTCGTAGATCGCATCGTTGGACGAGTCGGCCCAGAACTGGTGATTGCCGAGCGAGAGCGAGAGCTCGGAGGTGGCCTTCCAGGTTGCACCGAGGCTCGCGTCCACGACGTTCTGGCGTCCGATCGCGTCCGCGATGCCGAAGTAGGCGTGACCGAGCGGATAGAGCTGGTTGAAGGTCTGCACGTTTCCCCCGGCGTTGCGGTCGCCGCTCGCCCAGTCGAGTCCCGTCCACAGGCGCACGGCCTCGACCGTGGTATGGCCGAGCTGCGAGGCGAAGGACCAGGCCGAGACATCCCCGGAGCCGAGATCGCCGAACTGATAGCCGAGCTCGATCTCCCAATCCAAGTCCGGGGACGCTCCGAAGCGGCGCAGGCCCAACGTCCAACGATCGTCGTCTCCCCGCGTGCCGTTGAACATGGTGTTGCCGTTCTGGCTGCGGAGCAGGTAGAGGTCGGTCCCGCCGGCATTCTTCGCGCCCGATGCGCCGCGCTGTTCCGCGTAGGCGCCGAAGAAGAGGCGGTCGGTGTCCGGGTCGTTGGGCACTCGAGCCTTCGCCGGAACGAACGCGGTGGCGAAGGTGGAGACCTTCCAGGGTGCGAGGTCGAAGACGGCGAGCACTCCATCCCACGTGCGCAGAGCGTTCGCCCATGGCAGCGGGCTGATGAGGCGCTGCTTGCCGAACGAGAGCTGCTGGCGGCCGACGCGCAGCCGGCTGCCTCCGAAGAGCGGCGCATCGACGAAGAGCTGCTGCAAGGCGAAGACGTCCTCGTCGATCCGGCGCGCGCCGCCCACCAGGTCACGATCGCTGGCGAGGGCGCTCTTCACCTCACCGAACACGCGCACGTCCTGGGTCAGGTGCAGGTCGGCGTGCAGGCGCACACGGCCGAGGTAGAACGTGTCGTCCGTGTCGATGCCGGCGGGGGCCATCCCGGCTCGGAAGCTGTGCCAATCCTCGGCACGAAAGCGCAGGTCCCCTCCGAAGCTGATCCAGGTCTCGCCGTCGTCCGAGAGAGCGACGTACTTCAGAGGGTCGAAGAGGTGCTCATCACCCGTGGCGTCGTGCAGCACGGACCAATCCTCGTTCCAGCGTAGGAACGAGTAGCCGGGGCGGTCCCCTTGCGCCAGGTGGGGCGTCGCGAGGAGAGCGAGCGCGAGGGCGCTACGAAGAGAGAGTGGGTTGCACATGGGACTTTGCCTCACCGCTTCTGCGTGAGGAGGATCTCGCGATCGACTCCCTGAGGCGCATCGTGCCGGCTGACGTACCCGTCGGGCCAGCGCACCTCGATCGACTCCACCGACGTCACTTGGCCCAAGCCGAAGGTGATGGGCAGCTCGGATTGCGACAGATAGCTGCGCGTCGGCGTCACCAGCCTCCGCATCTCGCGGCCATCCGCCGTCACCGTGATCCGGGCGCCGATCGCCTCCGCGTTCGGCTCGTCTCCGGCAAGGCGGACGCGCAGCCAATGGTGCCCGAGGTCCTGGTCGTTCCGGAGCAGCACCGGCGGGCGGCCTACCTGGGCCAGGAGCACGTCGAGGTCGCCGTCCCCGTCGATGTCAGCGAAGGAGGATCCACGGCCCGCCAGGCGCACGGCGAGATCACCGAACGCATCCGAGGGCACCTCCATGAAGCACGAGCTGACCGGGCGCCGGCGTTCCAGAAGGCTCATGGGGCTGGAGGCACTCCTGGCTCGGCTGCACCTCGTTGATCGACTCCTCGAGATGTCCGTTCACCTGCAGGAGATCGAGGCGGCCATCGAGGTCGTAGTCGAAGAAGAACATTCCGAAGGAGAGGCGCTGGCGGCTGGGCGAGCCGATCCCTTCGCCCATCGCGTCGTCCGAGAAGCTGAGGCGGTCCGGACGGGCGACGTAGAGCGAGCTCATCTCGTTGGCGAAGTTCCCGATGCACACCCCGAGGGCGCCGTCGCCCCGGAAGTCGCCGACGTCGATGCCCATCGCTCCGGTCGCTTTCCCGTTGCCGTCGAAGCCGATGCCGATGACGCCACCGATCTCCTGGAACGTCCCGCCGCCCTGGTTGTGGAAGAAGTGGTGAATGAAAATTCAGAACAGTCTGGGGCATCAAAGGAACTATCGAACCGTGCTGACCACAGACACTTGGTCGCTCCATCGACGCAAGTGCAAGTGTTTGAGAATGTCGACGCTTTCCGAATGTGGGAACTGTGTGTTGAAGTTAGAGCAAATGTTGACTATCATTTAGAGCTATCTGAAACACTGGCTTACAAGGCAAGACGTCGGGCCCGAGAAGAGGAGACTGCGGGTGTTGAAGAGCAGTCAACCAGCGAACAAAATGAACGGACGTGTGATGCG
>CALOBG010000052.1:0-27629 GCA_942490995.1 uncultured Gammaproteobacteria bacterium
ACCTCGGCATTCGTGACCAAGTTCCTGCCCGGGTACGAGGCGCGCTAGCCGATGGCGGACGCGCTGTTCGGCGCCATCGCGGCGCTGTCGTTCGCCGAAGCGCTGGCGGTGGCGCTCGCTATCGCCTATCTGCTGCTCGCCGCGCGTGAGCACATTGCGTGCTGGGCCTGCGCGCTGATCAGTACCGCGATTTATACCGCGCTGTTCTGGCAGGTCAGTCTGCTCATGGAATCGCTGCTGAACGTCTACTACATGCTGATGGCGATCTATGGCTGGCAACAGTGGCGGCACGGTGGGACGGGTGGGGTTGCGCTCGGCATCAGCACCTGGCGGCTGCGGCGACATGCACTCGTCATCCTCTCGGTCATAGCGCTGTCGGTGTTGACCGGCGCGCTGTTGACGACGCATACGGACGCGGCCTGGCCGTACGTCGATTCGTTCACCACCTGGGGCGCGGTGGTGACGACCTGGATGGTGACGCGCAAGATCCTGGAGAACTGGATTTACTGGTTCGTGATCGACGCGATCTCGATCCCGCTGTATATCGAGCGCGGCCTGGTGCTGACCGCGCTGTTGTTCGCGTGCTATCTGGTTATCGTCGTCTACGGGTTTTTCAGCTGGCAACGCCAGCTGCAGGCTGGACGCCATGCCGCCGTGCCGGCCTGAGCACCTGCTCGCGGACTTTGAACGGCTCGGCTGGCCGGTGACGCGTCCGCCGCGCCTGCTCGGCGAACTCGCCGGCGGGCTCACCAACCGCAGCTACCTGCTCGATGCCGGCGACACGCGCTGGGTATTGCGTATGGATGCGAGCGAAAGCGCCGCACTCGGCATCGACCGCGCCCGTGAACATCGTATTCACGCGGCTGCCGCCGAAGCCGGCCTGGCGCCACCGATCGTGGCTGCCGACGCCGCGCGCGGCTACCTGCTCACACACTACCTTGACGGCGAACCAGGCAGCGCCGGCTGCGATGAAGCGCGCCTGGCGGCACTGCTGGCAATGCTCGCCGGGGTCCGGGCACTGCAATGCGATTTAGAGCCGTTCGACTATGCCGCCCACGCCCGCAACTACGTCACTCCGGGTAGCGCCAACGAGCCGCAGTTCGCGAGCTTCGTCTCGCGCCTGCGTGTTCTGCAACGAGCCGGCGCGCGCGGCGTGTGTCACCACGATCCGTCACCGGCGAATGTCATTTTTGTCGGCGACCGCCCGCAACTCGTCGACTGGGAATACGCCGCCTGCGGTCTGCCGCTGTTCGATCTCGCCGCGCTGGCTGTCGAATGGCCGCTGACCGCCGATGCCGTGGCCAGCGCCAGCGCCACCGATCCCGAACAACTCAGCCTCGCCATCGACTGCTACCGCGACCTGTGCCGCCTGTGGACAGCCCGATAACGGGGACATTCTTCATTTTCAAGTTATCCACATACGAGGTGTGGGGCAGCACGAGAAGCTGGAGGCAACCCCCGTCTGTGCGCGAATGCCGCGATTACCGGGTGCGGTGGGAGGAAAACGAGGAATGTCCCCGTTTTCGCTAGGAATGTCCCCGTTTTCGAGTTGTGCACATGTGAAGAGTCAGGCGGGGGGCCAGACGCGCGGGAAGGCGCGGTCGTCAGTGGCTTTTGCGCCGGCTTCCAGGGTGACGTCGTCGGCGGTAACGATGGGATCGGTGCCGGGGCGCGGGTCCCAGCGGGCGTCGTCGCCGAGCCAGCGTGTGGACAATGCCAGGCGGCGCCGATCCGGTGAGTGGTTACCGTGCGAGGTATGCGCGATGGCGGTATTGAAGATCAGCGCATCGCCGGCGCGCGTGGCGAAGTTGAGGAACTCGTAGCCGTCCCGTTCGACATTGAAATCAGGGATCTCCTCTTCCGAACTGGCGCCGATCCATTTGCCCAGCTCGCCGTCACCGCCGCCCGGAACGACCGGTTTGTACCACTTGTTCCAGGTGTGTGAGCCGCGTACGAATTCGAGTCCGCTGGAATCCAGATCGACATCGGTCAGCGACAACCACACCGAGCAGATCTGGGTGCCCTTGAACGGCCAGTAAGGCAGATCCTGGTGCCAGAAAAATTCTTCTTCCGTATTCGGTTCCTTGACAAAAACATGGTCGAAGTAAATCCGCGCCACACTCGAGCGCATGGCCTGGGCAGCGAGTTCGCCGACGCCAGACTTAAACACGAAATCGCGAAACGCCGGCACGCTCGGCCACAGGTAGCGGTCGTGCAGAAAGCGTCCCGTCGTTGCACCGGGATTGGTGTCCTGGGACCACTGTCCCGGGGTTGCGAGCCGCGCGTCGATCGCCGCCGTCATGCGCGTGATCCAGATCGGATCGACGCATTGTTCAACCAGGACCACGCCCTCGGTCTGGTAGGCGTCAATCTCGGCGCAGCTCAGATCCCTGAATGCCGTATCGGCCATGATTTTATCCTCCGTTGCTTGCCGCCAGTGATAACCACTCGGCGGCCGGCTCGCTCAGCGTCCCTCATTCAGTGCCGAGACGTCAAACAGCCGCCGTATGCTGCTCGGTTTCATGGCCGGGATGTCAGTGCCGCCGGACTGTGAAACGGTGGCGGTGCCATTCAGCAGGTCGACACCGATGGTGCCGATCCAGTGCGGCACGCTGGCGCTGTACGGATCGGTGTCGCCGCTGAGCGACGGGAACTGCCAGATCGGATCAATAGTTTTCCAGTGCTGGTCGTCGCGGTTGAAGACCAGCGCAAGGTGCACCACCCAGGTCTGTTTATCGATGAATGCATACTTGGCGCCATAGGGATGGCCGTCCCAGCGTGGTGTCATCACCACGACGTAGCAGTCGCGCAACTGCCAGTGGTCGTCGGCAACGCGTGAATGGGGGCCGTGCACGCGGATACGGGCGTGTTTCGAATCAGCCACCGCCAGGATCGCTTTCTCGCCGACCAACCGCCAGTCGTAGTCCATGACGCGTCCCGAAAAGCCTTCGAAGTCATCGAAGGTGTATTCCGAACCCATAAACGAATCGGCGCGTTCCTGCGCCGACAGGCGCCGCACTCGACGTTCGGTCGGCAGATAGGAGTTGACCTGGTCGTCCTGGTAGGGGTCGAGCGCGCGTTCGATGATGAACTTCGCGCCGGCGACGTCGAAGGGCGCCGTGATCTCCATGAAATCCTTGTAGTGAACGCTGTCGCTGCCGGATACGTCGAGCGCGTAGGCGTTGTCCGCGAGCATGGCGAGGTGGCTGAGATAGGCGCGGTGAAACCACATTTCCACGCTGCGTTCGATACGCGCCTCGCCACCGATGCCGTCCGGGCGGTCCCCGCGTACGGCGCCGTCGCCGTTGGCGACGTAGTACATCGTCACCGGTTTGGCCCGGTAGCCGTAATAATGCCAGCGAAAAACGCTGTTCCAGGCAACCATGAAGCCCGCCGCGCGCGCATCCGCGGCGCTGATCTGGAGCGCCGAAAAGGGCAGCCCGGCGACGTGGCCGCTGATCGCGCCATCGGCGCCGAGCGTAGCGCTGCCGCCGTGGGCGGCACTGGCGGCCTGATAGCTCGCATCGGGCACGTAGTCGACATGCGCCTGGATTTCGATGGCCGCCTGCGGAAAAGCGAAGCTGTCGATATAGCCGGGTGGCAGCACCGCTTCGAGTGTCGCGATCTGTTCCGCCGTGTAGCGCGTACCGGCGGCGAAATCGCCGCTCGCGACCTGGTCGTCGGCGAGCCATTGTTCGAGCGCCGCGCGCGCCAGCGGGGCGCCCGCGGCCGGGTTGGCCGCCGATACGCACAACATGATGGCGAGGATTCGCAATACCATGACAGTCTCCTTCATTCGGCGCCTGGACGGCGGATTATAAAAGCATCGTCAGCCACGCGCCCGGGCGCGATCAAACTCGCGCACGCAGCGACGGCGCAGTGTTCGAATAATTGATCATGGCAACCCCGATCGCGGTCACGCCAATACCCGCGACCTGCACCACGCCGAGGTGTTCGTCGAACAACAGGTAACCCTGTAGCGCGGTCACCGGCGGTACCAGATAAAACAGGCTCGAGACCCGGGTCGCGGCGCCTTCGCGGATCAGAAACAGCAACACGCTGATGGCCCCGATCGACAGCGCCAGCACCAGCCAGGCGATGGCGAGCACGAGGGTGGTAGTCCAGACCACTTCGCGCGTTTCGAACATCCACGCCCACAGCAGGCAGGGGATCAGGGCGAAACCGAACTGGGCAGCCGAGCCGGCCAGCAGGTCGACCCCGACGACGAAACGTTTCTGATAAAGCGTGCCGAACGTCATCCCGGCAAGCGCGATAATGCAGGCCAGCAGGCCGAGCGGCGGCACGGCACCGGCGGTCAGGCCACGGGTGACGACCAGCACCAGGCCGGCGAAGCCGAGTATGAAGCCACCCCACTGGCGGCGAGTGAGCGTTTCGCCGAGCAGGGTGACCGCCACGATCGCGGTCAATAGCGGTTGCCCGCCGGCGATCAGGGCCGCGATGCTGATATCCGTGCCAAGATGGATCGCAGTAAAAATGCCGCCGATGAAACAGGTGTGGATCAACAGGCCGGCGACCGCGAGATGACCCCACATCGACCCTGCACGCGGCAGGCGGCTACCGCGAGTAGCGACGATCGCACTCAGGATCACCAGCACCAGCGCAAAGCGCATCGACGTCAGGGTCAGCGGTTCGGCGTAGGGCAGACCGTAACGGGCGCCGACATAGCCGGTCGACCACAGGAACACGAATATGGCCGGCGCGGCGCGCACAAAATGCGGGTGGGCAAGGGCATGGCTCATGCGCGGGGCGGCGATTCCAGGGTGGCCGGGGTGCAGCCGCCGGCTCCGGCGCGGCGGGTGATCTAATACGATAACATCCCGGTCCCGGCCTGCGAGTTTCGCGTCAGCCTATGAGCATTCCACAGCGAACCCAGCATTTACTCGACGAGCACGAGGCCGCGGCCTGGATCGAATCCGGCATGACCGTGGCGCTCGGCGAACCTGCGCCGATGGCGATGGTGCGTCATATCATCCGCCGGCGGGTTCGTGATCTGACCGTGATCTCCAGCGGTCTGGCCCTCGACTGGCTGATTGCCGCCGGCTGCGTACGCAAGACCATCAGTTACTACGCCGGCGGCGGCCTCGGGGTGCCGGTCGCGCCGTCGTTCCGGCGCGCCGCGGAACAGGGTGAAATCGAAGTCTGGGAATGTGAGGAAGGGATCCTCACCAGCGGCCTGGAAGCCGCCGCCAAGGGCCTGCCGTTTTTACCCTGGCGCGGCGGCGTCGGCACCTCGCTGCCAGAGGTCAACCCGGATCTGAAACTGTTCACCGATCCCGTTGCGGGGGAAACTCTGCTCGCGGTGCCGGCAATTCGGCCCGACCTCACCATCGTGCACGCCGCGGCCGGCGATGCCTACGGTAACATCCAGCACCATGGCGGACCCGGCTGGCTCGATCTCTACCTGGTGCGCGCCGCGACCCGGACCATCGTGCAGGTCGAAGCGGTGATCAGTAACGAAGCGGTGCGCAGGGATCCCTGGGCGACGACCATCGCCGGCGCCGACGCCGTGGTGCGGGTACCGTGGGGCGCGCACCCGTTTTTCAGTCGCGGCCATTACACCCAGGACGTGGCGTTCGTGAACGACTATGCCGCGCTGGCCGCGGACGCTGCGCGCGACGCCGACCGCAGCGCGCTGGATAATTTCCTGCAGCGCTATTGCCACGCCTGCGCAAGCCACGACGACTACCTCGAACAGATTGGCCTCAAGCGCCTGCTGGCGCTGCGTGAGTATTAGTCCGGACCATGAGCGCAACATTCACCACTCGCGAACTCATGGCCGCCGTACTGGCCCGCGATCTGCGCGACGGTGAACAACTCCAGGTCGGCATCGCCTTGCCGGTGGCGGAACTCGCCGTGCGCCTGGCGCACCTCATGCACGGTCCCAACATGGAGCTGATTTTTTTCGGCGCGCGCATGAACGTGTTTCATCTCGAGCACGTGCCGATCCCGCAGTTCGGCTGGGACAATCGAGTAGTGCGCTGGAGCGAGTCGTTCAGCGACCGCGGACATCGTTTCGATCAACTCAAGGACTGGGGCCGGCGGGTATTTTTTATCGGCGGGATCCAGGTCGATCGTTACGGCAACACCAACCTGATCGGGATCGGTGATGATTTCAAAGCGCTGCGTTTTCGCGGTCCCGGTTCGGTCGGCACGCCGACCTTGAGCACCCACGTCGGACGCTACTACATCGTGCTCAATGACCATTCCCGTCGCGTGCTGGTCGAGCGCTGCGATTACCGCAGCACCTTCGGCTGGGGCGAAGGCGGCGCCGACGCGCGGCGGCGGATCGGTCTGCCGGGGGGCGGTCCGAAGTGGTGCGTGACGCCGCTGTGCGTGATGGATTTCTGTCCGCAGACCAGGCACCTGCGCCTGCGTTCGCTGCATCCCGGCGTGACCCTCGAACAGGTGCAGGACCAGACCGGCTTCGAGTTGCTGGTGCCGCCACAGGTGCCGACCACGCCGCCACCGAGCGCCGCCGAACTCGAGGTGCTGCGTACCCGTGTCGATCCCGAGGGCTTGTTACGCGGTTCCTGACTGAAGCGCCGGCGCGGCCGGGTTTCAGTCCGCGTCCGCCGGCCCCGATTCCAGCGCATAGATCGCGAGTGGCTGCTGTACGCCTTTGACCAGGGTGTCGGGTAATGGCCGCACGCGAAAGCGCGTGTCGATAGTCCTGCGTAACGACTCGGTGAGAATGATGTCGGTGCCGTAGCTGCGGGTCAGCTCCTGGGTACGCGCGGCGATGTTGACGGTGCGACCGACGAAGGCGAACTCCTTCAGTTCGCGGCTGCCGACCAGGCCGACCACCCCGGTGCCGCGATGCAGGCCGATGCCCATGGCTAAAGTCGGCAGGCCGCGGGCAGCCAGTTCGGTGTTGTAGTCGGCCAACGCGATACGCATCGCCAGGGCCGCTTCGATGGTGTCGTTGCCCTGCCAGGGGTTGGGATCGGTAGCGCCGAAAAAAGCCAGGATCCCGTCGCCGATGAAGGTCGAGACGTAGCCACGGTGGTCGGAGATAGCGCGGCTCATGCGTTCGAAATAGCCGTTCAGGATCCTGACCAGCTCGCTCGGTTCGACCCGTTCACTGAGCGCAGTGAAATCGACCAGATCGGCGAACAGGACCGTGACCTCTTTTTTTTCGCCCTTGTCGGCCGAGCCGTCGGCGATGATGCGCTCGATGACCTCGTCCGGAGCGAAACGGCTGAATGCCCGCTGCAGACGCTCGAGTTCACCGGCGGCATCGCGCAGCCGTCGGCGCAGTCGCGCCGCTTCGCGCGCGAAGCGCACGCAGAGCGCCGCCGCGGCAACCAGTGTCACGCTGAAGCCGAGCCACAGCAGCATCAGTCGAGATCGATCACGAAAGCGATACGACAGAAGGCATTGACCAGCGAGACCACGCCGATGAAGTGCAGGAATTCGTCCTTGCCGACCTGTTTCTGCACCTCGATGCAGCGGCGCTGCAGTTGGGCCGGCTGATACCACACGGTTTCCCGTGCCAGCGGGATCAGGAGCGCCTCGCTCGACGACAATACCGGCGCGGCGAGGTGGTCGAGTACCTGTTCGATGTCGGTGGCCGGCATGCCTTCGTGCTCGAGCATGGCGCGAGCTTCGCGTTCGCAGTGTGCCGAATCCAACGCCCGCGCGACGATCGCGAACAGCAGCGACACCGTCCGCGCCGGCAGCGGGCCGTCACGCCACATGCCGTCGAGCACGATGCGTAGTTCGCGCGCAATCGGCAGGCCATCGAGGGCATTGACCATGGCCGCCCCCGGCCCGGACTTTTGCTCGGGCGACAGGGCCACGGCCCCGGCGTGGTGCCGCATGCGTCGAAACCGGATCGCGAGCAGCGGCCGCAGCAGCCGTACCCAGAGCCGGTCCGGAAACTGTTCCAAATCCTGCGGCGGCAGGGCGCAAAGCGTGGCGAGGCGATTAAAAAACAGAATCGAGACGGCCAGGCCGGCGATTTCCAGAATCTCGCCGCGTTCGAGGCCGGCGCGGACCAGCGCTTCGGTATCGGCGCGCGTGACCAATGGCCGGCTGCGCGACAGGCGCCGGGCAAAGTCCAGGATCGCGCGGTCGCGGGGTGCGAAATCACCGGTCAGCTGGTCCTGTTCCATGCGCGCAATGCGCCCTTCGCTGATACCGGCTACGCGCAGAAAAACCCGTGCCTCGCCGAAGCAGAAACGGCAGGAATTGTCCTGGCTGATGATCAGGGCGATCAGATCGGCGAGCTCTGGATCGATATAAAGATGGGTCTTGTGCTGTACCGCCAGCCGCACAATGGTGTCGGCCAGCCACGGACAACCGTCGAAATACTGCATGAAATGGCCAGGGCGGCCGGTTTCGCGCTGAAAGCGTTGTTCGAACTCGGGATTGGGGCTGCGCTCGAGCAGGCAGGGTTCCCATTCGATTTCGCTGATAGCACCCATCGGCAATGCTCCTGACAGCCGCGCGGCGCGCGGTGTGCGCACCGTTTGATTGTCGGTCGCGGCATGGTCGCGGCGCAAGCTGAACGACACGGCGTGCCTGTTGCGCCGGCGCTCGCTACACTCGGGTTTACAGGTCGGGACCAAGCTTATGAGTATTCGCCAGGTAGCACTGTGGCAGGACCAGGCGCCGATGCCCGAGACGTATGGCACGGCGGCGCTGCCGGAGCGGGTCGATGTCGCCGTCGTCGGCGGTGGTTACACCGGCCTCGGCGCCGCGCGGATGCTGCAGCAAAGCGGCCTCGAGGCCGTGGTGCTCGAGCGTCACGCGATCGGCTGGGGGGCGTCGTCGCGCAACGGTGGCAAGGCCCTGGTCGGTTTGAAGTACGACGCCTCCAAGGTGGTGCGCATCTACGGCCGCGAAGTCGGCGAGGCATTGTGGCGCGCGTCACTGGCCGGCATCGATACCGTTGAGCGTATCGTCAAGGAAGAAAACATCGAGTGCGAATTCGAACGCTGCGGCTCGGTGTACCTCGCCTGCAAACCCCGGCACTACGACGCCATGCGTCGCGAAAGCGACTGGCTGGCGAAAAATTTCAACTACCGGCGCATCGATGTTCCGCGCCATGAACTGCGCGGCGAAATCGGCACCGACGCTTACTTCGGCGGCACGGTCGATGAATTGAGTGCCGGGCTGCACCCGGCCATGTGGGTGCGCGGGCTGGCGGCGGCGGCATCACGTGCCGGCGCGACCCTGTGCGCGCATACCACGGTCAGTTCAATCGCGCGGCAGGGCGAACACTGGCGCATCGAGACCTCGAAAGGTGCGCTGCAGGCGCGCGCGGTACTGATCGCAACGAACGGCTATACCGATGCCACCGTACCCGCCGTGCAGCGCCGAGTGCTGCCGGTCGGCAGTTACATCATCGCCACTGCGCCCCTCGACGAGGCGCTGCAAAAATCGATCTCGCCGCGGCGCCGTATGTTCTACGATTCCTACTGGTTTCTTAAATACTTCCGCATCACCCGCGACGGCCGCATGCTCTACGGCGGACGTACGACCATTTCGCCGGACCAGGATCTCGAACACAGCGCCGCGATCCTGCGCCGCGACATGGTGCACATGTTTCCCGAACTCGAACGCACCCCGGTGACGCATTCCTGGAGCGGCCAGCTCGGCGTAACGTTCGACGCCATGCCGCATATCGGTCGTATCGACGGCGTGTGGTACGCGCTCGGCTACGGCGGTCATGGTGTTGCGCTGTCTAGCCTGTTTGCCGAACACGTCGCTGAGCTCATCGCCGGGCGGCGTGAACGCAGCATCTTCATGGATATTCCGCACCGCACCAGCATGCTTTATCGCGGCAAACCATGGTTCCGGCCGCTGATCGGGGCTGGACTCAGGCTTCTCGATCGTATTAGCTGAACCAAACCAGGGGTAGCAAACAGACCATGACCCACCTGCGCGTCGCCGTTGATATCGGCGGTACATTCACCGACATCTGCGTGCTCGACGAACGCGACGGCACACTCAGCATCGGCAAGGTGCCCTCCAGTGATGACCCGATCGATGCCGCCGTCGCCGGGGTCACCGACATGGGCGTCGATCTCGCCGACGTCACCCTGTTCGCCCACGGTACAACGGTTGCGACGAACGCACTGATCACGCGGCGACTGCCGCCAACCGCGATGGTCACGACGCGCGGTTTTCGCGATGTCATCGAAATCGGCAACTCCACCAAGCAGGATCTATGGGACGCCTACGCGGACAACCCGCCGCCGTATATTCGACGGCGCGATCGGCTGCCTTTCCCCGAACGCACCAGCGCGGGTGGCACGGTTGAACTCGCTATCGATGAAGCGGCGGCGCGAGCGCTGGCCTCCCGCATCAAGCGCCGGGGTTATCAATCGGTGACCGTGTGTTTCATGAACTCGTTCGCCAACCCGGCCAACGAACGCGCCATGAAAGCCATACTCGAGGCCGAGTTACCCGGCGTTTCTATTTCGAATTCGGCCGATGTGCTGTGTGAAATGTTCGAACACGATCGTTTTTCCACCGCCGTGGTCAACGCCGTTCTGCATCCCGTGGTCGGCGCCTACGCGGTGCGCATGCAGGACCGATTGCGCGCCGGCGGTTACACCAACGATCTGCTGCTGCTGCATTCCGGCGGCGGCGTGATGACCCCCAAAACCGTCGACCGGCACGCCGCCCGGCTGGCCGGCTCCGGCATCGCGGCCGGCGCCGTGGCGTCGCGCTACATCGGCCGCCTGTGTGGCTTCAGGAACTCGATCGGTTTCGACATGGGCGGCACCAGCACCGACGTTTCTTTGGTGTTTGAAGACCGCCCCAGCGTAACCCGCGAGTGGTACATCGAGTACGGCCATCCGATCTGTTTTCCCAGTATCGATGTCAAAACCATCGGCGCCGGAGGCGGCTCGATCGCTTGGATCGACGAGGCCGGATCGCTGCGCAACGGACCGCAATCCGCCGGTGCGCGCCCCGGCCCCGCCTGTTATGGCGCCGGCGGCGAACTGCCGACCAATACCGATGCCAATCTCGTGCTCGGACGTCTTGGCGGCGGTCTCGCCGGCGGCGATCTGGGCCTCGATGCGGCGCGCGCCGAGGCTGCCATCGCGACGCACGTCGCACGGCCGTTGGGCGTGGATACGCAGGCCGCGGCGCAGGCCGTCATCGATGTGGCCAATGCCAACATGGCCGACGCAATCCGCCTGGTGTCGATCATGCGCGGCTACGATCCGCGCGATTTCGCGCTGATCGCCTTTGGTGGGGCGGGCGCGCTGCACGGCGTTGCGCTGGCCCGCGAGCTGGCGATCCCGACGGTCATCGTGCCACCCAACCCCGGGGTTACTTCGGCCCTCGGCTGTCTGCTGGTCGACATTCAGCACGACCTCACGGTTGTGCACGTCGCGGATGCGGCCAGTGCCGATGTTGACGCGGTCGAGGCCGCGTTCGCCGATCTCGAAAGCGAGGCCATGCAGCGTCTCGAACACGAGGGGGTGGCGGTGGCCGATCGCGTGCTTAAACGCACCATCGACATGCGTTACGCGGGTCAGTGGCGCAGTCTGAGCGTGTCGGTACCGACGCCTTTCGTAGCGGTGGCCGAAGCAGTCGCGGCTTTCGAACAGGCGCACCTGCGCGAATACAATTACAAGCGTGATGGCGCCGCGCTCGAAATTTTTAGGCTCAACGTCAGTGCGATCGGTCTGACCCCCAAGGCAGAGCTCAAGCGCCACGCGCTCAGCAGCGCCGGCATCGAACCGCGGACGCGGCGCGAAGTCATTTTTGACGCCGCCGCGCAGTCCGTGACCACGCCGATTTACGATCGCGCCCAGCTCCACGCCGGCTTTTCATTGCCCGGCCCGTGCGTGATCGAGCAGCTCGATTCGACCACGCTGGTGCCGCCCGGCGCCCGCATGCAGGTCGATGAATGGCTCAATCTGCGAATCAGCGTGTAATTCAGGAGGCCGGCATGGACATCAAGGTTGCCCCCGTCACGACCCTCGACCCGGTTACGTTCGAGGTCCTGCGCAATGCTTTTATTACCGTCGTCGACCAGATGGCCGAGCAGGTGCGACGCACCTGCTATTCGTTTGTTGTTTACAACCGCGATTTCTCCAATGCGCTGTGCGACGCCGAGGGCAATACCATTGCGCAGGGCAATCAGGATCTGGCCGCGCACGTCGGCACCCTGCACTACACCTGCAAGGCGGTGATCGAGCAATTCGCCGGCGATATCCACGAAGGCGACGTGTTCCTGATCAACGACCCCTATGTCGGTGGCACCCACTTCAGCGACAACCGCGTACTGGTACCGATTTTTGTCGCCGGCGAGCTTATAGCCTGGAGCCAGGCCAATGGCCATTGGGCGGACATGGGCGGCAGCGTGCCGGGTTCGTTTGACGTAGCCGCGCGCGACATGTTCAAGGAAGGCATTCGCGTTCCGCCGGTCAAGATTTACCGGCGTGGCGAATATTGCGGCGACGTTGCTCGGCTGGTGGCAAAAAACACTCGCGATCCCGACGCCATCATCGGCGACATGGACGCGCAGACCCAGGCCTGCAAAATAGCCGAGCGCGAGATGCACCGCCTGGCGGACAAGTACGGCGTCGCCACCATCACGACCGCGTTCGCCGAGGTCCAGGACTATGTCGAGCGCGCCGTGCGCAAGCGTCTGGCTGAACTGCCCGACGGCTCGTGGCAGACGGTGGATTACGTCGATCGCGATCCGTCCGCCGGCGAAGGCATGATCCCGATCTGTGTGCGTATGACCATCAGCGGCGACGAAGTCGAGTTCGACTTCGCCGGCTCGCACGGCACGGTCGGTTCGATCTACAACAGTGCTTTTGGCGCCACGTTCGCCGGCGTGGTGTCGGGGATGAAAACCTTCTTTCCGGACATCCCCTTGAATGCCGGCCTGTATCGCACGGTCACGGTCAAGGCGCCGAAAAACAGCGTCGTCAGCGCCGAATGGCCGGTCGCGGTATCCGGGTTTGTGATGCCGTTCGAAAAAATCATGAACGCCATCTTCGAGTTGTTTTCCCACATCATGCCGGAGCGGGCGATGGCCTGCGCATTCAACATCGAATACCTGCAGACCGGCGGCAACGACGCGCGCTATCCCGAACGTCCTTATTTCATGCTCTACGACTGGCTGTCCGGTGGCTGGGGTGGGCGCAACGGCAAGGACGGTCTCGGCGCCACCGCTTCGTGTTTCGGCGTCGGCCTTATGACCCAGCCGGTCGAAGGCCAGGAACGGATGTGCCCGGTACGCACCGATCGTTTCGAGATCGTGACCGACAGCGCCGGGCCCGGTGAGTTTCGCGGCGGCGTCGGGCTCGACAAAGGCGGCACCATTCTCGAGGTCGAGAACTGCGTGTTTTCCTATTTCTGCGACCGCGAGCGTTCGATCGTGTGGGGCATCGAGGGTGGCCTGCCGTCCCGGCCGCACGGCCTGTGGCTGGAACAGGACGGCGAGGCGAGGTTCCTCGGTTCGGTGTTTTCCGATGTCCCGGTGCGTGAAGGCGCGCGCTTCTGGCGCGGCACCGCCGGCGGCGGTGGCTATGGTGATCCGCTCAAGCGCGATCCGCGCAAAGTGCTGCTCGATGTCGAAGACGACTACGTGTCCGTGGAGCGCGCGCTGAAGGATTATGGCGTTGTCATCACGGTCATCGATGCCGACCTTGCCCACTACGAAATAGACGAGGCGGCGACGACGCGCGCGCGTGCTGAAATTTCCGCCGCACGCCGCGGTTGGCTGGACGAGGACCCGGTTACGGTCGCCGCGCGCTTTCAGCGCCAGGAGCTGGATATGCTCGATGTCATCCGTCGTTATGGCGTGATCTGCGACTGGGGGACGGGCGAACTTCTGGCGAATTCGACCCGCGATTTTCGCGCCGCCATGCAGCGTCGCGCCGCGCGACACTGGGGCTGAGCGCCGCCGCGTTTATAGCTTGTAGACGCGCGCCGCGGTGTCGTGAAACAGCGCGGCTTTCTCGGCAGGTGAAAAGTCCGCAACCATGCGTTTGAACGAGTTCCACAGCACGGCGTAGGAACAGCTCACTTTATCGACCGGGAAATTACTTTCGAACATGGCCCGCTCGGGGCCGAAGTGCTCGATCATGTGCAGGTAGTAGGGTGCGGTTGCTTCGACCAGTTCGGCCGAGGTCGCCGGGCGCGCGGCTTTGTGGAAATCGAAACCGTTGATCGGCATGGCCAGCCCGCCGAGCTTGGCCACCACGTTGTCCGCGCGTGCCAGTTCGGCAACGTCTTTTTTCCACTGCGCGAAGATCGCCTCGCGCTGACCCGCGTAGGGCCCGATACCGAGCGGTCCGCCGAAATGATCGAACACGATCAGTTGCTCGGGGAAGGCGCGCGCCAGTGCCGTCAGCTCCGGGATCTGCGGGTGGTAGAGCCAGGCATCGAAACTCATATCGCGCTTGCCCAGCTCGGCGAAGCCGGTGCGGAAGCTTGCATCCTCGAGCAGGTGTTGCGGCGGACGCGTATGTGAGTTGCGCACCCGCTCATCGGCGTCCCAGCCGGCGGCATGGCGGATACCGACGAAGCGCGGACTGGCGGCGCGGTGGGCGTCGAGCACCGCGCCGACCGCGCTGCCCAGCGTGAGGTCGGCAAAACCGACGATCGCGGCACACACCCGCGCCGCGCCGTAATGGCCGCTCGCGCTCATCGCCGCGACACCGTTGACAAACTCCGTCTCACCGACCGGACGCATCGCCACGGGGCCGTCGGCGCGGTACATGGCGCCGCACTCCATGAACACCGTCGAGGTGACGTTGTGGCCGGAATTCACATCGGCGAGCAGTTCATCGAGCAGGTAGCGGTCGTCCGGGTAGTCCCACAGGTGATGGTGCGGGTCGCAGATGGGAAGTTCCGGTTCAAGGATCTCTTCGCTGACCTGCGCCAGCCACTGGGTTTTGTCCATGGGAATCTGTCGGATTTAGATAATCGTCGCGAGAGGTCAAGGGTTTCAGCCGGTGTCGCCCACGTCAACCCGGCGCAAGCTGTCGCTTGAGATCTTCCAGACGTCCCGCGACGCCTTCAAATTCGGCCGCGGTGGTATAACGCGAAGCCTGGATATATTGCGTCGCGCCGAACTCGGCGCAGGCGCCCAGCGTCGCCACCGCCTGCTCCTGGGAGTCAGGCAGCGAGCCGATCAGGACAATCTCCGGGCACTCGCGGCCGGCGGCCTCGGCGAGCTCGCGCAGACGCGCGGCGCGGGGGCGCAGTTTATCCACCTCCAGGCCGATCGGCAGCCAGCCGTCGGCGCAGCGCACGGTACGCAAGAGCGCGGCATCGGTCATGCCGCCGACGTAGATCGGCGGGCGTTTCGGGCGCGGACGAAACAGGAACGGCTGGCCGTTGGCTTCGACGATATCGTCGGCTGCGTCAAAGCAGGTACGAATAAAATCGATGGTCTGGTCGGTGATTTTGCCACGCCGGCGTGGATCGACGCCCAGGGCACGGAATTCGGGTTGCATCCAGCCGGGTCCGATGCCGAGGTGCAGGCGTTCGCCACTCAACTCCTGGATGCTCGCGATCCACTTTGCGGTTGGCAACGCGGCGCGGTAGGGCAAAACCAGCACGCTGACCCCGAGTTCGATGCGCGACGTTATGGCGGCCAGGTAGGCGAGCGTCGCCAGCGGATCGAGCCAGCGACCGTCCGAGCCTTCGGCGTCATCCGGCGGGATCGCGAGATGGTCGACGGTCCAGATGTGGTCGAGACCGCGGGCTTCGGCGTGTCGGGCGCAGTGGCTGATGAGGGCGGTGGTGGCCGCCGGGCCCATGTTGCGGATGGCGGTGCCGATTTTCATGGTGTCAGGACAGGCCTACTTGCGGCGATGCAGGCTCGCCACCGTCTGGCGCAGGACCTTGCCGTCGCGAACGATGAAGGTGTCGGTACCGAAGTCGAACACGTAAGCGTCGGATTCGGCGTTCCAGGTCAGGTAGATCATGTCATCGACCACGCGGCGGTCGATGACGTCGAAACGACAGCCAGCCGGCAGCAGGTCATCGAGCCACATATGGAAAAATGCGCGCGCGCCGTCGAGCCCGCGCCACACCTTGTCGCCGTACACCATCACGCTGTGTTCGCTGTAATCACTGACGATGCCGTCGATATCGCCGGCGGCAAAAACTTCGAGGTGGTGATCAAAAAGTTGCTGGGTGGTTTGCATGGTGTCCCCGCTGCGCTTGGTGGTTGTTACGCGTGCTCAGGTGGTCGGTCGATGATCAGGCCCGAGTGTCAGCAGTCCGTTGTACGAAGCGGCGACATCGTCGCCCACCACCGGCATCGCGTTCAGTAGTACCAGGTCATCGACGACACCGGTATAGCCGGCCAGTCGCGTCCGGCATTCCTCGACAGTGCCGGCGATCGTCAGACGGTCGACACACTCATCCGGAATGGCCGCGACCGCGGCTTCCAGTTTACCGGCCGGCATCAGTTGCAACAGGGCGTCGGCGGTGCTGGAAAAACCCTGCTCGCGCATGGTGTATTCGTAGTAAGGATGTGGCAGCGGTGCATAGAGGTGGCAGATCGCCTCGCGCGCCGCGCGTCGCGCCCGCTCGCGGTCGGCGTCGACCGCGGTGATCCCGACCGCCGTCCAGCGCAGGGTGTTCGCATCGCGGCCGGTTTCGGCCGCCGCGGCGGCGGCCTGCGGTTTAAGTACCTCGCGCAGGTAGTCGTGCGACAGGGTCGCGCCGGCGCCGATGCCGTCGGCGACCTGGGCCGCGACCCGCAGCATGCGCGGAAATACCGCGGCCAGGTAAACCGGGTACGGGGTCGCCGAGGGATCGACCGCCGGTGACCAGTCCATGCTGTGGACCTGGCCCTGGTATTCGAGGCGCTCGCCGAGACGGGTGCGCGCCATGCGCTGCACGAGTTCGACGTATTCGCGCATTTTTGTCAGCACCCGCGCGTGGGCAATGCCCTGCCATTGCTCGTTGATGATGCGATTGCCGCCGCCCACACCGAGCAACAGGCGCCCGCCGCAGAATTCGTTGAAATCGATGGCGGCCATGCCGGTCAGCAGCGGGCTGTGGCCGTAGGCATTGAGGACGTAGGGCGCGAGTCGAATCCGATTCGTCACGGCCGCCATCGCCGTCAGCGGCACCCAGCCGGAGCGCCACGCTTCGGCCATGGCGAGCTTGCCGAAGCCGGCCGCTTCGGCGCGCACCGCGATCGCCGTCATATCGCGCACAGTCATGCCGCCGCCGGTAAAAATGATGCCGAGATTCATAGCGTGCTCTCCACTTCAGTCGGAAGTCGGGGCCCGGTAGTCAATCGTAGCCGCGATCCGCATCGCCTCGACCGCTTCGTCCATCGCGTAGAGTGGAGTGACGCGCGTTCCGCCGACGTCGCCCGCCACGTCCGCGAGCGCGACAGCCATGGCGGTGCGGTCGTCGGGCAGTTCGACCAGGATCACGGCGTCCCACTCCCCGAACGTAAACCAGAAGTCGACAAGCCGGCCGCCCAGCTTCTCCATGATCGCAGCGGCCTGCGGTTTGCGATCCTGCGGCTTGGCGACCAGGCCCCTGACGCTGGTCGCATTGTATTTAATCTGGATCATGTACGTTCGCATCACCTGATCCTCAGGGCTGCGGCGCCGGACCGACCACGCCGTTCGATTCCAGAGCCTCGATCTGCTCGGCATCGAAGCCGAGTACGCCACTGAGTATGTCGCGGTTATGCTGGCCGATGCGCGCAACTTCGCGGCCGACCGTAGCGTGGGTTTCAGAAAACAAAAACGGTGTATTGGGCACCGTCAGCGGTCCGGCCTCGTCGACCACCTCGGCGAACATATTGCGATGGCTGAGCTGCGGATCGCCGTCGAGATCCGCAATCGCCCGGTAACGTGCGCACGGCAGGCGGCGTTTCTCAAAGGCCATAAGCGCATCTTCGCAGGTCTGCATACGCGTCCAGATCTCGATTTCTTCCTGCAGGTGATCGTAGTTGTTGATGCGCGCGGTGATTGTCGCGAAGCGCGGATCGGTGGCTAACTCGGGCCGCGCGATACATTCGACGAGGGCCTCGAAATGATGCTGATTGAGTGGCACCACCATGACGAAACCGTCGAGGGTCTGCAGGGGGCCGTAGTGGCGGTCGTTCATCTCGCCGAGCGTGGCGGTCTGAAAGTCCTTGTGCATGGAGGCGAGCAGGGTGTCCTGCATGGCGATGTCGATGTACTGGCCTTTGCCGCTGCGTTCGCGGTAATAGAGCGCGGCCATAATCGCGCCGAAAGCCTGCTGCGCGGCCGCGGTGTCGCCGATCGGCGGCCCCATGTTCAATGGCCGGCTGCGGCCGACCTGGCTGCGCAGGTAAACCGCCTCGAAGCCGCTGGTGGCCTGCACGATCGGCGCGTAGGCGGGACGCGCTGCCTCCGGTCCGCTCTGGCCGTAGCCCGATACCGAACACATCACTAGGCGCGGATTGATCGCGCTGAGCGTCTCGTAGTCAAGGCCGAGCCGGTGCATCACCCCGGGGCTGTAGTTCTCGACCACCACGTCGTGGGTCTCGACCAGGCGTTTACATAAATCGATCGCCGCCGGCTGTTTGAGGTCGAGCGAAAAACTCATCTTGCCGCTGTTCAGGGCGCTGAACAGGGCGCTGACCGAACCGCGCAGCGGGCCGGCATGGCGTAGGATCTCGCCGCCCGGGCTTTCGACCTTGATCACCGAAGCGCCAAGGTCGGCCATCATGCGCGTACAGTAGGAGCCGGCGATAACCGCCGTGAAGTCGAGTACGCGTACGTCCTCGAGCGCGCGCGGACCGCTCTCATTGCGGTTGTTTTCCATGTCCTGCATGCCGATTCTGCTATCCGTAGGGTGCGGTTAGATGCCGGCCAGGCGGCGCGGACTGGCCGCGATTATACCCATGCCATCGATTAATGGCGGTCCGTGCCGCGCGCCCGGTTGGCGGTCGGCACGGGTATACTTCTACATTCCTATTCCCGGAGCATCGCGATGGCGCTCGAATTCCTGCCCTGGCACTGGATCGTGTTCGGCTTCGCGCTGGTCATCAGCGAAATTTTTCTGACCACGTTTTTTATTCTGTGGTTCGGAGCGGCGGCGATCGTGGTGGGGATTGCGCTTTACCTACACCCGCAACTGACCGTCACCCAGCAGATCCTGGCCTGGACCATCCTCTCGGCGGTACTCGCCTGGGGCTGGTTCAAATACCTCAAGCCGCTGTCGATCGATCGTACCAAGGCCGGGCTGTCGAAAGAGATGATCGTCGGCGAGATTGGCCAGGTTGTGATCGTGCCAACGCCGGACAAGCGCGGTAAGCTGCGTTTCCCGGCGCCGGTGCTCGGCGACGACGAATGGATCATCATGTCACAGGACGCGCTTGCCATCGGCGATCGGGTTACCGTCGTCGATGTTTCCGGCAATTCCCTGATCGTCAGGAAGGCATGACCTAATTCGTAGGGCATTCGGTTTTTCCAGTAGCGGAGTATCAAGAAGATGGGATCAGGGTTAATCGTCACGCTGGCTATCGCCGCGTTTGTGATCGTGACGGCGCTGAAAGGCGTGCGCCAGGTCCCCCAAGGTTACAAATGGGTGGTGCAGCGTCTGGGTAAATACGAATCGTCGTTGAATCCGGGTCTGAATTTCATCATTCCCTATATCGACGTGGTGGCGTACAAAATCACGACCAAGGATATCGTGCTGGATATTCCTTCGCAGGAAGTGATCACCATGGACAACGCGGTACTGATCACCAACGCGGTGGCCTATATCAACATCATCACACCGGAAAAAGCCGTCTATGGCGTGGAAGACTACGTCCTCGCGATTCAGACGCTCGTGCAGACCTCGCTGCGTTCGATCGTCGGCGAAATGACCCTCGACGACGCCTTGTCCTCGCGCGAACACATCAAGGCGCGCCTCAAGGCGGCGATTTCCGACGACATCGCCGACTGGGGCATCACCCTCAAAACGGTCGAGATCCAGGACGTCAACCCGTCCGCCACCATGCAGCACGCGATGGAAGAACAGGCCGCCGCCGAACGCGCACGACGGGCTACGGTAACCCGCGCCGACGGCGACAAGCAGGCCGCCATCCTCAAGGCGGAAGGCAATCTCGAAGCCTCGCGCCGCGATGCCGAGGCGCAGGTTGTGCTGGCGGAAGCCTCGCAGCGCGCCATTCAACTGGTCACCGAGGCGATCGGTGAAAAAGAAATGCCGGTGATTTACCTGCTCGGCGAGAAGTACATCAACTCGATCCAGACGCTGTCGAATTCACCCAATGCCAAGACCCTGGTTTTTCCCGCCGATATCCCCGCCGCGATCCGCGGGCTGATGGGTAAATAGGTCTGCGCTCAGAACTGATCGCGCCCGTGAGCGGCGCCGAAATCCAGTAACGGCCCCTTCGGCACGATGCCACCGCGCTTGATGATGCCGTAGTAGCCGGCCTTGATGCGCGCGAGATCGACGGTGTCGGCGACACCATCGATCTGGTAGAGGTCGCGGGTGTAATTCCACAGGTTGCGGTAATCGACGATGCGTTTCAGGTTGCACCGGTACAGCGGGTAGTACACGGCGTCGAAACGCACCAGGCAGGCAAACAACCGCCAGTCCGGCTCGGTCGGGCGCGCACCGAGCAGGTAACGCCGGGTTTCGAGGCGTTTGTCGAGCGTATCCAGGGCCTCGAACAGGCGATCGAAACCGGCTTCGTAGTCACGCTGGCTTTTGCTCAGCAGGCAGCGGTAGACACCGTCGTTGATGCGGTCGCCGACATACTCGTTGAGGGTGTCGATTTCGGCGGCCAGATCGGGCGGATAGAAATTGACTTGCGGATGTTCGGCCAGCGCGTTGAACGCGTTGTTGAACATGCGCGCAATGGCACCCGAATCGTTGTTGACGATGGTTGCACGCTCGCGGTCCCACAATACCGGGATGCTGACCCGCCCGGTGAAACGCGGATCGGCGGCCGCATAGAGCTCATGCAGGTGAGTCGCGCCCACCGCCGGGTCGCGATACTCGCCACTGGTGCCGAACCACCACGACTGTTCGCCCATGGCCGGCTCCAGAAAAACTTCGTCGACCACGTTCTGCAGTCCCTTCATAACTCGGGTCACCGCGGCGCGGTGCGACCACGGACAGGTACGGTTGTAGTACAGGACGTAACGACCGGCGACCGCCGGATAAGCACTGCTGCCCTTGCTGCTGACCAGCTCGCTGAAGCCGCTGTTGAAGCGGACATTCTTGCCGTCGCGCACAAAACCGCTGGCGTCGGCATCACTCCACTTTCCGTCGATCAGCATACCCATCGCGTCGCCACCTCAGGTGTAATCGATGGCCCGGCCCCAGCGTCCGGCGAACGTGATCTCCGCCGAGGGACGCCGCCCGACCGGACCGAAGTTCCCTTTCGGGTAACCGACCGGGAGCACCGCGACGATGCCGTGGCTGTCCGGGATCGCGAGGTGTTCGCACAATTCCGCTTCAAAAACCTGGTGCATGGTCGTCAGGCTCGCGCCGAGCCCGAGCGCGCGGCAGGCCAGGAGCATATTCTGTACGCAGGGATATACCGAACCCGGTGACGGCGGCGCGAGGCCGACACGCTGCTCGGCGGGTACCGAAAACGGCCAGTCGCGGACCCCGCAGATCACCAGCAGCAGGGGGAAGTTTTTGATCTCGGCGCCCATGGCCATGGCGGTGCGGATGTTGCGCGCGCGTGCGGAGCGGTCATCGTCGGCAGGTACCAGCGGCGCAAAACGCTCGCGCATCGCCGCATCGTAACGCTCGCCGAAAAACGCCAGGCTGTCACGCGCGGTGACGACGATGAATCGATACGGCTGGCTGTTTAGACTGTTCGGCGCCCAGGTTCCGGCGTCGAGAATTTTTTTGATCAGTTGCGGTGGTACCGGGTCGGGTTTCAGGCGCCGCATCGCCCGCATGGTACTCATGATGTGAAACACGTCGAGGGTGTCGCTCATCGGCGCATTATCGTGGCTGTTGCTCACGGCTCAGTCCGCCGCCGCGACCTGACGCAGCGCGGCCGCAAAAACCTCGACCGGCTGGCCGCCTTCAATGAGATGGCGGTCGTTGATGATCACCGCCGGGACGGCGTGTATGCCGAGCGCGTGGTAGCGGCGTTCGTCCTCGCGTACGGCATCGGCGAACTCATCCGATGCGAGCAGGGCGCTGACCTGCGGGCCGGATCGAGCCCGACCGGGGTCGCGACCCGCAACAAGACCCCATGGTCAGCGGGATTATCGCCGGCGGTGAAATAGGCGCTGAACAGCGCGTGTTTCAGCTCGCGCTGACAGCCTTCCTGCGCCGCCAGGTGCAGCAGCCGGTGGGTGTCGAAGGTGTTGTAGATGCGGCGCAGGTGGTCCATGCGGAACTCGAAGCCGACGTCCTCGCCGCGTGCGCGGATCATTTCGCGATTGGTATCGGACTGCGCGCGGGTCGAGCCGTACTTCTGGGCCAGGTGTTCGTACAGGTCCTGACCCTCGGCCGGCATCTGTGGGTTGAGTTCAAAGGGTTGAAAGTGGATCTCGGCCTCGACCTCGCCGCCGAGCAGGTCCAGGGCCTGTTCCAGCGCTTTCAGCCCGATCACGCACCACGGGCAGGACACATCGGAGACGAAATCGATTTTTAAGGACTTGCTCATCGCGTGCTCCTCGAGGCGGCCGCCAAGCATGCCAGAAAACGCCAGGGCCGGAAAATGTCATGTTTAAATACGCTCGCAGCAGCGCTGGGCACGAATTGGTGACAGGCTGCCAGAACGACGGAGTCGGTATGAATAAAAGTATCGCGACCAATCTCATCGCCCTGGCCGTGACCGCGGCCGGCTGGTTCGCGCCGATCTATGGCGAGATCATTTTCATGACCGGACTGTTTGCGCTGTCCGGAGGTGTTACCAACTGGCTGGCCGTACACATGTTGTTCGAGAAGATCCCGTTTTTGTACGGGTCCGGCGTCATTCCCAGCCGCTTCGAAGAATTCAAGGTCGGCATCAAGCAACTCATCGTGCAGGAGTTTTTTACCCGCGAACATATCGAGCGCTTCTTTTCGCGTAACGGCCAGACCACCGTCGACAGCATCACCGCGAAAATCGATTTTGATCACGTGTTCGACAGCCTGACCGAAGCAATCGAGGGTTCATCGCTCGGCTCGATGCTTGGCATGCTCGGCGGACGCCAGGCGCTGGAGCCGCTGAAAGCGCCGGTTACCGACAAGCTCAAGGGCGTTATCGCCGAACTGGCCAGCCGCGCGCCGGGTGACGACGATGACGCCGGCGGGGATTTCACCGATGCGCTGATCCACCAGGTCGAAAACATTATCGACAGTCGCCTCGCTGAGCTGACCCCGCACAAGGTCAAACGCATCGTGGAAGACATGATCCGGCGCCATCTCGGCTGGCTGGTGGTGTGGGGCGGCGTGTTTGGCGGCCTCATCGGCCTGGTCGTGAGCCTGTTGCAGCTGGCCTGAGCGGGTGTCCGACACGCCGCGACTTTGTGTCAAAGTGTAATCGGCAGAGGGTTTGAACCCGGCACCGCTGTCCGCCGGGCGGCGCGTGAGCTAAAGTTGCACGATGACTGCAAACAAGATCGCTGTGTGGGTCGCGCTCGCCGTGCTCAATGCCATGACCCCGGTGCACGCCTTGCAGATCAACATCGTCGCCGGTGGCGGGATGCATGGTGCGGCCGTGGCGGCATTTTCCCGCGCCGCCGCGCAGTGGGAAGCGCGCATTGCCGATCCGATCACGGTCACCGTCAGCGTCAACCTGTTGAACCTCGGAGCCAATAATATCCTCGGCCAGGCGTCGGCTTCGTTGTTGATCGGTGGTTACGATCTGATCCGCGACGCGATGGTGCTGGACGCCGGCTTCGAACCCGACGATGGCGTGGTAGCGGCGCTGCCGACCGCGGCCGCTTTCAGCGCCACCCTGCCGCCGTCAGTCGCGCTCGGTGGCGGCATCATCGCAACCAAGGCTAATCTGAAAGCCCTCGGCTTTGCCGGCCTCGACGCGAGCTTCGGTGTGCTCGACGGCAATATCGAGTTTAATTCCAACTTCACGTTTGATTTCGACAGCAGTGACGGCATCAGCGGGACTGATTTCGAAACCGTCGCCGCGCATGAACTCGGACATACCCTGGGTTTCATTTCGATGGTCGATTTCGTCGATCAGATCATCGGCGGCGTGTCGATCAACCCGGGCGAGATATCGCCGACCACGCTCGATCTGTTCCGCTTCGGGGCCGCGCCGGGTCTCAATCCCGACGATGCCGCCGCCTTCACGGCCCTGGCGCGTGAACTACGCGCCGATGAAGAGGTGGTATTCGACGACAGCGTCATTGAGTTCGCCATGTCGACCGGCGCGTTTACCGGCGATGGTCGCCAGGCCAGCCATTTCAAGGACGATGCGCTGACCGGCATCCATATCGGCATCATGGATCCGACCCTCGCCGCCGGCGTCGCTTTTGCGGTCGGTGAGGCTGACTTAAGGACCCTGGATCTGATCGGCTATGACATTATGCCGATACCGCTGCCGCCGGCATTGTTGCTGCTGTTCACCGGTCTGCTCACGCTTGCAGGTATCGGGAGGTCGCCCGGCGCGCGTCGCTGAGCAACTCCTGGCCCGGTCGCAGGGCGCGCCAACGCTGCTCCTGCGCCTATACTATCTGCCTCATCGGTTCGCCGCGCTGGCGGAGAACCGATCTGCTCAAACCAACAAGGGGGAGCCATGGCGCGCAGGGGACAACTCAAGGTTGACGATTTCGGTGCAACGATGCCGGTTACCGGTGAGGCGGTGCAGAAGCCACCGTTCTACTACCGCAAGATGGAGATGATGTTCATCACCTACCGCACCGATCCCGATGCAGCGCTGGCGTGGTTGCCGGAAGCGCTGGAACTCGACGAGCCGGCGCTGGCCACCGTAATCGTCGCCTACTATGGCGCCTCGACCTTCGGTCCCTACCACGAGGCGATGCTCTCGATCCGCGCGCGCCTCGATGGCCAGGTCGTCAGTTATTATCCGGCGCTGTTTACCGACAACGAAGCGCCCTTGATCGGCGGGCGCGAAATCTGGGGCTTCGCGAAGAAACTCGCGAGAATCGAAGTGCGTCATGAAAGCGAGGTCATGATCGGCCTCGTCGAACGGCCGACCGGTAACCGCCTGCTGACCGCGACGATGCGCAATGTCACCCCGGTCGCGACCGAGGATTTTGCCCTCACCCCGAGTGTCTCTCTGAAGATGTTTCCCTGCGCCACCGAGTCCAGACGCCCGGCCCTGGCCCAGTTGATCGGCAGCGAGCTGGCGCTGGTACCGCACCTCGGCAGTAACGGTATCCCGGATATCTGGACCGGCCCCGGATCCGTCCATTACGACACGCCTTCGGCAATCGATCCCTGGTACCGCCTGCCGGTGCTGGAGACGGTCGGCTGCTATTCCGGCACCTTCGACGCCGTGCTCGGGCATGGGCGGATCCTGAAGGAACTCTGAGTCCGAGAGCGACGGACCCGGACGCGATGATCGCCACCGACACAGCGCTGACGATTACCCCGGTGCATCCCCATATCGGCGCCGAGGTCGGTGGCGTCGATCTGAACGCGCCCCTCGACGACGTTACGTTTGCGCGCATTCGCGCCGCATTTGATCGCTATTCGGTGCTGGTGTTTCGCGATCAACCCATCGACGACGCGGCCCAGGTGGCTTTCAGCCGCCGCTTTGGTGAACTGGAAAAAAACAGCTTTGCGCTGGCCACCCAGAACCGCTACGTCTATCACATCGATAACATCGACAGCCGCGGCAAGGTGCTCGCCGCGGACGATAAGAAGCGCACGTTTCTCAGCGTCAACTCGCGCTGGCATACCGACAGTTCGTTCAAAGCGATCCCGGCCATGGCCTCGGTCCTGTCCGGGCGCGAGATCCCGCAGCACGAACGCGCGGATACCGACTTCGCCTCGATGCGGGTCGGTTATCAGACCCTGCTGGCGGCGCGGCGCGAGGCCCTCATCGGGCTGATCGCCGTGCATCACTACGCCTATTCGCTGAGCCAGCTCGGTGACGGCGGCGTACCGCGCGAAGAACTCGATGCGCTGCCACCGGTGCGCCACCCGCTGTTGCGCGTGCACCCCGGTAGCGGCGAGCCGAGCTTGTTCGTCAGCGGGCACATCGAATCCATCGTCGGCATGCCGACCATGGCGGGTCGTCGCCTGGCCGAGGAACTCGTGGCCTGGTGCACACGCGCGCCCTACGTTTATGCCCATCAATGGCGGCGCGATGACGTGGTGATGTGGGACAACCGCTGCGCGCTGCACCGCGCGCGGGTGATCCCGTTCCACGAAGTACGTCGCGCGCACCGCACCACGATTGCGGGCGAAGGCCCGGTCGAGGCGTTGCAGCTAGCGTGAAGCAGCCGAAGAGACTTGAGCGCGCGCGTGCAGCGTAATTGTCAGCCCTGAATTTATTCCTCGCGGCACCTATAATCGCCCCATGACCACCCTCGAAGTATTTGTCCCCACTGCGGCTACGCGTGTTGTGCGAGCGCCGTTGGCCGCGCGCCATGGTGATCTGCATGGCCGCCGCATCGGCTGGCTGGACAATATGAAAGCCAACGCCGGCGCCCTGCTCGCCGAAGTCAGCGCGCAGTTGCACGCACGCGGATTCGAGTTCGAAGCGGTGCAGGCGGCGAAGGACGCCACCGCGGCCGCCCCGGCCGACGTGATGGCACACCTCAAAACCTGCGACGCGGTGGTGCTGGCCATCGCGGACTGAGGATCGTGTACGTCGTGGAGTGTCCATGACGCGATTGAACTGGAGCGCAGCGGCGTGCCCTGCGCCGTGGTCTGCAGTGACGAATTCGGACCGCTCGGGCGCGCCGAGGCCGAGGTCCTGGGCATGGCCGGGTTACCGCTGGTTGCGATCCCGCACCCGCTGGCCGGCAACGATGCCGGCCTGGTCAGGGCCAAGGCGCATTCAATAACAACCGAGATCTTAAGCGCGCTGAGCGACCCGGTGGCCGAGCTCGAAGCGCGTTACGCCGTGCGGTTTCTCACCCAGACCGAACGACGCCTGCACGACGGCGCGCTGTGCGTCGATGCGGTCTGCGCCGTAGATCCGGGTCTGTCCGTCGCCAGCCGCTGACGCAGCGGCCGAAGATCATGACCGGGCCGACGCTCGACATCGACGCCGCTGCACTCGACGACGAATTCGAACAGCGTGGCTGGTCGGACGGTCTGCCGGTGGTCGCGCCGACCCGCGCACGGGTCGACGCGATGCTGCGCTACAGCGATCGGCATCGCGACGACGAACTCGGCACCATGCCACCACGGCACGGCATTGCGAGTCTCGAGATCCTCGCCGTCAATGCGGTCATGGCCGGCTGTCGGCCGCAGTACTTTCCGGTCGTGGTGAGCGCTGTCGAAGCCATGCTCGAGCCGGCCTTCAATCTGTTCGCGGTACAGGCCACCACCCATCCCTGCGCGCCGTGCGTGATCGTGAACGGACCCATCGCGCGCGAGCTCGGTATCAACGCCCGCTACGGCGCGTTCGGGCCCGGGGTTCGCGCTAATGCGACCATCGGCCGCGCGGTGCGGCTGATCCTGCTCAATGTCGGTGGTGCGCGCCCCGGTCTGCTCGACCGCTCGACCCAGGGTCAGCCCGCCAAGTACGCGTTCTGCGTGGCCGAAAACGAAGC
>CALOBG010000053.1:0-10244 GCA_942490995.1 uncultured Gammaproteobacteria bacterium
CCGCTGTCCCAACCGCGATCACGGGCTGCATACATCAGCGACATGGCCGCCAGCGCGCCGCTGCGGATCGCTTCCTCGCGCTGCAGGCCCGGCTGGTCGCGGTACACGCCCTCGATCATCGGTACGTACTTTTCGCGCGTCTCGGCGCCGTCGCTGGCGTAGATCCGCGCTGCATCGAGATGCGCATCGAGTTTACCGCACACCACCACCGCCGCCGCGCAGGCCTCGACCTGGGCCTGCCCGTACGACAAGCCGCGCAGCTGTTGTTTGGCTTGCGGATCGCGAACAATCACGAACTGCCAGTGTTGCAGATTGAACGAACTCGGCGACAACAGCACCGCGCGAAAAATCGCATCGAGTTCCTGATCGTCGATGACCACATCGCCCTGGTATTTGCGCACGCTGTGACGCGCTTCTACGAGTTGCGAAAATTCCACTCGTCGTCCTCCATTTAAAAACGTGCCAGGGCATAGTCATCGAGATCCAGGTCCGGGGACGCGCCGGCCACGCAGTCGGCAACCAATTTACCCGCGCCCGGGGCCATGGTCCAACCCAGGTGTCCGTGGCCGGTGTTGACAAAAACGCCGTCGACCGGGGTGCGGCCCATGATGCCGACGCCGTCCGGAGTCATCGGCCGCAGCCCGGTCCATTCCGCGCATTGCCGCCGCTCGATGGTCGCCGCGCCGGCCGGGTAGACCTGCTCTACGAGGTGGTAAAGATTGTCGATACGGGCGCGCGTCAGGGCGGTATCGAAACCGGCGAATTCGGCCGTTCCGGCCACCCGCACCTGGCTGCCGAGCGGGCAGATCGCGGCATGATAATGCTCGTCGATCACCGGCACTCGCGGGGCCAGCGGCCATGACGCACTCGGCACCGTGATCGAATAACCCTTGATCGGCTGCACCGGCAGGCGGATGCCGAGCGCGCGACACTGCGCGGTGGTGTAACTGCCGGCGGCCAGCACGCAGGCATCGAAACGCTGTACGTCGCCGTCGATTTGCGCACCCCACAGGTGGCCGTCGCGCACCAGCAGACGTTCGACAGTGGTTTCGTAGTCGAACAGCACGCCGGCCTCCGCACAGCGCTCGGCGAGTTCACGACAGAATTGATGCGCGTCGCCGGACACATCGTCAGGGAAATGGATGCCGCCACTGAGCGCCGCTGCGATCGGTTCCAGTGCCGGTTCGAGATCGCTGACCTGCCGCGGCTCCAGAACCGTGTAGCGCACGTTCCATTCACGCCCGCGTTCAGCAACCGCGGCGGCGTGCGCCAACGACTGTTCGTCGCGGTAGATTTTCATGGTGCCGAGATCGGCGCGCTCGAAGTCGAGTGCGAGCGCGGCAAAATGTTCGTTGAGTACCGTAAGGGAGTAGTCGGCGAGACGGGTATTTTTGTGCAGGTTGTTGAGGTACCGCGGCGCCGAGGAATTGCGAAAAAACGACCATGCCCATGGCGCCATCGCCGGCAACGCGCGCGGCCGGATCAACAGCGCCGAATCTTCATGGCCGATACCCTTGAGCGCCTGCCACAAGGTACCGGGCTCGTTCCACGGACTGGCCTGGCTGGCATGCAGCATGCCGCCGTTGGCAAAGCTCGTTTCCAGGCCCGCGCCAGCGCGCCGCTCGCAAACGCTGACCTCAATCCCATGGCGGCGCAGAAACCATGCCGTAGTCAGTCCCAGCAGCCCGGCGCCAACAACCAGACATCGCATCGCGTGCACCCTCACAGACCCAGTTCGCCACCATCTTCGTCGAAGTAGGAGGGAAATTCATCCACGCGGCCGCCGCCCGCAGGCGAAAAAAAGCCGGCGCGAGGCCGGCTTTGAAATTCATGTCGGCGTGGAATCAGGCAACCGTGTCTTTGATCGCCTTCATCGCGGTTGCGCGCACCGACAGGCTCGCCGGACGTGCTTCCACTTTAACCATCTCGCCAGTGAACGGGTTGCGTGCCATACCCGCCTTACGCGCAGCTTTCTGCACGCGACGCAATTTGACGCCAACCTCGGGAACGGTGAATTCGCCCGAACCGTTTTTTGCGAGGTGGCGCGCGGCCAGCGCCTTGGTCGACTGCAGCACGGCCTGGACGTCTTTCTTGGTCATCCCGGTGTCTTCGGCAACAGCGGCGATAATCTGCGACTTGGTTTGCTTTTCCTTGATCGCGGTAGTTTTTGCTTTACTCATAGATTCCTCCCGTAGCAGGTGGTGTTGTGTGTTTTCTAAGTGGCGTTCGTTATGAGCGCTCGCTCCATCGGCAGACGGCTCGCGCCAAGCCGCCGCATTCAATCAACTCAATCAGTCTCTGTTGGCATGCCCCAATGTGTGCGCTTGCGTCGCCAGCCCGGATACGAACGACGTTCTGTTCATGACCGTTCCAGCGGCAGCGGTCACGAGCGACCGCGCTACTATAATCACCGCGGCCGAAATTGGAAGTCTTGACATCGACTAATTTGCCTTTTATTCCGGTCAAATCGACACTTTTTTCAAGGTCGCGCCTGATCTTGACCCGAATCGGCACGCAACCGGGCGAGCATGGTCATTACCGGACCGCGGCTGGCGTCGCGATCCCACAGTTTGACTTCAACGACTTCGAGCCGATCCTTGACCCGCGAATAAGGATACAGCGACGGGTACCCGCTGATCGGCCACTGCGTCGCCGCCATCATAAAGACGTAGGGACAGGCTTCGAGTTCGCGGAAAAATTTTTCCTCGCTGGACCAGCTCTGCGCCAACGGGCGCGCGCGTCGATGGCCGTAGAGTAATACGTAAGGCGTGATCGTCGACGATACACACGCGTCAGCGGGCAGGTGTTCGTCGACACCCTGGATGCTTTCGAGGATGTCCTCGATACGCTGCATGGCGAGACGCGCATCGGCCGTGGTGTCGTAGCGATACCATTGTGGCGAGCGAACATAGCGCGCGACTTGCGCGTCGATCGGTGCGGCGACGGTTGCAATGATGTGCGTGGTATCCGCCGCGATGACGACCAGCACGCTGAACACGGCGCTGACGCCGACCAGGCGGCGCAGCGCGATCAAGCGCAGACCCGCGGTGATCATGGCAAAACCGAGCCACGCATAGACCAGCAACAGGGGCACGATGACGAGCAGGAATCGCTGCAGGTGCTGCGGGAATGGCCACAACGCAATAATGCCGAGATAAGCAACCAGATACAGCGCGTCGATCTCGAGCGCGAACAGACGGCGCGTCCCGGCCACGGCCGCGAGCAGCACCAGCACCGTCACCAGTAGCGTCGCCGGCAGCGCGCCGTCGGGGTCAAATACCGCAACCAGCGCCGCTGGCGCGAGCGCCAGGTTTGCCAGCAGGTGATCGCGCAGTTGCGCGGCCGTGGCGATGAAGTCCGGCTGCAGCAACTCGTCGGCGTAGCTCGACTCGGCACCAATAAGCACACGCAGGCTCGACCAGCACAGCAGCGGCGCGAACAGCAACACGATGAAGCGCGCACGCTGGGCGCCGCTGAGGCGCATAGCGCCGTGCAGCGCCGCCGCCATCAGCATCGCCACACCAACCGAACGCGCCAGCGCACTGAGACCGAATAGCGCGGCGGCCAGCAGTTGCTGGCGAGGCGTTGCACGTTCGGTCGCAGCCAGGGCCAGGCCGCCGCACACCAACGCGAGATACAACGGTTCGCTGTGCAGGGCCATGGCGGTGAGTAAGGTCGCCGGCAACAATGCGAATACTGCAGCGAGAATGAGCGCCGCGCGGCGCTGTCGCATGACGTTCGCGGCCCAGGCATAGACGCACACCGTCATCGCCGTCATCAGCACGGCGTCGACCAGGTAGCTGGCCTGCGGATGTTCGCTGCCGCCGCCACCGAGCGCCAGCAGCAGCGGGTACAGGGGTGGAAACGAAAACTCGCGAAACGGCCACAGCCCGAGGTCGTGCGGGGCTTCGAACCATGGCGACAGGGCGTCGGCCATGAGCAGGTACACCGCGCCGTCGGACAGGTTACCGATATAGTTGTCGCGCAGTGACAGCCAGGCGAACAACGCCGTTACAGCGATCACACCAACGCCGCCCGGCAGCCATTGGCGCCACGCGCGGGTGTCGCTCACGTCGCGTCGAGCAGGCCGTCCAGCGCCTGCAGGGCGTCGACGGCAGGGCTAACCAGGCGCGCCGCGACCAGGTGCGAGAGCGGCGTTGTATCGGGATTGATTTCCACCGTCACGGTGCCGCGACGGGCGGCGGCAACCATCGGATCGTGGATGTAAGGAAAACCCGCGGTGGTGCCGATCGCGAGCATGACATCGAACCCGGTGGCAATTTCGCGTTCGTAGTCGGCCAGTGCGGCGGCGGGCAGCATTTCACCGAACAGCACGACGTTCGGTCGCAACAGCCCATCGCAGGCGCGGCAGCGCGGCGGCAGAATATCCATGTCATAGCCGGGCAAAGCGTAACGCGTCTGACAATCGAGGCAGAACAGCTCGCTTAAATTGCCGTGCAGCTCGGTTACATGCGCGGACCCGGCGAGCTTGTGTAAACCGTCGACGTTCTGCGTGATCACGTGCACTTCGAAACGACGGTCCCAGTCCGCCAGCAGCGCGTGCCCGGCGTTTGGGCGTGCGCCACGGCAGGCGCGTTCGATCTTGGCGATATATTTCCATGTCAGTGCCGGATTACGAGCCAGGGTGTAGGCGTGCAGGATCTCCTCGATCGGCATGCCCTGCTCGGTCTCGATCGCGTTGTAGAGTCCACCGGTACCGCGATAGGTCGGCAAACCGGAGCCGGCCGACATGCCGGCGCCGGTCAGGACCGCGACGCGGCGGGCGCTCGCCAGGGCCCGGGCCACGGCGGCGAGTGGCGCCGCTTGATCTGATGTCATGAGGTTTCCCCGTCGCGCCTGCCGAGCGCCTGATACAAAAGCATAACGCAAGCCTTTGTGCGAACGCAGTCGAGCCGGCGCGCGCGTTGAGAGGCGCCACCGGCAACCACCATCGCTGCTGTCGATCACATAGAATCAGGATCCGCGCGCAGCATGCGGCGCCTCGGCGCCCGATCGCAATTATTATGAAAATCGTCATCGCACCCGATTCCTTCAAGGAAAGCCTCAGCGCCACGGCGGTTGCGCATGCGATCCGTGAGGGGCTGCAATCAGTGCTCAGCGATTGTCGCTGCGAGTGCATCCCGATGGCCGACGGTGGCGAAGGCACCATCGCGGCGCTGGTTGCGGCCAGCAACGGCGAAACGATCTCGGTCGCGGTCAGCGGACCGCGTGGCGATCCGGTCACCGCCCACTACGGCCTGCTGAGCGACGGGCGTACCGCCGTGATCGAATGCGCCCAGGCTTCCGGACTGGCGCTGCTCGACGCCACGCGCCGCAATCCACTGTTGACCACCAGCTATGGCAGCGGCGAGCTGATCGCCGCGGCACTGGCGCATCCGCTGCGGCGTCTGATCATCGGACTCGGCGGTTCCGCTACCAACGATGGCGGCGCCGGCGCCTGCCAGGCGCTCGGGGTGCGCTTCAGCGACCGACACGGTCAAGTCATCGAAACCCCGCTGAGCGGCGGCAGTCTGGAGCAGATCGCCACCATCGATGTCAGCGCACTCGATCCGCGTCTCGCCGACATTGACGTCGAACTGGCCACGGACGTCGACAATCCGCTGCTTGGCAGCAGCGGCGCGACGGCAACCTTTGCGCCGCAGAAAGGCGCGGACGAAGCGATGATCACGCTGCTCGAACGCGGCCTGGAACATTTCTACAGCGTGGTCGAAAACAGCCTCGGCAAGCGCGTGATCGAGGTGCCGGGCGCCGGCGCCGCGGGTGGCCTCGGCGCCGCGGCGCTGGCCTTTCTGAACGCGCGAGCGCGTCCCGGCTTCGAAATTGTTGAACAGGCTATCGGCCTGCGCGAGCGGCTGAGCGGCGCGACCCTGGTGATCACCGGCGAAGGACGTATCGACAGCCAGACCGGCCACGGCAAGGCCCCCGCCGGGGTCGCGCGCGTGGCACGCGAACTCGGGATCCCGGTCATCGCCCTCGGTGGTGGTCTCACCGATGACGCCGAGATCGTGCTGGGCGACACCTTCGACGCTTTCGCGGCGGCGGTGTGCCGACCTATGCACCACACCGAGGCGCTGACCGGTGCCCGCGACAACCTGGTGCGCGCCGGCGCGCGCATCGGCCGCTGGCTGCAACTCGGCCGGCGCCTGTACGCCGCTCATCCTGCGGCAACGGCGACGCAACCGCCATGCTGAGCGCCGCCCGGCGAATATCACCGCAAGGGTTGCTGCTCGGCCTGGCGCTGACACTGCCGTTGAGCATGCTTGCTGCGCTGCTGGTCGGTCAGGTTGCGATCGGGCCCGGCCTGCTGTTCGAGATCCTCACCGCCCCACCCGGCCACGCCCATGCCCAGGAGGCGATGATCCTGTCCGCGATCCGCCTGCCGCGCCTGCTGCTCGGCGCGTGTATCGGCGCAACACTGGCGATCTCAGGCGCCGCCATGCAGGGTTTATTCCGCAATCCGCTCGCCGACCCGTCGTTAATCGGCGTGACCAGCGGCGCCTCGGCCGGCGCCAGCTGCGTGATCGTGTTGGGCGGCGCGTGGCTGCAGGCCGGCAGCGACACCGCGTTGCCGCTGGTCGCGCTGGGCGCCACGCTCGGCGGACTCGCCGCGGTGGTGCTGGTTTATCGCATCGCGACCTCGCCGAGCGGCACGG
The DNA here is from genome assembly GCA_942490995.1 of uncultured Gammaproteobacteria bacterium. Classification (GTDB taxonomy): domain Bacteria; phylum Pseudomonadota; class Gammaproteobacteria; genus UBA981. The sequence continues at coordinate 6,675 of CALOBG010000053.1, forward strand.
CGGTGGCGACCATGCTGCTGGCCGGCATCGCGATCGGTGCGCTGGCCGCGGCCATCAATAACCTGTTCAGCTACTTCGCCGACAACGACATGCTGCGCCGCATCTCGTTGTGGCAGATGGGCAGCCTGGACGGCGCCAACTGGCAGCGCGTCGCGATCGCGGCCGGCGTCACCGCCTTGTTGCTCGCCACGCTGCCGCGCCACAGCGCTGCACTCAACGCGCTGCTGCTCGGCGAATCCGAGGCCCGTCATCTTGGCATCGACGTGGAGCGCTTGAAGCGCCAGTTGATCGCGCTGTGCGCGCTGGGGGTCGGCAGCGCGGTGGCTGCGGCCGGTGCGATCGCGTTTGTCGGGCTGGTCGTGCCGCACATCGTGCGCCTCAGCATCGGCCCTGATCATCGTTACCTGCTGCCCGCCTCGGCGCTGGCCGGCGCCATACTCCTGATCGCAGCCGACTGCCTGGCGCGCGTGGTCGTTGCACCGGCCGAGCTGCCGACCGGGATCCTGACCGCCGCGCTCGGTGCGCCGGTGTTTTTTTCGATCCTGCTCGCCGAGCGCCGTGCGCACCGGTTTTGAGGCGCGTATGACACTCGTGGCCAGCAACGTCAGTCTTACCCTCGGCAGGCAGCGTGTGCTCGACGGTATCTCATTCACCCACGAGGCCGGCCGCGTCGTGGCTCTGCTCGGCCCCAATGGCGCGGGTAAATCGTCGTTGCTGCGGATCATGAGCGGTGAGTGGCGCGCCGGCAGCGGTCAGGTCACGCTCAACGGCGTCGACGTCCAGCGCTGGCCGATGCGCGATCTTGCCTCTGTGCGCGCGGTGGTGCCGCAGCTGTCGACCCTGGACTTTCCGTTTACCGCCGCCGAGGTTGTCATGCTCGGGCGGATCCCGCACGCCAGCGGCCGACGCAATGATGAGGCCATCACCAGCGCGGCGCTCGAGCGCGTCGATGCCGGTCATCTCGCCGCCCGCCTGTATACCGAATTGTCCGGTGGCGAGAAGCAACGTATCCACCTCGCGCGAGCGCTCGCCCAGGTCTGGGAACCGTCGGCGCACGGCCCCCGCTACCTGCTCCTCGATGAACCCGGCGCGGCCTTCGATCTCGCCAACCAGCAGATGTTGATCGAACTCATCCACTCGTTCGCGGACAGCGGCGTCGCGGTGCTTGTGGTTATGCACGATCTGAACCTGGCCGCGCGCGCCGCACATACCATGATCCTGCTCAAGGCCGGCCGCGTCGCCGCCAGCGGCAGCCCGCACGAGGTCATGCAGCCGGCCACCATCCGTGCCGTGTTCGGGGTCGAGGCGAACATCGGCTTTCATCCCGGCAGCGGCACCCCGCTGGCGATCCTGTGAGATGACCGCGTTCAGGTCGAGCCGGCGACGATTGCTCGTTGTGCTGTTTGCGCTCAGCGCATCGAGCGCGACGGACGCCGCCGAGCGCCGTGTCGTCGACGACTTCGAGCAGCTTGTGGTGCTGGACGCCCCCGCCACGCGCATCGTCAGTCTCGCGCCGCACATTACCGAACTGCTGTTCGCGATCGGCGCCGGCGAAAAAATCGCCGCGGTCGTGCGCCACAGCGATTACCCGGCCGCGGCCCGGGCGCTGCCGCGCATCGGTGAGATCAAGACCGTCAATTTCGAAGCCCTGATCGCGCTGCAGCCCGACCTGGTGCTGGCCTGGCACAGCGGCAACGGCGCGGAACTGATCGCGCGCCTGCGCGAACTGGGGCTGCGCGTGTACGCCAGTGAACCGCGCGCGCTGCCGGATATCGCCGCCACGCTGAGCAAGCTCGGTCGCCTGACTGGCCACGAACAACAGGCCGATGCAGCCGCCGCTGCCTTTCTCAGCGAATACACGGCGCTGCGCGAGCGCTACGCCGGGGCGAACCCGGTGCGGGTTTTCTACCAGGTCTGGAACGAGCCCCTGGTTACACTCAACGGTCGCCACCTGGTGTCGAACATCATCCGCCTGTGCGGCGGCGAAAACGTCTTCGCGGCAGCGATACCGCTGGCGCCGAAAATCAATATCGAGGCCGTGGTGCGGGCCAACCCGCAGGTCATCATCGCCAGCGGCGCCGGCGACGCGCGCCCGGCATGGCTCGATATGTGGGACGCCTGGCCCTCGATCGACGCGGTTCGCGACGGCCAGTTGTATTTTGTGCCGCCGGATCTTCTGCAGCGACACACCCCGCGCATACTCGCCGGCGCGCGCCTGCTGTGCGCGCAGCTCGAAAAGGCGCGGACGCTGCCGACGGCGCCATAAACGGCGCGACAATCGGACCTGGCCTGAAACGGCTATACTGTCGGCAACGAGCCGCGTCAGGCTGGCTTCGAAGGATGACGCCCATGTCAGCGCAAAAAACCCGCCCACGAACCACTACCAGGTTGGATGATAATGATAGGTTTGTTCGTTGGTGGGGCGTGGTGCGGTCACCCGTTGGCGATCCCCGATTCGTCCGCGGAACCCGGGGGTGGGTGTACGGTCGTACTCTAAGTTCAGGGGCTTGCGCTTGGACCATGTCTTACACCGAGGACCGTTCCTGATCAAACATGCAGGACGAAGCAGGGCCGAACGGGCGACTCCAGCGTCGGCTTCAACGGCCAGGAAGGAATACCAGGCGCCGGGTTGAAAAAGAACGGTCCCCGGTGCTGGCGGAAATCGAAACGACGCCTAGGCTACGTAGCAGTCCTGTCCCTGGGAAGGGGTTCGGCGCCGGCTTCGAATCCATGACCAATGGCTTTACCAATCGGTTCCTCAACAAACGTAAAGAACTTTTTGCCGGTGCCTGCCCCTACGTTTCCTCGTTCTGGCTGATGCATATGGTCGAGGAGACGGAACATAAAACCGTTGCCTTTGACGCCTACATGGCCTACTCCGGCGCCTACCTGCCGCGCGCGATCGGCGTTTTTCACGGCTCCCTGCACGTCCTCGGCTACGGATTCATCGGCATGTTCGCCGCGTTGAAGCAGGACCGCGCCCTCGGGCGAGCAGCAACCTGGCTGGAGATCGCGCGCGAAACCGCTTCCGTGGTCACCAATGTGCGCGTTGCCGCCGCGCTGCTACGCCTGGCACAACCCGCGTGGCGAAGGCCGACCCGCAGTGGATGCTGGACGAGATCCGCGCAGATGCGCGGCTCTTCGAGTACGCCCTGCCGCTGGTCGATACCTCGCACCCCGATCTGCCGGTACCGTTCGCGAGCGCCGCTGCCGACTAGGCTGAACACCCTGGCGACTCCCTGCAGGTTGCGACAACCTGCTACGCTGGCGGCCCCTCGATACTGGAGATACTCGGCATGGAACGACTGCAACGGATCATGATCGGCAACGGATTGCTGGTTGTCATGGCGGCGATGTTCGCCGGCTTCATGCTGATGTTCAATCTGCTCGGCGGTCTCGAAGTCTGGCCGGGCACGATTATCGCGATCCCGACCTACGGCACGTCCGAAGGCTGGGTGCGGGCCCATACCGGCGGCATCACCAACGGCCTGCTCGTGATCATCGTGGCGCTGGCGTTGCCGAAGCTCAATCTGAGCGCCTCCGCGCAGCGCCTGACGGCATGGGGCTTTA
>CALOBG010000054.1:0-67500 GCA_942490995.1 uncultured Gammaproteobacteria bacterium
TGATCTCCGGCCAGGGCGCAACCATGGCCTTTACCGGCGCCTGCGCGCTCAGCGAACAACTCGTTGCGCGCGAGCGTGACGATGCGTTCGCCGCTTATCAGCGCGATCTGTTTGCCACCGTACGCAAAACGCAGGATCGCACGCGGCGCGTGTCGCGCTGGTATGTGCCGTGTTCGTGGTGGCGACAATCGAGCCGCGATCTGGCCATGGCGCTGTTCCCGACCAGCTACTTCGAACGCCATTTCAAAACCAAGTATTCACGCGCATGAGCGAGGAGCGCTCGCCGCTGACGATCACCCTCGACCTCGAAGACCACCGCCTCGGCGGTGACCCCGGGCGCCGCTATCTCGGCAACGCCACCCGGATCCTCGATTTTCTTCACCATCACAAGGTTCGCGCGACCGTGTTCGTGGTCGGCGACTTGATTGACGAATGCCGCGCGGTGCTGCGGGCCGCGGCCGATGGCGGCCACGAGCTGGCGGTCCATTCAGCCCGCCACACGCCGCTCACCGCCGAACAGCCGGCCACGCTGGCCCCGCTGCTTGGCCGGGCACGCGCGGTGCTGGAAGATATCAGCGGTCGCGCGGTCGGCGGCTTTCGCGCGCCGGTGTTTTCGCTGACCCCGGCAACGCGCTGGATCACCGATGTGCTGGCCGAGCAGGGTTATACGTATTCGTCGAGCGTGTTGCCGGCCAGCAATCCCCTGTTCGGATACCCGGGCGCGCCGGCCACGCCGTTTCGCTGGCCTTCGGGCGTGATTGAGCTGCCGGTGCCGATCGGGCATCTCGGCCCGCTCACGTTACCGTTCCTTGGCGGTATCTACATGCGTTACCTGCCGCTGGTGGTGATCGAGGCGCTCGGCAAACGCCTCGCTGACAACAGCGTGCGCTGGTCCTATCTCCATCCTTACGACGTTGACAGCAGCGAACCGTTTTATCGTTTTCCCGGGACCACCGTTGCGCAGAGTCTGCTGCTGTGGCGGCGGCGGCGCGGCACACTCGGCCGCCTGCACGCTTTGCTTACCGGGCAAAGCCTGCGCCCCGGCGCGCCGTTCGCGGAACTGCTCGCGGGTCTGCAGGCCGCGCAACTGCCGACCTTCGCCGCCGCCTGAAACACCTCAGGAACCTCAGTACAGTCGTCGCGCCAGCCACGGACCAAGCCGGTTGGCGATCGCCAGCGGCAGATGGCTCCAGGCACGGCGCGCCGCATGATTGAAGGGCGTATCCGGATCGAGGGGTGTTGCCGCAGCGGCGTTTACGGGCACAAACTGGTAACACATCGTGCGTGGCGCGAAGCCCCAGTTTTTTTTGTACGACCACGCCCCGGAGCCGACGATACTGCGTCCGAAATCGAAAAAGTCGCAGCCGCGCTGCACCGCCTCGCACATCAATCGCCAGTACAGGAAGTCATACGCTTTGGCCGCACGTGCGCGCGGCAGCCCGCCGGCGTAATACGGCATGACCCGACCTTTGTAATAGAAACTCATCACTGCGACCACCGGACCACCGGCATCGCGCACGCCGAAAAACCCGAGCCGCGAACCGAACGCGCGCGCCAGCAGCTCAAACAGCAGACGCGGATAGGCCGGGGTGCCGAGATCGCGCACGCTGGTCGCATAAAGCGGATAAAACTCGTCGAGCCCCAGCGTTTCATCCACTGCCAGGTCGCCGGCCTCGGCCTTGCGGATCACCGCGCGCTGCTTGCGCGGCACCGCCGCCAGGTTACTTTCGTCATTGTCCGCCAGGGCGCGACCGAATCCGGCGAAACCTTCGTAGCAACCCCAGTCCGGGTTCGGCGTTCCGATCTGGCGGATCTCGAGGTGCGCAACCTCGAGCTCGTGCGCACAGGCCAGCGCGGCGTTTTCGAGCGCCGCGCGGGTATCCTCATCGTCGGCGATCGCGCCGGCCTCGACACAATACGGCGCAGCCACCAGGGCGCTGGCGCGCGGCTGCCAGCACACCCGCGCCAGCGGCATCAGGCCGACGATTGCACCCTCGTGGCGGGCGAGCAGAAAATGCGGCTCGACCCAGCGCAGTCCCGCATATACGCAAGCCCACTCACTTAAATGGAATACCGAACCGAGCGGATGGCCGTCGACGTAAGCGTTCCAGGCCGGATCGGGATAACGCGCGAGGCGCTCGATACGGAGTGTTGTCATGCATACACCGTGACGCGCACGCGCCTCACTCGGGCTTGCACGCGACGACGACACACGATGCGCCGAGCAGACGCGCGGCCAGGCTGTCGATGTGTACCGATCGCCAGTTCAGCGGTGGGCAGGTCACTTCGCGGTGGCTTACCGCGAGTCCGGCGGCCTCGAGACAGGTGTCCAGATCGGCGAAGGTATGCGTGCGCTGAGGAAACTCGTTCATGCCGCGCAGGCGATCGAGCCCGGTCAGCAGCGTGTGCGCCACGCGGTGGATCGCCGCCGCGCCGTTCCGCCACACCAGGATCAAGCGTCCGCCCGGGACCAGCACGCGCGCCGCCTCGTTGACAAACGCCGCCACCCCGGCGGCATCCTGCTGATTGAAGAACTGACAGTTCGTCACCTCGTCGACCGAACACGGGGCCAGCGGCAAACGGTAGGCGTCACCGCGCACCACCGGAAACCCGTTGGCGACGGCGGCCCGGCACGCCTCGGCATTGAACTCAACACCAAACACAAGACGGCTCGGACCGACCAGGGGCAACAACATGAGTCCGGAACCACAGCAGGCATCGACGACCACCGCGGCGCGCGGATCCATCAGCTTGTGCAGCACGCGCTGTTCGCGGCGGAAATAGGCCTCGTAGCGATAGCCATTGGCGCGCGCCGCGGCGGCGCCATAACGGCCACGCATGTCGCCGTACAAAGCGTCGGTGTGCCGGTCGATCCGCATCAGGCTGCCGTACGCGGTCGCGCTGGAAAAACTTTTACGATCAATTCGAGCACCATGACCAGAAACCAGAATAATACCGGTGCGGTGATGACCACGGCGCGCAGCACCAGCGCCGCCGAGGCAGCCATGGCCACGTCAATACCATACCAACCTGCCGCGGCGGTGAAGGACACTTCGCCAATCCCAATCCCGCCGACGGTCTGCAGCGGCACGATCGCGGCCAGGTTGAACAGCACCGCAATGCCTGTCGCCACCCACGGCAGCAGCGGCACCAGGGCAACGATGATCAGCGCCAGCGCGGCCAGGTTGGCCAGCCATTTGAGTAGCGATATCGCTGTCAGCGCGGCAAACTGGCGACCACTGCTGATCACCCGCGCCGCGCGCCGACCGCTGAGCGCCGCGCGCAATACCGCTGCCATCAGGCGCTGGCGTCGATAGCGCCGGGCGAGTTGCGCAACGAGGGCAAAGCACCAGCCCAGGCGCATCAGCAGCAGCGCCGTCGCGGCGGCGGTAACCAGCAGCAGCGCCAGCAGGCTGTCGCGGCCGGCCATGTCGCCCTGGCAGGCGATCGCAACGGCGCCGAATAACAGCAGCAGCACACCGTCGAACAGGCGCTGTACAAACAGGCTGTGCAGCGCCGTCCCGGGACTCGCGCCGAGGCGGCTGATGAGCATATGCAGGCCGCTCACCTCGCCGAGTCGGGCCGGCAGGACGGCAAGTCCCAGCACCCACCAGGCGGTGACGACAAGCGCATCGAACACGCTGCTCGATGGCGCCGCAAGCAAACGCACACGCAGTGCCGTACACAGCCCTTCGACCTGCAGCAGCAGTACACCACCCAGCAGCCACGGCCACGGCACGCGCTGAACCGTCGCGCTCAAAGCTGCGCCGCCGGCGAGGTACAGTAAGGCCGCCAGCAGCACGCCGCTGCCGGCGACCGATATCAACCAGGTGCGCCGTTCCCGGGCTGTCATGCGCGCGCTTTGAGGCGCTGGAACAGGCTGGCCCAGCACACCGCGAACAGCGGCACGAAACACACCGCGTAGCGCGGGATCGACACCGACACCGCGGCATACAAGGCGAGCATGAACACGGCCGGGGCGGCGAGCTGCAAAAATACGGCGCGTAATGCTGGGCGAGTGGTAAAGGCGACAAAAAATCCGATAAGCGCAATCAGGCCCCACAGCTTGCCGACAAACACCGCGCGCCAGGCCAGCGCCACCGTTACCGCTGCGTGTTTGAAAGGCTGACTGGCGATGTCCTCCATCAGCAAGGCCCGTGGCACCGCATCTTCGCTGCCCAGCCGCGCGGCGAGTGCATCGTGATAAGGCATCCCGGCGCTGTAATAGGAATCGGGACCAAAATCGAGACGCGCATAACTTTCCGGGGTAAACAGGCGACGCGCCAGGGAGTCGCCGAAATCCGGTAACCAGTACACGAACGCAACGCCGAGCTCGGTGTTGCTCATGCGGTTGTACTGCACGCGCTGGGCGAGGATGCGCCCGCCATACGACGCCGTCAGTCCGGCATCGTCAAAATGAACGATATTGCGCACCATCCACGGCCCGCACAACAGCGCGATCGCCGCAACCAGCGTCACCGTCGCCTGCCAGCGCTGCGCGCGCGCGGGGCCGATCGCGGCGCGCGCGGCGTACACGGCGATGAATGCCCACGCCAGGTAGGCAAATTCCGGCCGGGTGAGGGTCAGTGCGCCGAGCGCGACTCCGATCGCGAGGTGCCAACGTCGCGCACCCGCTCGCGCCAACAGCATGAACACGCCGAGCCAGGCAAACAGCACGAGGATCAGGTTTTCGGTCAGCAGTTGGGTCGCGAATGCGCCGGGTTGACCGGAGATGGCGCCCGCCAGCATCGCCAGCCAGGCGCCGCGCGCACCGAACAACTGCCAGCCCATGCGCCAGATCGCGATCAACGTCAGCGCCACGAACGCGGTCTGGGCATCGACGACCCGTGCGATGACACGCTCATCGCAGTTTTGCGCTTCGCCTTCAAGATAGCAGCGCAAATCAGCAGGCTGAACTTTATTGAGCTTGAATACGAGCGCAAGAAATGCCGGATAGAGGGGCATGTTGGCACGGCCCGGCGCGCCGGCCTCGACGCTGCTGCCGAGCCCGAAAACACCGTGCTCGAGCAGGTTGGTGCTGTATTCGAGGTAGCGCAGGGCGTCGGCACGTGGCACGACGAGTTCGGCGAACTGGCTACGCCACACGCCCAGCCCCACCGCCAGTATCAACGCGAGCAGGACAATATCCCGGCCGCGCGGGGCAGCGTTCACGACGCTCCGGTGGCGGCGCTCGTGCTCACCGCTGGCGCCCCCGCGAGCAGGCGGCGCAATGGCGTTCTCGGTTCCGAGCCGATATCGAAATGGATCGCGGAAAGCAGCATCTGCATACCGACGATAGTCGGCAGGGACGCCAGCATGACCGTGCCCGCGGTTGCCGCGACCCCGCTTTCGACGCTTCCCACCCACTCACTCACGCCGAAAATCAAGCCGAAACCAAGCGCTAGAGGCCCCAGTACCCATTCAGGGAGGCTACGCTGAAGCCGCGCAGAAAATAGTTGTAGAACAACCGTTTGAAAAAATTGACGGTATGGCGCGCCGCGAAAATCACGGTCGCGCGCGGCAGCTTCAGGCTGCTTTGCTCGTCACCGTAACGGGCCTGCATCGGCACATCGATGACCACCGCGCGCAGGGTATTGAGGCGAAACAGCATATCGGACTCGAAGAAATAGCCGTTGTCGATCTTATCCAGCGGGATCATGCGTAACACCCGCGCATCGATGGCGGTGAAACCATTGTTCGGATCGAACAGTTGCCAGTAGCCGGTCGACAGTTTGCTCACGAACGACAGCACCACGTTGCCGAGTAATCGCAGCGCCGGCATCGAGGTCAGGCCTTCGAGCCGGTAGAAACGATTGCCCTTGGTGTAGTCGGCGAGATCGGCGTTGATAGGCTGGACGAGATGGGTGATCTCGGCCGGGTCCATCTGACCGTCGCCGTCGAGTTTGACCACGATGTCGCAGCCGTCGGCGAGCGCAGCCCGATAGCCGGTACGCATTGCCGCGCCGACACCCTGGTTGGTGCGGTGGTACAGCACGCGCACGCGCGGATCGCCGCAGCCTTGTTCGACGTGCGCGCCGGTCCCCTGCGGGCAACCATCGTCGACACAGTACACGTGCGCAATCGTCGCCGGGATCGCGTCCAGTACCTGCAGAATATTCGCGCGTTCACCAAAACACGGCACGACAACGCCGATCGTAACGGCCTCGGTCGCGGAATTTTCTGGGCGCCGCGGCGGGCTGTTTGCGACGCCGCTCATCGGCACATTTGCGAGCGCCTTACGACGTTGTTCACAGACCGCGGTTCAGAGCATTTCATCGAATTCGATGACGTTGCCGTCCGGATCGCGGATGAAGCAGATCCGGCGCCGCCCGCCGACCTCCAGCGGTCCTTCCGACAGGGCGATGCCGGCACGTTCGAGTTCGCTGACGATGTGCTCGAGCGAGTCGACCACAAAAGCCGGGTGCGTGTGGCCCGGGTGTTTGATCGCCTCATCCATGAGGATATTGTTGCTCCGGGCGACGCCGTTGTAGATCAGGTTGATGCGCACCCCCGCTTCGTTGGCCATTTCCAGCGCCGCGTGCTCGGGGAAATCCTCACTGACGCGGAAACCAAGCTTCTCATAGAAACCGATCGCCGCGTCCTTGTCGCAGACTCGAATGCCGACGTGCTCATACGCCGTAATGCCGAATGCCGCCATGCTCAGATTGACGCTAATAGATGATCACGCCCCGCGCGTTTTTGCCGCTTTCCAGATCGGCGAACGCTTCCGGCGCCTCATCGATAGTGTAGGTGCGCGTCACCAGCCGGTCGAGGTCGAGCTTCTTCTGCCGGTAGAGGTCCAGGTACATCGGGAAATCGACTTTGAAGTTAGCGCTGCCGTACATGCAACCTTTGATTGTTTTGCCGGTAAACGGGACGATCATGGCATTGAACGAAAAGCGATCGTCGGCGCGGCCGACACCGACCAGCACGGTCATGCCGTTCATGCGCGTCGCCTTGAAGCAGGCCTCGACGAGCTTGCCGTTGCCGACGACTTCGAAGGCGTAGTCGACGCCGATACCGCCGGTCATGTCGAGGATTTCCTTGAACGATTCGCCGCCCGGGGTGACCGTGTCAGTGGCGCCGAAAGCGCGCGCCATCTCCATTTTCTCCGCCGACAGGTCAACGGCGATGATGCGTGCCGCGCCGGCGATCCGCGCGCCCTGGATGACGTTCAGTCCGACCCCGCCACAGCCGAATACCGCAACCGTCGAGCCCGGCTTGACCTCGGCGGTCTTGATCGCCGCACCGACGCCGGTGGTGACCCCGCAACCGACCAGGGCCGCGGCCTTGAAGTCGTGCGATTTGTCGACCGCCACGACACAGGCTTCGGGAACCACGCAGTACTCGGCCATGTTGCCCAGAAAAGACATCACGGCTATCTCTTCGCCGTTCATTTTGACCCGTGAGGTACCGTCGAGCAGTCCACCGTGCGGCTTGTTCATACGGCACATGTGCGGCTCGGCGCGCTGGCAGTTGTAGCAATCGCCGCAGTTCGGTACGAACGACAACACCACGTGGTCACCCGGCTTGACGTGCGTGACGCCCTCGCCGATCTGCTCGACGATGCCCGCCCCTTCGTGACCAAGCACGGAAGGCAGTTTCCAGCGAATCGTGCCATTGATGATCGACAGGTCAGAATGACAGACCCCGGTCGCTTTCATATTGACCAGGACCTCGCCCACCTTGGGCGGATCGAGATCAACGTTGACGACCGAAAATTCGTTGACTGCGTGCGCGACTACCGCCTTCATCGGGCTGAACCTCCTTCAGTGGGACTTAAAGATGCCGGAAATCAGCTCGCTAGCGTATCATTTATCGCTCGAGGAATGGGCCAGCGCGCGGCCAGAATCCGCGCCCGCGCTAGCGCCTCCCCGGTGCTGGAAGCGCCGCAGACAGCCATCCGCCCACCAGTTCGCGTTCGCTTCGGTATTGCGTTCGTCGATCTGGCCGGAGTCCGCCAGAAAATGGAAACATTCGTGCGCGAGGGTATGTACCGCGCATTCCTCGAGGTCGGCGAAGCGGAATTCCTGCTCGCCGGAAACCCAGCCGCGCTTGTTGTTTGCCGATGGTATCCGCCCCCAATGCAGGTAGGTATAGGGCGGTGACAATTCGATATTCACGCTCGCACGAATGCGATAACCATGCACCCAGTGTTCGCTGCCGGGATCGTCCTGGTAAGGAAAATCGCAGGCGCCATGGAGTAATTCACGGCGGTTGAGCGGCAGCAGCTTGATCCAGTCCAGGCGCGAAGTATCGAAGGCGCTCAGCTCAGCGGCGATGAAGCGCAGGACGTGCGGCATGCCGACCTTGTCGATCACGCGATAACTGGGACCAGGGAATAGCGCCACGCCGGCAAGCATAAAGATCGACCCGGCGCACGCCAAGTTCGAGGCGGCGGGCACCACTGTGGACCCCACCGAAAAGGTCGCGGCGTCGGTTGGCAATAGCGCGCAGGCGAGCGTAGAATCGAGGCAATCTGGTCGGACTCGCCAGTAATGGGAAACGATGATGACGATCCCGAAGGGAGGAGTGGCGCTTGAAGCCCACAGACATCGGTAAGCCCGATTACTTTCACAAAGTCGTCGACTGCCAATGGGCCTGTCCGGCCCACACCCCGGTTCCAGAATATATCCGTTTGATCGCGGCCGGCCGCTACGCCGACGCCTACATGGTCAACTGGAGATCCAATGTTTTCCCCGGCATCCTTGGCCGCACCTGCGATCGGCCCTGTGAGCCCGCCTGCCGTCGCGGTCGAGTCGAGGAAGAACCGGTCGCCATCTGCCGGCTCAAGCGCGTCGCCGCGGACTACAAGGGCGATATCTCGGCGCGGCTGCCAGCACCGGCGAAACATGCCAACGGCAAGCGCGTCGCCTGTATCGGCGGCGGACCGGCCTCGCTGACGGTCGCTCGCGACCTTGCCCCGCTCGGCTACGACGTCGTGGTGTTCGATGGTGAAGACCGCGCCGGCGGCATGATCCGCAGCCAGATCCCCAAATTTCGCCTGCCCGAGGAAGTGATCGACGAGGAAGTCGGCTACATCCTCAATCTCGGCGTCGACTATCGCGGCGGGACCTGGATCGAGTCCCTGAAATCCGTGCTCGAGCAGGATTTCGATGCGGTATTCGTCGGAACCGGCGCGCCACGCGGTCGTGACCTCGACATCCCCGGCCGCCAGGAGGCCGACAAACACATCAGTATAGGCATCGACTGGCTGTCGTCGGTGGCGTTTGGACACGTTACCGAGATCGGCAAGCGGGTGATCGTGCTGGGTGGCGGCAATACGGCGATGGATTGCTGCCGCTCGTCGATGCGACTCGGCGGCGAAGAAGTCACGGTGGTCGTGCGTTCCGGTTTCGAAGAGATGAAAGCTTCGCCGTGGGAAAAAGAAGACGCCATGCACGAGGGCATCCCGATCCTGAACTTCCTGGTGCCAAAAACCTTTGAACACAAAGATGGCCTGCTGACCGGCATGACCTTCGAGCCCGTGCGCGCGGAATACGATGCCAAGGGCCGGCGCAAACTGGTGCCGACCGGTGAGCCCGACCGCCTCATCGAATGCGACGACGTGCTGATCGCGGTTGGTCAGGAAAATTCGTTTCCCTGGATCGAGCGCGATATCGGCCTCGAATTCGGTGAATGGGACATGCCGGTCGTGAATCGCGAAACCATGCAATCGTCACTGCCGAACGTGTTTTTTGGCGGCGACGCCGCCTTCGGCCCGGAAAACATCATCTGGGCGGTCGCCCATGGTCATGACGCCGCGATTTCCATCGATCGCTATCTCAACGGCGAAGACGTCAGCGAACGACCACCGCCGAATGTCGACATCAGCTCGCAGAAGATGGGCATCCATGAATGGAGCTATGACAACGACATCTCCAACGACCAGCGTTTCAAGGTGCCGCTCAAGGATCTGAAACAGGCGCTGGCCAATATCAAGGTCGAAGTCGAACTCGGCTACGACCCCACACTTGCCCTCGCTGAGGCGGAACGCTGCCTGAACTGCGACGTGCAGACCGTGTTCACCGACAAGTTGTGTATCGAATGCGACGCCTGCGTCGATATCTGTCCGACCGACTGCATCAATTTTACCGCTAACGGCGATGAATCCGATCTACGCGGCCGCCTCAACGCGCCGGCGCCGGAAACGGAACAGGCGCTGTATGTGTCCGCGACCCTGCCGACCAAACGCGTCATGGTCAAGGACGAAAACGTGTGCCTGCATTGCGGCCTGTGCGCGGAGCGTTGCCCGACCGGCGCCTGGGACATGCAGAAACACCTGCTCGATCTCGAGCATGCCGGCCCCGGCTGCCGTACCCCGCGCCCGGGCAAACGTGCTGCCTGAGCAGCGTCCCAAAACGGAAAAGCGCAGCCCATGAAAGCACTCGGCGCGGTTAACGACTTTGTCGTCAAGTTCGCTAACGTGAACGGCTCCGGCTCGGCATCGGCGAATGCATTGTTCGCCCGGGCTATCCTGCGCATGGGCGTGCCGGTCAGTCCGCGCAACATCTTTCCTTCGAATATCCAGGGCCTGCCGACCTGGTACGAGGTGCGGATCTCCGGACACGGCTGGCTCGGCCGGCGTGGTGGGGTCGACCTGATGGTGGCAATGAATCCGCAGACCTGGGACCAGGATGTCGCCGAGATCGAACCCGGTGGCTATTTGTTCTATGACTCCACCAAGCCGCTGCCGGCGTCCAAATTTCGCGACGATGTCCACGTCATCGGCATGCCGCTCACCCAGCTCTGCAATCGTACCTACAGTAACGCGCGCCAGCGCCAGTTGTTCAAAAACATCATTTACGTCGGCGCCCTGGCCGCCCTGCTGGATATCGACATCGAGACCATGCAGAACCTTGTCGCCGAACAGTTCAAGGGCAAGGAAGCATTACTGCAGTCGAACATCCAGGCTATGCAGATGGGTCGCGATTACGCCCTGCAGGAATTCAACTGTCCGCTGGCGCTGCGCGTGGAGCGCTCGAATGCGGTCGGCGATCGAATTTTCCTCGAAGGGAATTCCGCGGCCGCACTGGGCGCGGTCTATGGCGGCGCGACCGTCGCTGCCTGGTATCCGATTACACCCTCTTCGTCGCTGGCCGAAGCCTTCGAGCGCCACTGTCAGAAATACCGTCGCGATCCGGATACCGGCGAAGCGCGTTACGCGATCATCCAGGCCGAAGATGAGCTGGCCTCGATCGGCATGGTGATCGGCGCCGCGTGGAACGGCGCGCGGGCCTTTACCGCCACCTCCGGACCCGGGATCTCCCTGATGCAGGAGTTTCTCGGTTTTGCCTATTTCGCCGAGATCCCTTCCGTGATTTTCGACGTCCAGCGTGGCGGCCCTTCGACCGGCATGCCGACGCGCACCCAGCAGTCCGATCTGCTGTCCTGCGCCTACGCTTCCCACGGCGATACCAAGCATGTGCTGCTGTTCCCGGAAGATCCGCGCGAAGCATTCGAGATGGGCGCCAACGCGTTCGATCTTGCCGACCGCCTGCAGACCCCGGTGTTCGTCATGCTCGATCTCGATATCGGCATGAACGAACGCCTGTGCGAACCGCTGCAATGGGATGACGGACGTCGCTACGATCGCGGCAAGGTCATGACCCTGGAAATGCTCGAGCGCGGCGAATCGTTCGCCCGCTACTTCGACGTCGATACCGACGGCATCCCCTACCGCACCTATCCGGGCACGCACCCGACCCAGGGCGCCTACTTTACCCGCGGCACAACCAAGGATGCGCAGGCCAAGTACAGCGAAGCGGGGCCCGATTACGTCGAAAATATGCAGCGCCTGTTGCGCAAGCTCGAAACGGCCAAGGACCTGGTGCCGCAACCGCTACAGCGCTGGAACGACCCGCCGGCCAAAACCGGCATTATTTATTACGGTTCGACCGCGGCCGCCATGGACGAAGCGTTCAGTATCCTCGAGGCCGGCGATATCAATGTCGACGGTCTGCGTATCCGCGCGTTTCCGTTTTCCGACAAGGTCGACGATTTCATCGCCTCGCACACCCAGGTCTTCGTCGTCGAGCAGAATCGCGACGGTCAGTTGCGCACCCTGCTGATCAACGAATGCGGTATCGACCCGGCGCGCCTCACCGCGGTGCTGCATTACGACGGCACGCCGATCACGGCGCGTTTTATCGCCTCGGAAATCGTCCAGCACCTGATCTCCAAGACCGCCGCGGGAACGCGC
The DNA here is from genome assembly GCA_942490995.1 of uncultured Gammaproteobacteria bacterium. GTDB lineage: Bacteria > Pseudomonadota > Gammaproteobacteria > UBA981. The sequence continues at coordinate 12,203 of CALOBG010000054.1, forward strand.
AGCGCCGCTGCGACCTGAAGCGACCACCAGTGCAGAGCTTTAGCCCATGACCTACATCACCAAGCCCAAACTGGCCCACCCCAACGCCGCCGTAAACGACCTCGGCTACACGCGGCGTTACTATGAAGGCACGGTATCTACGCTATGTGCCGGCTGTGGGCATGATTCGATCAGCAGCGCGATCATCCAGGCATTTTTCGAAATGTCGGTGGAGCCGCACCGGGTGGCGAAACTGTCCGGTATCGGCTGTTCGTCGAAAACGCCTACCTATTTTCTCGGCAGTTCACATGGCCTGAACAGCGTTCACGGGCGTATGCCCTCGGTCCTTACCGGCGCCAACCTCGCCAACCGGGAACTGCTTTACCTCGGCGTCTCCGGCGACGGCGACAGCGCCTCGATCGGCCTCGGCCAGTTTGCCCATGCCCTGCGGCGCGGCGTCAACATGCTTTACCTGGTTGAGAACAACGGCGTCTACGGCCTGACCAAGGGCCAGTTTTCCGCCACCGCCGACGCCGGCTCACAATCGAAACGCGGCGTGGTCAATACCGATTCCTCACTCGATCTGGTCGGTCTCGCCCTGCAGCTCGGTGCGACCTTCGTCGGACGCAGCTTTTCCGGCGACAAGTCGCAGCTCGTGCCGCTGATCAAAGCCGCTGTGCAGCATCGCGGGGCGGCATTTATCGATGTGATCAGCCCCTGCGTTGCGTTCAATAATCACACCGGATCGACCAAGAGTTACGATTACGTACGCGAGCACAACGAAGTCGTCAATCGCCTTGACTTCATCCCGCGCCGCGACGAGATCACCGCCGACTACGCCCCGGGCAGTCTCGAGGAAATTGTCCAGCACGATGGCAGCACGGTCCGCTTACGTAAGGTCGACGATTCCTACGACCCCTATAACCGCATTGCGGCGATGACCTACCTGCAGGGCCGTGCGGCTGAAGGCGAAATCGTCACCGGTCTGATCTACCTGAATCGCGAACCCGAGGACCTGCACTCGCACCTCGGCACTGTCGCGGTGCCGCTGAATTCTCTGAACGAGAAAGAGCTCTGCCCCGGGGTGGCGACGCTCGAAGCGATCAACGCCGACCTGCGCTGAAACCCTACAGGGCCGCTTCCGCGCGGCGCCGTCTACGCTTTCGCATGTGCGCGTGCCTGGCAGGGGCACATCACGAACATTTCGAATCGCCGCATTGCAGGCAGATAAAACAACCGTCGAGGTAGACCGCCGCCTTGGTGTGGCATTTCATGCACAGCTCGGCATGGGCGGGGAACCCGTCATCGTCGCCACCCAACTCGGCGCGCTTGGCCGCCAGGTATTCGGCCTGGCGCTGATCGGGCTCGACGTCGCTGAGCATCCCGATCTCACGCAGATGCTGTTCGAGGACATCGCCGATTTCCCCGATCAATGACGGCACGAAACGACCGCCGGGCTTGAAATAACCGCCGCGGGGATCGAAAACGCTGCGCAGCTCTTCGACCAGGAACGTGACATCGCCGCCTTTTCGAAATACCGCGGACATGATCCGCGTCAGCGCCACGATCCATTGGAAATGATCCATATTCTTGGAGTTGATGAACATTTCGAACGGCCGTCGCAACTCGTGCTCGGTGCCCGGATTGAGCACAATGTCGTTGATCGTCACGTACAGCGCATGCTCTGACAACGGTGTCTTGATCTTGTAGGTAGCGCCGCTGAGCGCCGACGGCCGTGCGACTTTCTCGTGCATCTGCACGATATCGACGTTGTTTGTCGCGGTCTCCGCCGGGTCGTGTTCGGATTTATCGAGAACGCGAAAGCCGACGATTTTCTGATCGATCCTGCGGGTCATGGCTGAGTTCCTCGCGATCCCGACCGGTAGTAACCTTCCTTGAGCGCGTCAAACAGGTTGGCGGCGGTATGCACGTGGCCTTCGTATTCGATCTCCTCGTCGCCGCGCACGCTGATACGTTCGCCGTCAGCCAGCGTGAACTCGTAGTGCGTCTCGGCCAGATTGTCGTTCGTCACGAGCACGCCCTGGAAGCGGCCGGGATTGAACCTGAACGTAGTAAACCCTTTCAATCCGGCGCGGTAGGCTTCGAGATAGATATCCTTGAAATCGTCGAACGCGATGTCGGCCGGCACGTTCGCGGTTTTCGAGATCGAGGAATCCACCCAGCGTTGGGCTGCAGCCTGGATCGCGATGTGCTGGGTCGGTGTAACCTCGTCCGCGCTGATGAAATACTCGGGCAACGCATGCTCACCGCCTTCCGCGTCGAGGCTCGCCTCGGCATCGACGAGATGACGGTAGGTGAGCAGCTCGTAGGAATAGACATCGATTTTTTCGCGCGTGCTGCGACCTTCGCGAATGACATTGCGCGCGTAATGGTGAGCGAAGCTCGGTTCGATGCCGTTACTGACATTGTTCGCCACCGAAAGTGCGATCGTACCGGTTGGCGCAATCGAGCTGTGGTGGGTAAAGCGGGCGCCATGGTGTTCGAGTTCGGCAACCAGTTGCGGCTCGACGCGCGCGAGCTGCTGCATGTAACGGCTGTAACGCGCATGCAGAACCGCGCCCCGTACCTGGTCGCCAACCGCATAGCCATCGGCGAGTAACTGCGGTCGGCGGTGAAGCATATCCTGAGTAACCGTAAACAATTCGTCCATGATCGGCGCCGGTCCTTTCTCGCGAGCCAGTTCCAGCGCCGCACGCCAGCCGCCGAGGGCGAGTTCGCGGCTGACCGATTCGGTGAAGTCGATCGACGCGGCTTCGCCGTAGCGCATGCCAAGCATCGTGAACGCCGAGCCGAGACCAAGAAAGCCCATGCCATGGCGCCGCTTACGCAGGATTTCTTCACGCTGGTGTTCAAGCGCCAGACCGTTCAGTTCGACCACGTTATCGAGCATGCGGGTGAATACCGCGACGACCTCGCGAAACGTCTGCCACTCGAAGCTGGCCTGCGCGCTGAACGGCGCGCGCACGAAGGCGGTCAGGTTGATGGAACCGAGCAGGCACGCCCCGTAGGGCGGCAGGGGCTGTTCGCCGCACGGATTGGTAGCGCGAAGGTTTTCGCAGAACCAGTTATTGTTCATGTCGTTAACGCGGTCGGCGAGAATGAAGCCCGGTTCCGCGTAGTCGTAAGTCGAACGCATCACCAGGTCCCACAATTCGCGGGCCGGCATGCGCGAGTAGATTCGACAGGCAACCTCGCCCTGCTCGTTGGTCAGATAACCCGCGGTCAACGGCCACGCGCGCCACACCACCTGGTCGGTGTCGTGCACGTCGATCGCGCAGCTGGCGACTTCTTCATCGCTGAGCGGGAATACCAGCGGCCAGTCCGCGTCTTCGGCGACCGCCTGCATGAAGTCATCACTGATCAAAAGCGAAAGATTGAACTGTCGAAGCCGGCCGTCCTCGCGTTTAGCGCGAATGAACTCGACCACATCGGGGTGGGCAATATCGAAGGTCGCCATCTGCGCGCCGCGGCGCCCACCGGCCGACGAAATCGTCTGGCACATGCGATCGTAGAGGTCCATGAACGACAACGGACCGGAGGTGGTGGCGCCGGAACCCGAGACGTAGGCGTCGCGCGGCCTTAAGGTGGAAAATTCGTAGCCGATGCCACTGCCACCCTTGAGGGTCAAACCAGCCTCGTGCAGCTTGGCGAGAATATCGTCAAGCGAATCAGTGATGGTCCCGGACACCGTGCAGTTGATCGTCGAGACCGCGTGTCGGTGCAGACCGGCGCCGGCATTGGAAAGTATACGACCGGCTGGAACGGCGCCGTGTTCCAGTGCCCACGTGAAACGCTCACGCCAGTGCTCGCGCAATGCCTCGCTCGTTTCCACCGCGGCCAGCGCGGCGGCAACACGACGATAGCTGGCCTTCAGATCGCTATCGACCGGACTACCGTCAGCGGCTTTCAGACAGTATTTTTCCGCCCAGATATCGAGCGCGGCCCGCTGTAACGGCGGCTCGGAACGCGCGCCGCGAGTGAGGTGGGACAAGGACGGGTGATCGAGGGCGGCCATAACTTTCTCGGCGAATAATTCGTTCTACATCTGGTAGATGGAGGAGGTTTTTAGCGCAATATCTTGAGGTAGCCTATCGTTTCATTGCGCATATTAAAAATAATTGATCGTGATCAATTTCACAATCAGCGCGCGGTCGCCTCGCGCCGACGTGTCTGGCGCCGCAGCAAGCGCCTGGACCGGTCAGATTACCCTGGAGAAGCGCGCCGGCGCGGTCTGCGCCAGGTAGCGGTCGAATACCATGCACACATTGCGGATCAACAGGCGGCCACGCGCTGTGACCGCCAGGTGCTCGGGCGCGACAGTTACCAGCCCGTCGTCGCACATCGGAGCAAGTCGCCGAAGCTCACTGGAAAAGTAGCTCGCGAAATCGATGCCGTAGCGTGCCTCCACCGCCGCCACGGACACTTCGAAGTGGCAGATCAATTCACCGATCACGTAGCGCCGTAAACGATCATCGGCGTCAAGCTCGATGCCACGCTCGATCGGCAGGCGGCCTTTATCGAGCTGCGCGTAATAGGCATCCGGCTCGCGGGCATTCTGATAATAGCAGTCACCGACCGCGCCGATCGCGGTCACGCCCATACCAATCAGATGGCAATCGCCGTGGGTCGCGTAGCCCTGGAAATTGCGATGCAGCTGGCCGTCGCGTTGCGCTCTGGCCAGCTCGTCGTCGGGTTTGGCGAAATGATCCATGCCGATATAGCAATAGCCGGCCGCCGTGAGTTGGGCGATGGATTGCTCGAGGATCGCCAGTTTTTCCCCTGCCGAAGGCAGCGCGCTGGCGTCGATCTGTCGCTGGACCTTAAAACGCTCCGGCAGATGCGCGTAGTTGAAAATCGAGATGCGGTCCGGATCGGCCGCGATGATCCGCTCGACGGTGCGCGCGAACGTGGTGGGTGTCTGTTGCGGCAGGCCATAAATCAGGTCAACGTTTATCGAGCGGAATCCAACCGCGCGTGCATCCGCCATGACGCCTAGGGTCAGGGTTTCCGATTGGATGCGGTTGACGGCGCGCTGCACTTTCGGATCGAAGTCCTGGACGCCGAGGCTGAGCCGGTTGAAACCCAGCTCGCGCAACACCGGCATGGTGTCGTCACGGGTCTCGCGCGGATCGACTTCGATCGAATATTCGCCCTGTTCATCGGGTTCCAGGGTGAAATGCCGTCGGATTGCCGCCATCAGGCGGTCCATCTGCGCGTGGTCGAGATAGGTCGGCGTGCCACCGCCCCAGTGCAACTGCCGGACCGGGCGCTGGTCCGAGAAACACTCAGCCTGCAGCGCGATCTCGCGTTCCAGATGCTCGAGGTACGGCACCGAACGCGATCGATTCGCGGTAATAATCTTGTTGCAGGCGCAGTAGTAGCAGACCGACGCGCAGAATGGCAGATGAAAATACAGCGACAATGGCCGCCTGGTAGGTTCGCCTGCGACGCTGTCGGTGTGGTGTCGATAACGACTGGCGTCGAAGGCGCCGTCGAACTCCAGGGCAGTGGGGTAGGACGTGTAACGCGGACCGGACCGGTCGTAGCGTTGCAGTAGATCGCCGTCGAATTCGATCTGTGCCGATACCGTCGCTGTGTGGTGTTCTTTTGTCGTCACGTCAGGTCTAACGGTAATGGACGGCGGACGCGCTGCTGGTGATATCCCTGGTGTTACTCATGGCTGGTCTTGCGAGGCTGGCGAAATTGCTTGAATCTAGTCTCGCCCCGCTGATCGTGCTTGACACAGGTCAAACGCCATCCCGGCAGGCGCTTCGTAGGCCGACTGCGAATTTCGAACCGAAGGGTTCTCGTCGGCGCTTTCTCTCCGCCACAAAAAAGGCCCGCTTTGCGGGTCTGTTGCCAGGCTGATGGGAAGGGATTGACGACCGTGCGCTTGTGGCGCACGGTCGCCCCTGCGGGGCGCGCTGTGCGCGTCCAAATCGCTGGAGCGATTTGGGATTCGTGCGCGCTTTTGGCGCGCCCTCTCCCCTGCGGGGCGCGCTGCGCGCGTCCAAATCGCTGGCGCGATTTGTCGAACCGAAGGGTTCTCGTCGGCGCTTTCTCTCCGCATCGGGTAGGAGGCGGGGTCGCCCCCGCCGTCCTCCCACACCACCGGACATGCGGTTCCGCATCCGGCGGTTCATGGAACACACTGGAGTCGGCGCGTCGTATCGAGCAGCGACACCAGACCGAGACGATCAAAGAAGGATTTCGGGAAGGCGTGGTTCATGTGGCTCGCACCACTGTTCCACCACGACCCGCGTTGGTTCGTCGCCGAACGCCAGGCCCGTTCTTCCGTCAGTCCCGCCCGCATCAGAGCCTTGGCACGAGTAGATGGGCGTTTCCACTGGCGCCACAGGATGCAGCGCAGTTTGTGCCTGATCCAGCCATCCAGCTCTTCCAGCGCCTTCTTGGTTTCGGTTAGCCGAAAGTAGGCCATCCAGCCGCGAAGGAGCGGGTTGAGTTCGGTAATGACTGTCGTCAGCCGGCGCCCTCTCGCGCCCTTGAGCACTTCCCGCACGCGAGCCTTCAGTCGTTGATAACTGGCTGGTGCGATCCGCAGCCTCGGGGCCTTGTGCCAGCTCATGCTGTAGCCCAGAAACGGCCTCTTCCACGGCCGCGCCACCGCACTCTTGGTCATATTGACCGTGAGCTTGAGCGTATCCGCCAGGAACCGGGTAATGCTCGCCATGACCCGCTCTCCCGCCGCTTCGCTTCTGACGTAGATATTACAGTCGTCCGCGTAACGGCAGAACGCATGACCACGGCGTTCCAGTTCCCGATCCAGTGCCGTCAGCAGAACATTCGACAGCAGCGGACTCAGAGGGCCGCCTTGCGGCGTTCCTTGCGTCCGTGGGGATACCGTCCCCTCGGCCATCATGCCTGCTTCCAGATACCGGCGGATAAGGCGAAGCACTCGCCCGTCACCAATCGTCTTTGACAGTTGCTCCATCAACAGGTCGTGGTTAACACGGTCGAAGAACTTCTCCAGATCCATGTCTGGACTTGACCCGTTTCGGTGGACACCTGATGCTCACAAAGCGAGGTGTTCAAGATGTCCAGAAAACAAGTCAAGTATACGCCGGAGTTCCGGCAGCAAATGGTCGAGCTCTACCGCGCCGGCCGGGGATTCATCGAGCTGGCGACCGAGTTCGGCTGCACGTCGTGGTCAATTCGACAGTGGGTCAAGCAGGCAGATCGCGAAGGTGGGCATGGCGATGGTGGCCTCACTCAGGCCGAGCGTCAGGAGCTGACTCGGCTGCGGCGTGAGAATCGTCAACTCAAGGTTGAGCGGGAGATTTTGTCAAAAGCCGCGGCCTGGTTTGCGAACGAGAGCACCGCGACCCCGAAGCGCTCTTCGGATTCGTGAAGGCGAACCAGGCCTGCTATCCGGTACGCACCATGTGCCGGCTGCTCAAGGTATCTACAAGCGGCTTTTACGCGTGGGTCGACCGACCCCTGTCGGCGCGTGCTCGAGAGGACGTTGGCTTGACGGCGTTGATCCATACGATCCATCGGCGTTCGAAAGGGGCCTATGGCTCACCGTCGATCCATGCGGAGTTAGCCGACGATCATGGTCGCCGTGTCGGGCGTAAGCGCGTCGCTCGCTTGATGCGTACAGCCGGTATTCGGGGTGTAAGCCCGATCCGGTATGTACGCACGACAACGAGCGATGGGACAGCCCGTTCGACCGATCTGGTTGACCGTCAGTTCGTCGCGGTCAGGCCGGACAAGCTCTGGGTTGCTGACATAACGTATCTTCCAACCTGGTCCGGCTTTCTCTATCTGGCCATCGTTCTGGATGTCTGGTCGCGCCGCATCGTAGGCTGGTCGATGGCAACGCACTTACGCACGGAACTCGTACTGGAAGCGCTCAACATGGCGCTCTATCAGCGAGGGCCGGTGGATGTCATTCACCATTCCGATCACGGATTGGACTTGCCGGGTTTTAGTGGACACCCGGTTTAAGCTGCGTTGTGCAGCAGGACATAGTTTCTCTCAAATTCCATCGGACTGACGTAATCAAGAAATGAATGTCGTCTAATCCGATTGTAGAACACTTCGATATAGTCGAATATTTCACGGGTTGCCTGCTCCCGGGTACGGAATAGCGCTCCGTGAACGAACTCGACTTTTAGCGTCGCAAAGAAACTCTCAGCTACGGCATTATCCCAGCAGTTTCCCTTGCGGCTCATGCTACACGTCATACCGCGGGCTTCGAGTAATTTGCGGTAATCATTCGCCGCATATTGACTGCCGCGATCGCTGTGGTGGATCAATCCTGCGACCGCCTTACAGCCGTCCGAGGCCATGTCCAGCGCGCGCAACGTCAAGGCCTGGTCAATGCGCGGGCCCATCGCCCAACCGACGACGCGCCGCGAATACAGATCAAGGATGACGGCCAGATACAGCCAGCCTTCCAGCGTCCAGATGTAGGTAATGTCGCTAACATAGGCCGCATTGGGCTTGTCGACGGTAAACTCACGCTTGAGCACATTCGGCGCTATCGGGTGCGCGTGAACCGATTGCGTCGTATTGCGAAAACGTCGCTTGCGCTTGCCTCGCAGGGCATTTTCACGCATCAAACGGGCGACGCGGCCACGACCCACTGTGTGGCCCTGGGCCAATAACTCACGATGCACCCGAGGGCTTCCATAGGTGTCGCGAGAAGCCCGATGCGCCGCCTTGATATGAACGACCAGTGCGCGGTCAGAACGCCTACGAGCACTCTCCGCACGCTTGTCCCACGCGTAAAAACCCGACCGCGAAACCTCAAGAAGCCGGCTCATCAGCGTCACCGGATACAGCGCCTTCTCCGCCGCCATGAATCGATATCTCACGTCGATTCCCTGGCAAAGGCCGTCGCTTTTTTTAATATTTCGCGCTCCATCCGCAGCTGTCGAATTTCCCGGCGCAAGTGCAACAGCTCCTCTCGCTCCGCTGTCGTCAATACTTTCTGATCCCCGCAGCTCGCAACCGATTCACTGCCAGCTACCCATTTGCGCACCGCTGACTCCGTTAAATCCAAGTCCCGCGCTACCGCCGAGATCGCTTTGCCGCCAACTCGCACCAGTCCGACTACCTCGGCCTTGTACTCCGGCGTAAACGTACGTCTTTTCCTAGCCATATTTCACCTCTATTGAGCATTCTCGCTCTATCTGAGGTGTCTACCAATCCCCGGCAAATCCAGATGCCAATACACCAGTTATGCGTTCGGCAAACGCTGCCAGAACATGGGCGTCATGCCATCTATGGGCTCGGTCGAGGGAGACTGCTACGACAATGCGGTGGCAGAGAGCCTTCTTCGCAACGCTGGAACGAGAGGTCCTGAACCGTCACAGGTGCGTTTAAGACGCATGCCGAAGCCCGGATGGCGATATTCGAATGGCTCGAGGGTTGGTACAACCCTCATCGCCGACACTCGTCCTTGGGGTACTTGTCACCAGTCAATTATGAAAGGAGACTACTCGCCACAGAAACCGCTCGAATTTAGACTACTAACCGTCCACTGAAGCGGGGCAAGTCCAGTCCACCACCACCCGACGGCCTGCGGCAACGTATTGCTGCGCTGCCTTGACCGCCTGATGCGCACTCCGCCCCGGTCGAAATCCGTAACTCGATTCGGAAAACTCAACCTCGAAGATCGGCGAGAGCACCTGATGCAACGCTTGCTGGATCAGGCGATCCGTCAGCGTCGGAATACCGAGTGTCCTGACCCCACCTTCCGGCTTCGGGATGTCCACCCGGCGCACCGGCGAGGGCATGTAGCTTCCCGCCAGCACCTTGGCCTTGATCGTCGGCCAGTGTCGTTTGAGATGGTCCTTGAACGCGGCCACACCGATGCCATCGACAAATGCCGCGCCTTTGTTCTCCACCACCCGTTGATACGCAAGCTTCAGGTTGCCGCGTTCGCACACGGCTTCCATCAACCCGCTTGACTCCGCTTTCGTCCGCAAACGGGTCGTCACCTCAGTCTCGGCGCCACACAAAGCCCCACCGGAGTACCGCCCCGGCGTCTCTCTGTCTGTATCCACTTGCCGTGGGTCTTCTGCCTTCATCAACTGTCCGTGTGTTCCCGTCGCCTACTTGCGGCATTCCACGTTCGGCCCTTCGGTTCATCGCGACACCTACTATGGCCTCGGCTGACTTCTGCACCGGTATCCCGACACCTCTCGATGTCAGTAGCACAAGGCACCGTTGCAGATCTCCCCGGGTATGACGCACCCACCTTCACGCTTATGCCCGTCGGATATACGTCACGGCGTTCCGTGCAAGTTTCGGGCTTTGACGATATTGGCCGTCTTACCCCGCCGTGCCGCCTCGTATCCGCTTCCTGTTCGTCAGGCCAGCGCTTTGCCTTCGGCTTCCTCCAGATCCGCAGTCACCCGCGACACCCTTGCCGTTCGGCTAACTCTTCCCCTTGCCGGGCGAGTAGAGGACTTTCACCTCCAAGTAAGTGCGCCCTGCCGGGCGCACCATAAAAAAGGCCCGCTTTGCGGGCCCTTTGCCAACTGATGGGAGGGATTGACGACCGTGCGCTTGGGGCGCACGGTCGCCCCTGCGGGGCGCGCTGTGCGCGTCCAAATCGCTGGCGCGATTTGGGATTCGTGCGCGCTTTGGGCGCGCCCTCTCCCCTCCGGGGCGCGCTGCGCGCGTCCAAATCGCTGGCGCGATTTGTCGAACCGAAGGGTTCTCGTCGGCGCTTTCTCTCCGCCATAAAAAAGGCCCGCTTTGCGGGCCCTTTTTATGGCGGAGAGAGAGGGATTCGAACCCTCGATGGGCTTTTGACCCATACTCCCTTAGCAGGGGAGCGCCTTCAGCCACTCGGCCATCTCTCCGTTCGGAAGGACGAATACTACCGAGGCCGGTGGGCGCGGTAAAGCTGGTTCGCGTTTATTCCGCGGTCGTAGGGAGTTCTTCGCCGCTTTCCTGCTGGATGCGTTGGTAGATCTCTTCACGGTGAACCGCTACTTCCTTCGGCGCGCTGACACCGATCCGTACCTGGTTCCCCTTGATACCGAGAACCGTGACGTTCACATCGTCCCCGATGATTAAAGCTTCCCCAACCCTTCTGGTCAGAATCAGCATATATTCCTCCATAAATCCGCGCTGACGCCGCGCAGAATTCGACGATTGACGACCGTCCCGATCTGACGGATAGCACCGACGGTGCTTATTTCATCCTTGATTCAGCCATTATTATAGGCAATCAGATGCGATTCTGGACGCAGATCAAATATTTCGAAGTCGCCCGGCCACCGCACACTGGTTTCAGGCGTTTTCAAGCCCGAATTCACTGTGCAGCGTGCGCACACCCAACTCGCCATATTTCTCCTCGATTACGACCGAAATCTTGATCTCCGAAGTCGAGATCATAAGGATATTGATCCCTTCCGCGGCGAGTGCGCGGAACATGCGGCTGGCGATACCGGCGTGCGAACGCATCCCGACGCCGACAATAGACAGCTTGACGATCTTTTTGTCGCCCTGCAGCCCACGAGCGTTCATTTCTTTGGCTACCGGTGCGAGGATTTCAAGTGTCCGATCGTGATCGTTGCGGTGCACGGTAAAGGTGAAATCCGCCGCGCCATCAGCGCTGCTGTTCTGCACGATCATATCGACTTCGATATTGGCGTCGGCGACCGGGCCGAGGATCCCACTCGCGATACCGGGCCGGTCAGGCACCCCCACCACGATCACCTGGGCTTCGTCCCGGTTCAGGGTGACGCCGGAAATCAGCGCTTGCTCCATGATGTTCTCCTCTGTCGTAATCAGCGTACCGGGACCGTCTTGGAATGACGACAACACGCGCAGATTAACCTTGTACTTGCTGGCGAATTCGACTGACCGGATCTGCAGGACCTTGGCGCCGAGGCTGGCCATCTCCAGCATCTCCTCGTAGGTTATACGTTCGATGTGGCGGGCCTCCGGCACGATGCGCGGATCGGTCGTATAGACGCCGTCGACATCGGTATAGATCTGGCACTCGTCGGCCTGCAGAGCGGCGGCCATGGCCACGGCGGTGGTGTCGGAGCCACCGCGGCCGAGGGTCGTGATGTTGCCGTCTTTATCCACGCCCTGAAAGCCGGCCACGACGACTACCCGCCCGGCATCCAGATCGCGACGCACGTTGACGTTATCGATCTCGACGATCCTGGCCTTGTTGTAGGCCTCGTCGGTGAGGATCCGGATCTGCCCGCCGGTGTAGGAGCGCGCCGGCACGCCGCGCGCCTCCAGGGCCATACTCAACAGTGCGATGGTTACCTGTTCACCGGTGGACAGCAGCACGTCGAGTTCGCGCCCGCGCGGGTTGTCCTGAAAAGCCCGCGCCAGACCCAGCAGGCGATCGGTTTCGCCGGACATCGCCGAGACCACAACCAGTACCGCGCTGCCGGCGGCGCGCGTCGCCGCCACCCGTTCCGCAACCGCGCCGATGCGTTCCACGTCACCAACCGAGGTGCCGCCATATTTCTGTACGATCGTCGTCATCTTTGAGGTTTCCAGCGAACCTTTATCTTTGTGTGCTTATGTGCACGACGCGTACCGCGTAACGGTAAAACATCCTGCCAGCCGTAAAGCTGCGAAGCGTCGGGATCAGGCGGTTTTTTCCGCAACCCAGTCGTGCACCGACGCGATCGCGTCGACGAGGTGTGCAACCTCGGTGCCGCCAGCCTGGGCCATATCCGGCCGCCCGCCGCCCTTGCCGCCGACCTGCTGCGCGACGTGGTTGATCAGATGACCGGCGTGGACCTGCTTGGTGAGGTTCTTTGTCACCCCGGCGACGAGGCGTACCTTATCATCTTCGACCGTGGCCAGAACGATGACTGCGCGCTCGAACTGATCTTTGAGCCGGTCGCAGGTAGAACGCAGGGTGTCCATATCAACACCCTGGAGGATCTCCGCGACCACCATCGCGCCGCCGATTTCGCGCGCGCTATCGGCGATATCTTTCCCGGACTCGCCGGCCAGCCGATTGCGTAATTCCTGGCTCTCTTTCTCCAGCGCCCGGTTGCGTTCCAGGATCTGCGCGATCTTCTGCTCGATCCCGGCCCCGCCTGCGCGTACCAGCCCGGCTAGACGGTGGAGCAGCGCCTCGGTCTCGATCAGATAGGAGACGACGGCGTCACCGGTGATCGCTTCGATACGCCGTACCCCGGAGGCAATCCCCGATTCGCTGATGATCTTGAACGCGCCGATGTCGCCGGTACGCTTGACGTGAGTGCCGCCACACAGTTCGACAGAAAAATCGCCCATGCGCAGGACACGCACTCGGTCGCCGTATTTCTCCCCGAACAGGGCCATCGCGCCGGACTCGATAGCATCGCTGTAGGCCATCAGTTCAGCCTCGACCGGCTGGTTACGACGGATCTCAGCGTTGACCCGACGTTCTATCGACTGCACTTCGTCCGCACTCAACGCCTGCGGATGCGAAAAATCGAATCGCAACCGTTCGTCGTCGACCAATGAGCCTTTCTGTTCCACGTGCTGGCCCAGCACCTCGCGCAACGCGGCGTGCATCAGATGGGTAGCGGAATGGTTCGCTCGCGTAGCCTCGCGTCGCGGATCGTCGACCGCCGCCAGGACATTCTCACCAAGCTTGATCGAGCCGGTCTGCATGTGGCCGATGTGCAGGAACAGGCCACCCTGCTTGCGCGTATCGCTGACTTCAAAGCGTGCCTCGCCAGCCTTCAGTACGCCATGATCGCCAACCTGGCCGCCGGATTCGGCGTAGAACGGTGTGCGATCGAGGATCACGATGCCCTCGGCGCCGGAGGTAAGGGCGTCCACTTTCTGACCATCGACGAATAAGCCGACAACGCGCGCCTCGCTCGAGTTGCTGTCGTAGCCGGTGAATTCCTGGTCCTTGCCCAATGCCGACAGGTCGTCGGCGCTGATCGCGTTTGCGGTATCGACGTTGGCGAACTGGCTTGCCGCCCGCGCGCGCGTTCGCTGGGCTTCCATCGCGGCGGCAAAACCCGCCTCATCGACTTCCAGTTCACGCTCGCGAGCGATGTCGGCGGTCAGGTCGAACGGGAAACCGTAGGTGTCATAAAGCTGGAACACGACTTCGCCCGGAATGGTTCGGCCGTCCAGCCCGCCGATGGCGTTCTCCAGGATCCGCATCCCCTGGTCGAGGGTCTCAGCGAAACGCTCCTCTTCGAGCCGCAGGGTCTTTGCCACGGCGTCGGCGCGCTCCACCAGCAACGGGTAAGCCTCGCCCATTTCAGCAGCCAGCGGCGCCACCAGCAGGTGGAAAAAATGTTGTTCGATGCCAAGCTTGTGCCCGTGGCGTAAAGCGCGTCGAATGATCCGGCGCAGCACGTAGCCGCGTCCTTCATTCGACGGTGTCACGCCATCGAGAACCAGGAACGCGCACGAGCGGATATGGTCGGCGATCACGCGCAGCGAGGCTGGTTCGCTGACCTCGCCCGGAACCTGTTTGCGCACGGCTGCGAGCAGATTCTGAAACAGGTCGATGTCGTAATTATTGTGTACACCCTGCAGGACGGCGGCGATGCGCTCCAGCCCCATACCGGTATCAACTGACGGTCGCGGGATCGGCTTCATCTCGCCGTCGCTGCTACGATCGTATTGCATGAATACGAGATTCCAGATCTCGATGTAGCGGTCGCCATCCGCCTCGGCGCTGCCGGGCGGACCGCCGGCGATCTCAGGACCGTGGTCGTAGAAAATCTCCGAGCAGGGTCCACACGGACCCGTGTCGCCCATCATCCAGAAATTGTCTTTCTCGCCACAGCGCGAAAAACGCTCCGGGCTGACCCCGATCTCGTCGAGCCAGATCGCGGCCGCCTCGTCGTCGTTCTCGAATACCGTCACCCATAAGCGCTCGGCCGGCAGCCCGAACCGCTCGGTCAGCAGTGACCACGCAAAACCGATCGCTTCGCGCTTGAAATATTCTCCGAAACTGAAATTGCCGAGCATCTCGAAAAATGTGTGATGCCTCGCGGTATAACCGACGTTGTCCAGATCGTTGTGTTTGCCGCCTGCCCGCACGCAGCGCTGCGAAGATGCCGCGCGACGATAGCCGCGATCATCGAGCCCGAGGAAAACATCCTTGAACTGAACCATGCCGGCATTGGTGAACAGCAACGAAGGATCATTCCCCGGCACCAGCGAGCTGCTGTCGACCACGGTGTGTCCGTGCTCTTCGAAGTAGCTCAGAAAGGCGCGACGAATTTCAGCGGTTTTCATCGTCTGTCGTGTGTCCAAATGCGTAGCGGATCTGCTCGCTGTCGAATCCGCGATATTCCATGAATCGATTCTGGCGCGCCCGTTCCTGGTATGAATCGGGCGTGGACCGAAATTTTTTTGTGCGCACGTCGCTTGCGCGTTCGAACCAGTCAATTTCGGCAGCCGCAACGACGATGCCGCTCAAGGTGTCGGCCACGCCACGTTGTCGCAGTTCCTGGACAATGCGTCGCGGCCCGTAGCCCCGCTCGCTGCGGTAGCGTACATAGGCTTCGGCAAAGCGGCGGTCGTCCTGCAGTCCGGCCTCGACCAGCGCATCCAGAACTGTGCCGATGACGCTGGCGTCGAATTCCCGGGCGCCTAGTTTGCGCTCCAGTTCCTGGCGCGCGTGTTCGCGTCGGGCCAGCGCGGCAAGCGCGATCTCGCGCGCCTGCCGGACCTCGTCATCACTCAGGCTTCGGCCTCCGCCGCTTCTTCCTCGGTGTCTTCGTCCGCGGCAGCTTTGGACGGGATAATCAGTGCGCGCAACTTGGTTTCCACGTCGGCGGCGATCTCCGGGTTGTCCTTGAAATACTGGCGCACGTTTTCCTTGCCCTGCCCGAGCCGGTCACCGTTGTAACTGTACCAGGCACCGGTCTTTTCGATCAGGTTGTGCTCAACGCCGAGTTCGATGATCTCGCTTTCGCGAGAAATGCCTTCGTTATACAGAATATCGAACATCGCCTGACGGAATGGCGGCGCCACCTTGTTTTTGACAACCTTGACACGGGTTTCATTGCCGATCACCTCGTCGCCGCGTTTCAGCGAACCGATGCGGCGGATGTCGAGCCGCACCGAAGCGTAAAACTTGAGCGCGTTGCCACCGGACGTCGTTTCCGGACTGCCGAACATGACCCCGATCTTCATACGGATCTGGTTGATAAAAATAACCAGCGTGTTCGAACGCTTGATGTTGCCAGTCAGCTTGCGCAGCGCCTGCGACATCAGTCGCGCCTGCAGGCCGACGTGGGTGTCGCCCATTTCGCCTTCGATTTCAGCTTTCGGCGTCAGCGCCGCGACCGAATCGACAACCACGACATCGACCGCCCCCGAACGGACCAGCATGTCGGTGATTTCCAGTGCCTGCTCGCCGGTATCGGGTTGCGAAACCAGCAGATCGCCAACGTTCACACCCAGACGCTCGGCGTACTGCGGATCGAGCGCGTGTTCGGCGTCGATGAACGCGGCTGTGCCACCCAGTTTCTGTACTTCGGCGACGACGTGCAGGGTCAGCGTCGTTTTGCCGGACGATTCCGGGCCGTAGATTTCAACCACCCGACCACGTGGCAGGCCGCCAACGCCAAGGGCAATGTCGAGGCTCAGGGACCCGGTTGATACGGCCTGGATGTTGGGTAAGGCGCCGGGATCGCCCAGGCGCATGATTGAACCGGTTCCGAATTGTTTTTCGATTTGGGACAGCGCCGCTCCTAGCGCCTTCTGCTTGTTGTCATCCATTTGTCATGTCCTCTCGTGGGGTTGTGTCGGCGGGTGAACTGGAAGCCCGAATTATCGCATAGTTGGAGGGCCGATTTAATCGTTCCGGCGTGCCGCCAGCGGCCATTGGCGGAGCACTTCGTAGCGCGCCGCCGGCCCCTCGGTGTGCGACTCGATCAGGGCAAAATCGGTGGCCCGCCAACAGCTTGCAATACTGCCGGTGGTGCGCGGTGCGCGCCGCACTCGGCGTGCGACCGTCACGTGCGGGTGGTATTCACGGCGCTCCGGCTCAAGTTCTGCAGCGGCCGCCACGGCCAGCAGTGTCGTGCGCAGCCGCAGTAGCGCCGATGGTGTTTCGAGCGGTGCCAGCCACGCCACTCGAGCGGCACGCCACCAGCCGGCCGCAGCGATTTCCAGGGTGATTTCGCCCAGGTCGTCGAGGAACTCATGCCGCAGCAGGCGCTGCTTGGCATTCCGCATCGACGGCGCCGAGAAAAACCAGGGTCAGGTGCAGGTTTTCGTCGCGCACCCGCTGTCCGTCGTGGACATTCAGCGCCGCCGCGGCTTGCGCCAACTGAGCCCGTGCCGCGTCGTCCGGCCACAGCGCATAAAACAGTCGCGGCACGCTAGTTGCTCAAGGTCTCGATCAGGTAACTCAGGGCATAGGCGACGGTGCGCGCGCGCACCTCGCGGCGATCGCCGGGGAAATGCTGCACGACCGCGCGCGTCGCCTGCCCGTCCACGGCGAACCCGAACCATACCGTCCCCACCGGCTTGTCCTCGCTACCGCCGCCCGGTCCGGCGACCCCGGTTACCGCTACCGCCACCTCCACCCCGACCGTGGCGATCGCGCCGCTGGCCATGGCCAGGGCGGTTGCTTCGCTGACCGCGCCGTGCGCCTCGATGGTCATCGCGGGCACCCCCAGCATACTGACCTTGGCGGCATTCGAGTAAGTCACCAGCGCGGCTTCGAACCAGTCCGAACTGCCGGCAATCGCGGTCATACTCTGTGCGATCCAGCCGCCGGTGCACGATTCCGCGCTCGCCATGCGCCAGCCACGCTCGCCCAGCAGGGTGCCGAGTTCGCGCGCCAGGCGCTCGAGTTCGTCTTGATCAGGTGCGAATACGGTCATGTCGTCCCTCGCCGGACTTTGAAAAAATCACGCAGCAGTTGACCGCACAGGTCCTGTTCCACGCCGCCCGTACAATCCGTACGATGATTGAGCGCCGGGTGTCGCAGGACGTCCATAACGCTGCCCGCAGCACCGGCGCGCGGATCGCTGGCGCCGTAGACAAGTCGGCGGATCCGCGCGTGGACGATCGCACCGGCACACATTGCGCAGGGTTCCAGGGTCGCGTAGAGCGTAGCCTCGGCGAGGCGGTAGTTCCTGACCTGTTCCGCGGCCGCGCGCAGGGCGACAATTTCGGCATGCGCGGTGGGATCGTGGGTGGTGATACAGGCATTGTGCCCGACACCGATCAGCGTGTTGTCGAGTACCACCACCGCGCCGACCGGAACCTCGCCCAGCGTTGCGGCGCGCCGCGCCTGCGCCAGGGCTATGGCCATCCACTCCGCATCGTCGGAACTTTCAGGACCTGCAGTCATGATTGTTACCCGGCGGGGCGAAAGCCACGGCTATTCCCACTCGATGGTCGCCGGTGGTTTCCCCGAGATGTCATAGGCAACGCGCGAAACGCCGGCAATTTCATTGATGATCCGGCGCGAAACGAGGTCGAGGAAATCGTATGGCAGACGCGCCCATTGCGCGGTCATGAAATCAATCGTTTCCACCGCGCGCAGGGCGATCACATATTCGTAGCTGCGTGCATCGCCTTTGACACCGACCGAGCGAACCGGCAGAAAAACCGCGAACGCCTGGCTGACGTCGTCGTACAGACCGGCGCCACGCAGCTCGTCGATAAAAATGGCGTCCGCTTTGCGCAGAATATCGGCGTATTCACGCCGGATCTCGCCAAGTATGCGCACGCCCAGACCGGGACCGGGAAACGGGTGGCGATAAACCATCTCGCGCGGCAAGCCGAGCTCCACGCCGACCTTGCGCACCTCGTCTTTGAACAGTTCGCGCAGCGGTTCGATCAGCGACAGGCGCATATGTGCGGGCAGACCGCCGACATTGTGATGTGACTTGATGACGTGCGCCTTGCCGGTGGTGCCACCGGCCGACTCGATCACGTCGGGATAAATCGTACCCTGGGCGAGCCACGCGACGCCCTCCAGCTGGTCGGCCTGCTGCTCGAAAACTTCGATGAACGTGCGCCCGATGACCTTGCGTTTCTGTTCCGGATCGTCGATCCCGGCGAGCGCGCCTAAGAACTGCTCACCGGCGTCGACGTGGCGGACATCGACGCCCATATGGCGGGCAAACGTGGCCATGACCTGCTCCGCCTCGTTCAGGCGCAGCAGCCCGTTGTCGACAAACACACAGGTCAGACGCGGTCCGATCGCCTCGTGCAGCAGCGCCGCGACCACCGACGAGTCGACGCCGCCGGACAGCGCGAGCAGCACGCGACCGTCACCGACTTCCGCGCGCACCCGCTCGATACTATCGAGGACGATATTGGCCGCCGTCCACAACGATCCGCAGCCGCAGATCTCATGCACGAAGCGGTTAACGATGGCCTGGCCCTGGTGGGTGTGGGTGACTTCGGGATGGAACTGCACACCATAAAAATTGCGCGTCTCATCCGCGATCCCGGCGATCGGAGCGTTGGCCGTCGATGCGATGAGCTTGAAACCAGGCGGCAGTTCGGTGACGTGATCACCGTGACTCATCCATACATCGAGCAGGCCGTGACCTTCATCGTTGGTGAGGTCCTGGATGTCGCGCAACAGGCGCGAATGCCCGCGCGCGCGGACCCGCGCATAGCCGAACTCACGCTCGTTGGAAGCATCGACCCGACCGCCGAGCTGCAGCGCCATGGTCTGCATCCCGTAACAGATCCCGAGTACCGGTACACCGAGTTCGAAAACGCACTGCGGGGCGCGAAAATCGGCATTGGTATTCACCGATTCGGGCCCGCCCGACAGGATCACGCCGCTCGGCGCAAACTCCCTGACCGCCTGTTCGTCGATATCGTAGGGGCGGATCTCACAATACACCTGCGCTTCGCGCACGCGCCTGGCGATCAACTGCGTGTATTGAGCACCGAAATCGAGGATCAGGATCCGATCGGCATGCAGATCTCGGCTGTTTGACATCGTTTAAACAGGCGCCTTTCGCCCGTGCGCCGGCATCTCTCAGTCGAGACGGTAGTTTGGCGCTTCCTTGGTGATATGAACATCGTGCGCGTGGCTTTCCCGCATGCCGGCCGCCGTTACGCGCAAAAACTTGGGTTTGGTTCGAAACTCGTCGACGTTGCGGCAACCGGTGTACCCCATCGCGGCGCGCAGTCCGCCGACCATCTGGTGCACGATCGCACGCAATGCGCCCTTATAAGGAACGCGGCCTTCGATGCCTTCGGGGACCAGCTTTTCAATCTCATCGCTTTCCTGAAAATAGCGATCCGATGAACCGTGTTTCTGCGCCATTGCGCCGAGCGAGCCCATGCCCCGGTAGGACTTGTAGGAGCGGCCCTGGAACAGTTCAACTTCACCCGGCGCTTCCTCGGCGCCGGCGAACAGGGACCCGATCATGACGCTGTAGGCGCCGGCGACCAGGACCTTGGCGATATCCCCGGAGTAGCGCACGCCGCCATCGGAAATCAGCGGCACGCCGGACTTCTGCAGGCGCTCCGCGACGCTGCTGACCGCGGTGATCTGCGGGACGCCGATGCCGGTGACGATGCGCGTAGTACAGATCGAGCCCGGACCAATGCCCACTTTGACCGCGTCAGCGCCGGCCTCTACCAACGCATCGGCCGCGTCGCCGGTGGCGATGTTGCCGCCGATCACCTGGCTGTCCGGATAGTGCTGCTTGATCCAGCGCACGGTCTCGATGACCCCGCGCGAATGCCCGTGCGCGGTATCGACGACGATAACGTCGACACCGGCCGCGACCAGCGCCGCGACCCGCTCGTGGGTCCCTTCGCCGACACCGACTGCCGCACCGACACGCAGTCGCTCGTCGGAATCCTTGCACGCATTCGGAAATTCGTCGGCTTTCTGGATGTCTTTAACCGTAATCATGCCGCGCAGTTCGAAGTCATCGTTGATGACCAGGATCTTTTCGATGCGGAACTTGTGCAGCAGTGAGATGACTTCGTCCTTGCCGGCGTCTTCACCGACGGTGACGAGACGATCCTGCGGCGTCATGATCTCGCTGACCGGCGCATCAAAACGGGTTTCGAAACGCAGATCGCGGCTGGTGACAATGCCGACGAGTTTGCCGGCATCGACGACCGGCACGCCGGAAAAGCCCTGCGCGCGGGTCAGGGCCAGGACGTCGCCGATGGTGGTCTGCGGGCTGGTGGTGATCGGATCGCGGATCACACCGCTTTCGAATTTCTTCACCGAACGGACCTGCAGCGCCTGTTCGGCAGGATTCATGTTTTTGTGGATGATACCGATGCCGCCTTCCTGCGCCATGGCGATAGCAAGACGGGCTTCGGTAACCGTATCCATCGCCGCGGATAACAGCGGTACGTTAAGCTGGATATCGCGAGTCAGAAAAGTACGCAGATCGGCCTCGCGCGGCAGAACGTCGGAGTAGTCCGGAATGAGCAGCACATCATCGAAAGTAAGTCCGTCGTCGGCGACGCGCATGGGCGAGGTTCATCCCGTAAAATGGAAGCCGGCAATTATAGAGTTTCGCTGGTAGCCGGTAAATGTCGCAAACCCCTGAAATTGACCCGATCGCCGCTGCCGCGGAGCGGCCCGGCGCTGCGCGCCGCGAGGTGTATACCATTTCGGAGTTGAACGAAGCGGCCCGGGGCGTGCTGGAACAGGGGCTGGGCCGGGTCTGGGTGGAAGGCGAGATCTCCAATATCGCACGGCCCGCCTCCGGTCACGTGTACTTTTCGCTGAAGGATCGCGCCGCCCAGATCCGCTGTGCGATGTTCCGCAGCCGCGGTGGTACGCTCAATTTCAAACCCGAGAACGGGCTCAGCGTGCTCGCGCACGGTCGAGTCAGCCTGTATGCGCCGCGCGGCGACTACCAACTGATCGTCGATACGCTGGAAGCGGCCGGCGATGGGCTGTTGCGCCTGCGTTTCGAGCAATTGAAACGGCGCTTGTTTGAACAGGGGCTGTTCGACGAGGAACGTAAACGACCCCTCCCGGCCTGGCCACGCTGTATCGGCGTGGTCACGTCGGCCAGCGGCGCGGCGGTGCGCGACATCGTGACCGTGCTGCGGCGACGCTGCCCGTCGATCCCGGTTATTGTCTACCCCTGCGCAGTGCAGGGCGAACAGGCCGCAGGCGAAATCGTGGCCGCCATCGAAACCGCCAATCGACGCGCGGAATGTGACGTGCTGATCGTCGGCCGCGGCGGTGGCTCGCTGGAAGACTTATGGTCATTCAACGAAGAACGCGTGGCGCGCGCGATCGTTGCCAGCGCTATTCCCCTGGTCAGCGCGGTCGGCCATGAAATCGACATCACCATCGCCGATCTGGTCGCCGACCTGCGCGCCGCGACACCGTCGGCGGCGGCCGAACTGGTGTCACCCGACGCCGCCGCGGCCGGGCGCCGCGTCAGCATGCTCGCACAACGCCTGCACACGCACGCCAGGCACGCGATCAACAGCCGCGTGCGCGAATTGCGACAGTTGCGCCAGCGCCTGATCTCGCCGCAACGCCGACTGGAAAGCAACTTTCAGCGCGTCGACGAACTTACTCAGCGCCTGGCGCAGTCGACGAGATTGCAACTGCGCCTGAAAGGCGGCCAGGTGCAGGCCCTGGCGGCGCGTCTCAGCGCGCGCTCACCACTGGCGATGCTCAATCTGATGCGCCGCGACCTGCACCATCACCGCGCCCGCCTCAATGATGCGGTACGTCGACAACTCACCCGCCACAGCCAGGCCCTGGCGCGTTTTGAGGGTGTCTTACGGGCGGTGGGCCCGGTCGCGACGCTGGAACGCGGCTATGCCATCGTGACCGACCAGGCAGGCCGGGTGATCCGGCGCAGTTCAGAACTCAGGCCGGGCGATTCGATCGACACTCGGCTCGCCAGTGGCCGTATCCGTAGTGAGGTCACCGCCTCACTTGACGAGGAGCGGAGCGAAGACGACGGTTGAGGACCCTAGATGTCCGCGCAACAGCGGTACCAGATTGCGCCGACGAACTCGTAGATGGCGTAGTGTGCCGCATAGAAGGCTTTGATGTCGGGCAGGAAGTCGGTGTAGGAATAGGTCATGTCCGCTCTGGTGTAGAACCCCATCGGCGCCGCCTGGACCGCGAAGCCGGCTTCTTCGAACGCGCGCAATGCCCGCGGCATGTGCATCGCATGGGTCACCAGCACGATCGAATCGAATGGAAAGGCGGCGCGGCTGAGCCGCGCATTTTCAGCCGTGTTCCTGCTCGCCAGTTCCGACCACGTCACCGCAACGTGGAAATCGGCACTCAGCGTTCTGCGCATGGACACGCCTTCCGGGGTCGCCAGCCCGCCCGGCTTACCGCCACTGACGGCCAGTTTCAGGCCGGTGGCTCGATGCAGCCTGGCGGCATAGCGCAGACGTTCGAGGGTCAGGCGCGAAACCTCGTCGAAATCACCGTATTCAGGCGCACTGCGATAAGCGCCGCCGCCCAGTACCACGATCGCCTCGGCCGGGTGCTGCTTAAGTCGAGCGGGATCGAACGGCGCATGGTATTCGAGCTGCCGGGCCAGCAGGGTGGCGGTAACCGGAACCGAAACCGCCCACAATATCGCCAGCGCCACCAACACCACGCTGGCGCCTAGCCGCGGCCAGCGCGGCCACAACAACAGGCCCAGCAGTCCCGGCACGGCGACCAGCCCCGGCGGCAGAACCAGCGCCGTGGCGAGATTGTAAAACCAGAAACTCAAGCGTGGGTGACGGCGGGCGCCCTCAGGTGACCTGGCGACCTGCTGCCTGCAGGTCGGCATGGTAGGACGAGCGTACCAGCGGGCCGCTGGCGACGTTTTCAAAGCCGATTTCCTGCCCGTAGCGGGCCAGCTCGGCGAATTCTTCGGGCGTGACGAAACGTTCCACCGCGAGGTGGGCACGGCTCGGTTGCAGGTATTGACCAAGCGTCACGCGGTCGCAGCCGTGCTCACGCAGGTCGCACATTACCTGTCGGACCTGCGCAAGCGTTTCGCCAAGGCCCAGCATCAACCCGGACTTGGTCGGGATGGCGGGGGCGGCAGCCTTGAATTGCCGGATCAGATCCAGCGACCAGGCGTAGTCTGAGCCCGGCCTGACCTTGCGGTAAAGGTCCGGTATCGTTTCCAGATTGTGGTTGAACACATCCGGCGGTGCTTCAAGCAGCGCCTCGAGCGCAGGCGCCATGCGGCCGCGGAAATCCGGCACCAGGATCTCGATCTGGATCTCGGGCATGCGCGCGCGCACGGCGGTGACACAGCGCGCGAAATGCGCGGCGCCGCCATCGCGCAGATCGTCACGGTCAACGGACGTGATCACCACGTAGCGCAGGTCCATTTTTTCGATCGCGTTGGCGAGGTGGGCGGGCTCCTCGGCATCGAGTGGCTGCGGTCGACCGTGGGCCACATCACAGAACGGGCAGCGTCGCGTACACAGGTCGCCCATGATCATGAACGTGGCCGTGCCGTGGGCGAAACATTCGCCGAGGTTCGGGCACGAGGCTTCCTCGCAGACGGTATGCAGGCCCTCGGCGCGTAGCAGCTTCTTCAGCTCCAGCACCCGCGGCGCAGTCGGCGCGCGCGCTTTCAGCCACGGCGGCTTTCTGGGCAAGGCGCCGGCGGTCGGCACAACCTTGACCGGAATGCGGGCGACCTTGTCGGCGCCACGTTGCGCGCGCGTCGGTCGGGTGTCGATTTTACTGTCCATCGGAGTGATCCGCTCAGCCGGCGAGGAGTTCGGATGTTACTGCATCGGGCGCGCCCGCGTATCGGGGTGACACGTCCCGGCCCGGGTACAGGTTACGCCTGAGCTGCTCCAGCAGGCCGCGCTCGGCCGTGGCGCAATCGCTGATCGCGCAATGATCGGACAACTGGGTAACGCGCAGACCGGCATAACCACAGGGATTGATCCGCAGGTAAGGTTCCAGGTCCATGGCCACGTTCAGCGCCAGGCCGTGAAAACTGCAGCCGTTGCGGATGCGCAGGCCAAGCGCGGCGATTTTTGCGCCCCCGGTATAGACCCCCGGCGCGCCGGCGCGGCGCTCGGCGGCGACATCGTCAGCGGCGAGGAAATCAATGATGCCCTGTTCGATGCGCCGCACCAGCTCGCGCGGCCCGATATCAAGACGACGGATATCGAGCAGCGTGTACACCACCACCTGGCCCGGCGCGTGATAAGTCACCTGGCCACCGCGATCGCTTTCGACCACCGGAATGTTCCCGGCGGCAAGAATATGCGCACGCTTGCCGGCGCGGCCGAGGGTGAACACCGGCTGGTGCTGGACGGACCATAATTCGTCACTGGTGTGCGCCTCGCGCGCGTCAGTGAAGCGGCGCATGGCGCTCCAGCAGGTCGTGTAGTCGATAAGGCCGAAGCTGCGGATGACCAGGTTCATAACACCATCAGGATCCGTTCATGCGCAGTCAATTCACGATAAATCGCGTCCAGTTGCGCCTGGTTGTGGGCGCGTATGGAAACCGTAACGGATACGTATTTGCCGCCGCTGCTGGCGCGCGTGCGCACCGCGCCCTCGGCGAGGTCCTCGATATGCCGGCGCACGATTTCAACAACCAGTGCGTCGAAGTCGTCGCTGGCCACGCCCATGGACTTGATCGAAAAATCGCATGGAAAATCCAGCAGGCTGGGTCGCTCGGCGCTGCTCATTAAAGCGGGTCCGGATCTGCACTGGCAACCATTGTAGAAGTGTCGGACAAATTATTCGCGTGCCCGTGCCGGCACGGTTTGCCATCGGATCAAGCGTGGGGCCCGGGTTGCCGATATGAGGTTTGCGGGCCGCCGAAAGCCCGGCCGGAGCTGCGCAGGCAGTCTCACAATTCTTAACAACTTACTTTAAATTCCAAGGCTAATATGCCAATATCGGCGTCGGGGACAGGACTCCGGGCCCGCGCCCAACGTCTAAGGGGATAACGAGGATGGAAGACATCCTGATCGGGCTGTATTACGTAGCAGCGATCGCGATTATTGTTCTGCACTACATCGGCTGGCTCGAAGACCGCGGCCTCGAGTGGGTCGTCTATGTCGTCGCGGTATTGCTGTTTCCGATGCTCTATTTCGCCTACATCCCCTGAAATTTCCCGTGCTGCCGTCTCCCCGGCAGCGCACAGTCCGCCGCCATCCTTATGTCGCCTCGCGACTTTAAGGACACCCCACACCGGTCGCAACAGGCGATCAGCGCAGGCGCTTCGGGCGCTGATGCGCCACCACCTGCGCGCAACCCGCGGCCAGGTCATCGAGCGGCCGCTTGCAGGCCAGTACATAAAGCCCGGCAGTCGGGAAAACCTTGTCGAAATCCGACCGCAACCTGTCCGCCACCAGCCAGTACAAGAGATCCTCGAGTCCGGGGTTGTGTCCGAGCACCATCACGTCCTCGGCCTGTCCGAGGTCACCGAGGGCGGTCACGATCGTATCGACCGAACTGTGATAGATGGCTTGTTCGAAAACTGTGACAGGGGTCCGCTTCTGCTCCAGCGCGGGCAGGAGCAGATCCAGCGTTGCGCGGGTTCGTACCGCGGTCGAACACAGCACAGTTGCAGGGCAATAGTCGGTCCCAACCAGCCACTGACCCATAAGCCGGGCATCTTCGCTGCCGCGGGGCGCCAGGGGGCGCAAGAAATCGTCAGCCACGCCGCTATACCACTCAGACTTCGCATGGCGCATGAGGATGAGCTGGTTGCCCTGTTTGCTCGCACGTTTCATTCGGATAGGTCCTGTCCTGCGCAACTGCGCCCGCTGGTCGCGGCCGCCGCTTGCTATTATCGGCGATTACCGGGCTGATCACCGCGCGCCGTCGGCCAGGCGCGCTGCCAGGTTCTGAGCGCGGTGAATACCCTTCCCGAGCGTTCCATGCACGAGGCCGATCCGGCGAGCGAGTTCGAGCAACGAACGCTTGATCTGGCCGCGATCGCCGGTCTCGCGCCGGGCGACAAGGTCCGCATAGGCGGGCTCAGCGATCGTACCGTAGATCTGTTCGAACAGACGCTGGACCTTCTGAAAGGGGAAAATGCGCCGCGTCGCGCACCGTTGCCGGGTGCGCCCGAGGTCCGCTTCATCCCCCAGCATGCCGATCTGCGCGCCCGCTTCAAATTTGCCGAGGTACTCGGCAGCTACGCGACTCTCAACTCCCTGGTTGATCGTTACGCACCCGTATTCGAGCTGTCCGAAACCATGGTCCGCACCTCACGGGTCGCTGAACTCAACAACCACGAAGTCAGCATGCTCGAAGACTACCGGGACCAGGTGCAACTTGCGCTCGAACACGCCAGTGCCCATATCGCCGAATGCAGCATCGCGGATTTCAGCGAAGAAGAACTCGGCGAGCTGAACGACATTCTCGATGAAGCACGTTACCGCTATCGCGCGCTCGACAACGTGCTCGGCATGCGCTTGATCCACGATGTAGAAGTCGCGGTCCACCGCTTGCGTTCGCTGCATGAAAAAGTCGCCACCGTGCAGCGCTCGTTTTCCGGGATATTTCTCATCGACAGCGAAATCATGTTCGTGCCCGCCGCAGAGCTGGTACGCATCGTGGACGACATTTTCAAAGCCATTGGCAATCCGTTCGTCGTCGAACACATCGACGGCACGCTGCTGCTCGCTGCACGAAACCTGCTTATCCAGGTGGTGTCGTTCTACGCCTACTACGGGCGCGAGCAGATCTACCAGCTGTTTGGCAGCAACCCGGGTAAAACCGGGCGCAACAAGGTCGCAACCTATATCAAGAGCGAAATCAAAATGCTCTTCAGCGCCTGCAAGGCCAACAACAAGCTGGTTCTGACGCGGGTTATGGATACCACCGAGCGCGAATTCGAAATTTCCGTGGAAGCAATACAGAACGAGGCCGCCAACCACGCGATAGCCGAAGTCGGGAGGATGATCCCGGCCAAGGTGCATATCCCCAAATTGCCGTCCCGCGGCCTCCTCGCCCGCCTCAGCGGCTGGCTGTTTCGCTCCGCCGACTAAGTCGCTTCCGCCTCGACACCGGCGTTGGAACCGCCCGTTGGCCGCCGCGATCCGTGCTACAGTGTCGCGCCGTCAAACGGCGCCTTTTCGTCGCCTGCCATCACTCGAACATGACTTCAATCGCGCTGAGCATTTCCGGATTACGCAAGGTTTATCGCGGCGGCCTGGTTGCCCTTGCCGGGATCGATCTCGAAGTCCGTAGTGGTGATTTTTTTGCCCTGCTCGGCCCCAACGGCGCGGGCAAGTCGACCACCATCGGGATCATCAGTTCGCTGGTGCGCAAAACTTCGGGCTCGGTGAAAGTTTTCGGCATCGACATCGATACCGATTTCCCGCGCGCAAAAGCCCTGATCGGCCTGGTCCCGCAGGAAGTGAATTTTTCGCAGTTCGAATCGCCGCTCGAAATCGTCCTCAACCAGGCTGGCTATTACGGTATCGGGCGCGGCAGGGCCAGGCAGCGCGCCGAGATGTGCCTGCAGCAGCTGGGACTATGGGAGCGCCGCCACGAGATTTCGCGAAATCTCTCCGGCGGCATGAAGCGACGCCTGATGATTGCCCGCGCACTGGTGCATGAGCCAAAGCTGCTGATCCTTGATGAGCCGACTGCCGGCGTCGACATCGAAATCCGGCGCTCCATGTGGACGTTTCTCGCCGAACTGAACCGCTCCGGCACAACCATCATACTCACCACTCACTACCTTGAAGAAGCCGAGCAGCTGTGCCGCAATATCGCCATCATCGATGATGGCGAAATTATCGAGAACACCTCGATGCGCAGTCTGCTCGCCAAGCTGCACAGCGAAAGTTTTATTATCGATTGCGCTGAACCGTTCAAGGAATTGCCTGAAATGGAGTTTGCTGAACTGATCGTCATCGACGATCACAGCTTTGAGGCCGTGGTCGACAAACAACAGAATCTCAATGTGATCTTCGAATGCCTGACACGCGCCGGGCTGTCGGTACGAAGCATGCGCAATAAAAGCAACCGACTCGAAGAATTATTCATGGACATCGTACGCAAGAATGATTGAAGCGACTGCATTGCCGGCGTCACCCGTTGCTCGAAGCACGCTCTACGTCGTCGCTTTCCGCACCATCGTGATCAAGGAAGTGAATCGCTTCCTGCGCATCTGGCTGCAAACGATTTTGCCGCCGGCCATCACCATGGGGCTGTATTTCGTCATTTTCGGCAATTTGATCGGGCCACGGATCGGGTTGATGTCAGGCTTCGATTACATGCAATACATTGCCCCCGGGATTATCATGATGGCGATCATCACCAACGCCTACTCCAACGTGGTGTCATCGTTCTTCGGCGCAAAGTTCCAGCGTCACATTGAAGAGATCCTGGTTGCGCCGGTACCGGATGCGTTGATCCTGGGCGGCTACGTCTGTGGGGGAATAATTCGCGGCATAATCGTTGGCGCGCTGGTGACAGTGGTCGCGTTGTTCTTCACCGACCTGCACGTCAACTCGTATCCGATCACCATCGCCGTGGTGATCCTCACATCAGCCTTGTTTTCTCTGGCCGGCTTTATCAACGCGATCCTGGCGAAAAAGTTCGACGACATCTCGATCGTTCCGTCGTTCGTGCTCACACCGTTGACCTATCTTGGCGGGGTGTTCTATTCGATCGATCTGCTGCCGGATTTCTGGCGCCAGATGTCGCTTCTGAACCCGATCCTGTATATGGTCAACGCCTTCCGCTACGGCATACTCGGGATCAGCGATATCGATCTGGTTCGAGCGTTTGTCGTGATCCTGGCTTTTGTCGTTCTGCTTTCGGCGATCAGTCTGCAGCTATTGCGCCGCGGCGTTGGCCTGCGCGCCTGACGCATTGCTCGTCCTGAGACCCTGGAAGGCAGCCAGGACGCGTTCGGCGAGTGGGTAATGTTCACCGTCACCAACTTTTTTGCCATCGAGCGCGTGCACGCACACCAGGTCGCGCGAAGAACTCGTCAGCCATATTTCGTCGGCGTGCGGCAGCTCTGTTGCCGCGATCGCGCATTCCGAGTTCGGGATCCCGTGCTCGTCCATGACCTTGAGCAACAGACCGCGAGTGACACCGGCAAGTATTTCATGTGAAAGCGATGGGGTCCGCACCCGGCCATCGCTGACAACGAAGACATTGGTCGCGGCGCCTTCGGTCAAATGGCCGTCGCGGATCAGCAGCGCTTCGTCGAAGCCGGCCGCGACGGCCTGATTGCGCAACAGAATATTGGCCAGCAGCGACGTCGACTTGATGTCGCAGCGTCCCCAGCGGTTGTCGCCCAGCGTAACCGCGGCGACGCGGGTGATACCTTGCGTTACCCGCAGCGGCTTGCACATCACGAACACGGTCGCGGTGATGCCGGCTGGGATCGCGTGGTCGCGTTCGGCGACGCCGCGCGTGACCTGCAGGTAGAGCGAGGAATGCCCGCCTGAATTGAGCGCCAGCAGCCGATCGAAACAGGCGCTCCAGTCCGGATCGCTCATCGGGTTCGTAATCTCGATCGCGGCAAGACTGCGCGCCAACCGCTGCAGATGTTCGCCAAGAGCGAACGGTACACCGTCGTACGCGGGGATCACCTCGTAGACCGCGTCACCGAAGATGAAGCCGCGGTCGAGTACCGATACTCTGGCCTCGGCCAGTGGCAGGTAATCGCCATTCAGGTAGCAGATCCGGGACGCTTCGGTACTCATTCGAACAGCAGCATCACGTCGTCGTAAAGACGCGAAAAGAACGACGCTTCGGCGATCGCCTGGCGCGCTACCAGGGGCACCTGCGCAAGTTCAGCACCGTCCAGGCTGAGGCTGACGCGGCCGACGGTCTGACCCGCACCAAGTGGCGCCTTGAGCGGTTCGTCCAAGTGGGCCACGGCCTTGAGCTTGTCGAAGCTGCCGCGAGGTATAGTCAGGTGCACAGCATCGGCGGGGCCGACATCGACCTTCGTCTGCTGCCCGCGCCAGACTTTAGCCGACACCACAACTTCGGCCGCGCCGTACAACTGGCGCGTCTCGTAAAAACGAAAGCCGTAGTTGAGCAGGGTGTGGCTGGCCGTGGTACGGGCTGTATCTGAAGCCGTGCCCATAACGGCCGCGACCAGTCGCATGTCTTCGCGCCTGGCAGAAGAGGCCAGACAATAGCCGGCGCTTTCGGTGTGCCCGGTCTTGATCCCATCGGCGCTCTGGTCGCGGGCGAGAAGGCGGTTTCGGTTGGGCTGGCGAATGCCGTTGTAGGTGTACTCGGCCTTGGAGAATCGCGCGTAAAGATCCGGGAACTCGCGGATCAACGCCGACGACATTCGGACGACATCGCGTGCCGTGACATAGGTCATCGGATCGGGCAGACCGGTAGCGTTGGCAAAGCTCGAGCCCGTCATGCCAAGTTCCTGTGCATGCTTGTTCATCACCTGAGCGAACAACTCCTCGCTACCGGAGATATGCTCGGCGAGCGCAACGCTGGCGTCATTGCCGGACTGTACGATGATGCCGTCAAGCAGGGCATCGACTGTCACCAGTTTATTGACCTCGATAAACATGCGCGAGCCTTCCATCTTCCAGGCTCGTTCACTGATCAGTACTTCATCGGTCAGGGTAATCAATCCGGACTGCAACGCATGACCGGCAACATAAACCGTCATGATCTTGGTAATACTTGCCGGTTCGACGCGCTCATCGGCATTGCGCTCGGCCAGCACCTTGGCGGTAGCGTGGTCAATCAGAATGTACGAATTGGCGTCGATAGTCGGCGCCGGGATCGGCGTCTGCGCCTGCGCGATGACGGCCCCCAGCGTTAGCCACAGCGCAGCGGCTGCAACCACGATGCGTCTGTCAGGAAACTTGATCGAACGGCTGGAGAATCCAGGCACGGTGGTCATCATCCTCATAAATTGATCCATAGGTCCCCATTACCTGCGCGGGCCGACGCCAGTTTAGCGTATCCCTGGCTACTGATATTTTTGCGCCTCACTCGTTGGTAACGAAATGGTGGGTCGTTATGCCGAGACCTTCCAAGGCAGCGACAACAATGTCGGCGGCTTCGACGCTCATGATCGGACCGAGCTGGACCCGGTGCAGGACCGTTCCGCCATTGCGTATCTCGCGGATCAGCACATCACTGGCGATGCTCTGTTCGACCTTTTCGGCCAGACGACGCGCATTCTCGCGGTCTCGGAACGCGCCGATCTGAAGATAGACACCCGTCGGCGCGCGCGGTTTCGTCACCGGCGCTTCGATTGGCCGGCCGGTTGGTCGGCCGCTGTGATCGAGGGCGACGACCTCCACGAACGCGGTGCCGCGCTCGGCGATATCGAGTTTCAGGGCCGCCGCGTAGGACAAGTCGATAATACGGTTGTCGTGAAATGGTCCGCGATCGTTGACCTTGAGCACCGCGGTCCGGTTATTGTCGAGGTTGGTGACCTGCACGTAGGTGGGCAACGGCAGCTGCTTGTGGGCGGCCGTCATCTGATACATATCGTACTGTTCACCGCTCGAAGTCCGACGGCCGTGGAATTTCTGCCCGTACCAGGACGCGATGCCGCGTTCTCGATAGCCGGCCGCGGACTTCAACGTGTAGTAACGTTTGCCGAATACTTCATAAGATTCAGGATTGCCGTATTTACTACGCGGTTCGGCCCTGGGGGTGGCATCCGGTGCTGACCCGGGCGCCGGCCCGACGCCTGGGCCGTCACGCTCCACTACCGCCGCACAGCCGCCCAGCGCGACCAGGGCAAGCGGAAGCATCACACGCACAATATGAATCGCAAGACGGTGCAATTCAATGCGCTGATTCTTCGTACAGATCACGTATTGAAGCGGCCAGTTGTGCAACAGCCATGGTGTATTTGAGGCGCGGATTGTAGCGGCTTACGACGTAGAAATTCGTGTACCCGATCCAGTACTCCGTACCACCGCGTGCTTCGAACTCGTACAGTGCGGCCTTTTCGTCGGGGCCGCTGCTGACGACCATCGGCGCAATGCCGGCGGCCGCCAGATCACCGAGGCGCGATTCAGGCTGAATATCGGATTGGACAAAAGTTCCGGTGCCGCGCGCCCCGACCCGTGCCGGCGACATGATTGGACCGCCGCGCACCCAACCGTGATGACTGAGGTAATTGGCGACGCTGCCAATCGCATCGGCGGCGTTTTTCCATATATCGCGGCGGCCGTCGCCATCGAAATCAACCGCCAGGGTGCGGTAGTTCTCGGGCATGAACTGGGGCATGCCCATCGCCCCTGCGTACGAACCTTCGACGCTCAGCGGATCAAGATCGCTTTCGCGGGCGAAGAGCAGGAAGTGTTCGAGCTGGGCGCGAAAATATTGCGACCGGGCGGGTTTATCGCCCGGGTAGTGAAATGCCAGCGTTGCCAGCGCGTCGATGACGCGGTGATTGCCCGTTACGCGCCCGTAGGAGGTTTCGACACCGATGATTGCGACAATGATATCGGCCGGGACGCCGTATTTCTGCGTAGCTCGATCAAGCGTGGCCTGATTGTCGCGCCAGAAAGTCACACCATCCCGGATGCGCTTATCGGAAATGAAAAATTTCCGGTACTCGTACCACGGTTTGACCTTCTCGGCGGGCCGAGTCATGAGCTCGAGTATCCGTTCCGAGCGTACCGCCTGCGCAAAAAGCGCTGTCAGCCCGGCACGGTCAAAGCCATGATCGCGGGCCATGTCAGCAATGAATTCATCGACCGCTTTCTGGTCGAGCGTCGCGGCAGAGAGGTTTGCAACGAGCGTGGCAGTAATAAATGCGACTGCCAGCATTAATTTTTTCATGTAGCTGCGACGAGGTACTAGGTGGGGGCAAGAAATTTTCGGTGCGTATGGATGGACATGAGGATACCGAAACCGATGAGAATAGTCACCAGCGAGGTACCGCCGTAGCTGACCATCGGCAGCGGCACGCCGACCACCGGTAGCTGCCCCGTGACCATGCCCATGTTGACAAAAACATAGATGAATAACGTCAGGGTCAGAGCCGCCGCCACCAGGCGACCGAACATGTCCTGAGCTTCCAGGGCAATACGCACCCCGCGGATGACGATCAGCGCATAGGCAACCAGCATCACGACCACCCCGGCCAACCCGAACTCCTCGCAATAAACCGCGAAGATGAAATCGGTGGCGCGTTCGGGCAGGAATTCCAGATGCGACTGCGTGCCATTCAGCCAACCCTTACCGTATAACCCACCGGAGCCGACAGCGATGGTTGATTGAATGATGTGATAACCAGCGCCGAGTGGATCCTGCTGCGGGTCAAAAAGCGTCAACACTCGACTGCGCTGATAGTCATGCATGGAGAACCACGCCAAGGGCGCCGCGGCCAGGCCGACGATTACACTATTGCGAATGAATCCCCAGCTGATCCCGGCAAAAAACAGGACGAACAGGCCCGAGGTCGCGACCAGGATCGCAGTGCCGAGATCGGGCTGGTCGACAATCAGCGCAGCGGGGATCACCACCAACAGCAGGGAAATCGCAATCGTCGACCTGTTGGGCGGCAATACCTTTTCGGACAGAAAAAACGCCACCGTCAGGGGTACTGCGAGCTTCATCAGTTCCGATGGTTGAAAGCGGATGAATCCGAGATCGAGCCAGCGCTGCGCGCCGCGCCCGGTGCCGAAAAAAAGCACCAGTACCAGCAGTCCCAGCCCGGCGAGGTAAAGCGCCGGCGCCCATCTCGCCATCGCCCGCGGTGAGATCTGGGCAATGGCGATCATCGCCGCCAGACCGAACAGGATCCGTGCGGACTGCTTGATCACGAGATCCGTGGACTGTTCGGACGCACTATAAAGCACAACCAGGCCGAGCATGCACATCAGCACGACTGCGCCGATGAGCGGAACATCGATATGCATGCGATAAAGCAGACTGCCGGCTCTAACCACTTGCGGGTTCCTCTGCTGTCTCCGGCCGGCCGAAAAACCGATCGATGATCTTGCGCGCGATCGGCGCCGCGGTGCGGCTGCCGCCGCCGCCATTCTCGACAATCACGGCGATCGCGATCTGCGGCTCTTCGGCAGGCGCAAACGCGATGAACAGGGCGTGGTCCTTAAGGTGGTCCGGGACTTCTTCGTCCTTGGCATCGACATCCTGAGCGATGCCGTAAACCTGCGCGGTACCGGTCTTGCCCGCGAATCGCACCGGCGCGTCTAGACCGCTGCGCCGAGCCGTCCCGGTCGGACCGTGCACGACTTCGACCATGGCCTCGATCACCGCATCCCAATGCTTTTCCGATTTGAGCGCCACACTCGGCCGGTGATAGGTATCCAGGGCGATCGTCGCGTTGTCCCCGGGGCCGTCAATCTGGGCGAGAAAATGCGGGATCATCACCTCACCACGCATCGCCAGGACCGAGGTCGCGTAAGCGAGCTGCAGCGGTGTCGCCAGCATGAAACCCTGGCCAATTCCCGCAATCAGCGTCTCGCCGGGATACCAGGGCAGCCGTCGCGAACGCTTCTTCCACGCTGGCGACGGCAACAGACCGCGACTTTCGCCTGGAATATCGATGCCGGTGATCTCGCCGAGCCCAAAGCGGGCAAGCGCGTCGTGCAGTCGCGTGATGCCGAGTTCCTGCGCCAGACGGTAATAGTAAACGTCGCAGGAATGGGCGAGTGAAAACTTGAGATTGACGCGACCGTGCCCGCGTTTCAGCCAGTCACGGTAACGATGCGAGTGTCCGGGCAGGGAATACCAACCGGGGCACCAGGTCGTATCGCCCTCTTTTCGCAAGCCCTGCTCCAGGCCGGCCAATGCCAGCATCGGCTTGATCGTCGAACCGGGAGGATATTGTCCTTGCAGGGCGCGGTTGAATAATGGCCGTTCCGTGGAGGTACTCCACGAGCGGTACAGTTTCCTGCCGATCCCGTTGACGAATTCGTTGGGATCGAACGATGGATTGCTGACGAAAACCAACACTTCACCGGTTGCCGGGTCGAGCGCGACTATCGCCCCTTTGCGCCCCTCCATGGCGGCAATCGCGGCGTCCTGCAGGCCGGCGTCGATGGTGAGATACAGGTCCGAACCTGCGACCGGGGGAGTTCGCTCGACAACCCGCAGGATCCGCCCTTGCGCATTGACCTCCACGGTCTGAAATCCAACGCTGCCGTGCAGTAGGTCTTCGCGAGCGTTCTCGACGCCGGTTTTTCCTATATGCGTCGTTGCGCTGTAATTCGATTGATCGATGGATTCCAGATCAGTCTCGCTGATCCGCCCGACATAGCCGAGCAAATGCGCCATGCTTTCGCCGCGCGGATAATGTCGTGACAAGCCGGCCTCGATCATGAACCCCGGAAAGCGAAATCGATTGACCGAGAAGATTGCGAGTTCTTCAGGCGACAGATCGCTTTTAAGCGTGACGTTTTCGAAACGGCGTGAATAACGCAGGTGACGGGAGAATTCCTCAAGCACTTCGTCGTCCAGATCCAACAGCGTCCGGAGTTCACGTACCGATTCGTCGATATCCGTTGCGTTTTCGGGCACGACCGAGAGCAAAAATGACGGACGGTTCTCGGCCAACAGAACGCCGTCACGACTGTAGATATGCCCGCGCGGCGGTGCCAACGGCACGATCTTGAGTCGATTTTCGTGGGAGAGGGTACTGAAGTGCCCGTGATTGAACACCTGCAGATAAACCAACCGACCCAGTACAACGCAGACCAGAACAGCCATGAGGACGCAGGCAGCGATAATCCGCGCCTGAAACAGACGCCGTTCGCGATCGACATTCTTTAACGTCGGCAGACTTTTCACGAGGCGGATCCGCGTGCGCTCAGCGCGGTGCGATTACGGTGTATCTGGCCGGCGCAATATGGCTCACGCGAGGCGGGCGCGGCGGCGCACGTCGCGCAATATCACATACGCCCACGGCCAGATCAGAGTTGTCGTTACCGCTCCAAGCAGATAGGTGGAACTGTATTTGACTGAACCCAGCACATTGTAGATTTGCCACATCACGAGCAGATACACGAACACGACCATGCCGACGAATAACGATTGTTGCGCGAGCGGGAACACGCGAATGCGCTGATGGTACTGCAGGCCTACGTAGGCGACGAACGCCAGCCCGAAAGCGTGCTGCCCGAGTATCGAACCGTGCATGACATCGAGGATCAGGCCGAGTAACCAGCCGCTGATCACGCCGATGCGCTGCGGCAGAGCGATGCACCAGTACATCAATACCACCGCAATCCATGCCGGTCGCCACGACAGCGCCCAGTCCGGCAGTGGCACGGCAGTGAGCATGAAGGCGACCAGAAAGCTGAGCACGATAACCCAGGTTCGGTTTCGCCGATCGCCGCCGTCCTGGTGCCATTTCACGGATCGAGTACCGATACCCGCTCGTCATCGAGCGCTTTGGTGCGTGGACCAATCAGCAGGACCTCACGCGAATGGCCGACTTTTGACGTCGGTTCAACGACAACGGTGGTGAATGAGGCGCCTGCTTCGATGCTGATGTCCTTGATCCGGCCGACCGGATATCCGGGCGGGAAACGTTGCCCGAGACCGGAGGTCACCACCAGGTCACCGATCTTGACGTCGGCGTTGGTCGAAACGAACGATAGGTTCAGTTCGCTGGGTTGGTCGCCGCCAATCGCGATAGCACGCAGACCGTTGCGATTGATCAGTACCGGCAGCGCATGGCGCGGATCGGTGATCAACAGACCGGTCGCGGAGAATGGGCCGACTTGCGATATCTGGCCGATTACGCCTTGCGCGTCGAGCATGGGCTGACCGACGAAAACGCCCTGGTTGGTTCCTTTGTCGACAACGATCTGCCGTGCCGAGGGACTGGTTTCAATCGCCAGCACGTCGGCGACCAGCACCTGTTGATCGAAAATCACCGACGAATCGAGCAGCCCGCGCAGTCGTTCGTTTTCACGTTCAAGTGCAAAGTAACGCTGGGCCCGAGTACTCAACATCATGTTCTCGGCTTTCAGCCGTTCGTTTTCGCTGACCAGGCTGGTTCGTGAACTTACGTTGCGCGCGATCGAAGCTGCCGCCTGCACCGGCGCATTGACCACCGCCTGCAACGGATAGACGACCACCGAAAGCGCGGTACGGATCGCGGACAGGTGGTCATTACTGTGATCAATCGAGATGCACAGGAACGACAGGATCGCACACGTCACGAAACGTGCCGTAGGCGAAGGCGTATTGATGAATAACGGTTTAATCGCCGTCTCCCAATGTGCCTGTCAAGTTAACCGTATCATTCGAGCGCAAGGATATCCGGGCCGTGCTCTTCGATCATCTCCAGCACTCGCCCACCACCGCGCGCAACGCAGGTCAATGGATCCTCGGCGACGATCACCGGCAGGCCGGTCTCTTCCATCAACAAGCGGTCGAGATCCCGCAGTAGCGCGCCGCCCCCGGTAAGGACCATGCCGCGCTCGGCGACGTCGGAGCCGAGCTCTGGAGGAGTTTTCTCCAAAGCCGTCTTGACTGCTTCAACGATGCCGGCCAGCGGTTCCTGCAGGGCCTCCAGGATCTCGTTACTGTTGAGGGTAAAGCTTCGCGGCAAGCCCTCGGCAAGGTTGCGGCCCTTGATTTCTATCTCACGCACTTCGTTGCCGGGATAGGCGCATCCGATTTCGTGCTTGATGCGCTCGGCGGTCGCATCACCAATCAGGCTGCCATAGTTACGCCGTACGTAGTTGATGATCGCATCGTCGAACCTGTCGCCGCCAACGCGTACCGAATCGGAGTAGACGATGCCGTTCAGGGAAATGATCGCGACTTCGGTCGTGCCGCCACCGATATCGAGCACCATCGAACCGCTGGCGTCGCTGACCGGCATGCCGGCGCCAACCGCCGCCGACATCGGTTCCTCGATCAAATACACCTCACGAGCGCCGGCTCCTTGCGCAGACTCCTTGATCGCACGACGCTCGACCTGGGTCGATCCGCACGGCACGCAGACCAGCACGCGCGGGCTGGGTTTGAATAGCTGGTTGCCATGCACCTTGCGAATAAAGTGTTGCAACATCTTTTCAGTGACGGTGAAGTCGGCAATCACTCCGTCCTTCAATGGGCGAATGGCTTCGATGTGTCCGGGCGTCCGGCCCAGCATACGTTTCGCTTCCACGCCCACTGCCACTATTGATTTCAAGTTATTGGAATCACGTCCGCGTCGAATGGCGACCACGGACGGTTCGTTGAGCACAATGCCCTTCCCGCGCACATAAATGAGCGTGTTGGCGGTACCCAAGTCGATCGAGAGATCGTTGGAGAACATTCCTCGCAGTGTGCGAAGCATTAAGATGGGTCCTTTAAATTAATAGTCGTTCCCAGCCTAGCGTCTGCATCCGGGTTAGAGGGTGCATGATCGACAAGTTGGGTCGGAGACACCGACCTGCAGGGCCGCGGGGAAGTCGATTTACAGTCGCGCGGTCCATGAGTGTCCGGCGCCCCCGCAATTCGCAGTAAAATAGCGCAGTAATGTACCAGTGCGGCTACTTTGTGGCAATAGCGCCACATAAAAAAATTCTTTTTAATCAATACACTATTTGAGATACCTGAATGTCAATCAGCGCCGATGACGTACGAGCGATGGCCAGGCTGGCACGCCTGTCGATCGTCGATGAAGAGATCCCGGCCTATGCCGGCCAGCTGTCCGAGATCCTGGCTTTTGTCGACCAGATGAGCGCCGTCGATACCCGCGATATCGAGCCCATGGCCCACCCCCAGGACCTGCCGGCCCGCCTGCGCCCGGATCTTGTCACCGAACGCGACCAGCGGGAAGAATTTCAAAGCGGCGCGCCGCAGACTGAGAACGGCCTGTACCTCGTGCCGCAGGTTATCGAGTAGCGCATGACCAAAGAATTCCCGGACGGCCTGGCCGGCCTCGCGGACGGCCTCGAAGACGGTCGCTATTCAAGCGTCGAACTGACCGAATCCTACCTCGCCCGCATCCGCGCCGCCGACGACAAGCTGAACAGCTACATCACGGTCTGCGAACAATCCGCGCTCGAACAAGCACGCGCCGCTGACCAGCGCCGTGCGGCAGGCCAAGCCGGCGCTTTGACCGGCATTCCCTACGCACACAAGGACATATTCTGCACTCGAGGTGTGCGCACCAGCTGCGGGTCGAAGATGCTGGACAACTTCGTTGCCCCGTATGACGCCGACGTCACCGAACGGCTCGACGCCGCCGGCCTGGT
This sequence comes from uncultured Gammaproteobacteria bacterium, assembly GCA_942490995.1. GTDB lineage: Bacteria > Pseudomonadota > Gammaproteobacteria > UBA981. Next base: position 52,250 of record CALOBG010000054.1, read on the forward strand.
CATGCTCGGTAAAACGAACATGGACGAATTTGCCATGGGCTCCTCGAACGAATCGAGCTATTACGGGCGCGTGAGTAACCCTTGGGATCTGGCGCGTGTACCGGGGGGGTCGTCCGGCGGATCCGCCGCGGCGGTCGCAGCTCGACTTGCGCCGATTGCCACCGGCACCGACACCGGCGGCTCGATCCGCCAACCTGCTGCTTTCTGCGGCGTGACCGGTCTCAAGCCGACCTATGGCCGGGTTTCCCGGTACGGCATGATCGCGTTTGCCTCGAGCCTCGATCAGGGCGGCCCCATGGGCCTCAGCGCGGCAGACTGCGCCGCGTTGATGAACGTGATCGCCGGATTCGACCCGCGCGACTCAACGTCGGTAGAAATGCCGGACGAAGACTTTTTGCGCGCGCTCGGCGAGCCGCTCAGCGGCTTGAAAATCGGTGTCCCTCAAGAACACCTCGGCGACAAGCTCGATAACGATATCGGCAGATGCCTGAACGAAGCGATCGCCGTTTATGAAAAGCTCGGCGCCAGCGTGCGTGAAGTCAGCCTGCCAAATGCCGCGCTCGCGATCCCGGCCTACTACGTCATCGCGCCGGCTGAATGTTCGTCCAATCTCTCGCGCTACGACGGCGTACGCTTCGGCCATCGCTGCGAAAATCCTAAAGACCTGACCGATCTCTACGAACGCTCGCGCGGTGAAGGATTTGGCGACGAAGTGAAGCGTCGGATCCTGGTAGGAACCTACGCCCTGTCATCCGGCTACTACGACGCCTATTACCGGAAAGCCCAGCAGATCCGGCGCCTCATCCGCCAGGATTTCGTCGACGCGTTTGCTTCCGTCGACTGCCTGCTCGGCCCGACCACACCGACCACGGCGTTCATGGCCGGCGAGCACACCCAAGACCCGCTGACGATGTACCTTTCGGACGTTTTTACGACTGCGGTCAATCTTGCCGGACTGCCGGCGATGTCCGTGCCGGCGGGGATAAGCCAGGGGCTGCCGGTCGGCCTGCAGCTCATCGGCGATTATTTCAGCGAAGCGCGTCTGCTCGGCATTGCCGATGCCTTTCAACGCGCCACCGATTGGCACACATTGGCCCCGCCCGCGGTCGCCTGAGGAACTCAGCTAAATGGAGTGGGAAACGGTCATCGGGCTGGAGGTGCATGCACAACTCGCAACCGACAGCAAAATTTTCTCCGGCGCATCGACAGCCTACGGGGCGGCGCCAAATTCCCAGGCTTGTGCGGTTGATCTGGGATTCCCTGGCGTGCTGCCGGTAGTCAACGCGCGGGTCATAGAAATGGCGGTACTGTTCGGGCTCGCGATTGGCGCGACGATCGCGCCACGTTCAATCTTCGCGCGCAAAAACTATTTCTACCCGGACCTGCCCAAAGGCTATCAGATCAGCCAATACGAGGATCCCATCGTTGCCAACGGCCGGCTGGCCATCGTTGTTAACGGACAGGAGCGCGTGATCGACATCACCCGCGCCCACCTCGAGGAGGATGCCGGCAAGTCCGTGCACGGCGGTATCGCCGGCGCTACCGGCATCGATCTCAATCGCGCCGGCACGCCGCTACTCGAAATTGTTTCTGAGCCCGTGATGCACACCGCTCAGGAAGCCGTTGCATACATGCGCGAACTGCATCGCCTGGTTCGTTATCTCGAGATCTGCGACGGCAACATGGCCGAAGGTTCTTTCCGTTGCGATGCCAATGTTTCCGTGCGGCCGAAAGGCAGCACCACACTCGGCACCCGGACCGAAGTGAAAAACCTGAATTCGTTCCGCTTCGTGGAACGCGCGATAGAGTTCGAGGTAGAACGTCAAATCGAAATCCTGACAGACGGCGGCAGTGTCGTGCAGGAAACCCGGCTGTACGACGCCGACGCGGACGAAACCCGCTCGATGCGCAGCAAGGAAGACGCGCACGACTACCGCTACTTCCCGGACCCGGACTTACTTCCCCTGGAAGTAACCGAAGCGTTTATTTCAGCCGTCGCCAAAAACATGCCCGAACTCCCGGCCGCCAAACGCAAACGTTATGTTGCCGAATATGCCCTCTCCGAGGATGACGCCGCGGCACTGACCAACGAACCAGAGACCGCCCGCTATTTCGAGGCCGGACTGGAATCCAACGGCGTGGATCCGAAACTCATGGCTAACTGGATCCTCGGCGAACTGTTCGGGGCGTTGAATAAGAGTGGGCTTTCGATCGCGGAGGCGCCTGTTTCGGCCCGGGATCTCAGCGGGCTGCTCCTCCGGATCGCTGACAATACGATCTCCGGAAAGATCGCCAAACTAGTATTTCAGGAAATGCTGGATGGTGACCGCAACGCCGATCAAATCATTGATAAGAACAATTTGAAACAGATCTCAGATACGAGTGAGATCGAAATAGCTGTATCGGACGTCATTCGTGAGTTTTCCGTCCAAGTTGAGCAATTCCGGTCGGGGAAAGAAAAGATCCTTGGGTTTCTAGTAGGTCAGGTAATGAAACGGACGGGGGGCAAGGCGAACCCTACGACGGTTAACGAGCTGTTGAAGGCAGCTCTCCGCTTGCTCACAGAATAAAACGCCCATTTAACACTCCGCATCTTTATATTAACGATGGGCACTAACGTAATGATCTAATTCGCACGCAAGTCGCGCGTGCCAAATTGGTTATAGCCAACTTTCTACGTTTATCCTAGATTCCTACTCGCTACCCGGAACGTTCAGATGAATATGCGTGATGTGCCCACATGTAACGAGTCTATCCTACTAGAAAGAGAACGAAGCCAGTCTAAGATTCGCTTATTTGTTTGCCTGTTTATGGGGGCCTACTTTGTTCATACTGGCCACTATTTTCACCCTCTATATTTAGGTTTTATTGCATATACTTGTCTAGTAATCGCCATTACCGCAAGGGCGCACAGTCATCAACGTCTACGCGTAGTTTCAACGTTGTTGATCGACAATTTCTTCACTTTATACGGTCTGCATATCACGCAAACCGCAGGAATATTCTTATTCTTGATACTCATCCAGATAACGTTTGGATACGCCCTACGATTCGGCCGATTCTTCCTCTGGTTTGCGGTGGGGGTAGCCTGCACTGGCATATCGGTTCTTTATTTCTTTTCGAGTTATTGGCACTCGCAAAAATATGAGATTTTCGCGTTCGTTCTAGGGGTTCCGTTCATCGCATTCTATATAGATCACCTAACAGTCCAGTTAAGGAATGCGATGGTTCGCTCGCAAGCGCAGGCAGACGCTAACGAGAAGCTCCTAATTTTCGTTTCCCATGATATTCGCACCCAACTTCAATCGCTGCTTACGACAACAGACTCTGCGTACCTCGATTCTGCGGAACCGATTACTAGGAGACGACTACGCCTAATTGAGCAAACCATTAGATCACTGGGGCGGATTACAACTCAGTTCGTTGAAGAAGATTCTGTGAATGGGCCGAATGCAGTTGTTGGCAGAAGCCAGGTGGCCACAATCGAATGGATGGCAGAAATCGCGATGCGGTTCACTGAAGTTTTCAGAGAGAACGGCACGCGACTGACGTTCGAATTGGGGAGCGTTATCGTGCCGCGGATCGGACTTCAAGCAATAGAGGCTGAGCGTCTACTCCTGAACGCTCTGACTAATGCGACGCGATACTCCCAAAATGGCTCCATCACCATTCAGGTATCTTGTGAGATATCTGAGACCAATAAAGCAACTCTTTGGTTTGAAATTACGAACATTCGAAGTGATGACCAAAAAACCTCTACTCGGTCAAGTCGCTATGCTGCTGGCGAAGCGGATTCCTTAGATTATTTCGGTGCTGGCGTTGGTTTACGTTCCGCTAAAACACTAGCTACGGCGATCCATGGGTCCTATTCGTTTCGTGAGGTGAGTAACAATGAGTTCACCACTACGATTTCTATCCCAATACAAATTGAAGATGGTGAATTTCTCGAACTCGGGCGAGGTGTCTGTACCTGTCTAAGCAAGTATCCCGCTACGATAAACAAGTTTGCCGCAGCATTAGAAGGGTACGTTGACTTTGCCGGCGGTCGTGAGACCGAGCTATTGCTGCAAAACCACATTTCAGAAACGTCTCGAATTAAGGCGTTATTCCTAGATTACAGCTCCCTCGAAACCTTAAAAGCATCGATTTCGGCGGCGTCCGATTGTCATTTCGCGCTTATCGTTTCCGCTCCATTCACCCGTGAAACACTCCACCCAACGCCATTGATACGTTTATCGAAGGAAGCCACGGCGGCTCAGATACGTTCAGCGACACAACTTCTATTCGCGTTTTCTAGAGAAGACATCATGTCTTCAAACGAATTCGATAGACAGTTGAATATTTCGTTTCAGGGGTTGTTGTTCTTATTGGTCGACGACAATGCCACGAGTTCCGCACTGCTTGGCGAGGGATTGCGCACGCTGGGTGCAGAAGTCTGTAGTGTGGCGTCCGCGAACGAGTGCATCGCGCTCGTCAAAGAAAGGCAGCCCGACGTGCTGGTCCTTGATTGGTTTCTAGGCGATAGCGATGCACACGAAATACTTTATACCCTAGAAATTCTAGGAGTAGAGAAGCGTCCGACCACGGTCGTATTGACATCTAGTACCCGGGCGGTTGTCGAACAATGCACGCATTCGAATGTCATTTCGCAGATAATAGAACGACCAATCTCGTCATTTGCACTTTTTAAGCAAATTCATGATTTGACAAATTCAGTTGGGCTCACTCCGGCGCCCGAAACCTGCGAAATTTGGAAGAATCGTTCGTCCTTGGTTGATATTAGCGTATACGAGGAAATGCTGGACGGTGGTATCGGCCCATTAAAGGTAGCGAGCCTACTACGTCAATTTATCGATGAAATCGAAATTCAACTTCGTATTCTTCGAGATTTCGAAAACGCTGACGCCGGCTTAACGCCGGCGCGCATTCTGCATTCTATCAAGAGCGTCGCAGACACAGGCGGGGGAACCGGAATTTCTGAGTTTATCCGATCTTCAGGGGTTACTGCTGCGCTTCGAACCAACGAACATACATGTATCGTCTCACCTAGCTTCACTGCAGAGTTACAAGAAATCTGGAAGCGGTCGAGCGGCGAATTGCGTCAATATATTGCAACCCTAGAGGGCGACGGGTCATTAGCGGATCCCGAACGCGACTGATTAAGTTTGCTGCTCTGTGCACAATGCGTTATTAGGAAGTTCCTTCGACTTACCCAGGAAGATCGTCCTGTCGCAGAAGGTGTAACCCGCTTCCGTCGGGTGTTAAGTACTCCATCTTTGCGCTTTGCGCAAAGAGCAGTCAGTGGGTCGTAGCACTCACTAGACGGCTGTTGGAAATCGGCTACTGCAATATTTCAAACTCCCGATGCGCCGAGACAAACGATATTAGGCTCATCTAGCTTGGGACCGTCGATGCTTCGCCGTTTTGTACGTTACCTAGGTGATTGACCGGTATAACAATCTAGGAACATTATGTCGCAGACGAAACAATTCGGGCCCAGACCCGGAGCGCGCCTTAGCACTCCTACAACATGTCGGTTACGGGATGTGATTGGCGAGAGTGGCGGCGACTATCGCAGACCGATAAGAAAGACCGCGGATACGAGGAGGGTAAAATGCTCGTAACTATAAAAAATATAGACAAGGCTAAAAGAGAACCAGATCTTGCTCAGGAAATCGGAGATTTAGATAATCTTGAGGTACAGTACGAGGACAAATTCGGCATTCTTTGGAAATATATAAGATCTAATGCTACGCCTCATTTTTCAACTGAACTGCTCGACGATATCAGGACTGTTCAGAAGCACGTTCGGGCCAGGCAAGCGTCTGAGAGCTTAGTTCGACCGCAACGCATCGCATACGTCGTATTCGCTTCGAAAATACCCGGTGTGTTCAACCTCGGAGGTGATTTACGTTTATTTCGGAGGCTGATTGCACAACAGGATCGTGCTGGTCTTGTACGGTACTCGAAGAAGGCTACGGATTCAGTTTTCTATCACGCTTCGAATTTCGGCGATGCGCTGTCGTTCTCGCTAGTCCAAGGTATCGCCATGGGAGGGGGTTTTGAAGCTGCTCTTGCTGGGAATATTCTTGTGGCAGAGAAGGGAACGATGCTTGGGTTCCCTGAAGTATTGTTCGGGCTTTTCCCTGGTATGGGCGCCTACACACTGCTCAGGCGTAAAGTAGGTGCTTTCACTGCGGAACAAATCATCCTCAGTGCTAAAAATTACACTGCAGAGGAGCTTTACGAACTGGGAGTGGTCGATGTGCTGTGTGATAGGGGCGAGGGTGAAGAAACGATTAGGTCGTATGCGTCCCGGCACGCGAGTCGGCGCGGAGTTTCCGCCTTTCGGCGGGCTCTAAATCACGCGCACACGATTGATAGAAAAGAACTGTATGGGATAGCGGACTCTTGGGTCGAAACGGCCATGAGGCTAGACTCCCGCGATCTCCGAAACATTGATCGCCTTATCGCCAACCAAGCCAAAAGCTTTCCTCATATCGAGAATAGCTATCAACCGGAGGAAATGGCGGCAGCCGGCTAACTGACCATTCGGTATCTCCCCGGTCAGCATGCAGTGCTGACCGGGCCTTGGCCACGGTGTAGAAATCGCGTAGCTATACTGATATGTATAGTCACTCGCCATGAGATGCTGATGTCGTTGACACCAAAGGCTTTTCTTTTGCGAGTCTAGAGCGGGCCTTCGCTATTGGCTAGTGGCGTTGTCTTGATGACCTACTTGTTACCAAGTGCATCAACTGGTCAGAGCTGTTGTCGAGGAGCGACGCAAGATTTTGAGGCGTAAGTCTCTGATCCTCAAGCAGTTCGTCGAATGAATAACGCTCAGCAGCCTTCAACAGTGTAAATAGTTCGCTTGCTCCTACCGTTCCGCACGCTCCCTTAAGTGAGTGCAGAACGTACCTTACTTTTTCCGTGTCTCTACGCGCTATCCAAGTTTCTAGTTCCGATAACAGCTTTTTTCCGTCCTCGAGAAATTCGTCAAGCATAATCGAGATCTCGTCCGGCGAGATTTCCAAGTCAAGGAATTCTTGAAGCACCGATTCATCCACTATTTGAGTCGGATATAAAGTTTCGGTTGCAGCTTTGGTCGAGGCATGCTCGCTAGCATGCGGACCCGCACATCGCGCATAGTCTGCGACCGCTTGGCGCAATTCCGCAACCCTTAGGGGCTTCGTCAGAACAGCGAGTGCTCCGGCTGACAAGGCCTCCTCTCGTGCAGAATGAGTTGCATCCGCGGTCAGAATTACTATCGGGGTCTTAAACTCGCCAAGTAGATACTGATAAATTTGAGTTACTTCAATTCCCGACATGGCTGGCATATGTAGGTCGACGAAGGCGATGTTGTACTTGTTGGTTTCAAGCTCCGTCAGAGCTTTGTCTCCATTGTCCACAGTAGTAACGTTTAGTCCATGATTCTCTAAGGCTAACCGTGCAGTTCTAAGGTTAGTAGGGTTGTCGTCAGCGACTAGTACGTACTCAATTCCAAGATCTGTTAGATTGGCGTGTGCCTTGGTGCCTTCCTCACTTACTCCGTACATCGCTGCTGCCAGTTCGCTTGCGGCTTTCAGGTCTGCAGGAGACCCCTTCCTCACGATTGTGTTTATTGCTAGCCGCTCAGTTTGTCGTACCGAACTTGTTGAATCATAAATTACAACGAGTCGCCTCGCTTTTAGTGAGCCGAGCTTGTCCGTTATCTCATCTAGCATTCCTAAGTATGCAGAATCAACAAATATCACTGATGCCTCGGCGAGTAGTTCGGTTGTCACGAGTTCCTTGTTGGTAACACGGCAACACCAGCCGACAGCTTCAAAATTCTGTAGTTCATCTCGTCTAACAGTTCTAGGGGAAATGAGGACGCAGACCTTCCCTGCTGCATCATGATCTGTGAGAGCCATCCCTATCGGTGTTGAAGCTAGGGGCAGTCTTATTATGCAACGCGTCCCGGCGCCTTCGGTAGAAAAGAACTCTATGGTTCCTCGAAGGTTTTCCACAAATTGCTTTGTTAGGGTTAGGCCTAGCCCCGTTCCGCTGTAGTTCCTGCCGGCGCTATCGTCTCCAAGCGTGAACGGTTCGAATATTGTCGGCAGTAATTTCGACGAGATGCCGATACCGGTATCGGCAATCTCAAGAACGAGCTCTTTCCCAGACTTCTTCGTTACCGACTTGGCGCTAACGTAAACATAGCCCGACTGCGTATACTTAACCGCGTTTCCGATAGTATTTACTAGAATCTCCTGAAGGTGTTCTGACGAACTCTCGACATATCTCGGTAACTCAAGGTCGTAAAACCAGTAGTAACCTAGACCTTTTCCCTCAGCGTTCGGGCGGCACACCTTTAGGCTCGTAGCAATAGTCTCGCGCAGGTTAACTGTGGCGAGTTTGGCAGCTCCCACTCCGCCAGCGTCCGCTGATGCTATATCTAGTACTCGGTTGACTAAATCTAGAAGGTAGTGTGCCGAATCTCCGATCATTCCGACCTTCTGGTACGTTCCATCCACCTCATTCGCGCGCTCGCGAAAATCCTCGCTCAGTAAATCTGCCACGCTGATGATTGCATGAAGTGGCGTCCGCAGCTCATGGCTCATATTTGCTATAAAGCGCGAACGAGCCAAGTTTACTTCTTTCAAGCGTTGCAGCACTTCGCGATGCTTGTTCAACAGAGACGCAGAGTAGAGTGGCACTAGAGCGATGCCGAGGTAATACGCAAGTATCAGGTTGGTGTTTTCAATGATGTACGAATTCCTTTGAACGGCGAAGCCAAAGAATACTGCGCTGACAACTAATGCTGCGTAAAGATATCTAACTCCAAATCTATATCCGTATCCGATGCTTATCGTAAGAAAAACGGGGTAAAGTATTATTCCGGCGGCACCAGAGATCGCTGTATATACAGAAGCTGCGCCAACATCTGTGAAGATTCCGAAGACCCGGGTGATTTGGTAGAGCAACGAGTTGGGCCGGACTCGGGCAAGCAAGTAGGCGGTCCAGCAGAACATGAGAACGGATATCACCCAATAAAGGACGGCGAACTGGAAATGGGGCTCTCGGATGATATCGACTAGGGAGTTGGTTTGACCGTTTACTGCCGTCCAGATAACAACGGCACTAACTAGCAAGACGCGGAAAACTGCCTGGCTTAGATCACTTGGCCGAATTTCGTAACTTTCTGGCGTGGTGCCAGCATTCATTTCCGCATTCCCTGATGTAAGGATAGGTCCTAGCCGCCGGCCCGAGGCATGCATTCTTTGTAGCCAGGCGCATCGGTTAAAGCTTTCGCCAACACGCATTCTAGTCTAGCGGTTTTGACGCCCCGGAAAAACGATAGTCGTGGTAGACGCCCGCAACCTCTGCGGTTGCTACCCTTTACTTTTCGACCGGATCACGGAAACCTGGTGCGGGTTTCGTCTATCGTTCGAATTTTCAGTTGCAATATTGGCCATATGCCCCGCTTTGGGGCGATCGGGAACGATTTCCCCACACTATCGCGGAAGGCTTAAAACTAAGTTTAGGCTCGGATTTCGCCACCGGACGTACGAACCTGCGGATTGGCGCGCGACGTCGGGTATCCGTCGGTGCATAGATGTTGATTGATTCGGGAAACTGTATGAAAAAGACGCGTTCGTACCTTTTTGGCAGTAGAGAAGCTTTGAGCTGTCGTGTTAGTTACTAGGGAGATTAGATTCGCAGAGGAGATACGCTAGAAAAATGAACTTGGGTCTCGAATACTTGTTCTAGGCTTGTAGACGTTGAGTTGAATAAATTGCTGGTGAATCACCTTTCGCCGAACGGCCATCTTCTGAGCCGGTTCTGGAAATTCTTTCCATAGCGAGGGTTGCTAGCTCACGGTTATTCAAGGACCAAGGATCGAAGGTCGGACTAAGGTACCTAATAAAATGCAGAAACGTGTCTTTCAAACCACCCTGCTGGAGTAGAAATCGACTCAAGTCGCGCGCAGTTCTAATACGGAAAAAGTTCTTGCTTGAAATTAGAAGATAGCTCGTACCTAACGCGATGAGGGAATAGAAAACGGTATAGGCTAATACTGCACCGGATACCCTGGCCAAATAGCTAGGGTATCGTGAGGTAAGCACATCATGCGCGACGGCCTTGTGCTCTATCTCTTCCGCAAAGTGCCATTCAAACAAACGCTTTAATTCTGGTTCTGCACCTGACAGGAGATCTCCTTTCAGAATGGAATCGGCGATAGAGGCATTTATGTGTTCTATGGCCGCAACAATAGAGAGCTTCAGCCAACTGGGTTGGAGCGGTTCGAGCACCCGGTAAAGAAGAAAGTCGCAAGCTCGGACGAAGCGCTCAACATTAATGCCGGCCCTGGACAATTCGACCCAATATTTCTGGTGCGCTAATCCGTGTAGGGACTCCTGCTTCATGAACTCTATAACTTGCGAGCGCAATCGTTGGTCCTGGATGTCTTTTAGGTGAGGCCTGATTGCGCGGATATAGTATTGCTCATTGTCAGGTACGAGCAGCGTGTATGTGTTTAGAATCGCAGATATCGCTGCGCTGCCGCTGTGCCAATAAAGTGAACGGGATCCGGTGAAGCTCCACTGCAGTCGCCGGGCAGATATTCCGATCGCTTTCGTCTTGCGTAGGGTCACCAAGTAAGCCTTAAGTCAAACCAACGGATTTGGAGCAATCACAGTACATGAAGTGTAGTCTCCGATTCCCTCACTTTTGCGCCGTTGCGAGATAAGGTAATTAATTCATGGTAGTCGTCCTCTTCACCATCGGGTAGGAGGCGGGGTCGCCCCCGCCGTCCTCCCACACCACCGGACATGCGGTTCCGCATCCGGCGGTTCATGGAACACACTGGAGTCGGCGCGTCGTATCGAGCAGCGACACCAGACCGAGACGATCAAAGAAGGATTTCGGGAAGGCGTGGTTCATGTGGCTCGCACCACTGTTCCACCACGACCCGCGTTGGTTCGTCGCCGAACGCCAGGCCCGTTCTTCCGTCAGTCCCGCCCGCATCAGAGCCTTGGCACGAGTAGATGGGCGTTTCCACTGGCGCCACAAGATGCAGCGCAGTTTGTGCCTGATCCAGCCATCCAGCTCTTCCAGCGCCTTCTTGGTTTCGGTTAGCCGAAAGTAGGCCATCCAGCCGCGAAGGAGCGGGTTGAGTTCGGTAATGACTGTCGTCAGGCGGCGCCCTCTCGCGCCCTTGAGCACTTCCCGCACGCGAGCCTTCAGTCGTTGATAACTGGCTGGTGCGATCCGCAGTCTCGGGGCTTGATGCCAGCTCATGCTGTAGCCCAGAAACGGCCTCTTCCACGGCCGCGCCACCGCACTCTTGGCCTCATTGACCGTGAGCTTGAGGCGCTCCGCCAGGAACCGGGTGATGCTCGCCATGACCCGCTCTCCCGCCGCTTCGCTTCGGACATAGATATTACAGTCGTCCGCGTAGCGACAGAACGCATGACCACGGCGTTCCAGTTCCCGATCCAGTGCCGTCAGCAGAACATTCGACAGCAGTGGACTCAGAGGGCCGCCCTGCGGCGTTCCTTGCGTCCGTGGGGATACCGTCCCCTCGGCCATCATGCCTGCTTCCAGATACCGGCGGATAAGGCGAAGCACTCGCCCGTCACCAATCGTCTTTGACAGTTGCTCCATCAACAGGTCGTGGTTAACACGGTCGAAGAACTTCTCCAGATCCATGTCCACCACCACCCGACGGCCTTCGGCAACGTATTGCTGCGCTGCCTTGACCGCCTGATGCGCACTCCGCCCCGGTCGAAATCCGTAACTCGATTCGGAAAACTCAACCTCGAAGATCGGCGAGAGCACCTGATGCAACGCTTGCTGGATCAGGCGATCCGTCAGCGTCGGAATACCGAGTGTCCTGACCCCACCTTCCGGCTTCGGGATCTCCACCCGGCGCACCGGCGAGGGCATGTAGCTTCCCGCCAGCACCTTGGCCTTGATCGTCGGCCAGTGTCGTTTGAGATGGTCCTTGAACGCCGCCACACCGATGCCATCGACACCGGCCGCGCCTTTGTTCTCCACCACCCGTTGATACGCAAGCTTCAGGTTACCGCGTTCACACACGGCTTCCATCAACTCACTCCGCTCCGCTTTCGTCCGCGAACGGGTCGTCACCTCAGTCTCGGCGCCACACAAAGTCCCACCGGAGTACCGCCCCGGCGTCTCTCTGTCAGCATCCACTTGCCGCGGATCTTCTGCCTTCATCAACTGTCCGTGTGTTCCCGTCGCCTACTTGCGGCATTCCACGTTCGGCCCTTCGGTTCATCGCGACACCTACTATGGCCTCGGCTGACTTCTGCACCGGTATCCCGACACCTCTCGATGTCAGTAGCACAAGGCACCGTTGCAGATCTCCCCGGGTATGACGCACCCACCTTCACGCTTATGCCCGTCGGATATACGTCACGGCGTTCCGTGCAAGTTTCGGGCTTTGACGATATTGGCCGTCTTACCCCGCCGTGCCGCCTCGTATCCGCTTCCTGTTCGTCAGGCCAGCGCTTTGCCTTCGGCTTCCTCCAGATCCGCAGTCACCCGCGACACCCTTGCCGTTCGGCTAATCTCTTCCCCTTGCCGGGCGAGTAGAGGACTTTCACCTCCAAGTAAGTGCGCCCTGCCGGGCGCACCAAAAAAAAACCCCGGCCAAATGACCGGGGTTTTCGTAATTAATGCCTGGCAATGACCTACTTTCGCATGGTTAGTCCCACACTATCATCGGCGCTGAGCAGTTTCACTTCTGAGTTCGGGATGGGATCAGGTGGTTCCCACTCGCTGTTATCGCCAGGCAAACTGGTTCGAAGCTTTGCCTGCATGGCAGGTTCTCAAAGCTTCTGATATTGGATTAGTCGTCAGGCATGTTTGTACACATGCAGTCAGGCAGACAAAACGCTTTAGCGTTATATGGTCAAGCCGCACGGGCAATTAGTATCGGTTAGCTTCATCCATTGCTGGACTTCCACACCCGACCTATCAACCTTGTGGTCTACAAGGGCCCTTTAGAGATCTCGAGGATCTGGGGAGACCTAATCTTAGGGGAGGCTTCCCGCTTAGATGCTTTCAGCGGTTATCCCTTCCGTACATAGCTACCCGGCAATGCCATTGGCATGACAACCGGAACACCAGAGGTACGTCCACTCCGGTCCTCTCGTACTAGGAGCAGCTCCCTTCAAGTCTCCAGCGCCCACGGCAGATAGGGACCGAACTGTCTCACGACGTTCTAAACCCAGCTCGCGTACCACTTTAAATGGCGAACAGCCATACCCTTGGGACCGGCTACAGCCCCAGGATGTGATGAGCCGACATCGAGGTGCCAAACTCCCCCGTCGATGTGAACTCTTGGGAGGAATCAGCCTGTTATCCCCGGAGTACCTTTTATCCGTTGAGCGATGGCCCTTCCATACAGAACCACCGGATCACTAAGACCGACTTTCGTCCCTGCTCGATGTGTCTATCTCGCAGTCAAGCACCCTTATGCCTTTGCACTCAATGAGCGATTTCCGACCGCTCTGAGGGTACCTTTGTGCTCCTCCGTTACTCTTTGGGAGGAGACCGCCCCAGTCAAACTACCCACCATACACTGTCCCCGACCCGGATAACGGGTCTGGGTTAGAACCTCAAACATGTCAGGGTGGTATTTCAAGGTTGGCTCCACGCAATCTAGCGATCACGCTTCAAAGCCTCCCACCTATCCTACACAAACATGTTCAAAGTCCAGTGCAAAGCTATAGTAAAGGTTCACGGGGTCTTTCCGTCTAGCCGCGGGTACACTGCATCTTAACAGCAAGTTCAATTTCGCTGAGTCCCTGGTGGAGACAGTGTGGCCATCGTTACGCCATTCGTGCAGGTCGGAACTTACCCGACAAGGAATTTCGCTACCTTAGGACCGTTATAGTTACGGCCGCCGTTTACCGGGGCTTCGATCAAGAGCTTCTCCGAAGATAACCCCATCAATTAACCTTCCGGCACCGGGCAGGCGTCACACCCTATACGTCCTCTTTCGAGTTTGCAGAGTGCTGTGTTTTTAGTAAACAGTCGCGGCCACCTGGTCGCTGCAACCCCCTTCCGCTCCAGCAGCAAGTGCCTTCACGTACCAGGGGCACACCTTCTCCCGAAGTTACGGTGCTATTTTGCCTAGTTCCTTCACCAGGGTTCTCTCAAGCGCCTTGGGATACTCTCCCTGCCCACCTGTGTCGGTTTCGGGTACGGTCTCAATCTATCTGAAGCTTAGAGGATTTTCCTGGAAGCAGGGTATCAACCACTCTGGCCCAAAAGAGAGCCTCGTCATAACACCTCAGGATTGTTCTCCCGGATTTACCTAAGAAAACTCCCTACATGCTTAAACCGGGACGTCCAACACCCGGCTGGTCTAACCTTCTCCGTCTCCCCATCGCAATAAATTGAGGTACAGGAATATTAACCTGTTTCCCATCGGCTACGCATTTCTGCCTCGCCTTAGGGGCCGACTCACTCCACGCCGATTAGCGTTGCGTGGAAAACCTTGGGCTTTCGGCGTGCGGGTTTTTCACCCGCATTATCGCTACTCATGTCAGCATTCGCACTTCTGATACCTCCAGCATGCCTTACAGCACACCTTCACAGGCCTACAGAACGCTCCTCTACCATGCCAGTAAACTGGCATCCGCAGCTTCGGTACACAACTTAGCCCCGTTACATCTTCCGCGCAGGCCGACTCGACCAGTGAGCTATTACGCTTTCTTTAAAGGGTGGCTGCTTCTAAGCCAACCTCCTGGCTGTCTGTGCCTTCCCACATCGTTTCCCACTTAGCTGTAATTTGGGGACCTTAGCTGGCGGTCTGGGCTGTTTCCCTTTCCACGACGGACCTTATCACCCGCCGTGTGTCTCCCGTGATTGCACTTCTGGGTATTCGGAGTTTGCAATGGGTTGGTAAGTTCCTGGGAACCCCCTAGCCATAACAGTGCTCTACCCCCCAGAGTGATACACGAGGCGCTACCTAAATAGCTTTCGAGGAGAACCAGCTATCTCCGGGCTTGATTAGCCTTTCACTCCTATCCACAGCTCATCCCCTCATTTTTCAACATAAGTGGGTTCGGGCCTCCAGTGGGTATTACCCCACCTTCACCCTGGCCATGGATAGATCGCCCGGTTTCGGGTCTACTCCCAGCGACTGTCGCCCTATTAAGACTCGGTTTCCCTACGCCTCCCCTAAACGGTTAAGCTTGCCACTGAGAAGTAAGTCGCTGACCCATTAT